>JAUYTU010000006.1 GCA_030694975.1 Erysipelotrichaceae bacterium | reverse complement strand
CAATGGTTTGTTCTTTAATAAACTCAAGGAGTTTTTTATTATCATGACTTGCTATTATTGTTTCTGGAATATGCAACATTTGAACAAAGCGATGATTTGTTAGGATTATTTTAGAATCATGACTTACAACTAGTATTCCATTATCGGTTGCTTCAAGTGTCCCTTCTAATGTAGCTACTAATTCAAGATTTTTGCGTTCAATATATTTTTGAGCACTGACATCTTGGGTCGTACCGATTTTTTTGATTGCATTTCCAGCGCTATCAAAAATTGTTTCACTGCGCTCATGCAAATATTTTGTTCGCCCATTGGAAAATTGAAGTCGGTAATCAATTTCAATGATCGCCTTTTGATTTCGGGAATATAGATGGGTATTCTTTACTAAATCGCGATCATCAGGATGAATCAATTTAAATATCATTTTTCCAGAAATATTCGTTCCTAGCGGAATTTTTTCATAAATTCGATACATCTCATCAGACCAGGTTATTTCGTCATTGATGAAATTGATTTCCCAGTTGCCTATTATCGCAATCTGTTGAGCTTTTTTCAAACTTTCTTCACTTGATATAAGCGCATTTACTGTTTCACGCAATTGGATTGTCATTTGATTGAAAGAAGCGGCGAGAATACCAATTTCATCCTTTGAATGGATATTTAGTTCTTGGTTTAGATCACCTTGGGCTATTATTTCCACTACTTTGGTCATCCGGCGAATGGGGTTCGTGATGGAATTGGCGATAAGTAAACCAGATATTCCCATCAGAATAGACAGCAAAATTCCAGTAATCCCTAAAATGCCGGTCATCTTGTTTTTACCATCATCAAGTACTGATGTATAAACTTGTAATTCATCTTCGTAAGCACTAATACCAATCACCCAATCCCAAGGCTGGTAATAAGAAAGCCTGGCAATCTTCCATCTTGGATTAGGTTCACCGGGATTTTGCCATAAATACCGTATGGTATCTAAATGTTCGGGTTCTAATATTAATGCTTTAGCGATTAAAGTCCTGATGAAAAACTCACCAGAGGCATCTACTGAATTCCATATGTTTTCACCATCACGGATACCCTCTTTGGAGATTATATATTGACCTTGATCGGCACCGGTTCCCAGAAGCACAAATACATAACCAGAATCACC
>JAUYTU010000041.1 GCA_030694975.1 Erysipelotrichaceae bacterium | reverse complement strand
GGTTTTTGCGTTCTTTATACATAATTTCACCCTCAAAATGTCCTCTTTATTTTATCATTTTTCGGATATCCGATAAAGATTGCCTTTCAAACAAATAAAAAAACTGTCGACATCTACAATTGTATTTGTCAACAGTCTGAGAGATGATTTATCATCTCTAAACAAAATAACTATTCTTTATCTTTATGTTTAATCCTTTTGCTCGCCAACTCATAAATAGAGTCTCGTTTATCAACCGCGATCATTTGAAAGACTTCATCGATCAAGGGATCGCCGTGCGCTTTTTCAATATGTAACGCAATTTCATTTTCACTCAGTATCTTAAATACACATCTGATTTTAAGCCCTCTGTGCTTCGCTTTATAGTACCCTTTTAAATCCTCTCGCAAGGTCTCAAATTTCTGCTTAATCAACTCCAACGCATGTTCTTCATTTTCCAGATATCGGATGATTGCATATATCCACTGCTTTTCTCTGCCATCAAATTTGCCAATATCTTTAGCAGCTTCCTTCGTTAAGATAACTTTTCTCATATTACTGATTGAGCAATTCATCGATGGACATATCTTCAAACTCTCCCAGTTCAACATTTTCAAAGACATCAGTCGAAACAGATACTTCTTTACTATTCTCTAACCGAGCTATAGCCAACTCGTCTTGATATTCTGCAATTAAGTTCATTAAACCTTCAAAAATCTCTGGGTCCATGATAATAAGGTCCGCTCTGCCATTCACTGTAATTTCAACCGGTTTTTTTAGTTTCTTAACAGTTTTGGCAACCAAGGCATAATTTCGACGGACATAGGTGGAGGCAATTTTGTCCAGTCCGGAGTTTTTTTCTAATATTGCACTCATATTTGTTACCTCTCTTTCTAATCAGACTTTACCATATGTAAAATTTAATGTCAAAATAAAGCACATAATATAGCACAATACTTTGTGCATTATAACAAAAAGAGATGATTTCTCATCCCTCTTGTCCAAATTGCTTTTGATAGGACAATACACTGTCCTTGGTCTTTCTTCGAAATACCGGATAGACGTTAATGTCATACGTTTCGAAGATTTCATGCAAGATAATGCATACATTTACTTTAAATTCGGCGATCGCCACAAACACTTCGGAGTCGATGTTCCCTTTCAGTTGTACGTTGCGGTTCTTTTTTCGAAACAGTGTAAACAAAGCGACTTGGCAGTTGAGCGATGCCTTGCGTATGGCTTTGATCAGTTTTAACACGTTTTTCGAAGGTTTGTACTCATTGAGCAAAAACATATCGGCACATTCCTCACAGTGAACCAACACTTCGTAGAATCGTTCGATGTTCTTCAGTTCATGGGTACTCAGGTCTACTTGGGCCAGATCGGCGGCGGAGCGAGGATCCACATAGAATTTCTCATCTTTAAATTCGTAAAGCATCTGCTCCAGTAAGTCTTTGTCGAGTTTTAACTCAATTTCCACACTGTCCGGATCTTTCTCATTTTTCAAAAAGTCGAACATGTTATTTCCTTAAGTCCAAAAACGGATTTTTTGACATGTATTTCGCAAAGTACTCAACGTAGGATCCCATGCCCTGAATTTCAAAGATGTTGATGAGTTCGTGCAGTACCCAGGCAATTTCATATTTGTAGACAAGGATGACGTGAGCTAAGGCATAGTCAATGCCCGTAACGTCCGCTCCGAATACTTTTCGATCTTCAATGCGGTCCATGACGTCATAGCGTGAGCAACGGGAGTAGAGCATTAACTGATCCGCATACGTATTGACATCGTAGAACTCACTGTTAAACTTATCCAAAACTTCCTGTACATATTTCTCATCGGCTTCCATAATTTCTACGATGGATTCTAAGTTGTAGAAATGTCCGAACTCGCCGTGTTTCATGCCGTTGTATTGACAATACGTAATAACATCGAAGTCCTGATTATGGAACTCATTAAATATATAACCATTCACAATCGCTTCGACGATCACCTTTTTCTCAGCCATATTTTCCGGAGTGATAAAGGACTTTGGATCTTTGCGATGTCCCAACCAATCCACAACACCTTCAATGTATTCAAATTTATCTAAATCAAAATCCGGTAAAAATCGTTTCATTGTGCTCTCCTTCACTCATTAACCCAAGTTTAATATGATTCATCTCTGCTATCCGACACTTTATGTAAGTGCTGATAAAACTCATTTCCAACGTCGAGTTTAAACGTATCGTAACAAAAGATCAGAAAATCTGCGAGATAGTATCTGTAATTATCCAAGGCTTCCGACAACTCAGCATTGATTCCCATTTGGAATGTGGTACTGGAAGTAATTGCAATCTCCTCAAGGATATCATCCGAACATCCGGATACAGGACCGCTTTTATCGGTCATACCTCTGTCAAAATAGCGAATATCGCCATACAACCTATGTAAACAGTCTTGAATCATCGTGTCGTTCTCGCCTATACTATCTTCTAGCGCTTTTCGCTTAACATAACTTTCATAACCATACCAACTGTACTCCACACTGTCGAATTCCGATTGAAGAAACTCGCTGTCCATGAAATGTCTGAACATTTCGCCTACGATTTTTTGGTCGTTTTTATTGAACACAAACTTCTTTGCATTGCGCATGGAACGCGCCATAACCTCTAATCTCTCAACAATATCTGCCATATCTTACTCCAATTTCATAGGTTTTTATTGTATCAAAAAGCAGATATAAATCAAGTAGAAATAAAGTGAAAATAAAAAAATTGCCTGAGCAATGACTAAATTTTGGAGTAAAAAAGTCATCTTAAGTTATAGTTTGGTTTGCTATATCGTTTTATAATCCTTTGACTAATTGATTTACATTATCAAAACTAGATGGAGTAAATGTAAAGTAATAATAGAGTCATTGATAGGCTTAATAAGGTTCCAATAAGATACTTCTGGGCAAAATCCTTATCTTCAAGTTGTTTAAATCGTGCAATAGACTTCGCAGTTATAACAATTGCAATCGAAGACCATAAATTTAGTAATCCAAGTAAAACAATCGTAATTCTTTCAAGTGTTCCGATTAAAGATCCAAAATTTTTCTCTTGATTACCTTCAGCCTTCTTAATAGTTCCATCATTTTCCTTTGAGTTGAGAGGTGTAATTATTATTTCAATTAGATACGAAATTGGTTTGTATATTATCGCAAAAATCACTAATATCTTTGAAGTACGTTCAAAATCTCCGAAAACACCAATATTCTCAACCAATCGTATTATTGAATTTAAATTAATTGAACTTTGGATTACGGTAAAATATAAAAAAAATATCACTATTAAATGCGACGCCTGATCTACCAAGAAAATTCTGTAACTAATAACATTATTTCGTTCATATCTTATTTTAAAGTAATCAATAAGAAGATGAGTAGTAAATAGTATCACTATAAAAATAAAAACAGACTTTAAGGGTACCATTAACATGCCTAATAAGATAAATGGAAGAGTATATATACATACATGTAACAACAGTCCTTTAGAACTCTTTTTTTTCAACTTGCTCACATAATCTGACTGGGTATAGAAATCTCCAAAGAAGTGCAATAAGATTAGCAAATTTAAAATCATAATGGATTTCCCCCATAGAAATGATCAACAATATTTAATTTCGCAATGCACTTCCTTCTTAATTCATCCATTTTGGATGTACGAATCATTGAACTCACGTTTTGATTTGTTGAATTTGTGAGCTTAACAAGAATTTCACGGACATCAGAGGATATTGTTGAATCATTCTTTGATAAAACTTCAAAATTTCTTGATTGACATGTTTTGTACTTTTCAGAACTATTTTGTTGGAATAGCTCAATTAATTCCTTTATTTCTGATTCACTAATTTCTGTGGGTTCATTCTCTTCTGAATCTTTTATTTTGCTTCTAACTCTACTTTTCTCTTTGTAATAGCCAGTAATTTTCATAATGAAGCCAATTACATTATCATTATAGTTACTGTTAATGACATTGCATTCTACGACAACGGGATCTATTATATTCATAATTGAATATATAGCTTGTCTGACTAAAGTCATTGAAACTTTTATGTCATCATTAATGAGCGAATTTATAGTGAAGTCCTTATTTGAGTCAGAATTAATGTATATTTGGTAGTTATGTTCCCTTGCTAAATCAAGTCCGCTACGAGCAAGATGGTACGCCTTTCCGTCATAGGCATTTGAATCATCAATCTTGAATCTGTTAATAAGCTGTTCATTCACCTGACCTTGTCCAATTCCGCAACGTACACTATATGGAAAAACTAGGTTTTGAATTAGATAAAATGTGTTATATGTAGACTTCACATTATTAAAAAGTCCTTGAACGGAATCACCTGCAGAAAAACTCATTGACTTAACTATACTCTCTTTATATAGCAAGTTAATGATATTGATTGCATTCTTCAATTTCTCCTGAGCTTCATACCGCTCACTATCAGTCATTTTTTTTGATTTAACTAAATCAATTATTATTGCAAAATATTCAATCATATCTTAACCACCTTTCTTGAATTATATCATTTAATAACTGAAAAACAATCATTTTTGGTTGATTTATGTGTATTCAATCATTTATGGTTGATTTATATATATTCAATCATATTTGGTTGTTATATAACTTTTCAATAATATTTGATTGTTCGAAACTACTGGCACAATTTCAATTAATGGTTAGCATAGTAATAATGCATAATCATGAAAGAAAGCAAAAAAACAAAACTGTCTTAAAATGAACGATGATGATAGTGTGAGGTGAATTAAAACAAGGTATGAAAGAATAAGCTTGGGGTTTGTTATTGTAAGAAGATTGCTTACAATGTTAGAATAGAGCCAACACAGGAGATTGATACCATGGCACTTTTAAATGTAAGTTTCTTTTCGAATACCTTGGGACTGAGTATGCAAATGAATGTCATACTACCTCAAAATCAGAATTCTTCGAATATTCCCGTACTGTATTTGCTTCATGGAATGACGGATGATCATTCGGGTTGGCTTCGAGGCTCCTCTATCGAACGTTATGTGAGCGAAATGAATATCGCCGTCATTATGCCATCCACTCATTTGGGATGGTATACCGATATGGCCCATGGCAATAAATATTGGACGTTCTTTACCGATGAACTCCCCAAAATATGTCATACTTTCTTTAATAATCTATCCGATAAACGGGAAGATAACTTTGTGGCCGGACTTTCCATGGGTGGTTATGGAGCTCTTAAAATGGGACTTGGCGCACCTGACTCTTTTTCGGCGGTTGCTTCATTGTCCGGTGCACTCGATGTTGCTTCGATCTGTTTGTACAATGAGAACACCGAGGAGAAAGAATTTTGGAAAAACATCTTCGGTGAGGCTCATCAGGTTAAAGGCAGTGACAATGATTTACTGGCCCTCGCCACCCATCTGAATCTCTCCGATAAACCATTCCCGAAGATATTTATTTGTTGTGGCACGGAAGATTATTTGTACGATCAGAGCATTGCGATGAAAGAACATCTCGAACGTCTGAAGGTCGATCTGACCTATGAAGAATCGCCCGGAGATCATACGTGGCAATATTGGGACGATCAGATTCAGCGCGTTCTGAAGTGGTTACCCATTCAAAAATAAGCAAAAGCCACGATAAGTGGCTCATAAGTACAGTTCTTTATATTTCTTCGAAAGTTTACCCATTTCAACCATAAAATAATTCAAGTCATCCAGTTCTACCGCTCTTTTATAGACGATATGACTGGAAGCGGATATTTCTTCGCGCAGGTCTTGAATTTTTTTTCTGCGCTCCAACAGTTCGCCCGATGCTTCTACCCTTTTCTGCGGACGCCATTGACCTGAAATATCCTTTTTAAATAAGCGATAAGCCAGTTCATCGTGGGTATGGCGGTAATGTGAGGCTTGAGACAAAAACATCGCTTCTTTGTCAATAACATTTAATTTCAAACGACCAGAACTAATTCCCGAATCAATCAAATCATTCAATGCAGCGTTTCTGACAATAACAACGCTGCTCCCTAAGCTGTCATCAGAATATTCAGGCAACCAAGCATCACCGATGGTAATATCGGCAGTTTCATTGAATACATCATCGGTATAGTCGGATGCCAGAACTTTGAAAAACCCCTCACCCCAATCATGTCCAAGCAATTCACTCATCGGTTTAACTATATTGACCTCAACGCCATCGATCGTCCCAACCATCTCTACACCATAGTCATCGGCCGGTCGGTCCATCAGTTTCTTACGATAGTCATAACCTTCAAGTTACCGGGTTTGATACCGACTTGCCAAGCCAGAAATTCACCGAATTTACTGCTTTTCTGATGCCCACAAATCAATCCGACCGTATACTTAATCCGCGATTTCAAAACTTCGTCTTTCTCACATATCAGCCGTACAGCCATGATGAAACTCGGAATTCCGATGATCGCATACCTGCCCTCAACTTCACGTACAGTTCTCAAAACCTCAGACATCTCAACCGGGTAGTACTTTGAGCGTGAACCGACACGGATCTCCTCAACCGATCGTGAAATACCGTATTGAAACAAAATCGGACTTCCTTTATCCAAATTCTCCTTCACATGGATGACCCCATCAATGTAATCACGCTCTAACAGTTCTTTGAATATCCAGGTCCCAATGCCCCCTGAACTGGCATTTATCCGATAATCTCCCTCAAGCACATGTCCGGCGTAGAGTGAGCGATAATATCCCAGTCGCTGATCAAAAGAAACATCATCCGACTTAAATAACCTATCCGCAATATCTGTCTCATTTACTTCTGAACTGAAATTCGGCGAAACAAACTCAATATCAGAATCAAGAACCATATCATTAAGTAAAAGTACCCTCTCCTCATAATCCCCATATTCATTGAGTTCCATGACAATGTCATCACTGACTACCGCACATACGCCACTGGCCTCACTGTATTTCTTCCGCAAATTAAACTCTAATACTTTCATACCTTCACTCCTTTCAAACAAATAAAATATCATTACTTAAATGATAACAGATAATGAAAGGAATTTGAAATTCAGGCATTAATAAAAAATGCCCAAAGTGGGCATAATGAACAAAATGAAACTCAAATAAAATCGGTTCTATTCTGTTTCAATAGGTTTGCTTGAAGCTAAAAATCCCAGAAATGCCCAGAAGATGTAGGCGACCGATACGACGCTAATATTAAAGAAGGCTTGTACAAGATATCCGAAAATAGCAACAAGCAATGGTATCGCATAAGGTAAATCCAATAATCGAGCAACTCCCTTTCGAATAACAAGAGTGATAAAACTTAAATAAAGAATAAGTGCTGGAATACCGGAAGATACGGCAATGTGCAAGTATTCGTTGTGTGCTCTGTCTATGATCAGGGGACCACCAATTACCTTTATGATATCTACTGCATAGTATTGTTCGAATGCCAATTGAAGGTTTTCAAGTCCAAACCCAACAAAAGGTCGCATCTTAATTAACTCTATCGTTTTGAGCCATATAAACATTCTGTAGGACCCGGCGAGTTCTAAGTTTTCCCCGCCCTTAATCACTCTTCCAAATTCCAGTGTGATGGATAGAAGTCTTAAAAAGAAACTTCCCGATGTCGAAATATCAAAAACTAACAGACATAAAAACGTTACTAAGCCAAAGATCATGACATCTTTAATTGCGAACTTGAAACGTTGGCGATATATAAAAAGGATGCCGAGATAAAGTAAAACTGAAATAAATGCACCGATCCAAGTTCCGCGAGTCATCGTTGTAAGTAAACCATAGAACAATAAAGCATAAATGAATAGTCCAATCTTTTTCTTTTCAATGACAAATAAATGCACCGCAAATGGCAGTAACAGCACGATGTAAGTACCTAAAAAATTCGGATTACCAATCGTCGAAAATGGCAATATCCACTTTTCTCGAATATAATCTCTGGGAAAGAATTCCAGTCCATAACTCTGTAAGATACCGTACATCACAACGAAACATCCGGCAATCAACATATAGTAAATGTTCTTCTTAGAAATCGTGCCTTGTTGTCGGGCAATTAAAAAAATTGCAAAATATATCAAGATTGTTGTGAGTCCTTCATCACGATACAGATTTCCAAGAATTGATTGGCGTATATCAATTGAAAATAGGGTAGAAAATACCAGCCAGGCAAAGTACAATAGCAATATTCGATTGATCCAGTCCGTTGAAACATTATCACTAACTTTGTCCCGGTTTTTAAATATCCAAAACAAGTAAGTGATCACGATTAAGCGCAAAATCAGAAGTTTGGGCGGTGTAAAGAAACCATCTTCCCCAACCGGAAAAAACACGAGCGGTATAACAGCTAGTGTCACTATGATTAACGTCGGAATTATATCTCTTCTCTCACGCATATAAAATTCCCCCGAATCTACCATTTATTATACAGAAACAATAAAATAACGGAAATAGAAAATTGCCATTTCCGTTATAAATACCTTAATCCCTGCTAAAGATGTCCCGGGAATATATCTTATCACTGACATCCGCCAGTTCAGATGACATGCGATTTGCGACGATTACATCACACATCTCCTTAAAATCTGAGAAATCACGAATGACTCTGGAATTAAAGAATAACTCTTCTGTCATGGCCGGCTCAAAGATAACAACCTCCACCCCTTTTGCTTTAATTCGCTTCATAACTCCCTGAATAGCGGATTGACGAAAGTTATCCGAATCCATTTTCATGGTTAAGCGATAGATACCGACGATGGCAGGCTTTCTTCTTAAAATCATTTCCGCTATATGATCTTTTCGGGTACGATTAGCATCCACGATTGCGGACATGATATTTTGAGGAACATCACTATAATTCGCAAGCAATTGCTTTGTATCCTTAGGTAAACAATACCCGCCATAGCCAAAGGATGGGTTGTTATAATGGGATCCAATGCGAGGATCCAGTCCTACACCTTCAATAATTTCCTTACTGACTAATCCACGAACCTCCGCATAGGAGTCCAACTCATTAAAGAATGCGACACGCATCGCTAAATACGTATTCGCAAATAACTTAATAGCCTCCGCCTCCGTAGATCCAGTGAATAACATGGGAATATCGCTTTTAAGCGCTCCCTGAGCCAGCAGAGACGCGAAATGTCGTCCACGCTCAGAATCCTCCCCCACCACGATACGAGATGGATAGAGGTTGTCGTAAAGCGCTTTGCCCTCACGTAAAAACTCTGGGGAGAAGATGATATTCTCCGTATCAAACATATTCTTAACTCTCTCCGTATATCCGACAGGTACGGTAGATTTTATCACCATAACAGCCGATGGATTAATCGATAATACAGTCGCAATCACCGCTTCAACGGTTCGCGTATTGAAGTAATTCTTCTCAGAATCATAATTGGTTGGCGTACAGATGATTACATACTCCGCATCTTTGTATGCTTCGTAATTATCAGTTGTAGCAAACAAATTATGTTTCTTGTTAACAAGAAAATCCTCAATCTCATAATCCATAATTGGAGACTTTCTATTATTGATCATCTCAACTTTTTCCTTAATAATGTCTAGAGCAATTACTTCATTGTTCTGTGCAAATAACACAGCATTCGATAATCCGACATAACCAATTCCCGCTACTGTAATCTTGGACATTTTATCCTCCGTTTATTTCAATAAACAATCCTTATTATAATCAGGCATTGTACATTGTTCATGAATTAAACGTTAAGTTTTGATTGTTAAAATAGCAGCACTCATCGGAATAATTCTATACCTACAAAGTAAAAAAAACTGCCGAAGCAGTTCTCACTTTGACAGTTTGTACGTTTTCTTGTCATGATGATTATATACGGTAATCGCCTTTTCTGAAGTACTACGAAAGGTCAAATTCATCAGCTCGGATATGTATGAAGGATATCGTTTTTTTCAACAACATTATTTCAAGCTAGCGAAGCTATGTGACGATTCCTTTCATGTTATCTAATTGGCCTTGAGTATGTTGGATGTGCAGTTAAAGGGTTTCTAAGACGCTATGATCGAGGTTCTTTTGAATACTATTTGCTCAAACAGAAGCGATTCGTGTTACTTCGCAACGTTTCAAGCATTGAATGGTATCGACAGTAATACAATCATAACTGGGATATATCGTTTATTTGATGATATACCGGGAGCTTTTGTTTAACATCCATCCGCTCATTAAAGAAAGCTGTAATCTGAAAGAATCGTACATATTGTTCAATCGAGTCAAAAGCGTTCAGGGTGCTTCTCATCAATTGGATGCCATTATCAAGAGTTTTTTAGCTCATCCTCATTCAGAAGTAAAGCGTGTTGGACGTACCCTGCTAAAATGGAAGCCTGAAATAGTCAACTCATTTTAATTGTTTAATGGAAAAAGATTATCCACTGGTCCTATCGAGTCTCGCAATAATACCATTAAATTACTGATAAGAAACGCAGCATATCGCAATTTAGATTACCTTCGTAGGCGAATCATATACTGTATAAATACGAAAATTAAGTTTCTAAAGTCCCTTAAATCTAACATCTAAAACTTCCGCAATGCTTGCAACTTATATTCTAAAAGTTCCGTAAAGATCCCAAAAAAGTCTGCACATTTTCGTACAGACTTATTGTAAAGTTTTCAAGTGGCACAACCAGTGCAAATTCATTGGCTCTCACTTTCCGATTCGTGGGGCACTGATTTGGCGCCACAGTGGCACTATTTATGCGACGTATGTAATATGACACTGTTTAGTTTTTCGGTTGTTGAATTGATAGATAGGTTATTTCTTGCACAGGTAATCCCTCCATTCGCAAGAATTAGTCTTTTTAACTTATCATCAATCATTTGAGTTAGGCATAAATTCAATTCATCTAGATTATTTGCTACTAATCCTGCTTTGTTTTCACTAATAAAACAACCCCCATATAACTCAGCTGGCACATAAGCTAAAATTGGCTTGCCTGCACCCATATATTCAGGTATTTTTGTAGACAGTGAATACTTAGTGAATTTCCTAAAAGTCTCATCAAAACTCTCGACGTGCACTAATACATCTGCTTTGCTATATACCTCATTTACTTCAGAATTTGATACATAGTTATTGATTTCAACGTTAAATTGTCCGAAAATTTCATTAATTTCTCTAGTATTCCAACTTGTAGGTATGTACAACTTAAAACAGGCATGCTTTCCTTGCAAATTTAACTCATAAATTCCTTTCGCAATTTCTAAGAGACTTTTCCATCTATTTAACGAAAGTGATCCTGCATAAATAAATTCTACTGTTCTATTATCACTGACTATTGGATTACTTACAATATATTTTGCAGGATTCATAAGTGCTATGTATGTTTTTTTATATTTCTCCTCGTATTTCTTGCATAAAGCATTGCTAATTGCAAAATTTTGCTTTGATAATAAATTCGTGATGAAAAGTTCTTTCATTATCTTTGATTTTGCAAATGAAGAAAGAAAAGATGATGTATAGATTGTTTCAGGCCAGTCGTCCATTAAGTGTAATATAATTGGAATCTCAAGTTTTTTAGAAATCATATTAACAATTTTGTGTATTCTTATTGTACTTCCGCAAGTGTATATTAAATCAGGTTCAAATAGCTTTATTTTATTCATAATCTCTTTATTCAGTTTTGCATAAGACATATCCAATAAACCTCTAAAGAAGTCATGAAGTGCACCTTTTATGTTCTTTTGAGGTATATTTGCTGAGAGTATCAACAAATCTGAAACTCTCTTTTTTTTACTTCTAATCATCGATAATAGCTTTCTTACACTATAATCTATAGGAATACAGCTTCTACTAATAAATAATGTATTATCAATTGTTGTCACATAATGTTGAGGTGCAATCTGTAAACTGACTTGCATTATGTCAGTTTGAGGGTAATCACAGAAAATGCTGTTCAAGGAATAGCCAGTGCCAGATTCTTCCCCTATCAAAGCAACATTAACGACTAAGATTTTTTTCATTTTTTTCTCCCTACTTTTACCGTCATTGAACTAAATCTATTATGAAAGAAAAACCATATAATCAATAAAAAAAGAGTAGCTAATGTTGATTCTCTAGTCTGCATTAGTTGATTGTTTGCTGGTAAGAATGCCCACATAATATTTAGTCTTGAGAACAATAAAGCGGACAGTAAGTTATTTCTATGTACTGATTCTTTCCAACAGATTGAGTATATTCTTGCTATAGCAAACATAAAGACAATGCTTCCAGGGAAAGTCAAATCAGATGCAATCCATGGAAACATTGTACTCCAATACATTAATGCAGGATAACCTGTAATCGCTTCTGCTCTAGAAGGAATTGAGTTTACTATCATATTTTCAAAGCCAAAATATTGTGCAGCATATGAGGATAATGCAAATGAATTCCCTAATCCATAGGTCCACCTGAATGGAACTAGAAGCGATTTAGTTAATCCATAGTAGCCACCTGAAACATAAAAAATAACTGAAGTAATTGCAAACCCCATTTTGCTACCAAATAACTTGTAAACAATATGATTTGAATTGAACATAAAAAATGAGTTGTGAAATTCTTTTATATTTATATTATATGTACTAGCTCTCGATAGTTGCATAAAACCAAAAACCCCAAAGACAAGAATTAAAATAGGTACTAGTATTTTACTAAGTTTAATATTCCCCCTCATTGCATGCTTAATCATCCAAACGCTTAAGAAATAAATAGCTAAATCACCTATTTCTTTTTGTGTTCCTTTAAAAGCTAACACATTTACCATACTCAAAATAAGAGTTATCCAGAAAAATATTTTGAATTTTACAAGTCGATCGCTTCTTATTAGATATCCCACTATTGCAATTTGTTTAAATACCCCAAATAAAGTGATAAATTGTCGTAAAAGACTCACATCTCGGGATTCTCTGGCAACATCAAGTGATATTTGATAAATCTTACCAATATTTATAATGTTATAAAATATTGTTTGAAGACTAAAACTACTAATTGATTTAGAGTATGAGACAAAAATCATAACCTCAAAAGCCAAAGCAATTATTATAGAGAATTGAACAATTAAATCAATTGTACTCTCTTTGGCAAAAAATCTACTTGATTTAAAAAGAAATCTTTTTTGATTTAGTATATAACTTTTGGATGTTGACAAATATCCAGTAACTATTGCTATAATAACTAGGGTCATGAAGAATAACATATACCCATACGAATAATTATAATACTTAACTGGTCCAATAAAAGATAATAATATCGTCATTAAGATGTAAATAACTACGAAAACTAGTGGTGTGTTAACAGTTTTTTTGTTCATATGAATCACCTTTAATTAGCTTATTAATATTTACCGGTTCTACCACGCAGTATGGTAACATAGAAATAATCCCTGCATAGATTATTCCAATCCAAGACTTGAATATATTGACAAATATAATTGTTAGAGTAAGATTAACAATAACTCCTAATGTAGAATAAATTAATTGTGTCTTTATTTTCCCAGTTCCATTTGCAAAACTCGCGATAACACCCCACCAAATATACAATAAACAGTAAACACCAAATGCAAGACTATAGTTTATTTGAATTTTAATATAATTTAATCCAAGCCATAAATCTATGATAGTTTGAAGATTAAAGACTAAAACTAAAAGAGTAATAATAACTAATACCATTACTTTTCTAAGGTTGCTATAAATTAAACTGATCCAAACGTGATCATTTTTAGTATAAGCTTCCGTAACAGCAGACCAAACTGGAATAAGTGCAATCCACGCTACACTAACTATAAAACTAAATAATCTATTATAAATCTGAAACTCAACAACATATTCCGGTGATGTTGTCCATGAAATTAGAAACTCTTTCATGTTGAATAAAGCCAGAGATAGAATTTGGAGTGAGAAAAAAGCCACACCAAGCTTTAAAATTGATTTTCCCAAATTTCTATCAATCATTCTGATGCTTGGTCTTGAATCTTTTAGTTTTGTTGTAAAAACAATTATTGTTGCGACCAGTAGTGGAAGATTTGATGAAACAGAGTAAATAATTGATAGTACAATAAGACCAGAAGAGTCATTAGTTTTGTTAAGTGACAAAACTGCTAAGAAAATTATTAAGTTCGTCAAAAATCCTAAGAAATTCGAAATTGATGGCATCTGAAATGCCAACAGAATACTTGTGATTACTTTCAAAATAAATTGAAAAATTATCCCAATTAGTACAATCAAAACTGCTTTCCTCAAAATTATTGTTGGAATGATTTTAGGCGAAATGTTAAAAAACAAATTCCAATTAACAAAATTAACAGATAAAATACATGCTACAAAAAAGAACAATGAAATTGTTATTGATATTCCATATGTAGTAGATATCAGAGATCTTGCATCAGTAGTATCATTTCTTGCCAATGCTGCAGTTAATTTATTCCGAAGTCCGTTTCCAATTCCAAAATCAAAAGTAAGAATCCAGTTAAGTACAGAAAGCAAAGTAAACCATAATCCCAAAATATGTTGATTCTGAAAATATTCAATATATGCTGGCATAAGGTATAGTGATAGCACCATTCCAAAACCTTTAATACCAACTGACAGAATCATATTGATTAAGATCTTTTTGTTCCTCATCTTTTACTCCGCTCTTTTAATGTGATTCAAAAATTTAGTTAAATGCTACATTTGATTCTCTATTTGAATTCTATTAGTGTATAAAGGTGTGCTTAGATTCAAAGAAGTCCATATGTAAACTTTAAATCTCGAAGCACCATAAATATTCTAATTATCTGAAAGTATCATTACAAAATCTTTAGAAACGGATTTTTTTCATTCTGATTATTCTATTAGCATATTGTTGTAATCAATAATGAAACATTCAACTCAACTAAACATTGATCTTGTGTGAACTACCAACTCGACACAGATTCGGCTTCGCCCACAGACGAATACCGCAGTTAACTACTTCAATAAAATCTAAAGAGGTGTATGGTGCCACTTGCAACCAATACAACCTCATAGAATTATCGTTTACTTATAATCTCGAGTCCGACGGTAATTGTTCTTTTGTCCCCAAACATTTCAATGTCTAACTGTGCGATTCTTTTATGACGGTCAATCTTCTTAATTAAGCTTTCATGCCCAATTAGTGGTCCTTCGGTGATGACGATCTTATCACCTTCTATAAATCCCTGTGATTGATTGATCACATGATCTTTATTCGCAAACTTCATCAGAAATTCCTTCTCATGAGGATAAAGTGATTCAGTTCCTTCGTTATCATGTTTTAATAATCTGATAAATCCAGTCATATGTTGAATTTCATGTTGGATATATTCTTGAAATTCTCTTGTGTTACTCTGTGACTTCACAAATACATAATTCTTGAATAATGGCACATCTTCTTTTCTAAGCTCATTTTTTCTCTTAAAAACCTTCGTAACTTTTGGGATAAATGCTTCATGATTAGCATCATTTACTTTGGTTAATATTTTTTCTTCTTGACCACCACGGACAAACAGTATATGCCAGTTCATTAACTCTGCCTATACGTCGGAACTGTCTCCATCAGCGCTTTAATTATCTCTCCGCGCGACTGATCGACCGCTACGACTTTTCTGAGGTATTCAATCTCACGGATGATCTGCTCTCTGGAAATCTCCATGGGCTTAGTTACTTTAATGAGCGGATTCGGCGTTTCTTTAAGACCCTCCTCCCCCATTAACAATTCTTCAAACAGTTTTTCCCCCGGTCTTAACCCCGTAAATTCAATATCAATATCCTGATACGGAACATAACCGGCTAAAGATATCATTTTTTCCGCAAGATCCAAAATTTTCACGGGTTCTCCCATATCGAGAACAAATATCTCCCCGCCTTCGCCATAAGACGCGGCTTGAAGAATCAGCGATACAGCTTCCGTTATGGTCATAAAGTAACGAATCATTTCCGGATCCGTGACCGTCACCGGACCGCCACTGGCAATCTGCTTTTTAAACAATGGAATGACACTGCCACTGGAGCCCAATACATTACCAAACCTCACCGCCACAAACTTGGTCGGACCATCTTTACCGATGGTCTGAATCATCTTCTCCACAAAGCGTTTGGTCGCACCCATGACATTGGTCGGATTGACCGCCTTATCCGTAGAAATATGAACCATCTGTTTTACTTTGTGTTTCTTACAAAGTTCGATGATGTGGTGAGAGCCAAAGATATTGTTCTTCACGGCTTCAGCCGGCATGGACTCCATCAGAGGCACATGCTTATGCGCTGCCGCATGAAACACAAGGTCAAACTTACTTCTTTCAAAGATCATATCGAGCACGGCGATGTCCCGTATGGACCCAATGATCGGCAGAAACTCAACATCCTTCGCAATTTTCTTCTCTTTGCGCCAAATATTCAACTCCGACTGTAAATCGTAGATCGAGTTCTCACTGATATCCAACATAATGACACTTTTGGGTTGGTAGAGCACGATCTGACGCACCAACTCACTGCCAATCGAACCCCCGGCTCCCGTAACCAAAATGCTCTTATCGTGTATCAGTTCTTTTAGATCCTCATGCTTTAAGTGAACTTCCTTACGGCCCAACAAATCCTCAATCGACATTTCCCGAATCGAACGATGAATCCCGGCCGCCTGAATCATATCTTGCGAACCGGTAAGCATATATACCTTCGCCTGACTTCCATAACACAGCTTCGCAATTTCATTTTGCTTTTTCACAGACACCGAAGGCATCGCAATATAGATAACATCAATATTTTCCTTGATCGCCAACGTTCCTACTTCTTCAGACTTAGCTAATACTGGAATACCCATCACTAATTTTCCAATTTTATACGCATCATCATCCAAAAAGCCGATGACTTTATTATTGTATTTTTTATTTTGAAGAATTTCCTTCAGAAGCATCGTACCCGCCTCACCGGCACCCACGATCAACGTCCGCTTGCAATGCTCCGAGTTATTCCCACTCAACGACGATAACAGCCGGTAGATGCGATACGAGAAACGTACAAATATCATAGAAAGCACAACCAGCATCAGCGCAATGAAATGAACACTCAACGGCAACTGAACAGGCGTGACGTACTCACAGAAGACAAACACAATCGCAAATCCTAACAAGGATGCCATCGAAACTCGCAAAGCTTCATCAACACTTGGCGAAGTCCACAACGTTTTATCGATTTTAGCCAATTTGAATGCAATAAAATACGCGATCACAATGACGGGTAGCAGTTCTACTAGATGATGAAAATATGCAATACTGCGCAAAGAAAAGTCGAGACGGATCCACAACGCTACAAAATACGCTACTATAACCATCACGATGTCAAATATTGATAAAAGAACATTGCGATATTTTTTCAAGAGCCCCACACCCCTAACGTAATGAATATAACATAGGTCACAAATTTTCACAAGTTTCTAATGGAAGATTTCACATTAATCGATATATATTATCAAACAACTGTTTGTAAATACTTTCATTGCCACAATTTTCGGACAGATGCTTTAATGAATTTTAGTATTCAGTGAATTTTATCTCATCTTACATAATAACTGATGACAACACGTAAAATATGTGATAACATTGCAATTGTCGGAAATGCAATCCCCCCCCCACACACATTTCCGACACGGATTACGAATCCCGTGGCGGCTTCCCCAAGACGTCACAAAATCATTAGGGACTACGAATCCTATAAAGCCAGCACCGCCCCCCGGTGCTGGTTTTCTTTATGAAAAAGCGCTTCCCTAAGAAACGCTTTTTAATTGCTATTTTTTGTGCCACCAAGGCTTCTTAACCGAAATCTGCTTGAGCTCTTCATTTAAACTTAACGCCTTGGGATTATGGATGCACAGATCATCGGCTATACTTGTCGTAAATCTTCTCTCAATTGCGCCATGCACATCGTCCAAACGACACTCCCTACGTCCCTCACCCTGATGCGCATCGGAAGCGACGATATGAGCCAAACCTTCACTTACCAAACGCCACGATATCTTATCGATTCTCTCCCCATGAAAACCCAGCAGACTCGTTCGGTTGATTTGAAAGAAAGCTCCCCAACTCAACCATTTCTTACAGTAATCGATAGCCTGCCTTTCCGAATCAAAATAGCGCTCCGGATGAGCAATGATCGGCTTAACGCCCAAAATTTTCAATTCATACAGAGCATCCTCAATCAAACGCAAATCAATGATTCTTCGCACAAATTCAACCAAAAGATAGTCCGTATCCTGATAACAAACATATTTTTTATCTATGATCTCTTGCATTGATTCATCACTTACCCGAAACTCACAGGCATACTTAACTTCAATCGGTATACTGTTTTGATTTTTTAAGTCAATCAACTCCTGCGTTTTACTTTTAATTTCCTCTTGTGTCGGATTATAAATCCCATTGATATGCGGAGTGACAAAAAGCGTCACAATCCCTGTGATCTGAGCACAGCGAAGCAACGCCAATGATTCATCCATAGACTTAACACCATCATCAAAATCCCACAAAGCATGACAATGTGTATCAACAAACTTATTCTTCATAGAAATTGATTTCGCCCAATACCGGCAAATTCAATACTTTCTCCGCATCATGTCGATTGTGAATCGTACGATCCAACATTAATTTCAAAAATACAAAACCGACCGACAACATCAACCCGAGCAAACCGCCAATCGCCGTATTCAACATCGTGTTTGGACCCAACTTCTTCGTACTGACCGTCGCCGCATCAATAACCCTTAAGTTATCAATCGTCATCGTTTCCACGACTTCCTCAATAAACACACTGACCACCCGATTGGTCAACCGCGCGGAAAGCTCCGGATCAATCGTAACCGCCGACACCTTAATGATCTGCGTATCCCCTATTGCGGAAACCGATACAGCCTCACGAATAGTATCCACATCCAAATCGTCCCGCAGAAAGAACGGTACGACCTGATTTAACACCGCATTGCTCTTCGCTAATTGCGTATACGTACCGACCAACCGCTGATTAACATTCAAATCATTTAAATTCAAATTACCCTCTTTGACTAACGGTTGGATATAAACCGTTGATTCACTTCGATACGTCGGACTTACAAAGAAGCGCGTATACGCGAAGGCCACTGTCAATCCCAAAGCCGTCATCAACATAATTAAAAGCGCATGCTTATATAAAATGGCTAGTAACTCAACCAAGTCAATTTCAAACTCGCGCTCGTTTTCCTCAAAATACTTTTCTTCCATTGCACTACCCCCTACCGAACCATTATACCAAACTAATGCAAAGATGGAATACTTTAAATGAAAAATGCAAGATGATAAGTGCTTTTTAGTTGTGAAAAAGTCACAAATTACCCTCTACTCTTTACAATGTTCTTCTTCAAAGCTATAATTGACCTATGCTTAAAGGGGGTAATCATGGAAAAAACCAACTTAGTAACACTAAAAGAAAAAACAAAGAATCCAAACGGTGGATACATATTCGATCACAGTGAAGCCTATAGGCATTTACGCACCAATATCGAATTTTCCGCTTTTAACAGCGAAATCAATGTGCTTGTGGTCACATCCGCTAATGCTGCAGAGGGAAAAAGTACGACTTCCTGCAATCTGGCGGTTGTTATGGCTTCTCATCGCCAACGTGTATTACTCATTGACTGTGATCTTCGGATTCCAGATATTCACCGACAGTTCCAAGTTTCCAATGCTACGGGATTGTCTGATGCATTACTAAACTTTAAATCAGAAGGTTTCAATGTATTGAAATATGTTCAACAAATTAAACATCCTAATATAAGCAATGATCTCTATCTTATGACTGCGGGACCTATTGTCCCCAATCCTGCGGAAATGTTATCATCCAAACGCTTCCGTGAATTCATTGAATTCCTTAAATTGCGCTTCGATATGATCATCATGGATGGCCCACCAGTTTTGCCGGTCCCTGACGCCATTCCGGTTGGTCTGGCGGCCGATGGCATGCTCTTTTGTGTAGCCAGTGAACAAACTAAAAAAGAGCACGCAAAAGTCGCTTTGACGCAATGCAAGCGGGCGGGCATCAACGTAATTGGGACATGTGTGACCATGATCAAAGAAGAACGCAATTCTTATTACAGTTATAATTACAACAACTTACAGAACAAGACACTGGGACAACAATTGAAGTTAAAGAGGAAAAAAACTCGCAGTGCAAAAAAGAGTAAATCTCTGAGTCAAGGAGACTGATATGCAAGATATTATTATTGGCGGTATATTTCTGGTAGTATTTGGATTATTTGTGAAATTCATTTATCGCGTCATCGGCGACGATGCGGATAAAGTGCATGGTTGTTGTTCCGGTGGCATGGTAATTGAAGAAAAAGAAAAAATCGAAAGTCAATCATGACCTTCGATTTTTTTATGTACTAATTTCCCAACGAATTCAAATAATCAAGTGTAAACTCAACCACCCAATCCGGCGCAAAGTAATATTCACCCGGCGCATCCACTTTAGAATTGGTTACACCAATCAACGACTTACCTTCATAATAAGTTCCAAAGATTTGAATACCATCGGCACTTCTCACCATAAACTGCGGCTTAATACCCATCGGCGGCAAATTCTCCGCAACGATCCACGAATCAAAGGTCAAGGTAAATACCACAGCAGCCGAGTTTTCTAAGGTTATCGGTGACCACTCATCCACAAAATCATCGGGATTATCGGTCCAAACACCGCTAAACACTCCATTAAGCACGACATTGCGCAACGCATCGCTCAACACCGGATACTTCGAAGCCGGACGAATTAACGCCAACATGTTCTGACCATCCAAAATAATGGAACTCGGCGCATAGTAGAACTCTCTGCGCAACACATCATCTTGCGAAACTGTTACCCCAACCAATGCGCGACCTTCATCCCACGGACTGACCCAAAAATCAATACCATCATCGGTCGACAGAGAATATAACACATCCAACCCGACCGCCGGTAAATCCTGAGCGATGATCCAATCTTCAATGCGCAATAAACTGCGCAAATCACTGGCCTGCAACTCACTTAAATCAAACCACTTCTCATCCCATTCAGCCATTCCATCACCGACATACGCCCGCGTAAGATTGGCATTAATAAACTCATTCACTTCTATTTCAACGACCGGACTGATCCGACGTAGTACTTCTTCAACTTCACCCAAAATACTGATCGGCGCATAATAGACCTTACGTGTAAACCCGGTCGTCGGATTAATGATGGAAACCAACGCCTTCTCCTGAAGAACACCGACACTCAACATCCAACCGCCTTCACCCTTTAACATATAATACGTTTCAAAGGCAAACCCAGCCAAATCTTTCGCTTCCGTCCAACTGCCCAAATCCATCATCGCGCGAATATAGAGACTGTCCTCCTGTTTTAAAACAAACCACTTATCCTCTGTAGCCAAACTGGAAAGACCGACATACGCGCTCAGAAACCATACACTCAACAATTCTTCCGGCAGTTCGTCATTATCACCAACGACCAAATCCGGCTCGATGCGCGCATTAAACGCCTGAATAACCTCAATAATATCACCCGATGCAAAGTAGTACTCACGATTACGACTTGAAGCATCCACATAATAAACCAATGCTTTACCTTCATATTCACTTACCGAAACCTTCGCACCCGAATCATCATAAAGCACAATGATCGGCTTTAACGTGTTAATTGAAAAATCCTTTTGAAAGGTCCAAGAATCCATTTTTAACGCCTGGGTAATCTCCTTACGATCTGACTCAGCCAACGGCTTCACTCTGTCCGCCGTCTCCATCATCCAACCACCCACATAAACTTTCGTAAATTTCATATTCAATAAATCATTACCCGGCTTTTTAGAACAACCCGAAACAATGAGCATAAGTATAACTGCTATGGAAACATAAATCAGAAAGTGATTACGATTGTTTCTCATGTACTACCCCCTTTTAATATTCTTCATTCTAACACACGTCACAATTATATACAATTGACCCAGAGAAGTCATTCAACAAAACAAAAAAGAAGTGCCGCAAACTCAAATGAGATTACGACACATACTGAGAACTAAATTATTGTGCTAAAGGTACAACTACAATCGCAATCTTACTATGCACAACCTGAATCCACGTATTGCCAGGCAATAAAACAATTTCTTCCCCGGCACTGTTAAAGAACTTGGTAATGGCTGTATCCGATGACTTCAACCAAGAACCAACTTCGTGCTTTCCATTAACAAAAAACTCCGCTTTGCCTTCCCCAACAAAATCCACCAGGACATATTGTACCTTCTCAACAGAGCGATGAGGTGCATGTAAAACAATAATATTGGTAATGGCTAACTGCTTTTTGGTATAAGCATCCATATGCGGATCACCATTCACAAAACGCAAGAACTTCTTCGTCGTCGCATCATATTCATACTTCACAACATTGATCGTTGAATATTTCATCGACACCGACAGGACATCCGCGTCATCCACATTGGAAACATCATCAAAAGTAAAACGCTCTTCATATGCTAACTCCGGAATCTTGACCCTTGCCTTCTCAGAATTGAAATAGGCATTATGAGGTGACGATCTGGCGCTGTCTCGAGAATAAAACTCATCATTCAATCCTTTGTGACCATCGAAGCGGATGGGAAGATTGATTGCTTTTAAAATGACCAAAGCATCTCCTTGACCAGTTGTCGCACTTCCGAAATGGGCAAATGGCAGTCTCCATTCCTTCTGAAGATTCGCAAACGGAACTCGAGCACTACGAACCGGACCTACCTTCGTCGGATGTTCCGTACCAAAAATAGCAAATAAACGCGAAATATTCCAACCGTCAACCGCTATCTCATAGACAATATCCGCCAGAGACAAACCCGATTGAGGTCGGGCAGCCGCCGTGTTTTCAATCATAATCGCAAATGCTTCATATTCTTCATCATCATACTCCATACCGTTAAAAACTGAACGTTTAATCGGCTCCTCGATAATTACCGGTTCCTCGATATCAATCGGATCCTCTGGATCTTCAGGCTCAGGATCAACAACTGCCTTTGGGCCACAACCCAATAACAGAAAAATAACAAATAAAGTTATCAGTAACTTCTTCACTCAGATACCTTCTTTCTCCGCTTACTACATTATTATACACTGATTCAAACAACAATTACCTTGAAAATCTCTTCTTAATATCTCCCAAAACTATATCAATATCCTTTATTTTCGTCAAAGAAACAAAAATGAAGTACAAAACAGCACCAATCGAAATTGCAATAAGTAAAGAATTGTTTTGACTTAATCCAGATGAAACCATAAAATCAAAGCTCAATTTAGAAAGTATACCCATCAAAACAGAAGAAAATGTGATCTTTAAAAATGAAATCGAAATGTGCCTCATTCCGAAAGGACCAATGTGCTTTCTCAAACTCGCAAACATTAAAAATGTAGCAATAATTGCGGATAAGCTAGTCGCTAACGCCAATCCGTCAATGCCCATGTACTTCGATAGTACTATATTCAAAACGATGTTTAAAACTACCGATATGATTGCATTTGTCACAGGAATTCTGGTTTCACTAAGCGCATAAAAAGACCTTGAGATGATTTCTCTTAGTCCCAAACCGATGATACCGACCGAATAGAAAACCAATGCTCCTGAAGTTAGTAAAACAGAATACTCATCAAAGTTCCCACGCCCAAATAGAAATCTGATAATCTGCGCTGAAAAAAAGAAAAATCCAACCATGCAAGGCAGAACGAATAAACTCATCGCAACGATTGATTCACCAAGAGTTCTCTTGAATGCCAACAGGTTCCTCTCGACCGATGACTGAGCAAGCCTCGGATAAGTTACCGTAATAATTGGAGCAATGAAAATTCCAATTACAAAGTCGATCAATCTATGCGAATAATTTAGAGCAGAGATCCCACCAACCGTAATTGAAGATGCTAGAGTTCTGTCAATTAATAAGTTAATCTGACCCGCAGAAACACCAATAATCGCAGGAACTGAAACCTTTATCATACTGATGATATTTGAATCGATATAGCCAAATCTGAATCTATATTTATAGCCGGATCTGAAAGCAAATAATACCAAAAAAATCGCCTGTGCCAACAATGCAACGGTCGCTCCTACGGGGAGAATCATCACATTAAACTGATAACTTAGAAAAATTGCTAGAATCGTAAAGAAGTTAAGTGGCAGTCCAATAAGTGCAATAAAGTAAAACTTATTGTTCGCCTGAAGATAAGAAGTAAAAATTGAAATAATGCCGGAAAAAATGATGCCAACCAAGCTGATCCTTGTAAAATTAACGGCCAACGTAAAGGTGATGTCATCAAAACCTATCGCAAAAACTCGGACGATCTGCTCGGTAAATATTAGAGAAACCGACATTATCAGAATAGTAAGAAAAATCATTATATTTAAAACATTGTTGGTGAAATCATCACCTTTAACCTTAGATTCTCCACTTGATATTTTAGTGTAAATCGGAATAAATCCTGTAGTCACTCCGACACCAACCATCGCAAAAATAGCTAACGGAATCGTAGTGGATATCAAAAATGCATCACTAATGCCACCGGCTCCATAGTAATAAGACAGAATTATATCTCTTGCAAAACCAAATGCTTTTGAAAGTATGGTCAGAATCATCACGACGATAATATATCTTTTCATATTCCCTCTTCCTTTTACACAGCCCAAGCTCATTGGCAATAAGTTAAAGCTATCCCTTCCACCACTTAAAATTGCTATTCATCGAATTAATCCAAAAATGTCAAACATCACTCATTCGCTGTAGACAATTGGAAGGAAATCTTGTGATATCTCCGCTATTTCGTTAATTCTAGGTCTATCTATTGGTTTTAAAACATGGAACTTATCCAAAGCTTCCAAAAGCAAAATCCAAAACAAGACATAAACAACAATCCCATTTGTCAGATATGCTCCAATAATAACCCCAGCAATCATACTTGGATATAGTGCATTCTCGGGTTTCTCTTTCATGAAATCACCAATGAAACCTTTGATTGTGGTAATAATTAAATGTAAAAACGGAACAGTTATCAAAATTGCAGCCGGCAAACCATAATTAGTAGCAATTTTTAATGGTAAAATATGGGGTATAGGGTCTTTTTCACTCGTTTCCACACCAAACATCGGATTATCAGAAATAGCATTGAAAGCATACTCAAATCCACTGATACGAGATGTGACAGAAATATTAGTAGAATCAACGAACAAATAATCCGTCAGTTTGCTCAACGTATTAAAATTCAACAAAGCAAAATAACAGATTGCATAAAAAAGAATAATTCGCTTTTTTGAAAGTGGCTTTACCAATACTCCAAGAAAATAAACCATCAAAATAAGCATAACAATAAAAATCGGACCTCTTGTTAAAGAATTGAACCATCCGATTAGTCCCACGACAAGGAAGAAAACAGCAGATAAGTACTTATTTATTCTCGGCTTTCTTTGAAGAAAGAAACTGATAGCAACAACAAGAAAAACTGTTGAATACACACCTAAAGAATTCGGATTATGAAATTGAGCAAATTTCAAGACTTCAAGACTCTGCTTACTGAAACTTCCAATGGAGATTTTAGAGTTAATTACAATTTCGGATAAGTCTTTCCAACTATCCGCCCCAATAATATATGCATAACTCACACCATTAATCGATCTGACCATCGGTCCAAGCAATAAAACAATCATCGTTACAACTGCCTGAAATATCAAAAGTTTTTTCAATGCCTCGTCTGAATTCAATTCAATAGCCCCTAAAGTCCAAATTGAGAAAAATGGAATTCCCAACCAAATGACTTCTGAAAGCGAAACAATAAGGCCATTCCCTCGGGTAAAGTTGATAATAAAAACCAAAAAAGTCAAGATCAGCAAAGGCAGATAATACCAATACATAAATACGGACTTTATCTTACCTTGCAAATAGTACCTGAACACAGCGTAAATGCTATATAAATAGACAGTCAAGATTATGCCGCGTACAACAACCTTATAAAATGGTATATACTCCAATACAGCATACAATATTCCTGCTGAATCAGTATCCGAACCGATAAGCGCGGCTGCGATAACAATGCCTAGAAAGCGATATTTCTTGATAAAGAATAGGCTTAATATTACCAGGCATATTATAATGAAATTTGAAGTAATATAATCCACCTCTCTTTCAGTTAATCTGCTACAAAATTCTCAAGATGTTAGCCATTTGAGATGTATAACTCTCTATATCAAAGGAATCAACTGCAGTTCTTCGTGACTCAACAAACATTTTCTCAATTTCATCACTTTCCAACTTCAAAGCTTTTTCTACACTCAATTTGAAATCTTCCGCCGAACAACCATCAACAATAATACTATTTTTTCCATCTATTAAAAAATCTGCCAAATCAGATGAGATATTCGTAATAACAGGAGTAGCCGAAACTAAACTCTCAATAACTTTTGTAGGAAATCCGGCTTTAGCATATCTCATGGATGAATTTCTGAGCATAACCGTAAAATGAGTATGCTTAAGATTTTCCAAAACTGTCAGTCTTGAAACTTTTCCATAGATAACAAGACAATCCTTAAGTCTCAAAAAAAGTTCCATACCTAACAATTTCTCGATTGCGTTTACACTAACTCCAAAAATCTGAAATTCAATTCTATTTAAATTTGAAACAGACAATAACGAAAGACCCTTAAGCATTTCCAGCAAATAATCCTTCTTTCCAGGTGACCCGGCA
Organism: Erysipelotrichaceae bacterium; assembly: GCA_030694975.1. Lineage (GTDB taxonomy): Bacteria > Bacillota_I > Bacilli_A > Erysipelotrichales > Erysipelotrichaceae > UBA2227. The sequence goes on along the minus strand of JAUYTU010000041.1, from coordinate 42,993 downwards.
TATAATAATTTAAGTTTATCAAAGCAGCAAATCTTCTCATAACTGATCTCATTAGTTGGAAAAACAATAGGAATTCTTTCTACAAGTAATCCTCGTTTCAAAAAATGTTCTTGCAAATATCTGCTGATTGCAATTACTCGAAACTGATTGTTAATCAATACCCGATTGTATAACTCTTTAATAATGAAAGACGGCGAGAAATATCTGAGTTTAAACTGATCAGGTGAGTACCATTCTACACTGTCATGAATCAAAAGACAATTATTCATTTTTGCATAATGCTTAACCATTTGTAAAGCATTCACCGGAATATTCACAACCAATATTGCATCTATTTTATGATCAACAGAACTAAGTTCTTTACTCAATCTATTTGAATAATCAATATAATTCTTTATTTTCCCAATCAAACTATGGGCAGCAACACGCAACGAGTAATATTCGATCCCTTTATATTGATTCTTAATACCGGAATCTCCTTTTCCCATAGTGAAAATTGTTACCTTGTGACCCAAAGACTCAAATAATTTAGATAGTGAATATTCCCTGACAGCACCTGCATCACCACCAGGGAAGTTATTATATGAAATAATCAAAATTTGCATTATGATCACCCTTACTGAGCTCTTAAACGAGCAATACATCATAACTTGATGAAAAAATAAGTCAACCCAAAAGTCATTACAAATTCTCTTTATACCATTCAATCACTGCTTGAATTCCTCTTTCAAAACTCCAACTCGGATCATAATTTAACTTTTCTCTGGCTTTACCAACATCAGCATTGCTATGCTTAATATCGCCTTTTCTATCTGGTCCAAATATGGGTTGAATATCTTTATTAAGTGCTTTACATAGTGAATTGTATACATCAATTAAATATTCTCTACCACCATAGGCAATATTAAAAGCCTCTCCCGCAAATTCAGACGATGCCTTGCAAGCTTTTAAATTTGCTTCAATGACATTTTCAATATAAGTAAAGTCTCTGCTTTGTTTTCCATCACCATGAATCGTAGGCCGTTCATCATCCAATAATTGCTTGATAAGTTTCGGAATAACAGCTGCATAGGCACCGTTTGGATCTTGTCGTTTTCCAAAAACATTAAAATAACGCAGACCATATGTGTCCAAGTCGTAAAGTCGCGAGTAGATCTGACCGTAAACTTCATCGACCTTTTTTGTAACAGCGTAAGGTGACAGAAGATTCCCTTCTCTACCTTCCTGTTTGGGCAGATTCGGTTCATCACCATATACAGAAGAACTGGATGCATATACAAACTTTTTAACACCCTTTTGTCTTGCTGATTCCATCATGTTGAGCGTACCTTTTATATTGATTTCCTCATAAAGTAAAGGCATTTCAATACTTCTTGGAACACTTCCCCAAGCCGCCTGATGCAAAACGTAATCAACCCCATCACAGGCATCTAAACATGTATCTAAATCTCGGATGTCACCCTTGATGAACGTATAGTTCGGATTTTCAATAAACAGATCAACATTGGCTTGTTTCCCATTTGAAAGATCATCAAGACACCGGACTCTGTACCCTTTATTAAGCAGGACCTCACATAAATTTGACCCGATAAACCCTGCTCCTCCAGTAACTAGAAACACACTTTCTCTATCAAATTCTACATTATCATATCCCATAACAGTCACAACCTTTCCTTACAGTCTCCAATAATTATATCCGGCGGATTCATACTCTTTTCTATCTAAAATTCCCTTAATGTCAATTAGTACTTTATGGCTATTTAAACCTTCTTTAAACATTTCGTTTAAGTCTTCTTGTTTAAGACCCAAAAATTTGTCATGTGCAACAGCAACGACTACAGCATCCATATCTTTAATTTCATCAAAAGAATCAAACGTGATCCCATACTCATGTTTTGCTTCATTGATATCAGCCTCAGGATCGGAAATCATCGGACTTATTCCATATTCCTTAAGCTCATTAACGATATCAATGATTTTAGTATTTCTGGTATCCGGGCAATTTTCTTTAAAAGTAAATCCCAAAATCGCAACCTTAGCATCCTTTACCGAAATATCTGCTTTAATAAGTTTTTTAATCAAATTCTCAACTACGTATTTTCCCATATCATCGTTAATCCGTCTGCCCGAAAGGATAATCTGCGAATGATACCCTAATTGCTCGGCTTTATAGGTCAAATAATACGGATCTATCCCAATACAATGACCTCCGACAAGTCCTGGGTGAAAGTTCAGAAAGTTCCATTTGGTTCCCGCTGCTTTTAACACTGCCTTCGTGTCGATTCCCATCTTATTAAAAATAATCGAAAGCTCATTCATAAATGCAATATTGATATCTCTTTGCGAATTCTCAATCACTTTAGCAGCTTCAGCTACTCGGATGGATTCAGCTCTGTACACACCTGCATCAACCACAAGTTCGTATACCTTCGCAATAACATCCAACGACTCATCGTCCATACCTGATACAACCTTTATAATGGTCTCCAGTCTATGCACTTTATCACCCGGATTGATTCTTTCCGGTGAATAACCAACTTTAAAATCAATACCACACCTCAGACCTGATTCTTTTTCAAGTATTGGAACACAAATCTCCTCAGTCACACCGGGGTACACCGTAGACTCAAAAACAACAATTGAACCTTTGGTCAGATTTCTGGCTAATATTCTGCTTGCAGACTCTACTGGCTTTAAATTCGGTGTATGATCAGCATTTACCGGTGTTGGTACAGCGACAATATGAAACATAGCCTCCCTAAGTTTTGTTTCATCCGATGTAAACTCGACCTTTGTATTCTTTATTACATCATCACCAACCTCTTTTGTCGGATCCACCCCCATTTTATAGAGATCAATTTTCTCTTTGCTAATATCAAAACCGATGACATCAGCCTTCTTTGAGAACGCAACAGCAATTGGCATTCCTACATAACCAAGACCTATTAATGAAATCTTTGCTTCTCTGTTCTTAATTTTCTCGTATAGATTCATAATTTTCCCACCTTTATCTATTTGTTAATGATTTTAAGTAATGAAATACTAACTCATGCATGACTTTGTCCGTTGTATAAAAATTCTTTACCTTATCGAGATTCCATTGCGACATATTCAATCGTTTATCATAATCACTAAGCTCAGTTATAGCCTTAATAATGTTTGTTGAGTCCCCTACTTCAACAATTAAGCCACCCATATGTTCTATCATATCTTCATTTGCACCAACCGGAGTTGTAATAATTGGCAAACCCATAGCCATAGCCTCAAGAAGAGCATTGGAAAAACCCTCGGTATATGAAGGAAGCAGAAAAACATCGGATTCCATCAATAAATCTCTAACTTCATTTTTTAGAATTGCATCCAAAAATTGCAGGTTTTCAGGTGTATCCATTTCTTTAATCTCAGCGGCAACAGGACCTGCAAGTTTAAAGGTAATTTCAGGTAACATCTTTGCGGCATGAATAATCTCAATAACACCTTTGGATTTTTGAACATGACCTATAAAAGAAACAGTTCGAATCCGCACATCTATCCTCTTGGAATCCATGATAATGGAGTTTTCATCAATAAAGTTAGCAATCTTAATGCCATAACAATTAGCCAGATTTTCAAGGTACTCTCTTGATGAATCATTTAGAACTAAATTAACATCAGCGATCTTTGCCAGTTTTCTTAAGAAAAAATTCGAAACCTTGCTTTTTTTTACCTGATCCCTAATATTGCATCGATAATGAACAAAAAGTTTTACACCACTTTTTTTCGCTCGTCTCGCGCACAAATAATCTCTGATGATCCCGAGTTTTCCACAAGGAGTATTCAAGTGTACGATTTGAGGTTTTAATCGATCAATCTTAACTTTGAGATCATCAAGTATGTTGTAGGTTCTTCTAATCTCATCGAGTATTCTAGTTCTGTTATTAATCTTCTGCGCCCTTATACCAATGACCGCAGTGTTAACAATTTCAACTTCTAGAGCATTCTTTTCAGACCAGTTTAGATATTGAGTTGTCCACGAGGCAATACCACCAGCAGGTGGTGGTAATGGCGAAATTAGTAGAACCTTCAAATCTTCCCGTATCATGCTCATTTACTCCAAACGACCCTATTCACATAATCCGTATATGACAAGATAATCCTTAACACTTTATCTGAAACATTAGGCATACTATAATCCGAAACTAATCTTAATAAGCTTTCTTTTTGTGTGCTTAATACTTCAAGAGCTTGAAGAATTCTTTCTTTTTTGAGCCCAACCATCATGACAACAGCCTCTTCCATTGCTTCCGGTCTTTCATGTGCCTCTCGTATGTTTAACGCTTTGAATCCCAAGATAGATGATTCCTCACTTATGGTACCACTGTCACTTAAAACTACGTGTGCATTCTTTTGAAGTTTAACGTAATCATTAAACCCAAGTGGTTTCAAAACATTTATAAGCTCATTAAACTCTATACCCTTAAGTTCGAGCATATTTCTGGTTCTTGGATGAGTACTTAGTATGATCGGCAACTTGTAAATTTCGGCAACTGTATTAAGACTGTCAACCAAGTTCAAAAAATTAATTTCTGAATTGATATTTTCTTCTCTATGAGCTGAAACAACGAAATATTTGCCTTTTTCAAGTCCTAACCTCATTAATACATCGGATTTCTCAATGTCTTCTTTTCTGGAATTTAGAACTTCAAACATTGGACTTCCTGTTTTGATGATTCTATCCGCAGGAAGGCCTTCTCGTAACAGATATTCTCTGGCAATATCACTATAAGTTAAGTTAATATCTGCAATGTGATCAACTATTTTCCTGTTTGTTTCCTCTGGAACCCTTTGATCAAAACAACGGTTACCCGCTTCCATATGAAATATTGGAATATGTCTTCTTTTCGCTGCGATCGCACTTAAACAACTGTTTGTATCACCAAGAACCAGGAAGGCATCAGGCATTACTTCAGCTAGAATCGGATCAATTTTATTCAGAATATTTCCGATGGTTTCAACCGCTGTACCCGTTGCAGCATTTAAAAAGTAATCCGGAGACTTTAAATTGAAATCCTTAAAGAATACTTCATTCAACTCATAGTCATAATTCTGTCCGGTATGTACCAAAACGTGTTCTATTGCATCCGATTCATTCAGTTTGCTGATTACAGCAGAAAGCCGAATTATTTCAGGTCTGGTGCCTACCACCGTCATCACTTTTAATTTTTCCATACGTTATACCTCCAAGTAATAAGTATCTGGTTTTTCAGAATCAAACGTCTCATTTGCCCACATGATAGTAACCATGTCAACATCTGCTAAATTCTCAATGTTATGCGTATAACCCACAGGTATATCCACGACTTCTAGTTTCTCTCCACTGACAAAATATTCTACTACTTTACTAGAATGAATATCTCTGAATCGAATGACTCCTTTACCGCTGACAACTAGAAATTTCTCATTTTTTGTATGATGCCAATGATTACCTTTCGTTATTCCCGGCTTGCTTATGTTGATCGAAACCTGCCCTCGATCAGGAGTTCTCACAAACTCAGTAAACGAACCGCGAAGGTCTACATTCATTTTTAAGTCATAACTAAATTTATCCTCTGGTAAATAACTCAAATATGTACTGTAAAGCTTTTTTGTAAACTCATCTGACATGTCAGGAATTAAAAGATCCGATCTGCTGTTTTTATATTTATATATCAGGTTAACAACCTCTTCAAGTGTGACTGTGTAAACTTTGGAAATCTGAAAATAACCTTCTCTGGAGATTGCGTTTTCATTGAGATTACTAATCAGGTCTTCCACTACATCATCAATATAAACCAGATTTAACACGGTTGAAGGATCATTTATCTGTATTGGCAAATCATTGGCAATGTTATAACAAAAAGTAGCTATCGCACTGTTATAGTTTGGTCTGCACCATTTACCGAAAACATTGGGAAATCTGTATACCAAAACCCTTGCACCCGTTTCTTGACTGTACTTCAACATCAAATCCTCGCCAGCTTTTTTGCTTTCCCCATAAGGATTTGCAAGTTCCGCTTGAATTGATGAAGACAGCATTACAGGGCATGAATTTTTGAAATATTTGAGTTTCTGTAGCAATGTTGAAGTGAAACCGAAATTCCCAGACATAAACTCAGAGGTTTCTTTGGGTCGATTTACTCCGGCTAGATGGAATACAAAATCAGCTTGTTTACAGTAATCATCTAGCAAATTGAGATCGGTATCTGTATCGAACTCGTAAACGTAATTAAAACCCTTGTTTCTGAGCTCAGTGACTAAGTTTTTACCAATAAACCCTTTTGCACCTGTAACAAGAATATTCATTATTTATTCCAACTTTCTAACTCACCTCTAACATAATCCAGTTGCAGCAGTTTTTCCTTAATTTGTTCGATTGTCAATCGAATTGTATTATGCGAATTGTACTCTTCTTCGGAAGTTAACTCACTATCACCTTCAACAAAGAACTTATCATAATTGAGATCTCTTTTATCCGCAGGAACTCGATAAAAATCACCCATGTCTAAGGCAACCCTATGTTCTTCCTTAGTTAAAAGTGTCTCATATAGTTTTTCGCCGTGTCTGGTTCCAATAATTCTGATCTCGCTGTTTGAATTGAACAACTCCTTAACTGCCTGAGCTAAATCACCAATGGTCGATGCAGGAGATTTTTGAACCATTATGTCCCCAGCTTCGGCGTTGTGAAATGCAAAAACAACAAGTTCTACTGCCTCATCCAAACTCATTAAAAATCTCGTCATGTTAGGATCGGTTATAGTCAACGGTTTACCACTCTTTATCTGATCAATAAATAGTGGAATAACTGAACCTCTTGATGCCATCACATTGCCATACCGTGTTCCACATATAAGTGTTTTTTGAGGGTCAATGGTCCTTGCTTTTGCCACAAAAACTTTTTCCATCATCGCTTTGGAAATCCCCATCGCATTAATAGGATACGCTGCCTTATCAGTTGAAAGACAAATTACCTTTTTCACACTCATCTCAATAGCACATGTCAGAACATTATCTGTGCCGATAACATTGGTTTTGACGGCTTCTAATGGGAAAAACTCACAAGATGGCACTTGCTTCAATGCCGCAGCATGAAAAACAAAATCAACATTATGCATTGCATTTCGAACGCTGGATTGATCCCTAACGTCTCCTATGTAAAACTTTAACTTGTCACTATTATAGATTTTTCTCATATCATCTTGTTTTTTCTCATCACGAGAGAAAATTCGAATTTCTTTAATATCAGAGTCAAGAAACCTCTTCATTACAGCATTTCCAAAAGAACCCGTTCCACCCGTTATTAACAAAGTCTTATCTTTAAACATGATTTTTACCTCCATCAATGCAATACATTAAAGTATTGATCCATTCTATCTAAAAGAACATTTTTGCTGAAATGTGCTTCATAGTAATCTCGAGCATTCTTTCCTAATTGCCTTAATTCTGATTTAGACATTCTCGCTAGTTTTGTAAAGTTAACAGCCAGTTCTTCTGCATCACCGGGTCTACTGCACAATCCTGAATCTGACTCATCAATTATCATACTGGTTTCACCTTCAGCAGACGCAATGATAGGAACTCCACAAGCTAAATAGGTTTGCAACTTCGCTGGAATTGTCATTGAAAACAATGAATTGTCATTTAAACTGAGAAAAGCAGCATCACATGCAGCAATCAGTTCAGGTATTTTAGTAGCTTCCTGACTAGCAACAAAATTGAACATCTCACTTAATCCCATCGAATCAACAATATTCACCAACTCATCTTTATATCTGCCATCGCCAATAACATTAAATCGAATGTCAATATCATTGGTACGTTTAATTATTTCTGCAGCCTTAGGAAGTACATCCAAACCTTGGGCAGTTCCAACATTTCCCGCATAGATAATGTTCAATACACCATCATTCGGAATCTCAGAAATCTCGCATTTTTCAAGTGGTACATAAAAATCTTCCGCATATTGAGGCCAGAATTCAATTTTACTCATTGGTACATCTCGGTCATGGATGGATTTAACAAAACTTTCTGAAGTTGTGAATATCATTGTGCATCTTTTGTATATATAATCAACCATTTTCCCAATAGCTCCAATTACATTCTTATTGGTTATTCCAGTTATGACCTGAACATTTTCAGGCCACAAATCTTGAACATATAGGTAACAAGGAATGTTTAACTTCTTTGCGTACCAAACACCAGGAAGCGCTTGTGTCATTGGTGAGACTTCAAAAATAAATACAAAATCAGCAGAAATCTTGGTAAACACATTCCAAAAGAAGCCAGAAACGACAAAAGACAGATAATTTAAAGCCAACATTAAAGAATTTTTTCCTCTTGGTACAAGTGGAATCCTTATAATCTGAACTCCATTATATATTTCTTGCCGCTTCCAGAAAAAACCGTAACCATCATAGAATTTACCCTGAGGATAATTTGGTATACCGGTTAAAACCGTTACTTTATACCCTCTTTTGACCCATTCAGAGCAAATATCGTTGATACGAAACTGCTCTGGGTAGAAATACTGCGAAATTACCAAAATATGTTTTTTCAAGTTGATTCCACCGTTTCTGCTTACTTTTCAGTTAACTCAATTGATTCTTTGAACGTCCTAATTCTGTAATTTTGACTTTTATAATCACTCATAGACTTTTCATACACCAAATTGCCAAATAACTTCCTAGTAATACCTAATTTGAACAACAATCGAATAATCCAGTTGAATTTTTTCGTCAACAACGTCCTTTTTCCATTTACTTCTCTAATCAGTTTTACCATTTTACTTGTCTCGACATAATCAGTGTTTTGCGGAAAAAACAAACCCGTTTCTTCATGGTCAATCATCACTTTAACAAATTCGCAGAAATTATCGATATGAAGCATACTTCTTTGATTGTCGAAGTCTGGAAATATAGGTAACATCTTTGCTACACTTACCAATTTCGGATAGTTACCTTTGGAACCTTTACCATATATCATTGGTGGTCGCAGAATAACTACTTTAAAGTTTTCAGATTCAATTCTCCTAATGCCTTCATCTGCCTGAAGTTTACTATCACCATAGTAATTGCTTGGAGTTGGAATTGTATTGATATCAATGATTCTCTCACTTCCGCTGCTTTCACCGTAAACTATTATGCTACTCATGAAGATAAACTGCTTAACACCATCAAATTTTGCTTTCTGAGCAGTTTCGATCGCGAGATCCCTGTTTACCTGAAAATATAAATCCTTCAACTTAGGATTAGCCGAAATATGTGCAATTCCAGCTACGTGAAAAACTACATCGTAACTAGAGAAATCATTCTGTTTCCACGCCTGGCCCTTCATGTCTAGAGTATCAACCGAATATTTTGATGGCTCGAGCAATAACCAATTCTTAACAGATGTACCGATAAAACTATTTCTACCAGTGATTAATATCTTCTTCATTTTATCACCGTTTCTTTGGTTTCATTGTCCTGGCCGGAACTTACTTTGCTTGTCCCACCCTCTACTACGCCTTCACTCTTTAAAACACTAAATATAGTTCCAAAGAAGCATTTAATATCCATAATCAAACCGATATTTCTTGTATATTCTCCATCCAACCTTGCCTTTACATCGATTTCCAACTCATCTCTTCCGTTGATCTGCGCCCACCCTGTCAAACCAACAGGAACATCATTAGCTCCGTACTTATCTCTTTCATCAATCAGATCAAATTGATTCCATAAAGCCGGGCGTGGACCAATTATGCTCATATCACCTTTTAAAATGTTAAAAATCTGAGGTAACTCGTCCAAACTGGTTTTCCTTAGAAATTTACCTACTTTGGTGATCCAGTACTCGGGATTTTCCAATAAATGGGTCGGAGAATCCTTTGGTGTATCAATTCTCATTGTTCTAAATTTCAAGATATCAAAATGCTGTTTATGTATTCCAAATCTTCTTTGTTTAAAAAGTATCGGACCTGTAGAGTCAATCTTTATAAAAATAGAAATCAATCCAAATACTGGAATCAATACAACGATTCCAATGAATGAAACAATGATATCTATTAATCTCTTTATTTTTAAATAATTCACATGAACCTCCTCAATCTATTCAGTTTGTGAACATGGCTACGCCCACAAACGAGTATCGCAGCCAACTATGCCATTTGATTTATCTTATTACATGGTGCCCATGCAACCAATGTACTTGTGATAAATCACTTTTTACTGATAATCTCCAATGAGACACTAATTGTTCTGATTTCACCAAACATGCTGAACTGAATCCATGCCAATCGTTTATGCCTATCGATCTTAGTTATCAGACTTTCACATCCTACCAAAGGTCCATCTAAAACGATAACCGAGTCACCTTCCAATATCCCAAATGACTCATCTACTATGAAATTCTCATTTAAAAATCGTCTTAGAAAATCTATTTCCTCAGGCAGTAATGATTCCGTACCAACATTATCATGTTTAAGAAGTTTTATAAAGCCTTCAATCCCAACAAGAAATAGTTGAACATATTCTATAAACTCAAAGAATTCCATCTTCGTTTTCACAAAAACATAATTAGCAAATAACACCGATTCATCTACTTTGTTTATACCCCGTTTTCGAAAGACCTTCTTCTTTTTGGGAATAAAGGCAATGTTTCGAGAATCCTTGTTTATGAAGTCACAAATTTTACTCTCATATCCACCTAAAACATGAACTACTTGCCAAAATTCCACCTCAACACCTCCAACACAGAGCAAATTTAAATCGCCTTTATTTCCAGATTCTCAGTCTCACATATTCGATTTAACACAACACCTTTAATTGTAATGTTTTGTTTTTGCAATTTCCTGGAAAACTCCGAAAAATCATCAATCTTAACATTATTCTCCTTTACTACCAAAATCAGAGAATCTGCCAATCGCGATAGAATTATTGCCTCTGATGCTACCGAAAAACTAGGTGCATCAATCAAAACCAAATCATACTCATTTTTAAGCTGTTTAATCAAGTCAGCAAATGTATCCAAATGTAATAAGTCTGAATAATCTTCATTCGAATTCGAACCGGCAATGATCTTAAAATGTTCATTCACACTAATAACAATATTTTCCCTTGAGCATCGATTGCTTAAGTAATCTTTGAGTGTATATGTTGCGGTAGAAATCTCACTATAAACGTTTTTTAAATCTGCAGAAACAATAATAACATTCTTTTCGACGTCACTTAAATAAAAAGCGAGTAGTCGAACAATGGTCGAGACTCCCTCTTCTGGGTACAGACTTGAAAAGCAAAAGACTTTGTGGTGTTGATTATCAATCAATAATTTATTCCTTAAAGAACGAATTGACTCTTTTAACCAAGGACTTTCAATGCTTTCAAATCTTAACATTACTTTTTCTTCTTCCATATTAACCCCCTTACAAAATTCTTCAAATTGATCTCTTCAGATTCTGATAGGTTCTTAAAATCTGGAATTAATCCGATTACAGACAAACCGGTATAGAATTCAATGTCCTTTGCACGTTTAATCTTCCTGTCGGCTATCACCTGAAACGTCATCAAACCAAAAACTGTTAGTAATCCCAATGTGGTAAATATAAACATATTTGCGAAATAATTGACATTCTTTCTTATTTCTATCACATCTTCAAGTAATTCAGCATCTTCAACCGTCTGTACATTTATGCCAGTCAATATATCACTTGTCTGAAATATTGTGTTACTCACTATTCGACGATTCAACTCAACGAGTTTATCCGTTCTTGTAGAGGAAATTTTAAGTAGGATTTGAGTTGTATCTCTGATGTCTTCAATAACGATAAAATCTCGATAGGATGAAAAAGAAGCTTCGAGTCCTATCGACTTCGCTGACTCATTGAATATTTTCTGACTGCCAAGATAAGAAATAAAAATCGGCTTTTGATATTCTGCTCCTTCACTAATCGTCATATCTATAACCGAATGAGAAGTATATCTATAAATTGGGGGATTGAACATTGATGATATTAAAGAATATAAAACAGAAAGCACTAATAGAAAAATTAATATGCGAAATACAAGTCTCCTGTTTCTGTAAAAGTGTTTAAGGAATAAAACGACATCAATTTCCTTCTCAATTTGATGATTAACCATCTATTCTCCCTTCGTATAGTGATAAGTATCTACTACTTTACTTAATGCTTTAACCAAATCTTCTTTGTTGTGATCATCATCCAGTACAGCCCTTAAATAAGCCAAATCATTTAGTACTTCTTCAGAAGTGATTTCCAAGGGCTTGGCAATGTAAATCAGATCATTGGTCGTCTTGCGCAAACCTTCTTCGCTCATCATAATCTCTTCATAAAGTTTTTCACCTGGCCGAAGCCCCGTGAACTTAATATCAATATCATCATATGGCTTAAACCCAGATAATCTGATCATCTTTTCGGCAAGATCAAGAATTTTAACAGGTTCTCCCATTTCCAAAACGAATATTTCACCACCATTGCCAAAGGTTGCGGCTTGTAATACCAGCGACACCGCTTCAGGAATCGTCATGAAATAGCGAATGATATCTTTATGTGTAACCATGACCGGCCCCCCCGCCTCGATCTGTTTTCGAAAGACAGGAATAACCGAACCACTTGAACCCAACACATTGCCAAAGCGAACCGCAACGAACTTCGTATTACTATTCATACCAATTGATTGTATCATCTTTTCCACAAATCGCTTCGTCGCACCCATTACATTGGTCGGATTTACTGCCTTATCTGTTGAAATTGAGACAAATAACTTAACTTTATGCTTCTTTGCGGCCTCAATCATATTGTAAGAACCGAAAATATTATTCTTAATTGCTTCATCAGGCACCGTCTCCATTAACGGAACATGCTTATGTGCAGCTGCGTGAAACACAATATTCACTTTATAATCACCTAGTAACTCATTCACTGCCCTACTGTCGCGAATCGATTTAATTATGGGAAGAATTTCAACATTCGAAGGCAATCGACCTTCACTGATCAAATAACTGAGTTCATTGTCTAATTCATATAATGAATTCTCATTTATATCCATCATAATCAACATCTTCGGTTTATAATTAACGATTTGCCTGCACAACTCACTTCCTATCGAGCCACCGGCACCGGTAACTAATACAATACTTGAAGCCACTAATTTTGAAATTTCTTGGTTATCGAGCACAATCTCTTTACGACCAAGTAAATCTTCAATACTAAGATTTCGAATACTTATTTTCTTTGAAGGCTGATTAATCATATCTGAAGATCGAGTCAGGATTTCCGTTTTCACTCTCAACTCATAGAATTGCTTGATGATATCGTTTTGCCTCTTGATAGAAACACTTGGCATCGCAATAATTACATGATTGACTTTCTTGTCTTTAACAACCTCAGCAATATCCTCTGTTGTCCCTAAAATCGGAATACCAGAAACTAATTTACCGCTTTTATAAAGATCGTCATCAATAAAACCAACAATTCTGTTTTTATAATCATTGTTATCCAAAATTTCCCGAACCAACATCGCTCCGGCTTTCCCTGCACCAACAACCAAAGTATTTACTAAATCCGGCTCATTCTGTTGTTGAATGGACATAAACATCCGATTGATTCTATAAAAAAAACGAGTTATTTCCATAGCTACCACGACCAATAAAAAAGCAATAATGTGAATACTTCTCGGAATAGTTATCCCTCTGATTAGAAAAAACATACCAACCAACAGAGCCGAGAAAAACACACTAATGCCAATACGGAATGCTTCTTCAATTCCTGCTACTTTCCATAAGGTTCTGTCTACTTTAAACAACTTATATAACACTAAATATACCAAGGCTATCCATGGTAAGTAATATATCAATAGTAAAAAAGATGCACGATTTGAGAAAGAAAAATCATATCTCATCCAAAGTGCAACCATGTAAGAGACAGACACAATAATTAAATCCAAGAGTATCAACAAAGTTGAACGCAGAAAAAGTTTCATTTATTTACCCCATAAATACGATGTAATTATACAATAAATAGCACAAGTTCACAATATGCCCTAAATCCTATGCTTTATAAGCTAATCTTTGCTTATAATTGTAAAAGTGATAAGGTTTTTGAATTTCGTTATCTTACAGGCTATTTACTCATAAGAATTTAAGTACAATACTTATATCTATCGCGTGGCATCCAATATTACTTCTTTAATATTTTCCACTGACTCACTTGAAGGCAGCACAACGAATAATTCCTGACCAGGAATACTATAGGTTTCTCTTCGAGATTCTGTACCCGAAATATGATATGAGCTAAACTTCCAGTCAATACCTTTGTCTATTTGTAATGCTATCAGCTTTTGCAAATCTGCCGGATCCAAGTTTGTATCGATACTTTTTGCAACGGAGCTTACAATTTTATCGATTTTTGTTAATGTGTTAGGACTGATCAATTTCTTTATAACTGACTTTATAACTTCTTGTTGATTGAGCCCTCGTTGCACGTCTCCCTCTTCAAAGACTTTGCGTTCTCTTGCAAATGCTAGTGCCTGCTCAGAATTAAGTATATTCATACCTTTTTTAAAAGTATGCAAACCACCTGTGGTAGTAAAATTATAATTGGAATAAACATCAATATTCCCAATAACATCGATAATTTTAATAAACGACGTAAAGTTCATCCGGACATAGTAGTTAATATCGATATCTACGAAATTCTCTATGGTCTGAACTGTACAGTTAATTCCATAAATACCTGTATGAGTCAGTTTATCTAGTGCGTCATTTTGGCAAGAAAAAGGTACAAACATATCTCTGGGAATTGAAACTAAAGTTATAGATCCTTTGTTGGGGTTTACGACCATTAGAATATTGACATCACTGCGCGAACGTAAGGAAATAGGACCGGTAATGTCTATTCCGCTAATCAACACAACAAAAGCATCTTTATCAACAGAAACTTCTTTTGTAATGTCATCTCTTTTGATCTCTCGCTCAATTGTCCATAACACCTCAAAATCAACACCAAACCAAGGATACGTCTCGGCAATCGTCTCGATAACCGCATTATCAATAATACCAATTTCAAATTCACGGTCGTACAGTTTTTGAACTGTATCAAAATCTGACTCCGATGTTAGCATATTTACATTAAAATCAAACCGTGAGTTAAGATCTTCATTGATCTGATCGAAACTGTCATTGTCAAATCCTATGGACTGACCAAAGACTGTATCGGTGTTAATTGAGTCAACGGTTAAATCACTTTTCGTCAGTTTAATGAAAGAAATCTTATTTGTCTCAAAATCAGAATTTTCAAAAATCCGGTTAAAAACACTCTGCGAATAGAAAAGCCCGAAGGTCGGAACTAGCATCATTACTATAAATACGATATGCACAGTTTTCGATCTTATCCTGATTGCAAACAGAAAAAGCATTATGGAAACAATCGAAATCACCAACTCATAACGCAAAGGCAAAATGTAATTTGCAAACAGAGTTATCAGAAATACAGTCAAAGCTATTAAGGATGCAACTTTATATTTAACAATCTTCTTCTTTTTATTCATATTTTTCACCTAACGCATGAAATTATATCATGTTTTTTAAAATTTCATAGAGAAAATTACGTCATACGGATATGTTGATGCAAATCGAAAGTGTTTTACTCAAAGATTCTTCATAACACAAACGATTATTAAACATATTAGAACACAAATAGTTTCTCTATGCCATGGTTTTGATATTCATTCTGTTTCTGCTGATCAACAGCCAAATCAAAGCTACAATGATCAGAACAATAATCGCCAGAGCCACAAATAATACGAAGTCCAGAGGATGTTTCTGTTGGATTTCTATATCACTCACCACATACTCCCCCGCCAGTAAAACCTCAAACTCCACATAGCCGTTATCTGCCCGCAACGATTGAGAATTGAGTTCCAACGTCTTGGACTCCGCGTCATAACGATACAGATTTAACGATGACAGATTTGAAAACATATTCCCGATATAAACACGCACCATCGTCCCCACCGGCAATTCACCCTGATGCGAGAATCCGATGATTTTAAAGTTCGGACTGTTGAGCAATTCCTCCATTTGATCCATATACATCGAATCAAAACGAATGTTCAAGTCGATGCTTGTTCCAGCCGTTACCGAACGACCGTCAATCGTCCAACGATACAACAACATGCCCTGATCATCCAGTTTGGAAATATCCAAAACCTTCGCGGCCCGACGCACTTTATCCAACACACTCGCACTCAGCCAACGCGAATCATTTAACAGGATTGGTAACACTGTCGCCGTTGTCTGATACACAAATTCATCCAAATCTTCCAAATCGATGACCGGCGCTTCCAGTGAACGAGTCACAAAGATCGCATAGATTTTCGACTGACCGTTCTCCGCTACGACTGTCACTTGCACACGATTTTCACCCAACTTCAACAGCGGTAAATTATCAATAATCACACTGCTCTTCGGATCGCTTGCCTCCGCATAAACCAATACATTATCCACAATATTACCAACGGTCAGCCGATACTCAACCACCGAAGCAGAAAACTCAATTTCATAACCTTCTATAGCCAAACTCTTCAACTCCACATTGGATGACATCAGTTTTGTATTACCCAAAACATCCTTACGTATAACATTGATCGTATACGTACGTTTCACACCGTTCTCAGCGGTCACAACGATATCAATCGCATTCTGATAAACAGCCAAATTATAGATAGCATCTTCTCTGACCGTCGCCTTCTCATTTTCCGCCTTAGCAACAATCCGAATACGGCTGACATCATTATCCACCGTCAACGAATAAACCAGTGTATTACGACTGAAACCGATGTCTCCTTCATTGGTATATAAATCCGAAAGAAAATTATTGTTTGATTTCGGTGCAACTGCCGTAATCAGGTTTGAACTGCCGCTTCCCAAAACCGAATCATCGGATTCAAAAAGAATCCCTGATACATCACTTAACGAAACAATGGTCTGACTATCCGCGGACAAAGTTTCCTTCGCTTTAAACGTCATCTTCATAAAAGATATTGAACCGCTGACGCCCTCGGATGAACTGACCGTGATTACATTGTTCTCATCCAATTGTACATTCAGGCCATTTAGCGCTGTCGGACTTCCAACAATGTCCAATAAACTCAAATCAACATTCAACTTAGCCGTCAACAGCTTAACAGATTCATCAACATCCAAAAAAAATGTCAGCATGATCTCACTGCCAATGTCAATGGAATTGTTTCCGGATATCGACGTTGACAACGATGCCGCACGCACAAATATTCCCCCCAAAGAAACAACCATTATCAAAATGATAAATTTTACTCCATGTCGCATAAATATCCCCCCGAAACTTAGCCTTTCATAAGCATTATATCACTGAACTCACCAAAAAAAACAGAACTTGGTTCTGTTAATTGTCTAATTCTTCCATCACTAAGCCCGACTCATACAATTGAGTTGCCAAAGGGATACCTACATAGCGAATATGCCATGGCTCGTAGATGTAGCCGGTGATTTCATTTTTGTCTTTAGGATATCGTATGATAAAACCAAAGATATGGGCATGCTTTGCAACCCACATACCCTCATTACTATCCCCAAAGTCAACAGCGAACAATCCAGTACTGCTTGGCGAAGTGATATCAATCGCTAAACCGGTCTGATGTTCACTATGACCCGCCTTTGCCGAAAACACATCGGCCTGCGCTTTTCCAAATTTCTGAGCATAGTTTTCATAGATGCGCTTTTGCGCTGAGTAGCTGCGATATCCCGAATGAAACCGTAGCTGGTATCCATCTTCTAAAGCAGCATCAAACATGACAGTGAGAGCATTGTTGACATCCCTGCGAATCGAAGTAAAACTGCTGCTAGGCGACAGCGCCACTGAAGTCTTTATCAGATCTTTTGGAACAAAGTCCACAGGCAAGCCAATCTTCTTATTTACCAACAACGTGATTGAACGATAGTAATAGTGAGGATCTCTGGATAATCTCAGTTCACTGATGAATTTATCATACAGTGAAAAGCGCAATGCATCATCGACCAACGACAAATTACCCTCCGTTTCCTCTACAAAACGATACGTACCCTTCACTGGATTCAATTGCGGTTCTTCCGACACACTTGAAACACACCCAGCTAACAACAACAATAGAACCCATAGAAATTTCTTCATTTCTTCTCCGTTATTCCCTATTTGTTTAAACGTTTCAATTTTCGCACGACCTTCTTAGCTAAAGGCAACCCACTTTCAAAAAGTGTATACACCAAGGGCTGAATGACTAAATCAAACTCCCCGACATATTCATAAACAAACGAACCTAACGAACGTTTAAACTCCCATAAACGATCATCCAATTCACCATTAACTCCGCCAAAATTGACAAACTCACAACCAACCGATCTTGAATATTCCATCGCTTTTGACCAAACCAGATAGCCCGGCTCATATTTCGAAAATTCAATGTTCATCCCTGAATATACATATTCGGCTGTATCCTTATGAAAAAGTACAAGCAACCCACCAACATCCGCCTCATCTCCATACTTTATTTGCTTTTCAATGAAAAAATCCTTCTCTTTTATAAAATTCTCAAGTTGAACCCGTTGTTCAATCACTCGATTCGTCTCTTTCTTAGCGATGGCAAGTGCACCTTGAAGCTCTTCAATAGACTGTTGACACACTTGAATACTACTTACAAAATCGATACTAGCCATAAACAAGATTACCTGCGAATCAAAAGCATCAAAGAAACGCTGAAAATACTCGCGGTTTCGAAGAGAAATCCCCTTGCGCTGCTCCGTCAGTTCCATCAGATATGCAAATGAGTCAAGCTTATCCCTTGAAAAAATCTCAACTCTCACATTCTTCTTCACAGCGATTTTAATGTTTCTCTTCGCTGAATTCGTAAAATTCTCATCCATCGTATCACTAAGTTGTGCAACCGCATTATAGCGAGGCTGAGCATAAGCTCCCATCGCCTTATCAAAGCCTTTATGAAACATCTTCTTATCACATTCAAGATAAAAATCAATTAATTCCGAATGTTGTAACAACACATTGCCCTTCGAATCCAGCTGCTGATAAACCTGATTGGGATCAAACTTTACACAAAAAGCACCCTGTTTTTTCGCCATCTCTTTGATATAAGCAAAGAACTCTTTTGAAAACCTTTTATCAGCCATCAGCGGACCCCGCGGAATATAGAAAAGTTTTTTGCCAAAAGGAAAAGTGCGGATTAGAATCTGTACCGCACACACAATATTACCATCAGATTCACCAATGATCCGCAAACATTCCCACTCTTTTTTAACGGTTGACCAACCTGACATTTGATACATAGAGCTATCCGGATGATTCTTAACAAACGAATCATATAGCGCAATATCTGGGTCGTTTCTGAATACAATACTCACAAGCATCCCTCCGCGCACATTATATCACAATAAAAAATTAAAGTGAACATCGTCAGGTTCTCGTCAACCTTCCGTCAAACTCGCGATTTTCCAAAAGAAAAAAGCGCTTAAGCGCTCTTAAGACCTTCATAGTGGCCACATTCGCATAAGCGATGCGGTTGCTTGAATTCTCCGCATGAGGGACACTTTACCAACGTTACTTGTGGTAATTTGTAGTGCGTTCTGCGTTTTGCCTTACGGGTCTTCGAATTTCTTCTTTGTTGAACTGCCATGTTTCAACACCTCCTGTTCATTGCGGGTTATAATCTTTGAGCTTTGCTAACCGTGGATCAATCTCTGACTTCCTCAAAGCTTCGTAATCTTCTTCTTTAATGACTTCCCAGCCATCGCCCTTGGGATATTCTTTTAAATCCGCCCGAACGACTTTCAACGGGGCTTCCATTAAGATCAACTGATAAACGAGCTCGAACAACTCTATCACATCGCCTTTGACAACCTCAACATCCTCACTCTCATTTTCACTGGGAATAAATGAGAACACTTCGGTTGCCGTAGTCTGCAGTGGTACGATCACATCTTCCAATGTTACCGCACAAGGTACGACCATGGTTCCTTGAATGGAAAAATTCACGACGAACCGGTTACAGTTACTGTCATAACGGCCTTCGCCTTTGACAACAACGTCTCTTACTTCTCGCAAGCGGTCACTGTGTTGAAAAGCACCGACACTAAACTGAATCCGCTCTTCAAAAGGCATTACTTCATCTGCATGCTGATACAGCTCGGTTTTCGACCACTTCACAAAATCACCCTATTCGTTAACGTGATAATTATATGTAAAATCACGGGTAAAGTCAACAAAAAGTAAACAATCACCGAAATGGGCAACTCATTGAAAAACTGCGAATGCATCAAGCGCTTCATCAATCAGTTCCGAATGATTCAATGGAGCCGTTATGAGCAACGCAATCACAAAATCATCCTTGATCCTCACCGCAATAACCTGCTTTAATTGATATGCATTCAACACCATCGGCAGACAACGATACTCATCTTCACCGATGTTCATCGAATATACATCCCCATAACTATAATAAATGCCATGGGTATCTTCCTTTATATAATCATCTTTCAACAACTCCAGATACTTATCCGAGGTCTTGACCGACAAACGTTCCAAAACACCCAATCGCTCAAAAATGACAAAAGCATAGGCAACAAAACCTTCCCCTTCATCATCCTGACCTTCATGTACGAATACCAACGGATATAAACCGGTCGACTTCTGAAATTCATCCAGACTCACCTGCGGCGTTTCGTAAATCACATTATCCAAACCTTCGAGTTGAGTTTTTATTTCCTCATCACTTAAATAAGTCCACTTTTGAGGTGCATCAACTGAAAACCCACCGAATTCACTGACAAAAACCTCGTCCTTCCATGCTGCCAACTGTTCAAATGTGAGCTTCGGCTTCGACGAGCAACCACTCAGAAACAAAAGAACAAGACAAAGAACCATCAACACTTGCTTTCTAATTATGAACATATCATTATCCCCCATTTGCCAATATTATCCGAAATTATTAAAAACATGTCAACAAGAGAAAACCGCTTTTCAACTATCATTAATTGTCTTTTTGGACTTGGCAACCTTCATATAAATTAGCAGATAAAAAACTGAGCTTTTCATCAGAAATAGACATGCACTTTTACTCAACAAATGATATACTAAAACAATAAAAGAGGTTCATCAATGTCAAAAGCTATCATAATTCAAGACCTGACATCCCAACTTAATCAAATGAACTTTATATGCACCTATCATCCGAAATACGATCTTTACTCGGACATGTTTTTTGATTGTCACAACAGCGATGAAGAACCCTCAAAAATCAATTTGGTCCTCGCTGTTTCAATTGATGAGAAACAAAATCAATTGAAATACTATCACCGCGTAAGTGAATACATCGATAACGGCAACAGCAGAGTATTGCTGGCAAACCCAATCGAAGGCTTTCACCAATTCGTCAGTTATCAGACGATTACCGGAAAAACCAAACACATCTATCTCGACCCCGAAGAAATCACTGACTTTTTAAAGAAGAGCTGTGAGAAATATGGGTATATATTTATTCATACCGATGAACATGTTACCTCAGAAACAAGAAAACCAGACAAAATAAAACGCCCCGTCAAACAGAGCGTTCCAATGCTAGCAATTCTAACCCTACTGACACTGACAGCACTTTCATGGAGTTTTCAGCTGCTGCCCCGCGACTGGATCATCAGTCTGGTCTTAGCCATTATCTTTATACTGAGTATGCAAATGATTCCCAAGCGCAAAGGCGTGCTTACCGCCGGATGGATCACCATTCAAATTCTCATTTGGCTTATTTACTAATCAAATCCTCCAACCAGAGCAAGAAATCGTGCGTGACTTGCTCTTTTATTTTTTCTTGAAGCAACTCATGACGAACCCCCGGATACATGGTCGAAGTGACCTTCTTATATCCTTCTTTTTGTAACGCCTTCACCGCATGTTCAACACCCTTCGCCAACCCCGCCGGCACATCGAACTCCCCCGTCACAAAATGAATCGGCAGTTGCGGACGCATGACCGTCCAACCTTTGGATTTATAAACATCCAACAAACCATCAAACAAATCCCGATAGCCCTTTGCCGGCAAGACAAATCCACATTTTGGATCAGCGATATAGCGATCGACATTGTCCGAATCGATACTCAACCAATCAAACGGTGTGCGCAACGGTGAAATTCCTTTATTAAACGGATCAAAAATCATATGAAACAATAAATTGCATGGACGCTTGCCGCGAAGAACTGAAAATATCTCCGCCAGAAACCGACCCACATAAATCATGGGTGAATACGCGGAGGAACCGGACAAATACACACCACTCAACTCATTTTCATAGCGCTTCAAATAACTGCGCGCCGCCAAGGAGCCCATGCTGTGACCAAACAAGAAAATCTCCACCGAACCGGTTCTGATTTTCGCCTGATAAATGATGCGCTGCAAATCTTCCAGATTAGCCAACCAGCCATTGTGATCCGCAAAATAGCCGTATAGTTTTCCATCATACGGACTATCCCCATGACCACGATGATCCGGACTCAAAACCGCATACCCCTCATTCACCAAGGCCTGCGCAAAATCCTGATAACGATGACGATGTTCCATCAGTCCGTGAAATATGACAACAAGCGCTTTAGGCGACTCAGGCATATATAAAGATGAAGTAATCGTTTGCCCGTCAAATTCAGACTGTGTTCTGATAATTTCCATAACGGACCTCCCTTTTCTTTCATCATAAGAAACAATTTGTGAATAGTCAAAGAAAATATGCTAAAATACACACGGTGATACCATGAAAATAACCGGAATCGTAACCGAGTACAACCCGTTTCACAACGGTCATCAATATCATATCGAACAAACCCGACAACTGATGCAGCCGGACGTTTTGATTGCGGTCATGTCGGGACACTTTGTCCAACGCGGCGAACCAGCCATTTGCGATAAATGGCAACGAACCCAAATCGCACTTCAACACGGTGTTGATCTGGTGATTGAACTTCCCGTAGCCTTCGCAACCCAAAGTGCACAAACCTTTGCCTATAAATCCGTAGAAATCCTAGCCTTAGCACAAGCAAGTGACATCGTATTTGGCAGTGAGTCCAACGATCTTCAAACCATCAAAGAAATTGCCGAACTCAGTATTAATATCGACGGACTTAAAGAAAGTATGCGCACCGGAAACAGTTATCCCAAAGCACTCGGACTTTTATCTGGCGAATATGATCCTAACGATATCTTAGGCATTGGCTATTGCAAAGCCGCACAGAGCTTTAACATATCACCCCACACGATCTTACGAACCAACAGTTATCACAGCATCGATACCGATAACCCGATTGCCAGTGCAACCGCCATTCGAAAGGCGTTGAAAGATAATACGAATATAAGCCATATGACGCCCATGGGCTTTCTGATGGAACAATCCACCTATCCGGATTGGCAATTGTACTATCCACTTCTCAAACACATCCTGCTGACCTTACCAAAAAGCTATCTTCAAGAAGTATTTTTGGTCAGTGAAGGGATTGAATCTCATATGATCAAACAAGCCACTAAATTTGACGATGCCGGTCATTTCATTGACGCATGCGTCAATCGTCGATACAGCAAAGCACGCATCCAACGCACGATGGTCCAATTGTTATTACATAACACCAAGAAAAATGTCAGAGAGTTACCTAAAATCGACACTTTGCGCGTCTTAGGTTTCAATCAACAAGGTCTCAAAGCTTTACAAATGTACAAAGAAAAGGAAATCAAGGTGGCTTCGCGTTTCAATCAGATTCCACTTCCCTATCGAGTGATGGAGCACAAAGCCACCCAAGTCTACGCTTCTGTCTTTGATTCAAAAGAAAAGGACCGCATCATTTCTCGCGAAAGTCAGGGTCCTGTTATTATTCAACGGTAGCGCTAGCGCTACTTTTTATGGTTCTTCAGTAAGTCATGCATGATTTTACTGGTTGAAACACCTTCGGTACGAGGCAGATAAATGACCTCACAAAGATCACTCAGATAATCAAAATCGCCTTTCCACTCTTCACCGGCAACCAATAGATCAATCTGATACTTCTCAATATCCAAACGCTTCTGATCCCAATCATGCTCTTCAATGACCAAATCCACATAACGAACAGCCTCAAGCATCGCTTTGCGCTCCTGATAATCATGATAAACCTTCTTACCTTTAAACGCATTGATCGCATCATTGCTTAATCCGACAATCAGATAGTCCCCTAATCCCCTGGCCCGCTTGAGCATGTTGATATGACCGACATGCAACAAATCATAGGTACCATAGGTAATCACGCGTCTCATTTATTCGTCCGACGAAACGTTGTGAAACACATTTTGAACGTCATCGATTTCATCAATCATACCCATCAGACGTTCAAACATTTGCTTGTCTTCATCCGATGAAAGTGAAACATAATCCTGAGGTAACAACGTATTTTCCAAAGTACTAAACTCACACTCCGGCAAAATCGTGTCCACCGCATCCTTCGCCTTATACAAATCCGTCGGCTCAACATACAACGTCATCACACCGTCTTCCAACTCCAAATCCTTAACGTCAACCTCATGTTCGATCAGCGCTTCCAACATTTTATCTTCATCATCATACACAAAAGATAAAATACCCAAAGAATCATACGTATGTAACACGCTGCCCTGAACCCCGATTTTTGATTTGGACTTATTGAAACAGTTACGAATTTCACTGTACGTACGATTGACATTATCCGTCAGACAGTCAATGACGACCGTCGATGCTCCCGGACCAAAACCTTCATAACGGACATCGGTATATTGCTCGGAACCGCCGCCCTTCGCCTTCTCTATGGCCCGCTTAATGATATCCGCAGGCACCTGATTGGCTCTTGCTTTTTCTATGATCCGACGCAAACTGACATTCATCTCCGGATCAGGAATACCGGCTTTCGCAGCGACATAAATTTCCTTACCGAAACGCGAATAAATCTTCGTTTTTGCGGCGGAGGTCTTTGCCATCGCCGACTTGCGTACTTCAAACGCTCTTCCCATGTTGATCGACCTTCCTTTTTTAACGTAGACATTATACCATGACACAAAAACCCTTACAATCTCAACTCAAAGGCTAAAAAAAATCAATGGCTTTTTTTAGCTAATCGTTTACTTTGAGCTTTATAAACAATCGGACCCACCACTTTACGCGGTGCCAAACGTAACAGAAATACAACAAAACGGTGCGTCGGATGTGTCAAAATGATTTGCTTGCGCTTAAACATCTGCTTTAACGCAAGCGCGGATACCTCTTCAACATTTTGCGCCGAAATTGAATTAAACGCCGCTAAATCACCGGTCACCGCAACCTGACCGAACTCCGTGTGAACCGGTCCCGGACATAAGGCACTCGAAGATATATTCAGTGGCAACAATTCGGTATGTAATGCCTGAGAGAATGACAACACAAACGCTTTGGTTGCATAATACACCGACATTAACGGACCGGGCATAAAGCCAGCCAACGAAGCCACATTCATAATATAGGAATTCTTTAACATCAGCGGAATCATCGCATGCGTCAACTCGACCAACTTCGTACAATTGAGATCAATCATCGAAATCAGCTTAGCAATATCCGCATCCTCAAACGCATTATGATCCCCAAAACCCGCATTATTGATCAATATCGAAAGAACGATGTCTTCACTTTTAATCAAACGGACAATTTCATCAACACTGCCCACCGCCGACAAATCCAATGGCAACACCAGTGAACTGATACCGTACGTGTCCAAAATCTCCTTCTTCAACTCAATCAACGCACTTTCACGGCGTGCCAGAAGAATACTCGCATATCCTTCTTTAGCCAAATCAATCGCAATCTGACGTCCGATACCTGAAGAAGCACCGGTCACCAACGCCCAACCCTTCATCGCAACACCGCTCCGGCTTTCGCCAGATGATCCAAAATCTTACCATGTACCATCGAAACTTCCTCCTCAGTCAAGGTATGATCCTTGGCTTGATACGCAATTGTAAGCGCAACTGATTTTTTATCTGCTCCTAACTCCGATGAAGTGAAGATATCAAACACTTCCACCGATTGAACCAACGGTTTCCCGGCTTTATTAATCGCCGTAATTAACGTGTCAACTTCCAACTTCACATCCGCAACCAAGGCGACATCGCGTACGACCTTCGGATACTTGTTGATGACACTAAACTTAATCTTAGCCGGCGATTGAGCGTACAAGACATCCAACATCACTTCCGCCATAACCACATTTTTAACACCTTTATTCTTCGCAAGATTGGGATGTACATCACCGAAAATCGCAAGCACCTCTTTGCCTAGTTGAATCACAGCACTTCGATACGGATGGAAGTTCTGATGATCCAACTCATTTCTCAACAGTCGCAAACGACTTCCCTCAAATCCCAATTGCGCAAATAAACTTTCCAACAAGCCTTTCAGCGCATAAAAATCAGACTTTATCGTTTGTTTTGACCACGGATTACCCAACAATTCGCCATTAAGCGCAATACTTAAACGCCACTGCGAACCGGCCTTGCCATATACCTGCGAAAGCTCAAACACATTGAAATTCTCATTTTTATGTGCCTGATTATAAGCCACGACTTCCAAAACACTTTGAGACAAATTGTTACGGACATATTTACGATCTTCGGACAGTGGCGATGCCAAAGCGATTGGATCCGCCATCGGCAACACACCCTCCAAAAAGGATTCCTTAACCAAGGTATACGTAACGACTTCCTGTAAACCCAAAGAAGTCAACATTCTCTGAATACTGCGACGCACAATCTGTTGTTCATTTAATAATCCAATGGTCTGAGGCATCAGCGGTAACGTCGCTACAACTTTCTCATATCCGACCATCCGGATGACTTCTTCTATTAAATCCTGAGCAATCACTACATCCGTACGGAACGAAGGCACCGTCGTTGTGATCTGATCCCCCTCAACCACCGGACGCAAGTGCAATCGAGCCAACGCATCGACAACTTCATCCATCGTAAGCGATGTACCAAGCAGTGCATTGACATGACTCAACGTCACACGTACTTCTTTATCCACATGATTCACTTCGCCAAACTGAACCGTTTCTTCAAACTCATCGGCATCCGCCAATTCAACTAATAACTGTACGGCACGATCCAACGCTTTGAACGGAGCTAACGGCTCAATACCCTTGGTAAACCGGGATGCCGCTTCGGTAATCAAATCCAACCGACGAGACGTGTTTCGAATGGAAACCTGCGAGAAACTCGCTGCCTCAATAATAATACCGGTCGTCGTCACATCAATCTTCGAATCATCGCCACCCATAATCCCCGCAATACCAATGACCTTCCCTAAAGAAGTAATCACTAAATCGCTATCCAACAGTTCATACTCGTTTTCATCCAACGCCACCAACTTCCCGGCGCGCTGATCCATCACGGTAATTTCCTGAACACTCATCTTCGCCAAATCATAAAAATGCAACGGCTGTCCGGTCTCCATCATCACAAAATTAGAAATGTCGACCACATTATTGATCGGCTTGACCCCACCGGCCATCAAGCGCTCCTTTAACCAGCGCGGCGACTCTTTGACCGTAAGCTTATTGATAACTTTGCCAAGAAACAATGTACAGCCCAACGTCGTTGATCCAACCTTAAGTTCTGTTAGTTTTCCTACAGATGCCGCACATTCACAATCCGGCCACGTAACGTCACGATTGAAAATCGCACCGACTTCCTTCGCCACATTCCAAAGCGCATTAAAGTCCGCACGATTGGGCGTTTGTTTGACATCAAGGATTTCATCATCCAATCCCAAATAGACCAAAGGATCACTTCCGACAATCGCATCATCCCCCAGAACTTCAATACCAGCACTTGAATCAGGACGTAAGAACTTCTCATCCACACCCAACTCATTCAACGAGCAGATCATCCCACAAGACTCAACCCCGCGAACCACGGCTTTCTTAATCGTTAACTGCGGTAAAACCGCTCCCAGACGCGCCACAATGACCTTCTGACCTTGCGCAACATTCGGTGCACCACACACGATTTGTTCGACCTTATCGCCACAATCCACGGTGGTGACACTTAAATGATCAGAATCCGGATGACGCTCACACGTCAACACCTGACCAATCACCAAATCCGCCTTGCAAGCCAAAGGTTCTATACCTTCAACCTCTAAACCCGCAATCGTTAATCGCTCCGCCAACTCCACGGAAGATATATCGTTGATTGAAACGTAATCGTTCAACCATTTTTTACTTACTTTCATTGTACCCTCCTACTCAAAGCGCTTAAACAAGCTTAAGAAACGCGCATCATTGATATAACAATGACGAATATCATCAATGCCATACTTCAACATAGCTACTCGCTCAACACCCAAACCAAAAGCAAATCCGGTATATTCAGTACCATCGATTCCGGCCATGTCCAACACATGCGGATGAACCATCCCAGCCCCTAATATTTCAATCCAACCCGAACCTTTACACACATTACAGCCCTTGCCATTGCAAATATGACACGACACATCGACCTCAACGCTCGGCTCGGTAAACTGGAAATAACTCGGACGGAAACGAATGACTCTCGCCTCCCCAAACATGGACTTCGCCAACAGTTGCAACGTACCCTTTAAATCAGCCAACGTAATATTCTCACCCACGACCAATCCCTCGATTTGAACAAATTGGTGACTGTGCGTCGCATCGTCATCATCCCGACGATACACTTTGCCCGGACAGACAACTTTAATCGGCAAATCCTTCGCCGATTTTTCCAATGTCCGCGTTTGAATCGCGGTGGTATGGGTACGCAACAGCCATTGCGCATCCACATAAAAGGTATCCTGCATATCGCGCGCCGGATGATCCGCCGGAATATTGGCACGTTCAAAGTTGTACAAATCCAATTCAACTTCCGGACCTTCAACGACTTTATATCCCATCGAACGGAAAATATCCTCGATTTCCTGTTGAACCAACGTTAACGGATGTAAATTCGCAACCGGAAAATCAGTGGCCGGCAAGGTAATATCAATCCAGTCATTCGCCATTTTGGCTTGCAAAGCAACGATTGCAAGAGATTCTTGCTTTTCCCGCAGAGCACTCTCCAACTCCTCCTTACAATTATTAATAAGCGCCCCAAAAGCTGGTCGCATCGAAGCATCCAAATCCTTCATACCGCTCATCAGATTAGCTACCAAGCCTTTTTTACTCAAATACTCATTTCGGACATGGGTCAATTCCGTTAAGTCCGAACTCTGCTCAATGGCGGCTAACCCCGCCTCTTTGACATCTGTGATTTCTTTCATATGTTCCCTCTTTTTCTAAATAAAAAAACGTCCCCAACAGGAACGTTTGACCGCGGTACCATCCTGATTCACGCATCGCGTGCACCTTGTATTCCTTAACGCGGAGTACGGGAGTGATTAACTCCTCTTCCAGATGAATTCACAAACCGCTGCGCAGGTCCTTTACACCAACCGACCCTCGCTACCCGCATTGCATTTGTTACTATGTCTGTTCAACGATTTACACGCTTATTATATCGGAAGTTTTAAAAAATTACAACATTGCCCTTGTTATCTGCGCCAATGATAGCAGAATATCCCAGCCGCCACCGCAACATTCAATGAATCAAAACCGGACATCTCGATTTTAACCTTATTATCCGCCAAAGCCAACAGGCGATTACTGACACCTTGACCTTCATTTCCCAAAATCACCGCAACCTGATCCAACGGCTCGAATGAATCCAGCGATTGTGCATCGTCCAAGGTACTGGCAAGAATCACAACGCCATTCTCCTTCAACTCTTTAATTATGTCTTTCAAATCCGAACGAATGATCGGCAAGTGAAACACAGCTCCCTGCGAAGCTCTTAACGTTTTGTCATTAAACACATCGGCACTTCCATCCGATACAGCTACCGCATCAAATCCAAAGGATAAGGCAGTTCGGATGATGGTTCCCATATTTCCAGGATCTTGAATGTCATCACACAACAACCAACGCTGATAAGCGGACTGGTGTTTTCGGGGATACTCGCAAAGACCGACAATGTTAACACCGGACTGCGTCATGGATATTTTCCTGCATATTTCCGGTGAAACTTCAGTTTTGGGAACCAACACATCAAAATCAACCGGAGCAGAAATCATGACTTCCCTTAAGATTCCGGCCATCTGTGCTTCCTTAACCAAATGATCCCCAACCGCTAAAAACACACCGTCTTCATCGCGATGCTTCTTAAGCTGATACTTAACCCACTGCTTTACTTTATTATTCTGTAATGATGTTATGATTTCCATACGCTACCTCGCAGACTCATTTTACCATAAAAACTGTGCGCTACGGCGCACAGTTTTATCATAATAAACTCAATACGTTTGAACAGCGATCACATAAATGATCTTCCACCACCGATTCCGTGACATTCCAACAACGCGGACACGTATCGCCGGTGGCCAACACAACGTTGACCCCGCAAACTTCATATTTAACTTCAACGGAAGCAAAGGTTACTTTCGACACGATCAGCCACTGAGCCAAACGGTCTTCACCGATATGCTTCTTCACCAAAGCCAACTGCTCATCGCTCAAATCAAGGATGACCTCGGCTTCCAGTGATTTACCAATCGACTTCAACGCACGCGCTTCTTCCAACGCTTTAAACACATCTTCCCGCACTTCCATCAGAACTTCCCAATCGCTGCGATCCGCATCCGAAAAAGGTAAATCCCATAAAGGAGCGAAGGTTTGCAAGTGCACGCTCTCACTGTTCGGATGCAGGAAATCCCACACTTCTTCCGCGGTATGAACCAACATCGGCGCAAACATGCGTACCAATCCATCCAACGCCAAATAAATGACGGTTTGAACCTGACGGCGACGCAGAGAATCTTGCTTTTCAATGTAGAGAATGTCCTTGGTAAAGTCCAGATAATATGCGGATAAGGTATTGGTCAGTAAGGTCGTTGCTTTTGAGACAAAAGTAACATAATCGTATTCACGATAGCACTTCAACCCCAACGCCAACGTTGCATTCACCTGATCCAACACATACAAATCGGCCGATGTCAGCGTAGCCACATCCAGACAGTCTTCTTGCTTGAAATCTTCCGGATGGATATTGCCCAACATAAATCTAAATGTGTTACGGATCTTACGATAATTTTCCGTCACTTGCTTTAAAATATCATCCGAAATACGAACATCGGCCTGATAGTCAATGGACATGGTCCACAAGCGCAGAATATCCGCACCCAACGTTGAAGTGACTTTATTTGGATCCACGACATTTCCCAATGATTTACTCATCTTCTCGCCTTTGCCATCCAAAACAAAACCATGTGATACCACCGCTTTGTACGGTGATTGACCATGATAAGCCGTTCCGATGATCAGCGAACTGTTAAACCAACCGCGATACTGATCGGAACCCTCCAAATACACATCGGCCGGATAGCCCTGGCCATACGCCAACATGGCTCCGGTATGCGAAGATCCGGAATCAAACCAGACATCCATGATGTCGGTCTCTTTCTTAAACTCACCATCCGCCGAATTGGGATGGGTATATCCTTCAGGAAGCAAATCCTTTGCCTCACGCTCAAACCAGACATGCGAACCAAACGCATCAAACAATGCGGTCACATGATCAAACACGCGTTGCTCCATGATCGGCGTTCCGTCTTGTGCGTAGAAAATCGGAATCGGCACACCCCAGGCGCGCTGACGCGAAATACACCAGTCACCACGATCTTTGATCATGTTGTGCATACGCACTTTACCCCAACCGGTGACCCAGTTGACCTGATCGATTTCCGAAAGCAGTTGATCACGGATTTTCTCGATGGACGCAAACCACTGCGTGGTTGCCCGATAAATGACCGGTTTTTTGGTACGCCAATCATGCGGATACGAGTGGGTGATCCAACCAAAGCCGAAAAGCGCTCCGCTTTGATCCAAGCGTTCAACAATCAGTTTATTGGCATCCTCAACAAAAACACCATTCAGCCAATCGCCGGCCGATTCCATCATTTTGCCCTGCTCGTCCACCGGACAGTATGCTTCCAATCCATATTTTGAACCAATGTTAAAATCATCGACCCCATGACCCGGAGCGGTATGTACACAACCGGTACCGGCATCGTTACTGACATGATTTCCCAAAAGTACGACCGATGTTTTTTCAGGGTAAAGCGGATGTTGTGTTAACACAAATTCCAATTCTTTCCCTTCAAATACACCAACGACTTCATAGGTGTCAAGTTTGAACTCTTTCATCAAACCATCCACAAACTCTTTTAATACCAATAAACGACCCTTTTCGGTAGAAACAAGCGCATACTCAAATTCCGGATTCAACGAGATCGCTAAGTTCGCCGGAATGGTCCAGGGAGTTGTGGTCCAAATGACCAAACGATCCCCAGGCTCTAATACGCCTTTACCATCGACAACGTCAAAAGCGACGTAAATCGACGGTGACTTCTTATCGTGGTACTCAATCTCCGCTTCCGCCAGTGCACTTTCTGAAGAAGGTGACCAGTAAACCGGTTTTAACCCTTTATAAATCAGCCCATCCATCGCCATCTTCGCAAAGACGCGGATCTGATGAGCTTCATAATGCTTGTCCAAGGTGATGTAAGGCTTATCATAATCCGCCACTGTGCCCAACGCTTTCATATCCGCCATCTGGATTTTGACCTGATTCAGCGCATACGCTTCACACTTTTTACGGAATTCCGCAACGCTCATCGTCTTGCGATTGACACCTTCTTTTTGGATGGCTGTTTCAATCGGTAATCCATGAGTATCCCATCCCGGTGTAAACGGGGTACGATAGCCGGCCATAAAATGACTGCGCACGACCACATCTTTTAAAACTTTGTTCAATGCGTGTCCGATATGGATTCGTCCGTTGGCATACGGAGGACCATCGTGCAACACAAAACTTGGCGCACCCGCTCTTTTCAGTTGCATTTGCGCATACAAATCCATTTTTTCCCAACGCAATTGGAAATCCGGTTCTTTTTTGCTTAGATTGCCCCTCATTTCAAACTCAGTGTTGGGCATTTTTAATGTACTTTTATATTCCATAACTCTGTTCCTTTCAATAAAAAAACGTCCGGCTAAGGACGTGTTTACGCGGTACCACCTTAGTTCACGGAAAATCCGTGCACTCTATGCGTTAACGCCGCCAACGTTATTTCCTACCTATCGGAAATACGACTCCCAAGTGATATCCATTTACTTAACACCCCGGCTCGCACCAACCGCCGGATCTCTGAAGTGTGCTATAAAGGCAAGTCTTGATCTTTGTCTTTCAAAAATTCCATCTTCGGAACCACCGGGATCTCCAAGTCTTCAATCGAACGACTCAGCGCATCCAGTTTTTCTTTCAGTTCCGACTTCACTTCGTTGGCATCTTGCGAAATTCGCGCGATTTCCACCAAAATGATCCGTGCGGTCGACAGTGCTTCACGCACAATTGAATCCGCGTTGTTTTGAGCCGTATCAATGATGCGATTCGCTTCTTTTAAAGCCAACCTCGCAATTTCATCGGCGGCTTTCTCACGAATATTCAACTCTCCGATCAACGTCTGATAACGCTGCTTGATCAGATTGAGCTGTTGGGATGAAGATTCCGACTGTTTCATATACAAATCCAGACGGCTCTTCAAATCATCCAATTCCAAGGTCATTTGTTCGATGGTTCGGTCAACCTCAAAACGGTCATAGCCTTGTTTGAGTACTCTGAACCGATTTGTTGGAGCTTCACTCACGTACAATCCCTCATTTCGTTTCTTTATTCTTCTTCTGCATCAAAGCGGATTTCACCGCTGACCCCGATATCTTGCGGTGTACACAAGATAACGTTATGTCCGATTTTCTGAATCGTGCCATCCAAAGCAAATACGACACCGGTCAGAAAGTCGATTGAACGTTGCGAATATTCTCTGGGCAACCGATGTAAATTAACAACCGCTGCACGCTTTCCTTTTAAATGACGGGCAACTTCTTCAGCTTCGTCAAAAGAACGCGGTTCAAACAAAACCATTTTTGTATCCGTAGGAATCTTCGATATATTACGGTTTTTCGGTTTTTCATACTCGCTGATGCGAGCTTCCTCAACCGAAAGTTCGAGAACTTCGTCTTCTTCTACCGGATTAATGAAATTTTTCAATTTGTCTTTGAAACTCATATGATCGCCTCCACATTTAAATTATTATAACATAAAAGTAACGTTGTCAACGAAAATTTCCCAATCAAAAGGGAGAATTTCTTCTCCCATGTTATTACTCTGCCGGTTCAGTCTCCAACAGACCGTATCCACCGTCATTGCGTTTGTATACCACCGCAATCAACTCCGATTCGTTGTCTGTGTAAATAAAGAACGAGTGTCCCAACATTTCCATACGCATAATGGCTTCATCCAAGTCCATCCGTTGGGCAGCAACCGTCTTGGTACGAACCGGAATTTCTTTTTCTTTAACAGGTTCATCCGTAGCCGGTTCATTCTGCCTGACAAAGGCTAGGGCTAACTTCTCTCTGTGACGTCGCGATAATCGGGTTTTCTGTCGGCGAATCTGATCTTCCAACTTGTCCATCGCCAGATCCACAGCCGCATAGAAGTCATCGTGGACAACCTCCGCACGAAGGTAGCCGACTTTGGTCAAAATCGTGATTTCCAGTTTTAACCCCGTCGGGAACACCCGCACGACCACGTTGGCTGTGGTATCTTCGTCGATGTTGAAGTACTTCTCAAGAAATGAGAGTTTCTTGTCCACCCGCTGGTACATAGCCTCTGTAATCGTTAAATTTTTGCCGTGAATGTTTACTCGCATAACATCATCCTCCTTTTTTTAATTATATGACGGTTCTTTGCGAAAAATCAGTCTTTTCTAACGAATAATAAACTGATATACTTATATTAGCGGGAAAAATCCCCGCTTTTTTCGTATATAGAATCAAATACGACCATCTTTCTTCCATCATTGGTGCCGGTGTTGAATTGTCGATCCTGAAGCACGTTTGCCATCGAAAGTACATTGCCATGGAGCATTTCATCAAAACGACAAATAGCCAACGTCGCACGTTCTTTCGCCTGATCAAACAACTCCGGAAAGCTCTCCGTAAATTCCGATAACGGATCGGTGGGATTGCGCCACACCGCATGACCTGTATTTAAAACATCGTACTCTTTATCTAACTCACCGATGACCAAATGACTGGAATACTTCCATAAGATATTCTTTTTTTTCTCATAATCCTGTAACCTATGAAACCATTTCGTTTGCGGATCAAAGAGATATTTCAATACGCCATAGGCATGATTCATACATTTCAATGCCTCACTGACTTTCATTTCTTCCTCATATACCGCTGTAAAAGTTTCACTGACACCCCTTGCGATGACCTTCTTCTCTTCAGAGGAGAGCTTCATGAAGTTTCGGGTCGGGTAACTCAACAAATCTTCCTTAAACACTTCCTTAACCATCAATGCATCCAACATGGATTCAAAGCGGAAATGCCAATATTTGGTATCCCCCGCAATGATTCCGGAACGGTAGAAAACAAAGGGATGCGCGATCGTATCGAGCGACCAATGCGTCAGATACCCGGCTATAAACGAAGTAAAAATCATTTGTGCTTTACCGGTCAGTCCCATGGTTTTTGTGACCATCGCATCGGTAAAGTCATTGATCTTCGACCGATGAATCATCTCACCAAACTCACCCACCCGCAGGCTTTCCTTTTGGTTGAGCCAAGGCCATACATTGTAATAAAACAAAAAATCCGGACCGTTGCTGCCAAACAGGTACGCTTGCGGATACTTCGCAATCGCGTCCTTCACCACTGAAACCGGTAATTGTTTCAGTGTTTCTTTGGCCAATAGTCCGTGGGTAATCACATTGGGCATACCCATCACCTCTTTTTATCATTCTAACAAAAAGAAAAGAAAAAAGGTGAAATACACACCTATTTCACCAATTTTTCTAAATATTGATATAATTCGACCATGGCCTCGGTATCGCGTTTGCAATAAGCAAACAAATCTTCGCGTAACTGTTCGCTCAATGTATCACTGATATCGGCCTTTCGCCAAAGCTCAACCGCGTCCAATCCGTGTTGAATCATCAGATTGGCATAAGCAAATTCCGGATTGATGATTTCAATGACTTTCTTAAGCGTAAAAGCTCCACCCAGTCGTACATCATAGAATAATCCCATAAACAGCGGTTGTGCCAGATCGAGCAAACGAGCTGCCAAAGCCGTTAACGGTTCTTCATATTGAGGAAACTGACGGGCAAGTTCAAGCAACCGCAACTTCTCTGCGCCATCGGCATTGTAAGCAAATACCGTGCCCTCAGAAGGTACATTTTTGAGCAAACTCTCAATAAAATCCAGTCGGCAATCGCCAACACCGAGAAACTGCTCATGCTTTAAGCCTTCTTCGGTAAGCATGTGCAACGAGTATTGGAATGGTAGTACTTCCATCGGTCGCATACCGGGGTATGGCGGTATCGCATACAAATCCCACTCAAAGTCTAGAAATGATATCGGTTTTATGACTTTGGACAACCAATTGGTCATGGCTAATCGATCAAAGAAAATTCCGCCATTGCGTGCTGCCATGATTTGCGCATACTGAACCCGGTCACCTTCGATCATATCGCCTTCAATTTCTTCAAGTTTCAAGATG
Source organism: Erysipelotrichaceae bacterium (assembly GCA_030694975.1). Classification (GTDB taxonomy): domain Bacteria; phylum Bacillota_I; class Bacilli_A; order Erysipelotrichales; family Erysipelotrichaceae; genus UBA2227. The sequence goes on along the minus strand of JAUYTU010000041.1, from coordinate 6,226 downwards.
CCCTGTTTGACCATCTGCGGCTTGTTGCTGCTGTTGACCAAGGTCCAAACACTGTTGTGATCATCGGATAGTTCATCAGGAAAGCATTGATGATAATAGCCGCACTTTTGGCGGCGGTAACAACGTGGTAATTTAATCGGATCCGGTATTGTATCCTGATATACCCGAACCATTTCTTCCAGTGATGAAGACAATCCATGAACATGATCAAGAATGTGATCGGTGATCAAATACGATGGCAACCCTTTGCTTGTATAAAAATGGGTGGCGATGCTTAAGCACTGATCAATATCGAGCAGTTCTTCTCGGACGTATTCCTGATTTAAATGAATAACGAAAATATCTTTGATCATAATGCCCAATTCCATCATGACCCATATCTGATCAGAGTAATAACGGACATCATCGCCCTTCGGCTTTCCGCCCAAGTACGTAAAATAAATATCGTAACCATCATCGGTTTTTTGCATCAACGGCACTTTGATGCGTAAATGCTTGGCTTCCATGCGGACATTGATTCCCCAGGATTCCTTTTGAAATCCTTGTTGAAACACTTCATTGCCATCATTGCGCTGACCCATAAAAAAAGATGTGATTTTCAGTTTTTCTTTGGCTAATTCCGTCATTTTTTCTTCCATGCGCACAAACTGGATCCGAGGCAGTGCCTGACCGTTGTTGTGAAGCCAGAAGAAGCGCGGACAGAATCGAAATTTCTTTACATCGGCAATATGAAACATAATACGCCTCCACTCACGATATTTATTATACACTGATTTTTCACAAAGGCAAAGGGCACATAAAGTGCCCTTAATATCCAACTGAAATAAACAAACGATTTATATATTACTTTATCACTTTAATCAGTTCAGCACTCTTATAACCAAAAGCCGAAGCAACTTCTGCACAAGTGATGTATCCGTCATAAGTATTGACACCTTTAGCCAAATGTTCATCCATGGCACACGCTTTCTCTAATCCATACTTCGCTAACATTAATCCGTAACTCAACGTTGCATTGGTCAAGGCTTGGGTTGAAGTGCGCGGTGTTGCACCGGGCATGTTGGCTACGCAGTAATGAACGACATCATCGACGATGTAGGTCGGCTCATCATGATAGGTCGCATGGGTTGTTTCACAGCAACCGCCTTGATCGACCGCAACATCCACAATGACTGCCCCTTTGCGCATCCGCTTTAACATATCGCGTTTAATAACTTTCGGAGCGGATGCTCCTGGAATCAAGACAGCTCCAATGACTAAGTCCGCACTTTCAAGTTGTGACAAGACAAGAGCGTCGGTACTGTACAATGTTTGAATCGATGATCCAAATAAATTATCCAACTCTTCCAAACGGCGAATATTTTTATCTAAAATTGAAACGTCAGCACCCATGCCAATCGCGATTTTCGCAGCATTGGTACCCACGGTTCCCCCACCGATGATCACGACTTTCCCCTTCGGAACCCCCGGTACACCCGCAAGTAAGACACCGCGACCGCCAAAAGGTTTTTCCAGATACTTAGCACCTTCTTGAACACTTAATCGACCGGCAACTTCACTCATCGGCTTTAACAACGGTAAGCCACCGTATTTATCGGTAATGGTCTCATAAGCGACACCTTTTACCTTTTTTTCAACCAAAGCATCGGTTAAGTCTTTATCAGCAGCCAAATGTAAATATGTATACAGGATTTGACCTTCACACATATGCTCATATTCAGCCTTCAAAGGTTCTTTGACCTTAACGATCATTTCGGCTTTCGCCCAAACTTCAGCCGCTGTTTCCACAACGTTCGCTCCGGCATTGACATATTCCTGATCGTCAAACCCGCTTCCCTCACCGGCCAACGACTGGATGAGCACGGTATGACCGGCAGCTACGTAGCTGTGTACGTGTGGCGGAGTCAATCCGACCCGGTATTCGTGCTTCTTTATTTCTTTTACGCACCCTACTATCATGTTAATTAATTCTCCTTTATGGTTCATTCCGATTTTACCACAAAAGCGCTTTCATTTTAAGTGTTTGAGCAACGATTCACAAAAAAGAGTAGCACATGCTACTCTAGTTCGAGTTTATTATTTAACAGCCAAACCGTCAGATAGCCCAAACCCGCCAGTACGACGATATAGAACAAGACCGTTCCCCCGTACTGCAACCAGCTGAACTCATTTTCCAATCCGCTACCCACAGGTATTAACTGAGTAACACCATTTACATCTGTTGAAATCTGAAAACTGATATCACTGCGCGGTCGGGTAATGAAGTTTTCGCGGAAGGTACTTAAAATCATATCGATAGCGAGGTAAACGACGATGCCAATCAATGTCTTGCTCTTTTTTACAAAGCTGGTATTAACAAATACAATAACAAATAACAGAACCAACAATGAGTAGAACATTTGTAAGATTCCCATGGGAATTCCTGTCAGAAGCCAAAAGCCCAAATCTTTTGTAAGTTCGGAAGCGAGAATCGCTTCCCATAGTTGCGGCAAAGATTGCCAGTCGACATGTGCGAAAGATAACTGACCCCCAACCTCAATCAATAGGGCAACCGCAAACATTGTAAATATTGCAATTGCAAACATCACCATCGTCATAATCGACCAGAATGCTCCAGTCAATAACATGGCGATAACTTGCTGAGTGCTTGTTGCCGGCAAGGTCAATGTGAGATAACCTTCCGTTGAAAACATTCTTCTGCTAAACAGTCGGATGATCGAAACAAAGGTCACTACAGCTCCTGTGATGGTAATCGCGATGGACAGAGCTAAAGATATAATCATATCATTTGCTAGGGTTCCGGCTAATATGGCTAAGGCAAACATTCCCATATATAAGACCGCAAAATCACGAGACGTCGACATTATGTCGAATTGAACCAATTTCCTTACCATTTGAACACCCCCCCGGAAGAGTTCATCTATAGAAATTCCTTCCACTCTCCTACTTTCTCAAATAACAGAACGACTATCCATATTTTACAGGATTTCCGGATTTTGGACTACTCTAATTCGAGTTTTTTATTTAATAGCCATACGGTCAGATAACCAAAGCCTGCCAATACGACGATATAGAACACTGTCATTCCTGCGTATTGTAACCAATTGATTTCATATTCAAATCCACGAAGCGCTGCAAGCACTTGAGCCACACTATTCATACCCGGTAAAATCTGGATGTTTAACTCGTTTGCCGAGACAGGTCCGGCAATAAAGTTTGAGCGGAAGGTATTGAGGATCACATTGATGACCAGAAAGACCACGATGCCAATCCCTGTTTTACTCTTCTTTACGAAACTGGTGTTAACAAACACGATGACAAATAACAGAATTAACAAAGAGTAGAACATTTCCATTATACCCAGCGGTATGCTCAGCAGAATCCCAGAGCCTAAGATACGCATAAACCCGGTTTCCATAAACATGCTCCACAACTGCGACCAAGTATAACCTTCAATCAACATTCTATCCGCAACCGAAAGCCATACACTACCCGCCAATATCGCAGCAACGACCATAAACATCAGCGATGTCATCACCGACCAGAAAGCACCGGTCAATAATTTGGCAAGGACTGTCTGAGTGTTGGTGACTGGCAAAGTCAGGGTCAGATAACCTTCAGATGTAAACATGCGTCGACCAAAGAGTCGGATGATGGAAACAAAGGTTACCACGGCCGTAGCGATGGAAAGCCCGGTGAGTAAAAATATTGAAATCCCAATCAAGTAAAGGCGTAGATCCATATTGATCGAAACCGCAGCTAAAATTGCAAATGCAAACATGCCCATATATAATCCCGCGAAATCGCGGTATGTCGACAAAATATCGTGTTTAACTAATTTTCTTAACATCTGAATACCTCCCGGAAGAGTTCATCGATTGACTTACCTTCCTTTTCTCTTACTTTCTCAGCCTCATCAAACAAAACGACTTCCCCTTCTTTTAAGAAGATCACCGTATCAAAGATATTCTCAATATCCGCAATCAGATGAGTGGAAATCAATACCAACGACTCCGGAGCGTAGTTGTCCAAAATCGTATTCAATATAAGTTCCCGTGCAGCCGGATCGACGCCGCCAATCGGCTCATCCAAAATATAGATCCTCGCTTTACGACTCATGACCAAGGCTAATTGGAAACGTTCTTTCATCCCTTTGGACATCTTCCTCATCGATTGTTTGGTATCCAGTTTCAACTTACCCATCAAATCACGGAAACGCGGCTCATCGAAGTCTTCATACATATCTTTAAACAGTTTGACAGCCATCTCCCCGTTCATCCAATTGGCAAAGTAGTTCACATCCGGCAAATAACTGATCAGCCCTTTACTGTGAGCACCAATCGGCTGGCCATCCACCAACACTTCTCCTTCATAATCTCTCAATAATCCATTCAAAATTTTAATCAATGTCGTCTTACCGGATCCGTTAGGACCTAATAAACCAATGATCCGCCCCGGCTGTAATGTCAGATTCACATTGATAAGAGCCTGCGTCTTTTCATAACTTTTACTTACGTGTTTGATTTCAATCATCTTTTCTTTCCTCCCTCGATAAATAACGCTCAATCAATGAGCATATCGCTTTTTCTTCAATGTTCAGTTCAACTGCCTTTTTCACAAAATCACCAATCACTTCATCAATCATTTGCTTTCTCAACATCATCACCATATCGCCTTGATCATTGATAAACCGTCCGACGGTTCGATCGCTTTTAACCAACCCTTCCCGCTCCAACTCACTCAATGCGCGTTGCACGGTATTGGGATTCACTTGATATTGCATCGCCAACTCACGGACACTGGTCATTTGACTGCCCGGCGGTAACTTGCCTGTGGCGATCTCTTTTTTGATCAGATCCATGATTTGAAGATAAATCGGCTTTGTGGATTCAAAGAGTTCCATGCGATCTCCTTTCTGTATTACTGTACTAAGTACCTAATACAATAATACAACATAATTTTATGTTGTCAACACTTTTTCTAAAAATAAAAAAAACTGTCGATTTCCGACAGTTAATAAGTCATTTTTTCAATCAAACCAAATACACGTGGGTTCCGGAACATACACATCCTTTTGAGCCAACGTAAGTAATCCGGATGTTTTATTTCTGGTAAACAACGTCAGTGAGTCCGATTCCATATTCCCCACCACCAGATAATCATCATCGTTACTCAAATTAAAATCTCTGGGTTGAATACCTTCGGTCGGAATGTTTTGAATCATCTTCACAAACCTTCCATATTCGAGTGTTTCAAACACACTGATCGAATCATGACCGCGATTGGATACATAAATGAAATTACCATCCTTCGACATGCGAATGGCAGCTCCCCATTTCTTCTGATCTTCACCTTCGGGAAGTAAACTCTTCTTACTCATCAGTTCAAAACCGTTCTTATCCAGCTTTAATACGAGCAATTCACTGCTCAGTTCAGTTAGTACATATACATAATTTTCTTCCGGGTGTACGACCAAATGACGTGGACCTGATCCCTTCTCACAACGATAATGAGATAAGAAAGAAAGTTTATTGTCTTTGTCAATGGTATAGGCATAGATAGCATCCAATCCCAAATCACAGACAAATACCAGGTTGTATCGAGCATCATACTGAATGAAATGAGCTTTCGATCCTTCCACATATTCTATTTTTTGAATGTGATGCAATTTTCCGTCAAAAGTGAACACATCGACACAACCCTTATGATAGTTTGCGGTCATTACGACATTACGCTCTTTGATTACGGATACATAGCAAGGCGCAGAACCTTCTTCTGTATATTGATCCACAAATTTTGAGGCTCGAAAAGCCGCAATTCCACCTTTTTCACCGTCTTTGACCACGGTAAACAAGGTATCCTTCATCTTTGTCAGATAGGTCGGATTACTGATTTCATGAATCATATTGATATTCCAAAGTTTGTCGTGAAGCTCGACGGTATATATTCCTTTGCTTTCATTCTTCGTATAGGTTCCTATGGTAATTTTCATAAATGGTACCTCCATTTCAATCATAGTCAACAACCGATGCATAATCAAGAAAAAAGAAAAATCATCAAAAGAAAACTGCACTAAGTAGTGCAGTTCAGACTGTTGACAAATACAATTGTAGATGTCGACAGTTTTTTTATTTGTTTGAAAGGCAATCTTTATCGGATATCCGAAAAATGATAAAATAAAGAGGACATTTTGAGGGTGAAATTATGTATAAAGAACGCAAAAACC
>JAUYTU010000039.1 GCA_030694975.1 Erysipelotrichaceae bacterium | reverse complement strand
TTGATAGATGACTTCATCATTGAGGTGGACTGACTTCGAACCTTTCCTGCTTGCTGCCCTTGCGCATTGCCGGCGTCGGCGTGGTACGATGAACGCAGACCCGCATCGCTTGAAGCTGGCCGCCAAACCAGCACGGCCCGCCGTGACGTCACCACGAGCCGCAGAAGGGTGCGCAAACCCGTATATGTAGGAGGAAGAGGATCAGAAGGCGTGCGCTCCAATTATAGGCGCTCGTCTTCGCCATGTTCATTCGGAATCGTGTTGAACTGCCTGTTTGACCGAGAGCAAGCCCCGGCTATCCAGCCGGTATCCATCGCCTAGCCAACGATGGTGTCTTAACGTTTGCTCGTACTGGAGAGCCGTATGCGACGGAAACGCGCCTGTACGGTTCGGGATCCAGCGGCACAAGCTACTTTTGCATTAGCAGAAGGTGTGAAGTGTCGTTGAGATCATGGCTATCAACGAGTTGGTGCGCTTGGACACATTGAATGCCGCAAGCCCTGGTAACCAGGGTCACGGGACGACACCTACGCTCGAAAGAGCTTGGATCGTGACGTGTAAGGGGCATGGCGTCTGCGCGTGGCGAAACCGGTCGGCAACCGGACATAAGCACGATGTAGATAGAGCAGCCATGCTAAAGGGCGAAAGCCCGACCCGCTCCGCTACGGCGACGAGAGGAACTATCGCTATAAAACTCATGTACTAGCCTTGGAGTACCGCCCCGCTGTGACACCTCGGGGGCCGAAAGAAGCAGATGCCAGGAAGAATGCCCTGGCGGTGAAAACATGAGCACAGATAGCGCCTAAGGCGGATGATATCGGCATGTGGGGTAAAAGCCCACGACGGCGTACTGACAAGATACCAGTTGGCTATCAACTGGCTTGTGAAGTGCCGTTTCAATGGAATCGAGGATGTACCCTGTGCGCCGATTCGGCGTGCAGGACACAGAGGTCTCATAGTAACCCCCTGCAAAGGCAACGTCTGCGCCAGACCATGGACGAATAATCCATGGCAGGTATCGGCTGGCTACCGAACTGTAAGCGAATGGCAGACGGGACGAGGAAATGCGTCCGGGCAAAGGAGACCAGGTCGGTCTAGGCAGGATTCCGAACAGTATGGATCATCAAACGAAAAGGGGGGCCGCAAGGCCCCCTTTTACTGTGCCGTCTCGCTACGGCATGGGTATACGTCGGCTAGTCGTCGAAGCTGCTGCCTGAACAACTGTCGTCAAAGCTACTCGTCGAGAACGAGTCGTCGTAGCCAGACGAGATGGAGAAGCTGTCGTCGTCGTGATAGGTGGGGTCCAACGACGTATTGTGGTAGATATTGTCC
>JAUYTU010000036.1 GCA_030694975.1 Erysipelotrichaceae bacterium | reverse complement strand
AAAATGGCCAGATGTATATTTGTAGATGAGAAGAAACTATATGAAGTTGATGGTGTTAAAGATTTGCTCGGCTGGCACTAAACTGATCTCATAAGTTGTCGTCGTTCTGCTCATAAAGCTGTCATTGAAAGCGATAATAATTCGGGGCTGATGCCCCGAATCGCAAGGATTAGTTCAAGTATTCCCGGATCACTGCTAATGCTTGAGCGATCGAGATCGCATCTGCTTTTTTCATGTGCCGGGAAAGGCGTTCGGTATTCCAGAAGGTATCACCGTAGTCGGCCAGTTCACAGCCGATGTCCCAGTTGGGAATGCAGAGAAAATTCCCATAGGCATGTTTTCCGAACAGGATATGAAAGTGGTGTCCCCTTGCGGAGAGCTCCAGTTCATAAGGTGGCTGCTTTCTTTTGAGTTCCATGGTGCAGGACCATCGGGTGGTTCGTTTGCCAACGGTTTGAAGACATTCATATTCAATCATTGGCGATCACCTCCGAGCATTTCATGCTCGATGACATAGCGAACGGCATGATCGTCGATGAGCTTCTTACGTTGCTGACAGGCGTACATCAGAGACTTTTCACAAATCCGGTTAATAATCCGCATGGTTCCGGTGGAACAGCGATAAATCTCATCCATCGCCTTATCGGTAAAAAGTTCGTGATCGCAACCGGCGTAGGCAAGGTGACACTGGATATAGGAAGCGGTTTGTGAGGCGTCCAGGTGCGGCAGCACACAATTCAGATCGACCCGCTGCCGGATGGCGGCATAACGCTGGAGTTTCATTTTTTCCCAGAGTTCGGACTGGCCGACGAGAATCAGTGACATGGGGCTCATGGAATCAAATTTGAAGTTGAGCAAAAAACGAAATTCTTCCAGGGTTTCTTTATCCAGCAGATGCGCTTCATCCAGTACACAGACGACTTTTTTCTTCTGTACCCCACGGATAATCTCGATTTCCTTGTGCAACTGTCTTTTGGCGTCGCCGCGGTAAAATTTGGATTCAATCCCCAATTGATCGAGGAGCCCTTTATAAAACCAGCGGGGTGTCAGTTTGGAATCCGACAGGTAGAGCAGGACATAACCATCACCGGGAAGGGATTGAGTAAATTTCCGGATCATGGTCGACTTGCCGCATCCCGGATCGGCGGTCAAAACCGCAAACAACTGACGATCAGCGGCATAAGACAGCCGCCCCAGGATTTCAGTCACATAGGGAGATTCATACAGGACATCGGTCGGGATATCCCGGACGAAAGGGGTGCCAGTCATCTCAAAAAACGATTCATACATGATCACTCACCGCCTTTTTATAGGTACCAAAGGAGATAGCATTGGCGACCTGACGTTTTTCCTGATCATACTTCTTTTCCAGACCATCCAGAAAGCGGGAGCTTTCCGGTTCAGTTGGTAACAGATGTTCCGGGACTTTGGGCGTTTTCTTGCAGAACGCACCAATCGCCAGGGGTTTTGATTCAAAGGCCGCCATGTCACGATAGGTGATGGTCAGGGTTTCATCCTGCAGGGGATCAAAAGCGATGGTAACCGTTGCGCCAATCAGACTCAGTCCCACCTCGTATTTACGCCCTTTAAAGCTGATGCAACCACTTTTATCAACTCGCCGCTGCTCATGATGGAGGAATGCTTCGGCAACCAGATTGACATCCAGAAAAGTCAGGCTGCGGCTGTCCCGATTAAAGGCCATCTTTGGGCTTACTCCGTCGCCCAGGGCGTCATGGGGTTTATCATGGTAATAGGCTTCCAACCAGACCCGCCAAAGATGGTTTAATGCCTCCAGGGTTTTTATTTTGGCAGCTTTGGCTTCAGCCATAAAGGCATTGACGAAATGATTAA
>JAUYTU010000035.1 GCA_030694975.1 Erysipelotrichaceae bacterium | reverse complement strand
CTGCTCCATCAACAGTCTTGTTTTTCTTACTCAAACCTCAAGAATTTCATCCGTTCACACCTACAGCGCCATCAACGCTGTTTATTTTTGAAGTATTAAAAAGTGCACCCTGTTAAAAGGTGCACTTGTCATCAGTCTGAGAGATGATAAATCATCTCTTTTTTGTGATAAAATTTAAGAAATGAAGATCTAAACAAAAGCATGAATTACGAAATCAACATAAAATGTTCGTAAGAAAGCAGGTGAAGATATGACAAAACAAAATCTGATATTTATCTCTCACGCGCATATACATGCAGAGTTAGCGATACTACTCAAAAAGATTATCCTGGACATTTTTCCGATGGCAAGTGTCTTTGTGTCTTCGGATGATAAGAGCATCGATCTTGGGGATAAATGGTTGGATAAAGTGAATGAATCCCTCAAATCATGTGAGGTCATGTTTGTATTGCTTAGCAAAGACTCCATCCATCGTTCATGGATTGCCTTTGAGACAGGTGTGGGCTGGGCAAAGGGAATAAAGGTCGTGCCGATCTGTTTTGACGGATTACTGATTAAAGATTTACCGCTGCCATTTAGTCAGCTCTCTGGTGTAAATATCGAACAGTCCAACAGTCTGGCGAGAATGATGAGAGTAATCAACGATCAGTTTTCATATAATGTGACACTAACTAATATTGATTTTAATGAGTATGCCAAGCAAATAAGAGACATTAAGTAAATTAAGTAAAAAGTATCATATGATACAAATACTATTGACGAAACATCTTTAGGGGGGTAAAATGAAGATGATCAAAAACGGTGATAGACAGACAGAATCATATAATGAAGTAGAAATATTTCTTAATGAGCTTAAAGTAGCATTAGATAATAAGTGTTATATTAGTGTTATTGAGCAAAAGACATCTGAAATCAGTCGCGCTATTGAACAAACAAACACCGCAACCATTGCTGTTTTATTTCCGGATGAGGAACCACATAAAGCATTAAGAAGAGAATTAAAGAAGCTAAGAGTAAAACATTACATGTATTCAATGATTGATGATTTCTATCTTCTCGGTAATAAATTGAAAGTGTTTGGAATGAGTTACTCTGGGAATGATGTTTATATAAAACTCAAACTAGAGATTGAAACAGATAAATCTTATGAGAACGCCATTGTATTAGTTTTGTCTTTTCATTATTCGACTCGTCAATTTGGATCAGGAGAGTTTCCTTATGAGGTTAAAAAATGAACAAAAAAGAAAACATGGAATTTTGCCCATTTTGTCGTAAAAGACATAATATTCATCAAGTTGAAGTTGAACAAAAGGATCTTTTTCATAATCAGGAAATAAGTTATCTTGCCCAATATGAGTACTGTGAGACTACAGGCCAACAATGGGCCAATGAAGATCAATTAAAGAAAAACAGTGTTCGGCTAAAAGATGCATATAGAAAATCGGTCGGACTATTGTCCTCGGAAGAAATTAAATCTATTCGAAAAAAGTACAAGATTTCGCAAGAGGCGTTAGCTTCAATTTTAGGTTGGGGTAAAAAAACGATTACTCGCTATGAAACTGTAAGTATTCAGGACCAAGTCCATGATGACGTGTTACGTAAAATTGGTGAAGATCCACTATGGTTTTTCGATTTTGTGACACGTTCAAAAGATACTATTGACAGAAAACTCTTTGATAAATATACGACATCTGTCTCTTCGATATACCAAAATTTAAACTTTGAAATTGCCAAGAAGTCACTGTTTTTAGAATATTACTACTTGATTAAAGATGAAAAAGTAGGTAATGTTCAAGTTAATCCTAATAGAATTGAGAATGTTGTCAATTATTTTGCCATGAAAATTCCAGGGCTTTCAAAGAACAAAGCAACAAGATTGTTGTTATTAGCAGATTTTATGCACTATTGTAAATATGATTTTGGTATAACAGGATTAGCTTACACTTATGAAAGAAACTATATTCTACCAAAAGGGCATGAAGTCATCTTCAACTTAGAGGGTATTCACATGACAGAGATTATGGAAAACGATCATTCGATGTTTAGAATCGAGCCAAATTTTACAAGTGAAATGAGTTTACTTAACAAAATCGAAATCAATACATTAGATGCTGTCATTAAAAGATTTGAGAGACTAAACGAAGATGATTATTTTGATAAGCTAAACTCAGCAGCAAAATCCACAAGTGGGAAGGCATTGGATTATATACCATACAATATCGCATGCGATTTAGAGTTAACTCTGAACTAAGGAGTATATCATGGGACATATCACATCACGCAATCATTATGAGAATCTTGTAGAACGACTCAACCGCTTTCCCCAAGGAGCTCCACCCAGTGAGACCCTCTATAAGCTGCTTAGCGTGCTTTTTAGCGAAGAAGAAGCACAGTTTGTCTCAGTATTGCCGGTTCAGGCATTCACGGCGCAGACGGCTTCAAAACGCTCGGGAAATACCGTTGAAGAATGCGAAACGCTTTTAGAAGGGTTGGCATCACGCGCGATTTTGCTTGACTGGGTAAAGGAAGGGATTTCTTACTATATTTTACCGCCACCCATGGCCGGTTGGATCGAGTTTTCAATGATGCGCATTCGCGATGACATCGACCAGCACAGCTTAGGGCAATTGCTCTATCAATACATGAACGTAGAGGAAGATTTTGTTCGTGAGTTGTTTATGAGCACCGATGCTAAAATGGTCAAAGCTTTCGTCAATGAAGAAGCCTTGGATCAAAGTGCTTCGCAGGACGAAGTTTTGGAAATCATGGATTATGAAAAAGCATCGAACGTCATCAACACTTCTGAACACATCGGCATCGGAACCTGTTACTGTCGCCATAAAATGGAACACGTCGGTAAGGACTGTGATGCTCCCAAAGAAATATGCATGACCTTCGGCAATGTGGCGGATTCTTTGATTCGTGCCGGATATGCGCGCAGGGTAGAGAAAGAAGAATGTCTGAACTTGCTGGATGTTGCATACTCAAATAATTTAGTTCAAATCGCAGAGAACATTCAGAATCATGTTTCATTCATCTGTAACTGTTGCGGGTGCTGTTGCGAAGCCTTGCTAGCGGCCAAAAAATATGGCACCAGCGCCACCATCGCAACGACCAATTTCTTACCGGAAGTTAACCATGATTTATGTACGCTGTGTCAGGCATGTGTTAATGTATGTCCGATGGAAGCGCTGAGTTTGGTAGATGATAAGATTGTTTTGGATGTGGATATGTGTCTGGGATGCGGAGTATGCGTTCGAAATTGTTCCTTTGATGCACTGAAACTCGTAGGGAAAGAGTCCCGAACCATCTCTCCGATAAACACGGCTCACCGGGTCGTGCTGATGGCCATCGACAAGAATATGTTGGGCGATTTAATGTTCGATAACAGCTCCTTGGCTTCCCATCGCATCATGGCATCCTTCATCAATGTCATCCTAAAATTACCGCCAGCCAAACAGCTGTTGGCTAACCAGCAAATCCGCTCGAAATACTTGGCGCGGATGTGCGAAAAAATGTAAGAAAAGTCAGCCTTAGCGCTGACTTTCTGCTTATAGCGGTATGTGTATTTCGCCCAAGGAATCATCCAAGGTATACTGATCTTGTCTGAACAAATCGATACATGCATCTACCACTTCCGGATGATACTTCCTGTTTCGATACGTTGATATTTCTTCAATGGCCTTATCCACTCCCAAAGCCGGACGATAGGGACGGTGTGTCATCATCGTTTCAACAACATCCGCAACAATCAAAATATGCGCTTCAAATAAGATATCATCACTTTTTAACCTGTTGGGATAACCCGAACCGTCCAAACGCTCATGATGCTGAACGACCGCAATGGAAAAGTTCTTAGGGAGTATGACATGTTGTAACATATCAAATCCGCTTTGAGCGTGCATCTGAATGAGTTTATATTCAATTTCATTGAGCTTACCCGGCTTCGTAAGTATTTCACTGGGCACAACGATTTTGCCGATATCATGAATATAGCCAATCGCTCGAACCATGTTACTAAACTCTGTGGTGAAGTTCAGCTTACGACTGATTGCACAAGCCAAATTACCGACCCGTCGCTGATGTCCGGAAGTGTAGGGGTCGCGGTACTCAGTGACATCAGAGAGCAGGTGAATGATGCTAGACATCGACCGCTTAAGCGTTTCCGTGTTTTCAACCACCGTATTTTCAAGTAAGTTACGATACTGATCTTTCTGAAAGTCAATTTTTTCCTTTTGTTTGTTACTTTCCACAGCATGTACATTGGTTTCAATACAGGCCAGAAAAGCTTCTTTTAAAATAGGCTTATTGAGATAGCCGTGCGCTCCGGCCGCAACCGCTCTTGCTGCGGTTTCAACTGTAGCCTCACCCGTCATAATTAAAATACGGCATTTTGTGTCGGTTAACCGAATAAACTCCATCAGTTCAATCCCTGTCATTTTTGGCATGACGATATCGGTAACGACAATGTCATACGGATCGGATTCAAACATTTGCTTGGCCATCATGGCATTTTCAGCAACATCCACTTGATAACCGACTTTCAGTAAGAATCTGCTTAGCGTATGTCGGATACTCTGCTCATCGTCTACGATTAATATGCGTATCATCCCGTACCCCTCCTTTAGGATAAGTCCCAACCGTTATCTACCGGTAGTGCAACTGTAAACATGGTATATTCACCAACCATTGAATCTAACATGATTTTTCCTCTGTGATCTTCAACGATGCCAAAACTGATGGCTAAGCCCAAGCCAGTTCCAATGTGTTTTGGCTTGGTGGAGAAGAAAGGTTCAAATATGCGAGTCTTCACTTCATCACTGATTCCCAAACCGTGATCTTTTACAGATAAATAAATCCAACGGTGATCTTCGACGTATTTAAGCTGTACATCAACTTCGATAATTTTAGACGCATTATATCCAGGATATTTCTCATTCAGTGCATCACGCGCATTGGTCATGAAGTTCATAAAAACCTGCTGAATCTGCTGACTTCGACACTTTATATCGGGCAAGTTGTCTTCAATGTTAATCCGCAAATCAATCTGATCATTTTTGAAAATAACTTTGATTAACAACAGGGTATTGTCAATGATGTCAACCATTCTTGAATAGCTGTAGGCATATTTTTCATGTCGCGAGAATTGGAGTAAGTTCTTAACGATATCCGAAATCCGCTGAGATTCCTTGAGAATCTGGTGGACATAATCATCAATAATTTCATCTTGCTGAGCTTCATCGATAATCAGTTGAGCATAGTTCATAATGCCGTTGATCGGATTGTTTATTTCGTGAGCAACACCACCGGCAAGTACGCCGATGGATTCCAAACGTTGCTTTTGCTGGATTTGCATTTCCCATTCGACCTTACGTTTTTCCATTTCGATTTCTTCGGTTAAATCTCTGGCAAAGACTAAGGCACCCTCAAAACCGTCGTAGTTGATATGAACAGCTCCAACTTGAGCGAATATTGGACTTCCATCAACTCGGATAAACTGCTGTCTTTGCACCGAAACATCTTCTTTCTGTACATAAACTTTTCGAATACCTTTGGTGATTTCATCGCTGTCACTGGGCGGAATAAATTTTCGAAAAGGCGCACCGATAAGATCTTCATCATTGGTTGCCCCAAAGAACTTCAGAGCGGCCCGATTAAGAAAGGCAATTTTTCCATTCTGATGAATAAATACCGGAATCGGCATATTCTTAACAACGGATCGAAAATTCATTTCACTGTTAAGAAGCGCGCTTAACGTTTCCAGGCGAGTGGTGATGTCATGCGTAATGATCAATGTTCCATTTTGCTTATTATAAACCGTTGGAACAGCGACTGTTTCAACGGTTATGGGTTTGTTATTGACCGTTAAGAAAACCCATTGCGTGCTTGAAAACGGTTTGGGATCGTCGGTTGCCACCGACAACACATGATTCACTTCTTCATGGTAGTCCGGATGGACTCTTTCTATAATGCGCGTGCCAATCAGTCGTGATTCGTCTTGAGCTTTAAACAAACGAAGGGCCGCGGGGTTTAGGTAGACAAAACGACGGCCGACCTGAATAAAAACGGCGTCCAAAGAGTTTTCGACAACTGTGTGAAATAAATCCATGTTTCGCATCACTTCTTCTTCAACGACGACTCGAGGTGATATGTCAATAATCGTCGAATACATCAATGGTCGATTATCTAAGGTAATGGGATTGCTGAACACTTCCACATCGACAATCTTTCCATCCGCTTTGCGATGCTTATGTATTGATCTGTCTTTCTTCTGCTTTTTTGCTTTTTCCAAATCAGAAATGCCTTGCTCAGCACTTAACACAAGGATCTCAGAAATGTTTTTTTGTAACAGGTCATCTTTGGGCCAACCATAAAACTTAATGGCTGCCGGATTAGCGTCGAACAGTTGGCCGCTTCGAGGATCGAAAACGATCATTGCCAAATGTTGGTTGTTGAAAAGACTGGCATATTTCTGTTCCGCATTTCTAATCAGATGCAAGGATTCATTATGTTTTTTTTGAATTAACATCAATGAACTGATGACCAAGGTCGCGATCGGGTAAAGCATCAAAATCGGAATTCCCAACCTTCGTATGGTTTCAGTTGCCAAAGCGTAGGGGAGCAGGTACATGGTCAACATCATGACAACATGAACCAATATGCCGTATAGATAAATGCTGACCCATCGTGGGAACAGATGGGTATCAAAGCAATATTTTCGCCAAAGCCATCCGATGGCGGCGGTCAGTACGATGACTGTGATACCGGATAACATGCCTATGCCACCCAAATAAATGCGATAAGCAATCATCAGCGCAGAGCTGAGCAGAAGGGTCGTGGTTGAGAAAAACAGTGCGACCGAAGCGATCAGGATCGATCGAGTATCGAAAATAAGTCCGCTTTGAAAAGTATAGGCATAAGACATAACAAAAATCCCCATCAGACCAATAATTATGCCGGTCAATATGGTTTTAAAACGTCCAAATCGATGTTCAAAATAGGAACTGATCTGATACAAAATGCTTAAAATCAAAAGAATCTCAATGTTTTTGAGTAATCCCAAATAAATATCCACTTGCATACTTCCCCCCCGGTCAATTTCAATGCGGATTTAGACGATGATGTTAACTGCTGAATAATCTAGATTTACTATGATTATTATATTTTTAATCACCGACAATATCAATCTAATTGTGAAGAAAGTTCACGTTTATAGACATTATTTGCTATAATCTGACTAAAAATCAGGATGTAGCGCGAAAGTGTGAGTTTTATGTAAAAGAATATAAAAAAAGCCAGCGAATGTGCTGACTTTCGGGCTATAGGGGGATATGTATTTCGCCAAGGGAATCGTCCATAAAATAGCGATCATCTCTAAACAATTCGATGCATGCATCAACCACTTCCGGATGATATTTTGTGTTACGATTCGCAGATATTTCTTCAAGTGCTTTGTTCAAACCCAAGGCCGGGCGGTAGGGACGGTGAGATGTCATTGCTTCTACAACATCTGAAACAATTAAGATGTGTGATTCCAACAGAATCTCATGGTCTTTAAGACCCAACGGATAGCCCGAGCCATCCATGCGTTCATGATGTTGCCTTACAGCAATCGCAAAATTCTCAGGAAGGATGACATGTTGTAACATATCAAAGCCGCTTTGTGAGTGCATCTGAATGAGTTTATACTCAATTTGATTAATTCTGCCGGGCTTCGATAAAATCTCACTGGGAACCACGATTTTTCCGATGTCATGAATATAGCCGATGGCACGCACCATATTACTGAACTCTTTGGTGAAGTTCATCTTCATACTGATGGCCGCCGCAAGATTGCCGACGCGTCGCTGATGGCCGGATGTGTAGGGATCGCGATACTCGACCACATCGGCGAGCAGGTGAATAATGCTTGCCATCGAACGACTTAACGTTTCGGTTCGCGTAGCTACAGTATTTTCAAGCAAACGCCGATATTCTTCTTGTTGAAGATCATCCAATCTCTTTTGCTTTTTAGCTTCAACGACTTTCGCATTTATATCAATTTCAAGCAAAAAATCACCTTTTAAAATTGGCTTGTTTAAATAGCCGTTGGCGCCGACTTTAACAGCTTTTGTGGCTGTTTCAATCGAAGCATCCCCCGTCATGATTAAAATCCGACATTGTGAATCATTTTTGCGAATGTGTTCCATCAACGCGATTCCGGACATTTTTGGCATAACGATATCCGTAACAACGATATCATAGGGTTCAGCATCAAACATCTTCTTAGCAACAACCGCACTCTCAGCTTCATCTACCTGATATCCGGCATTCACTAAAAATATACTCAACGTCGAACGAATGCTCGGTTCATCATCAACAACTAAGATTCGTGTCATTTGCATTTTCCTCCTTTAGGTCAAATTCCATCCGTTATCTACCGGTAATACGACGGTAAAATCGGTATATTCGCCAACCACGGTATCTACGAGTATTTTACCGTGGTGATCTTCAACGATTCCAAAACTGATCGCTAATCCCAATCCGGTACCTTTTTCCTTCGGTTTTGTGGAGTAGAACGGTTCAAATATACGCGCCTTATCTTCATCTCTGACGCCCATTCCGTAATCTTTTACGGAAAGATAAATCCAACGTCGTTCATCATGATGTTTCAACCGTAAATCAACTTCAATCATCTTCGATTCGTGATAACCGGGATATTTCTCATTCAACGAATCTTTGGCATTGGTGATCAGATTCATGAATACTTGTTGAATCTGCTGACTGCGACACTTAATATCCGGTAAGTTTTCTTCCATATGGATACGCAATTCAATCTGATCCTTCTTAATAATGACATTGATTAATGAAAGGGTATTCTCAATGATATCATAAACCGAGGAATAACTGTGAGATTGTTTTTCTTGGCGGGAAAACTGAAGTAAGCTTTTAACGATATCGGAAATACGCATTGATTCCCTGATGATTTGATTCCCATAATTCTCAACGGATACTTTTCCGACGGACTCCTCAAGGATCAGCTGAGCATAGTTCATAATGCCGTTGATCGGATTATTAACTTCATGGGCGACGCCTCCGGCAAGAACGCCGATGGATTCCAACCGTTGCTTTTGCTGGATTTGCATCTCCCATTCGACCTTACGTTTTTCCATTTCGATTTCTTCGGTTAAATCTCTGACAAATACAAGTGCACTGTCATTTCCGTCGTAATTGACAAAAACAGCTCCAACCTCAGCTAAAACTCGGCTTCCATCCATTTTAACAAAGTGATGCGGATGCAAAGGGAGGTCTGTTTTTTCATCACAAACCAACCGTATTTGCTCATTAATATCATCATCACCATTTTCCTGAAGAGCAAAATCACTCAAAGGTAAACTGAACAAGTTTTCATCATTGATTGCCCCGAAGAATTTAATTGCTGCGGGGTTTAAAAAGGCAAACTTACCGTTTTGATAAATGAAAATCGGAATTGGCATGTTTTTTACAACCGAGCGAAAGTTCATTTCACTTCTAAGAAGTGCATTCTGCGTTTCCAACCGCGATGAAATATCATGAGTGATGACCAATGCTCCGCTGCGACCATTAAATACAATCGGAACGGCCACAGTTTCAACATGTATGGGTTTGCCTTCCATGGTTAAGTAAACGCGTCTGGATCCTGTAAATGCTTTTCGATTTATATTTACTTCGGACATGATGTGTTTGACTTCTTCATGATAATCCGGGTGAACTCTGTCTAAAATTCGCATGCCTACCATCTCAGTTTCATCAATGGCATCAAACAGTCGCAAGGCAGCGGGATTAAGATAGGAAAAGCGGCGGTCAATCTGAATGAAGATGGCATCCGGAGAACTTTCTACGACAGCACGAAATAAATCGATGTTTCGCTTCATTTCTGCCTGCGCAACAACTCGCTCGGAAATATCGATCACAATGGAATAAATTAGTTGCTTCTTCTTGATGGAAATTGTCCCTGTGTGGGCTTCAACATCCACGATGACTCCATCGGCCGTGCGATGCTGAAAGAAATAATTGTTTTTATTGCCCTTTTTGGCCCGATCTATTTCCGCTAAGATTTGATCAGTTGTCATAACATTGATATCCGTAATCTTTTTTAATAAAAGCTCGTTCTTAGACCATCCGTAAAAATTCACAGCTGCCGGATTGGCGTCAACGATTTGCATATCTTTGGGATCAATGAGCAACATGACCGTGTGATCATTGTTGAACAGACTGGAATACTTCTTTTCTGCATCTCGAATCAACTCCAATGCTTCGTTTTGCTTCTTCTGTAAATACAAAAGTGAACTGATTAACAGTGTCGTCAATGGATATAAAATTAAAATCGGAATACCCAAACTTCTTACGGTTTCAATGGCTACGGGATTTGGGAGTAAATACATGGTCAACATCATGACCATGTGGACAAGCAAGCCGTAAAGATAGATATTGAGCCAACGCGATACGATGTTGCTTTCGAAGCAATACTTACGCCACAACAAACCAACGACGGTGGTGAGGATAATAACAGATACACCTGTCATCATTCCGATACCGCCAGTCATGATACGATATAGGACCATCATGGCCGAAGAGATCAGCAGGGTGGAGGTTGAGAAGAAAAGTGCTACAGAAGCAATGAGTACGGAGCGGGTATCAAATACCAAACCGCTTTGAAAAACGTAGGGATAAGTCATTACAAACAAGCCCATTAAGCCAATAATTAACCCATTTAACAATGATTTGTAACGTCCGAAGCGATGTTCGAAATAAGAATTGATTTGGTATAAGATGCTTAAAATCAGTAGGGTCTCGATGTTTTGAAGCAACCCCAAGAAGATTTTTATATCCATATTTCTTCCCCTAGCTTTCTACAAGTAATTAAGAATGCTATACAATCTTACAATGATTTATTCCCCTAATTCATCTACATATTATTACTACAATCGATTGTTAAAAAAGTGGCTAAACAGTGGCATATTTATATACTTTCATTATATTTTATATTTGTGAAGAAATCCATCTATTTGCGTTATTATCATACTATATGTATGCACACGAAATATGTTACAATAAGGTTGACTATTTATAACAAAAGCTATTTCCGGAGGTGCAAAATGCAAAATCAAAATATGCTTCAGATAAATCAAGAATTGCTTGAGTCCGTCAATCGTATTTCGCCTTTTTGTGTAGTCGTATTTAACAAGGAGGGAATTAAGTATTTTGATCATGATTGCGAGACATGTCAAGTCCTTTTGAATGATATCATTAACCGTAATTTCGATAACTTTGTTGATCAGTTATCACAAGAATTTATCGCTGTCGAGTATCATTTGAATGGTGTAGAAGGTATGGATAAGTGGTTTCAACTTCATTCGAAATTAGTTAGCTATCAAGGCGTTGAATCCGTGTTTTCGTATGTTTTAGACATCACGGACAGAAAACGTGCGTCGATAGAAAATATCCGATTGTCCAAGATTCGTTCATTGATGTTGGAAGTAACGCATTCAGTTGTGAATAATGATGAAATCGAGATTTTTTACAGTCTTATACTAAAGAATGCTTTGGCAGCTATTGAAAAATCGCATTTGGGGTCGATTTTTATTCGCCGAGAAAACTATTTCCAGTGTATATCCTATATCGGCTTTGATGAAAGTCTCATGGATTTTCAATTGCCCGTCCAACATTCCTTTTTATATCGTGCAACCGATGGAGCTATGGATCGCATAACCTATCTGGATCATATTAAACCATCTGACCTGAATTATCCGATAAAAATTGACACAGGCGAATATGTGTTTATTAAATCAAGCCTATCTGCGCCAATCGTGATTTCCGGCGAGGTTTATGGGATGATCAATATTGATTCTTTACAGTCCAATGCTTTTGATGAAACGGATGTCAAATCGATGGAATTTATTCGTGATAATATTGAAATTGCAATCATTAATCATAAGCTCTTTCAAGAAAAGTCTCATTTAGCTAAGTATGATCGTCTGACAGGCCTATATAATCGCCATTACTTTGAAGATCAATATGAGTTTATTAAGCAAAAAGCACTGCGTTACAATGAAACATTTAATTTAGTGATGTTTGATGTTGATAATCTGAAGAAAACCAATGACAAGTACGGTCACTTTGTCGGTGATCAGGTAATTCGTAAGATCGCATTGGAAATGCAGACAAACTGCCGTAAGAGCGATGTGGTTGCACGTTTTGGCGGAGATGAAATGATCGCCGTATTATTTGCTTCGGATGAAGATGAATTACAAAAAAAGTATTCCAATATTCAAGAAAGACTCTTAGAAAATCCCGTGGAATTTTTCGATGAGCAGATATATTGTTCGTTTAGTTTTGGTATCGCGTCGTTTCCAAAGGAAGGGCAAGATCTTGAGGATTTATTGAAAATTGCGGATTCACGTATGTATATCAACAAGTCAAAGAGAGCTAAGTAGTTTTTTTAGATGATTTTGTTGCTTTTCCTCATTGAAAAATCGTTCAATTATTGACAACTATACACAATAACGAGTACACTTAACTTAAGATTAAGTGGGGAATGTCATGATGATTAAAAGGGGTATTACTACGGTTAATATTTTTTCAGGAAATTTTCAATTTGCCTTTTTTTCATTGGGAAAAAGCAATAATGTCTAAGACAATTCATAATATTTTTCTTGTTTTCTCCCTAATATTTTTGAAAATGTTTTGGCTGCGCCTCCATATTAGAGGAGTCTCGATTACGATTTAGGCATAAAAAGAGCAACGCTTAGCGGAATTGGAGGAACGTAATGAAAAAACTATTTATATCATGCTTAGTTTTTATGGTTTTAGTTCTCAATTTTAAATTGATTGATATTAAAGTCAAAGATTTCACTACAACTACATCGGGAGTAATCAGTTTTACAAATGCAGTGTTAGTGACATCGACAAACAATAACCTGGCATCATTGTCGGTCAACAACAGAAGCGTACCTAACTTCAATGCCAAAACATTGTCCTATGACCTGGGAAGAACGGATTCCAGCAGTATTAATATCGCGGCTGTAACCGCCGATGGCAAAGCTACCGTTTCAGGTACGGGTACTCGAAATCTTGCCTATGGTAAAAACACACTGGGTGTCGTTGTAACGGCTGAAAGTGGCGCAAAGAAGACGTATAACGTCGTCATCTCTCGCAATGATTATCGCAGTTCTAACAGCTATTTGGGGTCGCTTGGACTTAGCGTTGGGGAGTTGACGTTTAATAAAACGACACAAGCCTATACGGTGGTGGTTGATAATGCGGTTACCAGAATTACAATAGCGGCAACCCCAGAGGATAATAAGGCAAATGTTAGCGGCGATGGAACTAAAACGCTGAAAGTTTATACAAATACTTTCAATATTGTCGTTACCGCTGAAAATCAAACAAGACGGACGTATACGCTGAATATTGTACGCCGCGATATACAGGGAAATGCAGGGAATCTTTCGATTAACAATAAACTGAAATCTTTGGAGATCGTCGGATATCCGATTACCTTTAGTTCTGATGTTAAGGAATATGAAGTAATGGTAGATAATACGGTTGAATTTGTTGAAATCAAAGCAGAAACCGACGATCGAAAAGCAGCGCTAACCATCAACAACATCCAAGAATTGCAATTTGGTGTCAATGATATCCATGTAATTGTTACTTCGGAAAGTGGCGATTCAAATACGTATCTAATCAGAATTATTCGCAGTACCCTTGGACCGGTGATGCCGCTTGAAAAAGTATTGGAAGCTATTACGGATACAGTTACTGAGGAGTTAGTGGCTGTAGTAGGTCCTGAGGATGAAATTGACAAAGAGATCTTCGATGCGTTAATGACTACAAAGAAGAAATTAATCGTTCAACGACGTAACGAAGTAGGCGAACTGATGTATTCATGGTCTTTCGACGGAAATCAGATGGTTACTACCCAAATGGTTAAATCCGGTGTCATTTTTGGTGCAATGGATATCCTCAATATTGACATAATCACCAACTTTGCCAGACGCGTCGATCTATCATTCCTCCACTCGGGCGAACTGCCGAAAGGAACTATATTCACCGTCTATGTCGGTGATGATTTCGATGATAATGAAGTCTTAAAATTCTACTATTATAACAAAGAAACGCAGCAAATGGAGCTTGTTAACAGCAACATCATCGTCGTTGATGGCTATGTATCTTTCCCGTTAGAACGTTGCTCAGACTATATACTGACCAAAGCCGTGTTCACTTATGGTGAAGAAGAACAAGAGCTTAGCCCTTGGATATTTGTGTCAGGTGGACTAGCCTTGATGATTCTTCTACTGGCTTCAATGCTATTTCAAGAAAGAAAACGCAACCCATATCGGGGATAATGATTTGTAAAACTATGGGTACTTAAAAAGTACCCATTTTTAACAGAAAAAGGAAAATTTATATGAAACTTGTACGCTATGAATATGATGGAATTATCCGAAAAGGAAAACTGGTTGATGGCTTCATTTATCCGCAAGAAGAAGGTCCGACCTTTCCCTTGCCACTGGAAGAAGTTATCCTGCACATCCCCATCGAACCCACCAAAATCATTATGGTCGGCTTGAATTATGCCAAACATGCCAAAGAAATGGGCTTTGCCACGCAGCGGCCGGAAGTACCCATTATTTTCATCAAACCCAACAGCGCACTACAGAAAAACGGCGGGAAAATTGTCATGCCTCCTCAATCCCAACAAGTCGAGTTTGAAGGGGAGTTGGGCGTCGTAATTTCGGTTGAATGTAAAAATGTACAAAAAGAAGCGGCTGTCGATGTCATCTTGGGATACTTCATCGCAAACGATGTGACCGCACGTGACTTGCAACCGAAATTGGGACAGTGGACCGCATGCAAAGCATTTGACACGTTTTTACCCGTATCTTCTTGGATCGAAACAGAATTTGATATCAAATCAGCTGAAATCACGACGAAACTAAACGGTGAAATACGTCAAAACAGTCCGATTTCCACCATGCTTTTCAGTGTAGAAGAACTCATTGAATATATCTCATCCATCATGACCTTAATGCCCGGCGATGTTATCATTACCGGATCGCCCCCGGGAATCGGAAAATTCGATGAAGGGGATATCATTGAAGTATCGATCAGCGGCTTGGGATCACTGTTTAATGAAGCTCAGAAGGCTTTATAAACATGAATTTTCCGTTTTTAAGTGGTTTTGACGCATTAGTTGACAAACCATCTCACATTAATTATGCTTATAATGAAATGGGTGGATGTTTATGATACTATACCTGGAATTTGTGACAATCATTAAACAATTCCGCGTTTTGAAAACGCCATTTTTAGCGTTGACTGAAAGTGAGATTTCAGCCATGCTCTTTCAAAACCGATTGCTAATCCTCGTATCCATCGCCAGTCTGGGTATCGCAGCACTTTTCTACGCATATTATACCCAAACCTTACAAAATGAGCAGAAACTCAGCGCTTATATCGGTGAAAGTGAACAGCGCATGTCTGCCTTAATGGCCAATTTACCCGGCATGGCCTATCGCTGTCGCAATGATCGCAATTGGACCATGCAATATGTATCGGAAGGCTGTCACCGACTGACCGGATATACCAAAGAGGAGCTTTTGCATAACAATGTGACAAGTTACAATGATATC
Organism: Erysipelotrichaceae bacterium; assembly: GCA_030694975.1. Lineage (GTDB taxonomy): Bacteria > Bacillota_I > Bacilli_A > Erysipelotrichales > Erysipelotrichaceae > UBA2227. The sequence goes on along the minus strand of JAUYTU010000035.1, from coordinate 308,366 downwards.
ATCCTCCAATCGTATCGTGAAAATATTTGGACGACATGGCAAAGCAAATTGCTAAACCGCGAAACTGTGGAAATGGAGTATGAAATTGAGAGCAAAGAAGGAAAGACGAAGTGGGTCTGGGAACAAGGCCGAGGCGTCTTTGACGAGCACGACCATCTCATCGCTTTGGAAGGATTGATTATCGACATTAGCGAACGCATTGAAAACACCCGCATTCGCCAGCTATCCGAAGAAAAACTGACAACTGTGCTAAAGAGCATTGGCGATGGTGTTATAACCGTCGACAAATACGGTCGCATCGACTTTATCAATCCGATGGCCAGCGAACTGCTCGAAATCTCCCATAACCTAAACGGCGAAGTCTTTGATGAGCAATTCAGCTTTCAATCGACCATCACCAAACAACCGGTTGATTCACCAATCTTTCATTGTCTTAACCATCGGAAACTGTTCAGCAGCGAGCAACAGCTTATTATGACTACCAAACAAGGCAAAACCTTGGAAGTTGAAAGCAACGCCTCACCATTGATCAACGTTAACACCATTGAAGGTGTCGTTTTGGTATTTCGCGATGTAAGCTCCCGTTTAGCCAAGGAACGTGAAATAGAGTATCTCAGCTATCACGACGAGCTGACCGGACTTTATAATCGCCGCTTTTTTCAGGAAGAAATCAAACGTCTCGATATGCCCCGTAATTTACCCATCACGTTGGTCATGGGCGATGTTAACGGACTCAAAGTCATTAACGACGGTTTTGGCCATCCGATTGGCGACCAACTCTTACATAGTGCGGCATTAGCAATTAAAAACAGTTGTCGTACCGATGAAATCATCGCACGTATGGGCGGTGATGAGTTTGCGATCTTACTGCCCGGTGTTAGTGAAGAGGAGGCTGAGAAAGTCATTACTCGAATGAAAAAAAGTGCTTCTGAGTCGATCATCATGGGACTACCCGTATCCATCGCCTTTGGCTTTGCTACAAAAAAAGAACCCCATGAGTCCATACTCAAAGTATTGCAAGCAGCGGAAGACCGGATGTATCAAAACAAAATCACCGAAAATTCAACCGGCCGTAATCAGACGATCAAAGTAATGTTACAGGCATTGTTCAATCGCAGTCCACGCGAAGAAGCCCACATACTCCATGTCAGTCACATCTGCGAGTTATTCGCAAATTCTTTAGGTTTCGATCGAGATCAAATCATCGAACTCAAACTCGCCGCGCAACTGCACGACATCGGAAAAATCGCCATCGAACAGCGCATCTTGGAAAAACCGGAAATGCTCAACGATCATGAGCGCACCCAAATGCAACGTCATACAGAAACCGGCTTCCGGATTTTATCAACGACTCCCGAATATCTCAATGTTGCCCAAATCGTATATGATCATCATGAAAAAGTCGATGGAAGTGGTTATCCGCGCGGTCTTAAAGGTGAACAAATCCCCATTGGTGCCCGTATTTTATCAATCGCCGAAGCCGTGGATGCCATGAGCAACGACCAACCCCACCGAAAGGCGTTGAGTCAAGCAGAAATCAAAGCTGAACTGATCCGCTGCTCGAATACCCAATTTGACGGTGATTTGGTCAATGTCTTTATTCAATCGGTCCTCGATCTGCTATTCGAAGCAAAATAGACCTCAATTCTTTTCAGATGCCGGGATTTGTGGTACCCTAATAGTACATTTAACCCGATTTAAGAAGGAGGCAAGCCCATGATTACGTGCACGATCTTTAAAATCAACGAAGAAATCAATCATAGCGGATTGGGCAGGGCGGCCCTACACAGACTGCTAAAAAAGATGGGAATCGAAGAAAAATTGGTTGTCAGTTCTTTAGGAAAACCGTATTTGCCATCCAACATCAAATATGTTTCATCTTCACACAGCGGAAAATATTTAATTTGTGCTATCGCTGATCAACCGATAGGTATCGATATTGAAAAAATCCGAGACTTACATCCCGGCATCATTGCGCGTTTACATCTGAGCGAACATCCCTTTGAACAATGGACCTTACGGGAAGCCATGATCAAACTGACCGGCGATCCTCAGGCCATGTTTGAAGAAATCACTTTCGATGAAACTTGCATGAGAACCATGGATGTCGATCCACAATATCGTTGCGTTATCATCAGCGATCGAAACATCGAAGAATTAATCGTTTCCACAGGGGGCTTTTATGAATAAGCGACGCCAGCGATGGATGCTGGTTTTTCTATGGATGCTGGTCATTTTTTTTCTTTCAGCCCAAAGCGGCAACGAATCCGGGTCATTGAGTACCTCTTTGTTTAAACCGCTATTTGATATATTTGTACCTATGGGAATGCCCGCTGAGATTCTCTCACTCATTATTCGTAAATCTGCTCATTTCATGGAGTATCTGATCTTGGGTATTCTTGTATTTCGCGCATTTGATACTTATGAAATTCATTTTTCACAAAAAGTCTATTTGGCCATACTCTTAAGTATTGGTTACGCCATCAGTGATGAAATCCATCAAATATTCGTACCGGGACGCGTAGGAACACTCATAGATGTATTGATTGATTCATTGGGCAGTGCCACAAGCATTGCATTTATCTACATCAAAAGAAAAAAGGAGGTAAAAGTATGAACTTTGTCGTCGTCGGAACCAGTTGGATCACCAATCAATTTATATCGGCCGCACTCGAAACCCGCCAAGTACGATTTTTAGGAACCGTGTCGCGAAGTCATGAGAAAGCCATTCATCTTAATAAACGATTTGGCGGTGAAAGAACGTATTTGACCATCGAAGAAGCCTGCGCTGATCCGGATATTGACATCATTTATATCGCATCTCCCAATGCCTTGCACTATCCTCAAACAAAAAAAGCGCTGATTGCCGGAAAACATGTCATATCTGAAAAACCGATGGTAAGCAATGTCAGGGAAATCGACGATTTGATTGAAATGTGTAAAACGTCCAAAGGCATGCTTTTTGAAGCGATCGTTCCCATCCATTTACCCGGTCTGGAAATCATTCGACAACATCTTTCCATGCTTGGCGATCTTAAGATTATCTGTACAGAGTTCAGTCACTACTCACACCAATATTCCCAATATCTTCAAAAAGAAGAACTGAATATATTATCGACAGAGTATTCCGGGGGCGCCTTGTATGATTTAGGTGTTTATAACGTATACTTCACTGTATCACTCTTCCATATGCCAACCCAAATTCGCTACACAGCCAATAGTGGACACAACGGTATCGATCACTCCGGCGTACTGATCATGCAATATCCAGATAAGTTCGCCATAGGGGTTCATGGAATGGACAGTCACGGAGAAAACCGTAACTTAATTCAAGGGGAGAAAGGCTATATCAAAGCGACCGGCGCCGTCAATATTCTAAAAGACATTGAAATCGTGGTTGACGGTGAAAAATTCGTATTCACGGTTCCCAATTATTCAAACCCCATGCGCCATGAAGCCGAAGCATTCTTTTCTTGCATCGCCAGAAATGACCGTGAAGCCATGAATGAATGGCTGATGCTGGCAAAAGATGTCGCAACCGTCATGGAAACCGCTCGAAAGGATGCCGGCATCGTATTTGCGGCGGATAACCGCCATGATTAAAGCCCTGATTTTTGATATGGACGGAACGCTGATCGACAGTGAGGAAAAGTACATTACGGCCTGGCAAAAAGCGGTCGAAATACATCAGTTTGACTTAACTTACCAAGACTTGCTCGGTATTTGCGGAATCAGTGTCAAAGAAGAATACGATTATCTTTACAAACGTTTAAAATCCATGGACAAAGTCCATTTAGCCATCGAATCAAGCAAACAGATATTTCTTGATATGGCACAGGCAGGTGCGGTACAACTCAAACCAGGCATCCGCGAATTACTCGACTATTGCAAGCAAAAGGGAATCGCTACAGCCCTAGCCACCTCCACGTATCAATCCTTTGCCAAAGTATACACCCAATCCATTCAAGGATACAGTGATACAGATTTTGAGGTACGGATCTATGGTGATATGGCCACGCATGGTAAACCAGATCCCGAGATTTTCAATCTTGCCCAACAGGCATTGAAGCTACGTAAAGAAGAATGTCTGATACTGGAAGATTCTCACTATGGAATCATGGCTGCTAACCGTGCCGGTATCAAAGCCGCCTGGATTAAAGATATGGTCGATCTAACCCGATTTGCAGATATTCATATCGATCTGACCTTTGAAACAACGTTTGAAGTAAAGGAATGGTTAATCAACCATGAATAAAAGCATCGAAATATTCATTTCCTTTGCCCGCATCGGATCGCTGACGTTTGGCGGGGGCTATGCCATGATCCCCATCTTGCGCAAAGAAGTCATAGACATAAAAGGTTGGATTACCGAAGAGCAAATGATGGACGCCTATGCCATTGCCCAAGTATCGCCGGGTATCATCGCCGTCAACACCTCCGCATTAATCGGATTTCAACTGCATGGAAAAAAAGGTGCGCTCAGCGCAGCCTTGGGACAAGTCTTTCCATCCATTTTGATAATTACACTAATTGCCGCATTTTTACAACAAGCCTTCCTGATTCCCATCGTAACACAAATCTTTGCGGGTATCCGAATCGCAGTGGCGGCTCTGATCATCAATACCGCTACCACTTTGTTTAAGAAGGGAATCATCGATATCTTCTCCGGAATGATTTTCGCATTAGCCTTTGTAGCAATTGTCATATTCGCAGTTTCACCGGTATACATTGTCATTTTATCCGCAATCTTCGGCGTTTTGATTAAAACGTTAGGAGGTAAAAAGGTATGATTTACTGGTCATTGTTCTGGGAGTTTTTAAAAATCGGCTTTGTTGCCATTGGCGGTGGATTGGCGACCTTACCGTTTTTATACAACTTAACCGTTAAAACCAATTGGTTTACCGCACCGATGCTCGTTGATATGATCGCAATTTCCGAATCGACCCCCGGACCCATCGGTATCAATATGGCAACCTACGCCGGATTTAGCGCCGGATCCTATTTCGGTGGTATCATTGCATCCCTGGCCTTAATTTTACCGGGAGTGATTTTGATGATGATCATCGGCGGTGCCATCCAGAAATTTAAAAATTCGCCGCTGTTATTGAAAATTTTCTATGGGATTCGTCCGGCAGTCGCCGCCCTGATCGCTTACGCGGCTTGGGAAATCATCAAAGTAACGATGCTCACACAGTCCACGGATTTGTGGAATGCACAACTTAAATATCCGGCCATCGGCTTCTTTCTGTTGTTGCTGGTTGTATTAAAACGATTTAAAATTCATCCGATACTGATTATAGGGTTCGGTGCAATCACCGGCGCAATCATCCAATTTTAAAGGGCAGTTGCCCTTTTTTACGGCTGTGGATTCACGATATGCCCCATAAAGAGAATCAGACCGGTCTGTTTATCGCGAATAACAACGGTAAACGGTCGATTAACGATAAAGGAATAATCGCCTTGCGGTGTCGACTTGATTTGCATTTCAACCTTCGTCACAGCGGCAGCTTCCGTTCCTTCTTCATCCAACATCCAGAACGTCTTATGTAAAACGGAGAAAATATGCAAACCATCGGCGCGGGCATCGGTTGCCATGTTGGAAAAATCTGCGATATCATCTAAAAATGCACCGGGCATTCCCATTTTCCCCAACGTTTCCTTCATTTCGGTTTCCGCTTGAATCATCACTTTTGGCAGCTGAACAACGACCGACGCTTGAATCAGGGGTTTTTGTAAATAATCAACAAGCTCAGCATTGCTCAAAGTTACATTCTGTCTTGGCAAAACAAACAAGACCTCCTGCGCCTGATCCTTTGTCAGCATGGACGCCATCTGGACTCGGTCATCCTCATAATAAGGTACGATGCGACTGCCAAGCACATACTGAATCTCTTGGTCGAGGTTGGCAAATACGCCATTTTTCGTCAGCTTTTTTTCGAATGGAACATCCCACGTCGACTGAAAAGTCAGTGTATTAATCAAAAACATCACCGTCAACGGATCGATGGGTGGCTTTACGACTTGGCTGATTCGTTGATTCGTGTTTTCTTTGACCCATTGATTCATCGTCTCAGATGCACTGCTTAAACTGAAATCCAACGTAGCGACCATCGCACCATAATGCTCGACAATATTGTCAAGAAAGGGCTGTTTGACTTTTTCGCGATAAGCCTCTTTGATCCAAATGGAATTGTTAATCGAGAAAACAGCTTGATTCAAAAGATAGGACTGTGTCAGCCGACTGTACTCATTCATCGATTCGACATCCGAGTACCTTAAAACATCAAGCATTTCCTTGAGTGTCGAATTTGCGGCACCATTGGCTGTCATGGACAGAGCCAACTGAACGCTGAGTGGGGAGAAAAACACATTTTTCTCATTATTAAGTAATTGCTGATATAGAGCGAACGCAAATTGACGATTGGCTGAACGGATTTCTTCATTCAAATCACTGATTTGATCAGGACTCGACAGATAACCTTTGGTATTGACCAAGGCAAAATCCTTCTGGGTCTGCGTACATGCGGCCAAAGCGAATACCGCAAGCAGGATGAGTAATTTCTTGATCATAGACATCCCTCCATCCCTAGTTTACACCGAAAATAACCGCTAACAATAATCTTTGTTTTAACTTGCAGAAATTTCTTGTTAAGTTGCATGATTGTGATACAATACTGCAAAAGCGGAGGCGAATATGGAGTTAAGAAAAACCGAAAAAAGTGAAATCACGGCTGTGATGGACATCATCAACGACTCAATCGCCGGATTAAAAGCAGCCGGCATCGATCAGTGGCAAAAGGGGTATCCCAATGCACAAAGCATTGAAAACGATATTGAACAAGGATGGTCTTTCGTATTGGTGGAAGGAAACGATATCCTGGCGACCTTGGCCCTGTGTTTTCAACCCGATCCCAATTATGAGAAAATATTTGAAGGGGCTTGGATCAATCTTGACCCGTATGCCGTCATCCACCGCATTGCTGTCAAAATGTCGCGCAAAGGGGAAGGTCTTGCTCTACTCGCCATGAATCATTGCGATGAAATCTGCATAAGAAACAACGTTTTCAGCATCAAAGTGGATACCCATCGCAAAAATCATTCGATGCAACGAATGTTGAACAAGGCCGGTTATCAGTATTGCGGAATCATCTATCTTATCGATGGAGCCGAACGCTTTGGCCTGCAAAAAGTACTGAGGTAAAAATGATTTATATCTACAATGCCGGTCCGCTCTTTAGTGAAGCGGATCAAAAACAACGGCTGTCGGAAGGAAACTTGCTGAGGGAGATTGGTGTAGGAATGGATCATTATTTTGTCGCCAATCCCATCGATTTACCTTTAGATCAGTCCAAGCCACTAACCAGTCAGACGATTTTTGAAATGGATAACCGTCACATTCAAAAAGCCACTGTGTTCTTCTTTGAATTGGCCACCGGAGATACCGGGACCATGGTCGAACTGGGCATGGCGATCCAACGGCTGATTGGTGGTGAGAAGATTGCAATATATCCCATTTTCTCCGATTTACGCTTGGTACGCAATCATGCATCCGGCATTGAATGTCCGGTAGGGTTCAATAGTTTTGTGACCGGCAGTCTGACCTATCATCAAATCCCTACCTATCCGGATTTCGAGTCGGCTTTACAGGCATTTAAAAGAAGCCTTGCGGCTTCTGTGAACTACGGTTGAGGATCCAAGACATCGCCCATAAAGATCACCGCTCCGGTCGCATCGGCTAAAACCAAGGTGAACGGTCGGTTTACAATCATGGATGCATCAAGAATCGGCATGGAAGTCACGCCCATTTCTACAGAAGTGGCAGCGGCAGCTTCCGTGCCTTTTTCATCGACTTTTAAGACCGCTTTATGAAGGACATTGGCAATATGCAACTGATCTTGCAAGGCCGTCGAACTCATCTTTGAGAAATCGGCCTTCTGTGCATTAAAGGCATTCGTCATTCCCAACATATTTAGGGTATCGACCAGTTTGATCTCTGTGGACAGTTCCATCTTCGGCAAGGACAAGCGAATCAATTTACTTTGCGTAGCACTTACAATCTGTCGGCTCATGTCACTGAAAATCTCGTTGTAAAGCTGCGCCGTCAAAGCAATATCTTTGCCTTCTTTTGGCAAAAAGATAATCATCGACGATTCAAATTCTTTATAAGGCAGCATAATGGCCTGATAATCAGCCGTTTCCACATACGGGAAATTTCCGTCTTGATTCATAAACTTCACGGATTTCTGAGTTTTAGCATAGAACGTTTCATCACGCGTTAAATTCTTGTCAAAAGTTTTCATCCACTCCGCTTTGAAATAAACAGTATTGATTAAAAACATGACTGTCAGCGGATTGATATCATCTTCAACGATTTTATCGATGAGTCCGTAGGTATTCTCTTTGACCCAACGGTTAATCGTTTTTGAGGACGCCGAATCATTGAAATCCAACGCCGCAATAAAAGCTCCGTAGTAATCTTTATTAACCTTCAGAAAGTCATCGCGAACAAATTCATCAAAGCCTTCACGCATCCAAATTGAATTACCAAGATTGAGCGTGTTGGATTTGTAACTCAATAATCGCAGTTGAAACTGTTTCATCTGATTGGCAAATTCAAGTTGATCGACATTGTCCATATTGAAAGCGGCCAACATCTGACTCAGCGTTTCTTGATCGGCCCCTTGAGCCGTCATCCCCAACGCCAACAAAATACTGGCAGGGGAGAAAAAGGTGCTTTCTTTTTCATTTGAGAGTTGTTGATGCAAGTCGAAGGCAAATTCATTATAGTTTTTCAACCACAATTCATCCAGTCGAGTCACTTCTTCCTGAAGGTTCAGATGACCCTCCGATTGGCTTAATACATTCATCGCAGAAGCCGTCGTGCAAGCACTCAGGGCAACAGCGAACAAACCTATCATGATTTTTTTCATAGAACCTCCTGTTACGGCTGTGGGTTTTGAATATAACCCATAAACGAAATCAATGAATGTTGGGTATCGAGGATGACGATGGTGAAGGGACGGTCAACGACCATCTCAACATCGCCCATTTGCGCAGATTCATCACGCATCTCCACTTTGGTCATGGCGGCAGCTTCCGTGCCTTTTTCACCGATAGCCAAGAAAGTCTTCTGTGTCACAGCAGCAATATGCAATCCGGTCAACAGCGCATCTTGAGCCATTTCCGTAAAATCCGCGATATAAGGTTCAAAGGCATCAACCATCCCCAATTGTTGAAGCAGTTTCTTGCCATCCACCTTCGTTTCAATCTGCACTTTCGGTAAGTTCAGCAATACACTTTTTGGATTTTCCTGTGCCTGCTGAGCCCATTGAATCAACTCTTCAACCGTGTAATTGCCATCTTCATCATCCATGATGACCATCATCGTCAATTCCGGATCTTTATAAGGCAAAAGCACCACTTGCTTGCCATCAACCTGGGTGTAACCCGTGGTCAACAGCGCAGACATCATATCAACTTCTTTATTGGCCAACCCATAAAACATCTGTTTGCGAGTTTCCGCTTTGTCAAACTCCGTTTTCCAATCGGCTTTAAAGTAGAGCGTATTAATCAAAAACATGACCGTATTGGGATCGATGGGTTCATCAATAGCGGTAGGTATGCGTTTGTTGGTCGCATCCGAAACCCACGTATTGATATCTTTGGTTAATTGCGGATCGTTAAAATCCCCAACTGCCACCATCGCACCGTAATACTGTTTGTTGCGTTGAATAAATGAGGGTAGCACGCGCTCTTCGAAAGTATCACGAATCCAAATGGAATTGGTCATATTTAAGGTAGATTCCTGACGGTTTAGCAATACCAGCTGCATCGCACGCAGTCCGTCGTTGAATTCTTCCAATGAAACATCGGCCATATGCAACGTATCGACCATTTCTTTTAACGTATTATTTGACGCTCCATTAAGCGTCATGCCTAAAGCAATCATCATGCTGGAAGGGGAGATGAAGACATTGTCTTCCGTCTTTTTGAGAATGTTAATCATATCAATGGCCAATTGATTGTTCGCATTGGCAACATCAGGACTAAGCTGCGTGACTTTGTCTTTATCGGTCAAATACCCCGGCGAATCGGACAGGGGGATAAAGACAGCTTTGGTCGAACAACCGGCAATCATGATCACGGTAAAAAGGATGAGGAATGATTTTTTCATAGAGTTCCTCCTTGTAAAAACATTATATCATTGAAATTTACATCGCATAAGAATGCTTGGTAACATGCACAAATAACGGAATAACATGCACAATGAAAATCATTACTAATTTATTCATTTTATGCATAAAATATGCGTTCATACTGTATAATAGTTGAAAGGAGTGATATTATGTTACAAGCCAAAATTCGATCGATGATTCAACGTTGCTCAAAATCTGAGTTAAAAATTATCGAGTACATTCGCAACAATCCCATCGATCCGAAAATCATGACGTCCAGCCTGTTGGGGAAGCAGTTGGATATCTCACAATCGACCATCATACGGTTTACGCAGAAACTTGGATACAGCAGTTTTCGGGCTTTCCTTGCGGAAATCAGTGTTTCCAGTCAGACTCCATCCGAAATCGATGTTGACATCCTTTCCAATGAAGACACCGAAATCACCATGCAGCGATTGTTCAGTCAGTATACCGATGTGCTAAAAATGACGATGACTGAGCATTTACCAGAACAATTGGATGATGCAGTGAAACTTTTAAAAGAAGCCGGACGCATCGTCTTTTTCGCGGTTGGCGGATCATCCAATATGTGCGAATATTTTGCTACCCATCTGATACGCTACAACATGATGGTCAATCACAGTTATGATGTTCACACAGCCCTCTATCAGATTACCCAATGTACTGAAAAGGATGTGGTCGTGATTATTTCCGAATCCGGGGAAACCGATGAAATCAAAATGGCGGTCAATGCCTGTAAACAGTTAAACGTTCCGATTTTGGGCATTACCGATCCCCGTAAGAATACGTTGGGTGAAGCTTCCACGGTTTCATTGCATACGGTGATATACAGCACAAACGAGAGACTCAACGTTTTACGGCTAAGGATCTCACAGATGTTTGTCATCGATTTGGTCGTTCTGGCACTTTTTAAAAGCAATCTGGACTTTTATACCAAACACATCAATGTATCCGATTTTAACTTATTAAGGCAATATAACCGTTCGCGCGGCTGGCATGACCGTACGGGTCAATAAAGAGTCAATTGATTCAAGTGTTACGACGATTGATGTATAATCAAGGTATGATGACAGGCATCATTGTATTTATCCGAAAGTTAATGATCCATAGTATCCTCGTTTAAATTGTGCAACCTTGACGCCTTGAATCCAACCCATCCAACCGATGGGTTTTTTTGTGACACAAATCACAATTAAGAAGAAATTTTTCATTGTAAACGCTATCAAAAATCAAAACCATTACAGATACGCGTGATATCTGATACACTAAAATTGCTCAGGAGGAATGAATATGAAAACATGGCAGAAATTTAATGACGGCATCTGGAAAGATTTGATCGATGTCGAAAATTTTATCGAATCGAACGTAACATCGTATGATGGTGATGAAGATTTTTTAGCACCGATCAGTGATAAGACTCAGCGCTTATGGGATAAATCGGTGGATCTGTTATCACAGGAAATCAAATTGGGTGTATTGGATATTGATATGGAAAACATTTCCGGAGTCAATAACTTTAACCCTGGATATATCATTCAAGAAGATGAAGTCATTGTCGGACTTCAAAGTGATGCGCCACTCAAACGCGTGATCAATCCGTACGGTGGCATTCGCTTGGTCGAGTCCATTTTACATACCTATGGAAGAGAATTACCGCCCGTCTTAAATCTGGCTTTTGAAAAGTGGCACAAAACCCATAATCAAGGGGTTTTCGATGCCTATACCAAAGATATGCGCAATGCCCGTTCAACCGGACTGTTGACCGGATTACCCGATGCTTATGGTCGTGGACGAATCATCGGTGATTACCGCCGGGTCGCCCTTTATGGGGTTGATCGATTGATTCAAGCAAAAAAAGCAGACTTAAACGAGATTGAATTTGATGATTTAAGCAATATTCAGCTGCGCGAAGAAGTCAGTGAACAAATCCGCGCACTGGAAGATATCAAGGCAATGGCATTGGGCTATGGATATGATATTTCCCAACCCGCCACCAACGCCAAGGAAGCGGTGCAGTGGTTATACTTTGCTTATTTGGCGGCTGTCAAAGAAAACAATGGCGCAGCAATGTCATTGGGTCGTACCTCGACATTTTTGGATATTTACATTGAAAAAGATTTGAATGAAGGCTTGATTAACGAAGCTGACGCACAGGAAATGATGGATCAATTCATCATGAAACTGCGCTTGGTACGACACTTACGCACGCCGGAATACGATGAGCTGTTCGCTGGTGATCCGACCTGGGTCACTGAGTCCATCGGCGGAATGAGTGGTAGTGGCAAGTCATTGGTTACCAAAAATTCCTTCCGCTATTTGCATACGTTAACCAATTTAGGTTCAGCACCGGAACCCAACATGACCATCCTCTGGTCGCGACATCTGCCGGAAACCTTTAAACGTTATTGCGCCAAAATGTCAATTGAGACAGGTGCGATTCAATATGAGAATGATGATATCATGCGTCCGCTGTTCAGTCAGGACTATGGGATTGCCTGCTGTGTTTCGGCGATGGGCATTGGCAAGCAAATGCAATATTTTGGTGCACGAACCAATTTAGGTAAGGCCTTGCTTTTGTCAATCAATGGCGGCGTGGATGAAATAGACGGAAAACAAATGTTTGACAACGTCGAAACAATGAACGATGAAGTGTTGGATTTTGATAAAGTGATGGCATCTTTCGACGCTATCATGCAACGCACGGCTAAACTGTATGTCGATACGATGAACGTCATTCATTATATGCACGATAAATATGCCTACGAGAAGAGTCTGATGGCACTACACGATACAGTGGTTCAACGATTAATGGCCTTTGGGGTTGCAGGGTTATCGGTGGTCGCCGATTCACTCAGTGCCATCAAATATGCGAAGGTCAAACCGATTCGCGATGAACAGGGAATCGCAACCGACTTTGAAATCGAAGGCGACTTTCCTTGCTTTGGCAATGATGATGATCGCGTCGATGCGCTGGCCGTGGATATTCTTAACCGTTTCAGCACCTATCTCAAGCGTCATCCGCTCATTCGTGATGCGCAACACACGCTCTCGGTATTAACCATTACTTCCAATGTGGTTTATGGTAAGAAAACCGGGTCGACACCGGATGGACGTAAAAAAGGTGAAGCCTTTGCGCCGGGTGCCAATCCAATGCACGGACGCGACGTCTCTGGGGCTTTGGCTTCCTTAAATTCCGTCGCCAAACTTCCGTACGATGATTGCATGGATGGTATTTCCAATACGTTCTCCATTGTTCCGGCAGCCTTAGGCAAAGAACGCGTCGATCAAATCGTCAACACGGTCAGTGTTCTGGATGGTTACTTCGGTCAGGACGCTCACCATCTCAATGTGAACGTGCTTGATCGTGCCAAACTGATCGATGCGATGGAACATCCGGATAAATATCCGCACTTAACGATCCGTGTATCGGGATACGCGGTTCACTTTGCCCGCTTGACGGATGCGCAAAAGCGCGAAGTCATCGCCCGCACCTTCCATGAGTCAATTTAAAGGTTATATTTCAAAAATCGAATCATTCGCAACGGCGGATGGTCCCGGCATCCGCACGGTCGTCTTTTTATCGGGCTGTACGTTGCGATGCCTGTACTGTCATAATCCGGATATGTGGGAGCCGACCAACGGTGTTTCAACCACACCCAAAGAACTTTTTGACAAGATCCGCCGTTTTAAGCCGTATTTCAAAGATGACGGAGGTGTTACCTTTTGTGGTGGTGAACCGTTATTTCAGTCCGCATTTTTGCTTGAGATTATGAAACTATGCAAGGCGGACGGTATTCATGTGACCCTTGATACCGCGGGTGTTGGTAACCCGATGTACTTTGAGGAGATCCTGGATCACACCGATTTGATCTTGTTGGATTTTAAAGGCGTCGATGCACCGTCGTTTGAACGGATGACAAAAATCAGGGAATCCTCTTCGCCACTGTTTCTTGAAATTGCTCAGAAAAAAGGGGTCAACATGTGGGTCCGCTATGTCATTGTCCCTGGGGAGAACGATACCCTCGAACACATGGACAAATTGGCATTGAAAATAAAAGGGCTCAAGTATGTCGAAAAAGTTGAACTTCTTCCTTATCATACCTTGGGCAATGTCAAATATGAGAAACTTGGCATTGAAAATCCGCTCAAGGATGTCGATGGCATGGATAAAGACTATTGTACGTATCTACAAGATTATTTGAATCAACAACTCGGATGGCAATAACCATCCTTTTTTGTGATAAAATAAAAGTACAAGCAGGGAGGATACTTATGTTTAAAATACTTGTAATGAATCTGGGGTCGACATCATCCAAAGCAGCGATATTTGAAGGTGAAGTCATGGTTGCATCAACGACCATCCGCCATACCTCTTCCGAAATCGCTTCTTTTCATAAAGTGCTCGATCAACAGGATTTCCGTCGTGAGGCCATCGAAAAATGGATGCGAGATGATAACATCTCTTTTGAATCGCTGGATTGTATATGTGTGCGTGGTGGCGTCGTTAAGCCGTTACCCGGTGGAACTTATTGGGTTTCCAAAGAAGTCATCGATGATATCTTAGCCGAAAAATATGGGTCTCATGTGACCAATGTGGGAAACTGTATCGGTTATTACTGGGGTGAAAAGTACCAGAAACCGGTGATATTCGTTGATGCTCCGGTAACAGACGATCTTTGTGTGTTGGCCCGTTACTCAGGAATAAAGTCGGTTTCTCGGCGCAGTGTTTTCCATGCGCTCAATCAAAAGCAAATCGCTCGGCAGTATGCCAAGGAAATCGGCGAAGATGTTTCTAAACTGAATCTGATCGTCACGCATATGGGTGGCGGTATTTCCATCGGTGCTCACCGCAAAGGTCAGGTCATCGATGTCAATAATGCGCTTGACGGGGAAGGACCTTTCTCACCCGAGCGCAGCGGAGGATTAAGTTGTTTTGCGGTTTTGGATTTGGTTGAGGAATTTCGCGGAGACACCAACCAGGTTCGTAAACTGTTGGTTGGCGGTGGCGGCTTGGTCTCCTATCTGGGATCCAACAATGTTCAGCAAATCATGCAACAGGCGCAACAGGATGATGAGGCCAAACGAGTGATCGATGCCATGGTTTATCAGATCGCTAAGGAAATCGGCGCTATGGCTACCGTATTGGAGGGCAAAATCGATCAGATTCTGCTTACCGGCGGATTGGCATATAATGAGTATATAACCAAAACGCTGAGCGAGCGCGTGGAGTGGATCGCAAAAGTAAAAGTTTATCCGGGAGAAGATGAACTTGCGGCATTGGCGATGGGGGCCATCCGGTTTTTGAATAAAGAAGAGGAAGTTCAATCGTATAATTAAACAAAAAAGACTTGAGGTTGACTCGAGTCTTTTTTGGTTCTAGAACATTTAAACAAATATCAAACTTCAGTACTGATCAAAGGTTAAATAATTTTTAATAACCACAAAATCAACAAAATGACTAGAATTGTACCTACTATTCCTAAGCCTCCACGCATAATAACATCTCCTTTCTGTGAAATTCCAAAAAAGATGTTGATAATATGCTTGAATTAATTTCAAGATATTCAACGTACCAAGATACCCTGGTATTAATCTACATGTTTAACTGATAAAACCGATAACCATTTATATTGTTGCCATCTCAAACTCAGCTATATTTTCAGTATGATTTTAATCACATAAATTCAAAAATCAACAGGGTTGATTACTTCTTGTCAAAAGCCTTATTTACTTTACGGTTGACATCATCTTTAATTTTTTCGCCCTTAATATTGACATCAGCCATTGTGGATTGGATTTTTCCTTTAATTTCTAATTCTTTATTGTTGGTTACTTTTCCAATGGCTTCTTTTGTTTCGCCAACGACTTTATCTTTTGCATTTTTAATCTTGTTCATTACTAAATACTCCTTTTTCTACAAACCTCTGAGGGTTTGTACATGAGAGAAAATTATAGTCTTATTTCAAGATGGTTAACAGATATGGTTTTATCTACTTAAAGTATACTCTTTATTGAATGCACATACAATGAGTTTACCGATTGTGTACTTTCCTTAATACTCGTTGAAGAGGCTAAGAAGATCATCGAATGGTCGGACAATCATGAATACTGTTTAATTTGGTATTGCATTAATATTTTTCTATTTTATAATAAGGATAGAGATACTACTATTTGCATTATTTTCAAAAAGAAAAATGCCTGTAAACAAATCAGCGAAAGCTTTTTTTGTTAGTTTGAATGTGGAGGATGAAAATGGAGAAGTTTGAGTACAAAGGGAAGCGCTATATCAAAATCAAGCAGGACTGGTACAGTGAAATCGGTGAAAAACAACCGCTGAAACTGGCGGTCGAGCTTGATTCAGAGTTTTCACGTTCACTGTTGGAAAATGAGGATTCAGTTAAAAACCTGATGGATCAATCGACTTATTTTATCAACACCGGTATCATGCAAAAGGCCTTCGATTTTGCTCAAGAGGCGTTAAGAATGGCAATCATCCAAAAGGATACCAGCGCATTACCCAATGTCATTGTAAAGAATGTAGATATTTTCCGCGAATTGAAACGTTATCCGGAAGGGGTCGATCTCATTTTTGAAATGCGGAGTAAATATCCGGATCTTCTGACAAATCCAACTGTTGAAACGGCTTTGGCCGCGTTGTATTGCGACTTAAAACAAGGAGAATCCGCACTTGAAAGCGCTGAACTGGCAACGGAGTATTTTAAAAACGCGAAGAAGAAACTTTCCGATGAATGTCTGATCGTCTGGAATCGTATTAAAAGTGACTACGCCCCCTTGTATCAGCAGTATCGTTTATCGAAATCCAAAGGTGTGAGCGAGTCATGAATTATATCCTGGAAGAACACCAACTGAATCTTGCATTTTCCGGCCGTGATGCGGCCGTCTTTGTTTATCGGCCAGAAAATGTTAATGAAGTGCTACCCTGTCTGATCATGCATGACGGGCAGAATTTATTCGATGATGATCGTGCCTCCTTTGGTTTCAGTTGGAAACTGCGTGAAGCCATTGAAACGTATGATCTTCAATTGATGGTCGTGGGCGTCAGTTGTGCCGATGGTCTGGATCGTTTGGATGAATACAGTCCTTTTTATAATAGAGATATCGTCGGATTAAGAGAGTGGCTCACACGTCCGGCCGGTGGATTGGGAAATGAATACATTGATTGGATCGTCAATGATTTGATTGTCTGGATCAAAGAACGCTATGCGGTTGAGGACAGTTTCCTGATGACCGGCTCGAGTATGGGCGGGTTGATTTCCATGGTAGCGATGTGCCGGTATCCCCAAATTTTCAGTAGAATCGCTTGTCTGTCTAACGCCTTGTGGTTTGCGCCGGCGGAAATGGCAAAACTTATTGAGTCATCAACGGTGTCTGGCAATGTTGTGTACATGGATGTTGGTTTGGCTGAATCGCAAAGTGAACGTGAAAATCAGGCATACCTGGATACCAACCGAAAAATCGCTTCTATTTGGACAAACAAAGGATTATCAAGTTTCATTTACCGGGAAGTTGCGGGAGCTATTCATAGTGAAAGTGCGTGGTCACTTCGGATCGGACGGATATTATCCGAATTACTTGTTGAAAATCGCTGAAAATAAAGCGATTTTTTTTGTGAATTCATTGCATTTATTTAGTAATACTGTATAATATGTTTTGTTTTATTAAACAGGAGGGCTTACGATGAACAATAGCAAAATTGCTTTGTATGGTTTCAATAATCTGACCAAAACCTTGAGTTTCAACATCTATGATGTCAACTTCGCCAAAAGCGAAAAGGAACGCAAGAATTATTTGGCGTACATTGATGAACAATACAACGCAGAACGTCTGACTAAAATCTTATGTGATGTCACCGATATCATCGGTGCACACGTTTTGAATATTGCCAAGCAAGATTACGACCCCCAAGGTGCCAGTGTAACCGTATTGATTTCCGAAGATCCTATCGAAGAAAATTTCGTCGATCCAACGTGCAACTTAGGGATGGGCGTTTTTAATGAAAGTCAAACAGTCGTTGCTCATTTGGACAAAAGCCACGTGACCGTACACTCCTATCCGGAATATCATCCCGATCATGCGATTTCAACTTTTCGGGTCGATATCGATGTATCGACGTGTGGCACGATTTCACCGTTAAATGCCCTGGATTATCTGATCAGCTGCTTTGACTCAGACATCATCACCATTGACTATCGTGTTCGCGGTTTTACCCGCGATATCGATCGCAAGAAGCATTTCATCGATCACAAAATCACCTCCATTCAACAATATATCAATAAAGATACCCTGAAAAATTATGATGCTGTGGATATCAATGTTTATCAGTCCAATATTTTTCATACCAAGATGATGGTCAACAACATCGAACTTCAAAACTATTTGTACAATGTGGACAAAGATGAACTGAAACCGGTCGTACGCCGTGAAATCACCAATGCTTTATACAAAGAAATGATTGAAATCTTCAGCGGTTCAAATATCTATGAGGATTCCGTTAATGACTAAACGCGATCAAAATCGCACGCTGATCGTCGAAGCACTGAGTGAACAAGTCAATCAGCGCATCGTTTCTTTTGATGTACCCGGACACAAACAAGGGAAGGGTAATCCGCTGCTTCGCGACTTTTTAGGCGATAAAGCCATTCAATATGATCTGAACTCACGTAAACCGTTGGACTACCTATGTTCGCCCACCGGCGTGATTCTTGAAGCCGAAGAAATCGCTGCCGAAGCTTTTGGGGCCGGGCACGCGTATTTTATTGTCGGTGGAACCACCGCGGCTGTACAGGCAATGGTGATGTCGGCGTGTAAACAAGGCGATAAAATCATCTTACCCCGCAATGTTCATCGCTCAGCGATCAATGCGCTTATTTTAACCGGTGCGATTCCGATCTATGTCAATCCGGGCATTCACGAAAAACTCGGTATCGGACTGGGAATGTCGAAAAACGATATTGAAAAAGCGATTTTGGACAATCCGGATGTCAAAGCGGTCTTTATTAACAATCCGACGTACTACGGTATTTGTTCGGATTTAAAAGGCATTGTGGAAATGGCGCATACGTATGACGTTCAAGTACTGGTCGATGAAGCGCATGGTACCCATTTCTATTTTGGCGATGATTTGCCGATCAGTGCCATGGCGGCCGGAGCCGATATGGCGGCGGTCAGTATGCACAAAACCGGTGGATCACTGACGCAGAGCTCATTTTTGCTCATCCAAGATCCCGCTAAGACCAGTTACGTGCGCTCCATGCTCAACCTGACCCATACGACCAGCGGATCCTATCTGCTGTTAGCATCGCTTGACATCGCCAGAAAGCATCTGGCTTTGGAGGGGAAGGTTGTCTTTAAAAAAGTTTCTGATTTGACCCGTTATGCCCGTGAAGAAATCCGTAAGGTCAAAGGTTATATTCCTTTTGATGAAGAACTGATCAATGGCGATACGATTTTCAATGTTGATCCAACCAAACTGTCCATCTTTACGAGGGATATCGGCTTGACCGGCATTGAAATTGCCGATATATTAAGAGATGAATACGACATTCAAATTGAATTTGGTGATCTGGGAAATATCCTGGCCATCATTTCAGTCGGGGATACCGCACTTAAAGTCGAACGACTGCTTGGTGCACTGACGGATATCAAGCGTAAGTACGCCAAGGATCCGGCCGGTATGTTAACACAGGAGTACATTCAACCCCAGGTTGTCAAATCGCCGCGTGATGCTTTTTATACGCCGAGTGTGAATGTAACCTTGAATGATGCCATCGGCAAAGTCAGCGGTGAATCCATTATGGCTTATCCCCCGGGCATTCCCATATGTGCACCGGGCGAATTAATAACGAAAGAAATCGTCGAAATGATCCACTATGCAAAATCCAAGGGCAGTTTTATTACCGGTCCAAAGGATACCAGCATTGCGACTATCGATGTATTGGAGGACTAAATCATGGAACTATGGTATACCGAACAACATACGGACAACGTCCGCTTCTCAATTTTGGTCGATCAGCAGCTGTATCAAGGTCAAAGCGACTTTCAACGCATCGACGTTTTTCATTCGAAGGAATTTGGTAAGTTTTTCACGCTTGACGGATTGATGATGGTCACCGAAAAAGATGAGTTTATCTATCACGATATGATTGTGCACGTTCCAATGGCTACCAATCCGGATATCAAGCGCGTCTTGGTCATCGGGGCCGGGGATGGCGGTACGGTTCGAGAATTATGCCGTTATCCGGGCGTTGAACATATTGATATGGTCGAAATTGATAAGCTGGTGGTTGATGTGTGTCTGGAATACTTCCCGAGCACTACGGTCAGCCTTAACGATCCACGCGTATCCATTTTCTATGAAGACGGCTTGAAATTCGTGCGATCCCGCGTGAATGAATACGATTTGATCATCGTTGACTCCACCGATCCTTTTGGTCCGGGTGAAGGCTTATTTACCCGTGAGTTCTACGGAAACTGTTATCATGCCTTAAAAGACAACGGTATTTTGGTCAATCAACACGAAAATCCGTATTATGATACGTATCAACACTCAATGAAACGCGCTCATATGCGCATTAAAGAACTGTTTCCGATTACCCGTGTTTATCAGGCACACATACCAACGTATCCTTCGGGTCATTGGCTGTTTGGTTATGCCTCAAAGACGATTGATCCGATCAAAGATTTAAAAGGGGATGCGTGGACCTCATTGAATCTTGAAACCAAGTATTACAACCTGGACTTGCATGTCGGCTGTTTCGCACTTCCTAATTATGTCAAGGAGCTGTTGGACCATGCAACTGAATAAGAATGTTTCAACTTTTATCGGCTGTGAAGCGGATTTTGAGGATGCCCAAATCGTATTGATCGGTGCACCGTTTGACTCAACCACTTCCTACCGTCCGGGAACCCGATTTGCCTCTTCGGTTATCCGAAAAGAATCCTTTGGTCTTGAAGTTTATTCGCCGTATCAAGACAAAGAATTAGATACACTGACCGTTTGTGATGCAGGGGATCTGGAGTTGCCTTTTGGTAATGCGGCTAGAGCGCTTGATGTCATCGAAGAGGCCAGTCATGAGATTTTATCCTCTGGGAAACTACCATTTCTGATCGGTGGCGAACACTTAGTTACCTTGGGAATTTTCCGTGCAATATTTAAGAAGTATCCGGATGTGCACATCGTTCATTTCGATGCGCATGCTGATCTGCGTCAGGATTATATGGGTGAGCAACTGTCCCATGCGACGGTGATGCGTCGCTCTCATGATTTGGTTGGCGATGGTAAGATTTTTCAATTCGGTATCCGTTCGGGCGAAAAAGCTGAGTTTGAATTTGCGAAGAAGCATGTAATTCAAGAGAAGTTTACGGTTAATACTTTAGATTCTGTCGTTGAATTGCTTGTGGGTAAACCCATATATCTCACCGTTGATCTCGATGTTTTGGATCCCTCGCAACTGCCGGGTACCGGAACCCCGGAAGCCGGAGGACTGACTTTTGAAGTTTTACGAAGTGCATTGATGAAAGTTTCTGGTTTGAACATCGTGGGCTTGGATGTCAATGAGCTCAACCCGATGCTTGATACTACCGGAGCTTCTACGGCGTTGGCCAGCAAGCTGATTCGCGAATTATTGATTGCTTTACAAAAATAACCTCGAAAGAGGTTTTTCTTTTGGCTGGATTCATTGTAAAATAGAAGGGAAGACATGGAGGATTTTTATGAAAATAAAAAGTGTTGCCTTTTGGTGTAAGGATATCGAAGTCACCCGCGATTTTTATATCAATTATTTCAATGCGACATCCAATGCTAAATACACAAACCCAATCACCGGATTTCAATCGTATAATCTGATTTTTGATAACGATGTGCGTGTCGAACTGATGAGCAAGTCCACGGTATTGCCGCGTTTGGGTAAAGCGGAACATGATTATATCGGCATTGCCCGTCTGTCATTTTTGGTGGGCAGTGATGAAGCGGTTGATTCATTGATTGAACAATTGCGTGGCGATGGTTATCACATTGCATCCCATCCGCGTCGATCGGTGGATGGCTTTTATCAAGGCAGTGTGATCGACCCGGATGGTACTCGGATCGAAATCGTAGCATAAGCTCAAAGACAGATTGAATTGTGTGCAGTTAATCACCAGAGATGGTGATTTTTTTATGTGAAAATTGCATAACAACTATACATTGTTTGTGTATTTAGTTATAATAGTGGTACAAAGTGTCATACAGTGGGAGAAAGTGGGGTGATTGCTATGTTCATGGGCGAATTTTTGCATAATATCGACGCAAAGGGACGTATCATCATTCCGGCTAAATACCGGGATCAGTTAAATGTTTCTGTGATCGTAACCCGCGGTCTTGACGGTTGTTTAACCGTTTATACCAATGAGCAATGGCAGATCCGTTATGAAGAACTGCTGAAGCTTCCGCAAACCAAAAAAGAAACCCGCATGTATGTGGCGATGGTGCTTGCCAAAGCGGCGGAATGCGAAATCGATACACAGGGAAGAATCAATCTTCCTGCCCGTTTGATCGCTGAAGTCGGCATCGAAAAAGAATGTGTCGTTACCGGATTAGGCAATCATTTCCAAATCTGGGCGAAAAACCGTTGGGATGAATACATGACACAAGCTGAGATTTCGTTTGAGGACAATGCTGAAAGCATGACCGGATTTCTGATATGAGTCATGTAAGTGTGTTGCTCAAGGAAACCATTGACTATCTCGACGTGAAAGAAGATGGCATCTATCTGGATGCAACCTGTGGGCGTGGCGGACATACCGAAGCCATCGTACAACGGCTGACCAGTGGTAAGGTTATTGTCTTCGATTTAGATATCGTAGCGATTGAAGAGGCCAAGAAACGGCTGACACCTTATCTTGATAAACTGATTTTCATTAATGACAATTATGCAACGCTCAGAAAGCATTGCGAAAACCTTGAAATAACCCAATTAGACGGATTTGTCTTCGACTTAGGAGTTTCTTCTCCCCAGTTTGACGATCCTAATCGCGGCTTTTCCTACCGTTACGATTCCGCCTTGGATATGCGCATGGATCAAAGCCAATCCTTCAGTGCCTACCACTTGGTCAATGAATACCCATTGAACCAATTAACCAATGTTTTACGGGACTATGGGGAAGAACCTTTCGCTTATCCTATAGCCAAAAAGATCATCGCCGCCCGGCTGTTGTCTCCCATTGCAACCACCGGTCAGTTGGTTGAGATCATCAAGTCTGCTCTTCCTACCCGAATACTTCACCAAAAGGGCCATCCCGCCAAACAAACGTTTCAGGCAATCCGCATCGAGGTCAATCAGGAATTGGCCAGTGTGGAGAAAGCGGTCAGTGATGCTTGTGCTTTATTGAAAGTTGGATGTCGGGGATGTGTCATCACGTTCCACTCATTGGAAGACCGAATTGTAAAAGAAATATTTAAGCAGCTCAGCACGCCGCCGAAAACCAATCGGCGGCTCCCTCAACAAATCATTGATGTTCAATATCAATTAATCATAAAAAAACCACGGACACCCAGTGAAGAAGAACTGATTGATAATCCACGCAGCCATTCGGCAAAACTGAGAGTCATCGAACGTAAAAGGAGATAACTATGGCAACCCTTAGGAAAGTAAAGAAAATCAAGCGGATCAACTATTTCAATGTATCGTTGGGCGTTTTACTGATTTCCATTTCTTTATTTGTGCTGTCCAACTTGTTTCTGCGTTCCCATCAAACATCACTTTCATTGCAAACTCAAAACACGATGGCTTTGGTCAATCAGCTGATTGCTGAAAATGAAGCTTTGGAAGTTGAAATCGCTCAGTTGAGCAATTACGATCGTATCATCGCATTGGCCAAAGAAGAAGGATTGACCTTGGTTCAAGGCAATGTCATCAGTATCAAAGATGGTGAATAGAGCCGCACGCAGCAATCGGATGCTTTTAGGGCTTTCCGTTTTCTTCGTTCTGGTCTTTCTGGTCATTTCGACCAACGTCTTTGTTGTCTCCATTGTCGGATACCATATGCGTTCAGCCAAAGACATTAAAGCTGAATCTGCCAATATCCACATATCGACCAAATCGTTGTTGGCAAAAAGGGGAAACATCGTTGATATTAACGGTAATGTCATTGTACATGACGTTATTTCGTATACACTCATTGCCTATCTTGATTCAGAAAGAATGGTTGGCGATAGTCCGCGCTATGTCGTAGACAAAGACCAAACAGCGCAAGCGTTGGCACCGATTTTAGGTATTTCTGTATCAACGATCCTTTCAAATCTTAATCGTGATGCCAAGCAAACGGAATTTGGTACCAAGGGACGTAATCTTACATTGGCTCAAAAAACGGCAATCGAAGCATTAAATCTACCAGGTTTTGACTTTATCCGCACGGTTACCCGCAACTATCCGATGAAAGTCTTTGCTTCACACTTAATCGGTTTTGCTCATTTTGATGCAACTAAAGACAGTCTGGTGGGTAAAATGGGTGTGGAAGCGATTTTTAATGAACTTCTGTCCGGTGAAAACGGTTATGAGAAATTCAGAGTCGATAAGAACGGATATCGCATGCTCGATGGCAACTTGGATGAAGCGGCTACTGTGGATGGTGCGACCATCGTTTTGACATTGGACAAAGGAATCCAGGAGTCGCTGGAAATGGCCTTTGATATTACCATGACCAATCATAATGCCGAACTGGTTTGGGGTTCGGTTATGGAAATTGCAACAGGTCGGATACTCGCATGGGGACAGGCTCCAAGTTTCGATCCCAACAATATCGACATTGAAAATTACAGTAATGTCGGTATGCAATATGCATATGAGCCCGGTTCTACAATGAAAACATTTACCTACGCCGCTGCAATGGATATTGGTAAATATGACGGGACAGCCTTATTTGACTCAAAATATTTTCGAATGGGTATCGAAAACGGGTTACCGGTCCGAACCGATCAGTCCAGTAAAACTTTTGCGATCATAAATAATTACCATAATCGTTCGTATGGTCTTGTTGATTTCGATTATGGCTACTTATTATCACTCAATACCGGAATCGCAACCCTGTTAACCACAGTTTTGCCTCCCAGCACGTATGAAGAATACCTCGATAAATTTGGTTTTTTTAAACCGGTAAATACCGATATATATCCGGATGTCAGCGGCGTAAAGAACTATCGCTATCCCTTAGAGATGCTGACGACGGGTTTTGGACAGGGATCATCGGTGACCATGTTACAAATGCTTCAGGCATATTCAGCTATTTTCTCGGATGGTACGATGGTAAAACCATATTTCATCGAAAAAATCTTTGATGAGAAAACGTCGGAAGTAATTTATCAGGCCC
Source organism: Erysipelotrichaceae bacterium (assembly GCA_030694975.1). GTDB lineage: Bacteria > Bacillota_I > Bacilli_A > Erysipelotrichales > Erysipelotrichaceae > UBA2227. Next base: position 282,804 of record JAUYTU010000035.1, on the reverse strand, counting down.
AACCGATCATCGTTGGACAGCCAATCAAAGAGTCGACGGCCCGTCAAATGCAGGCTTTGATGGATAGAACGATTAATGATGGGGGATCTTCAAGACATTATCGTATTCCGGAAGTTCGCTCGATTGGCAAAACCGGGACTTCACAGGTTGCAATCGATGGGGAATACTCGAAAGATATGAATATTTTCTCGGCTATGACAGCATTACCGGCTGAAAATCCTAAATACATGGTGTATTATGCATTTCTTGCTCCATCTGATACCAAAGCTCATCAAGAGACCCAAGCCGTTCAACACATTTTCAGACGTTTATCACTGACTTACGAAGTTTACTCACAAGATAATGTACCTGCAGAAGTAATACCGGTCATTGAAATGCAAATACCGAATTTTATTAATCGCACGGTTCTCTCTTTGTTGGCATGGAATACCTTATCGGATGTACCAATCACGATTATCGGTAATGGTGAACGCGTAATCAATCAATATCCTGAAGCCAACCGAACGATACTTAATACACAGCGACTGTTTATTCTGACCGATGGACCTGAAGTCGTAATGCCGGATATGACCGGTTGGAGCCGTAAGGATGTTACGACGTTCTGGTTGCTCAGTAATCGCACCGTGATTATTGAGGGAAGTGGTTTGGTCAGTTCACAAAACATTGAAGCTGGAACTGTTTTGACGGATGAAAGCAAACTATCTGTTATTCTTACCTTAAAGCCGTAAGGCTTTTTTTAAATCTTAATGCAGGTATTGACTGATTTTGGTATAATAGGGCAGAAAAGGGGATGTTTTTATGGACTTACGCTTGATTATGATTTTCACTACTTCACTGATTGTCACCTGGCTGACCATTCCCTGGCTGATCGTTTTTTTGAAAAAACTGAAATACGGTCAAAGCATCAGTGAGTATTCGTTGGATGAACATAAAGCAAAAACCGGTACACCGACCATGGGCGGTGTCGCCTTTGTCGTTATTCCGGTCATCTTATTTTTGATTTTCTTTTTTGAGGATATGGATACCAATGGCTGGCTGTTAATGTTTTCTTATGTCGGATATGCACTGATCGGTTTTTGGGATGATGTGAAAATCATTATTGAAAAGAAAAATGACGGACTGCCGGCCGGGTTTAAATTTCTTTTACAAATCATTCTGGCCGTTATCTTTTACTTTATCTATAAAGACACCGCTTCTAGCACTGTCGTGATTCCGTTGGTCAACTGGACACTGTCATTGGGATGGCTGTATGCTGTCCTGGTATTCTTTATGTTGGTTGGCGCAAGCAATGCGGTCAACCTGACCGATGGTATGGATGGACTGGCAGCCGGAACATCATTTCTGGCGTTGATTCCGTTTATCTATTTTGCCATCACTCAGTCGGCGACATCCGTCGCTGGTTTTGCGCTTGCAGTATTGGGTTCATTATTGGCTTATTTGCGATTTAATGTGTATCCTGCCCGGATATTTATGGGGGATACCGGATCGTTGCCTCTAGGTGCACTGTTAGCTACGATGGCGATTTTGTTAAAGCAGGAAGTGCTGCTCGTTATCATCGGTGGAGTTTTTGTTTATGAAACCCTTTGTGTTATTATTCAAATCGGATCTGTTAAACTTCGTAATAAAAGAGTATTCAAATACACTCCGATTCACTATTCGTTTGTACTTTCCGGTTGGAAAGAAGTACGGGTCGTTCATTTCTTCTGGATACTCGGCTTTATCTGTGCCGTTCTTGGCGTGTTTTTGGGCAGCTTATGAGCAAAGTACTGATCATCGGTGCTGCGCGCAGCGGCCTAGCCATTGCACGTTTGTGTCGCAAAATGGGGTTTGAAGTGATTTTGACGGATTTGAAACTCATGGAAGCAAATCTAAAATGTTCTTTGCTCGATTTGGGAATTGAGGTCATCGACGGCGGACATCCGGACGATCTAATTGATCTTGATGTGCAGTGGGTCATTAAAAATCCCGGGATCTCCCATAAATCTCCCTTTATTGAAAAGTTAAGTAAGAAACACTTTATTTATAATGAAATTGAAATAGCCTTGCGTTTCGCGCCAAGTTATCAGGTAGGTGCAATCACGGGGACCAACGGTAAAACAACGGTTACCACATTATTGGGTGAAATCTTAACACAGGGAGAGAAAACTTCCTTCACCGGTGGTAATATCGGTTTGCCAATCAGTGAAATCGTTGAAAAAAACGGTGATAAAGAGGCGTTAATCGCCTGTGAGATTGCGGCCTTTCAGTTAATCGGTACAGATACCTTTAAACCGAAATGTGCGGTCATCATGAATCTGACGCCCGATCATTTGGATGTATTCTCTGATTTAGAGGAGTATTATCAGGCGAAAACACGTATTTTTGAAAATATGGATGAGAATGATGTTTTTCTTCGCAACTTGGATGATCCTGAAGTTGTAAAAAGAACAGAGCGTCTGAATTGTCGAACATTATCGTTTTCCTATGATCAGGTGTGTGACTGTTTTGTGTCTGATGGAGTAGTTATGTTGTTCGGTGAACCACTGTTTGCATTGAGTGACTTGCAAATCTTGGGCAGACACAATGTCATCAACGCGATGGTTGCCGGAGCGATGGCTTTTGTGATGGGAATGGACAGAGATACGATTCGAAAGGCGATCCGTGCTTTCAATGGTGTGGAACACCGCATTGAATTTGTTAAAGAAGTTCATGGGGTGAAGTATTACAATGACTCCAAAGGTACCAACACGGATGCGACCATCATTGCATTGAAATCGTTTGAACAACCGGTAATTTTGCTCGCCGGTGGATATGATAAGCATACGGGTTTCGAGGATTTGCGTCCGTATCTATCGAAGGTAGCTAAAATGATCGTGTTTGGTGCGACGAAGTATCAGTTGAAGCAGTTGTATCCAGAGGCGATCGTTGTTGAAACATTGATTGATGCTGTTTCTTTATCGATGAAATTGAGTCATCCTGAAGATATCGTCTTGTTCTCCCCGGCATGTGCATCGTACGATCAGTTTGACAATTATGAGCAAAGAGGCAGAATTTTTAAGGAACTGGTAAACAACCTGGAGTAAAAAGCATACACTTTTCTCACAGTTTGCTTTATAATAGGTAAAGGCGACAAGGAAGGGGATTTTTTATGATAGATCAGAGCAACCGTCAACTGCAATTGGCGATGGTGCTGAAGCTGCAAATGCTGCAACGCGATGGTTTAGTTCAGCTGAGTTATCAGCAGATTGAACATGTGATGTTTGGGTGGATGTGGCGCAAAGGAAATCCCGCCAGTCTGCATGAAGCCATCGAGGATCTGTTTCGGTTAACCGCCGATGAGGTTGTCGTGGTATTGTCAAAACAAGCCATTATGGATGGCAGTAAGAAAAAGTTAAGTGACTTTGATGATTTGATTGAAGGAGTAAGCAAATGAAAGCAAGACCACGTTTAGTTATCTTCGCATTGACGGTTATCGCCATATTCACGATGATCGCCTTTTTTGCGAAAGACGTAGAAAAGAATATGACCCTTGGCTTGGATTTACAAGGGGGATTTGAAATTGTTTATGAAGTAAGTCCGTTGGAAGTCGGTAACGAACTTCCTTCAATGGCGGCGGTCGCAAGATCTGTTTCCAAGCGGATCGACGTATTGGGTGTCAGTGAGCCGGAAATCGTCATCGAAGGCAACAATCGGATCCGTGTACAGCTCGCCGGTGTATCCGATCAAGAGCAGGCACGTCGGATCATTTCCGCAACTGCGAATCTGACATTCCGTGATGTGGATGATAATTTGCTGGCGGATGCCTCGATTCTCACCGAAGGCGGAGCGTCTTTAGGTTTTGAAAATGGAGTTCCGGTCGTTTCGTTAAAAATTGCCGATCAGAACAAGTTTTTTGAACTGACCGAAAAAGTCTCAAAAATGGGTGCGGGTAAAAACTTTATCGTTACCTGGCTTGATTTTGAGGAAGGTGATTCTTATGATGCTGAAAAAGACAAAGAAGTAACCGGCCAACAAAAATATATTTCGGCCGCTACGGTTTCTGCGGGTATCAAAGGCGATGCCATCATTAAAGGCAGCTTTAGTGATGCGGAAGCACGCGAACTTGCTGATTTGATCAACTCCGGTTCATTGCCGGTGAAGATGGCAGAATTGTATTCCAATGTAGTCAGTGCCGAGTTTGGTATTGCCGCATTTAATCAAACGCTGTTTGCAGGTATAATCGGTATTTTCCTGGTCATGGCTGCCATGATCATCGTATATAAACTGCCGGGTATCGTTTCTGCGATTATGCTGTTTCTGTATGTGTTTGTGGTTCTGTTTCTGTATAACAGTATGGGTGGCGTGTTTACCTTACCGGGAATTGCTGCGTTAGTTTTGGGGGTCGGTATGACCGTCGATGCCAACATTATCACGTTTGAACGGATCAAGGATGAGTTGTATTTAGGGAGAACATTGGAAAAAGCTTATGTCGAAGGTCATGAATTGGCTTTCTGGACGATCTTTGATTCACAGTTCACCACCTTTATCGCTGCATTAATCATGTACATCTTGGGTACCGGAGCTGTTAAGGGATTTGCGACCATGTTAATGGTTACCGTATTTGTTACGGTGGTACTGAATGTTTACTTTACAAAGTTCTTATTGGGTTTGTTGGTCCGTTCGAAGTTCTTTAACAATAAAAAAGGCTTGTTTGGTGTTAAACCATCAAATATTCCCGATGTTACCAAAGGCGAAAATCAGAAGTATTTCGGTCCATTTACAAAGATTGATTTTGTAAAGCAGTCGAAGAAATTTTTGATCGGAAGTGCAACGATTTTAATTCTTGGTTTATCCTTGTTTACAATCAATAGTTTCCGTGGAATCGGAGGTATGAATTTAGGTATCGACTTTTCCAGTGGTACAAAAATTACGATGCAATCAGATATCCCGTTGACTTTAGATGAAATCCGTACAGATTTTGCCCAATTCGGTTATGACAGTATTGCCGTTCAGTTTGCTGGTGACGATATTGCTTATGTTACGACCAGTGAAACAGAAACGACCGAAAACCTTCGCGCATTAAAAGTGTTTATTGAAGATAAGTATGGTTTTGAAGCTAATGATGTCGTTGTAACCCCTGTGGTTGGACGAGAACTTGTCATTAATGCATTTGTTCTTTCGATGTTAGCATGGGTTATGATGATGATATATATAACACTCCGTTTTGAATGGGACTATGCAATGGGCACTATTGTCTCTTTATTGCATGATATATTTATTGTGTTTGCCGTATTTGTTATTTTCCGAGTTGAAATAAATACTGAATTTATTGCGGTTATCTTAGCTATCATAGGGTACTCTGTGGATGACTCAATCGTGGTCTTTGACCGCATTCGAGATTCAGTCAATCACTGGCCGAAACCGCATATATCAAAATCTGATTATCGTCAGATAGTTAACAAATCACTTCAAGTAACTTTGTGGCGTTCGTTCTTCAATACATTTACGACCATATTGCCAATCTTTGCTTTGATCAGTTTCGGTTCTTCGGAAATCTTCGAATTTAATCTGGCGATGTTGGTCGGATTAGTTGCCGGAGCGTATTCTTCAATATTTATCGCCGCACAATTGTGGTATTACATTCGTGTTAACAAAAAACCACAGTCACAAAAATCCAAGAAACCTCGTAAAAAAGAAGCACTGGATGAAGTGACGATTATTGGAATCAATGACTAAAGGGCTATGCCCTTTTTTCGCATAAGGAGGGTCCACATGTTTGCTATCAAGGATGTACGATGGTCGGATGATCGACTGAATGAACATTTCAATTTTGAATATACGCGTCAGATGTTGTCTTCGATGAATTTATCGAATGATCAAATCGAGCAGTTGGTGAATGGTTGTCCGTCGCTGGAGGATAGTGAAGTCATCAATGATGCCGCCAATCTTTTCAATATCGCAAAGAGGGAAAATCGTAAAGTCATGGTTTGTGGGGATTACGATGCGGATGGTATATGTTCGACGTCCATGATGGTCGATTTGTGTCAGCGAATGGGCTTTACCACCGGTTTCTATATACCTGACCGTCTTAAAGAAGGATACGGAACCAAAGAGTCGACGATATCAGCAGCGTTTGAAAAAGGGTATGATTTCTTCATTTTGGTTGATAACGGGGTTTCGACGCATGATGTAAACAAAAAGATCCGTGATTCGGGATCATTGCTTTTGATTATTGATCATCACGTCATCAGTCAGCCGGTACAAGCCGATGTTTTTTTGCATCCCGATGTTCTTCCTGATGTTTATCAGGGAATGTGTACCTCAGGGTTGGTATACCTGATCTGCGTTGCTTTAGGCATGGAAAATGACAAGATGATCCAATTGGCTGGTGTAGCTACCATTGGCGATATGATGCCCTTATGGAACTATAATCGCAAATTGGTTATTGATGCTTTAAAAGCGCTTAATCATTCACCATTGTTACAGTTCTCTGCGCTGCTTGATAAAAGTACGCACGAATACGATGAAGGTCTGATTGCTTTTCAAATCGTTCCGAAACTCAATGTTGTCGGTCGGTTGGCCGATCGGGCGAATGTCAATCAAATCGTCCGCTATCTGCTGAGTGATCAAAAAGAGGAGATCCTCAGTGTATCTGCGAGCATTAAAGAATTGAATCAAGTCCGCCGTCAGTTAAGCTCGCAAATGTATGAGTTATCGAAGGAGCAGATTACGGATGAGAAATTGCTCATTATTACACATCCTGATTTTCATGAAGGTTTGGTTGGAATTACGGCTGGTCAGATCAGTAAAGAAACGGGTAAACCGACCATCGTTTTGGCTCAAAAGGAAAACAGTTTCAAAGGCAGCGGACGCAGTTCGTCCATCAATCTTCATCAGCTGTTAAGCGAAGGGCAAGAACACCTGCTTCACTTTGGCGGTCATGCTCAAGCTGCCGGGTTGGAAGTCGGTAGTTTACAGTTTGATGATTTCAGTAAGTTTATGATTGCCGGAGTTAATGAACTTATGGAACACTTGGAGGACGATGTGGTCGAGGTGTTGCACATCGATTCATCCGTGCTTCATCTGAGTGCACTTGCGGAATTTGAAAAGTGTTCACCATTTGGGCAGGGATTTGAAAGACCACGGGTGTTTTTGGAAAATTTACGTGTGATCAAGCCGTTACATAATAACAATCGTAATTTCAGTAAGTGGCTGGTTTCTTTGAAAAATGAGGAGGCTGAAGTTGTTATTTTCAGTGATATTGATGACTCGATTAGAAATGCGGATACGCTGAATGTTATTGCAACAGTGACGATTTCGAAATTTTTGGGTAGGCGCAAGATTTCCCTGATGGCTCAAAAGGTAGTGAAAAGTCATGGAAATAAATTTTAATTTTGCTATAATGTACATGTTAAGGGAGGCATATTCATGAATTTAAAAGATTACGTAGCTGAAATACCCGATTTTCCGATTCCGGGCATACTGTTTCGGGACATTACACCGTTAATGGGTGATGGTGAAGCTTTTTATGAAGCATCGCAACGCATCATTGATTTTGCAAGTTCAGTCGGTGCAGAAGTTGTGGTCGGACCGGAATCCCGTGGATTCATTTTTGGCTGTCCGGTCGCTTATGCGATGAAGATTGGTTTTGTTCCGGTACGCAAACCCGGAAAACTACCACGTGAAACCGTTAGTTATAAATACGATTTGGAATATGGCAGCAATGAGTTGCATATTCACAATGATGCCATCAAACCCGGTCAGAAAGTTTTGATCGTTGACGACTTGTTGGCTACCGGTGGTACCGTAGAGGCGACGATCGAGTTGATTCGTCGTTTGGGCGGCGATGTCGTCGGATGTGCATTTTTGATTGAACTGACCTCACTTGAAGGTCGTAAGAAACTCAAAGATGTCGAAATATTTACATTGATGTCGTATGAATAAACAATCGAAGAGAATTCTCTTCGATTTTTAGAAAAACAGGCAAGAAAGGAGGAGGACCATGGCCAATCAAGGCAAGCAGATCACTGTTGACATTTTGATGGAGACAGTCAAGGAATACATCAGTCACGAACAGAATCTGGAACTTATAGAAAAAGCAATCGCTTATGCGACCGAAAAACACGGCGGACAAATGCGCAAAAGCGGCGAACCGTATATCAATCACCTGATCAACGTTGCCTATATCTTGGCTACGCTGCGCGTCGGTCCTTCAACGATCGCTGCCGGTTTATTGCATGATGTTTTAGAAGATTGCGGAATTTCCAAGGAAGAGCTGACCAAGGCTTTTGACGGGGAAATCGCGACCATCGTTGAAAGTGTTACGAAAATCGGTAATATTAAGTTTATCGATGAAAAAGAATACATGGCCGTCAATCATCGCAAGATTTTTATTGCCATGGCCAAAGATATCCGGGTTATTTTAGTTAAGTTAGTCGATCGACTACATAACATGCGTACGCTTCAATACCAACCGGAAGATAAACAACGCAAAATCTCGGCGGAAACATTGGATGTTTATGCTCCGATTGCGCACCGCTTGGGTATCAGTGAAATTAAAAATGAACTCGAGGATTTGAGTTTTTACTATTTGCACAGAGAGCAGTACTATGATGTCGCCCGCCTGGTGGAAGTTCGTAAGGCTGAGCGTGATAAACAAGTCAATATGATGATTCAGGATATTTCAGACATGCTAAGTGAGCACAATATTTTGCATCGCATTTTCGGAAGATCCAAACATCTTTATTCGATTTATAAAAAAATGACGACTAAGCAAAAACGATTTGATGAAATTCTGGATTTACTGGCTATTCGAATCGTTTGCGAAGAAGAATTGAACTGTTATGAAATATTGGGCTATATCCATGCCAAATACCGACCGATCCCCGGTCGTTTAAAAGATTATATCGCCATGCCTAAGATGAATATGTATCAGTCGTTGCATACGACCATCGTTGCGGATGAAGGCAATATTTTTGAAGTGCAAATCCGTACGGAAAAAATGGACTCGATTGCCGAACGTGGGATTGCGGCTCACTGGCATTATAAAGAAGGTAAGTACTCGCAAGAAAAAGAACAGCGTGAGATTGAAAACAAACTATCCTGGTTCAAAGATTTCAGTACGCTGACTGATGATGTCAATGATGATGCGCAGGAATACATGGAATTACTTCAGAAAGATATTTTTGAAGCCAATGTCTATGTCATGTCACCCAAAGGTCGGGTAATCGATCTTCCCAATGGCTCTACACCGATCGATTTTGCTTACCGTATCCACACGGAGGTCGGACATGCAACCATCGGTGCGATCGTTAACGGGGTATTGGTTCCGATCAATACGAAGTTAAAGACGGGGGATGTCGTTCAGATCCGTACGACCAAACAGCCCAACGGACCTTCTGAAGATTGGTTGAAATTTGTAAAGACGTCGCATGCCCGTAATAAAATCAAAGGTTTCTTGCAGAAGAAAGAACTGGAAGACCGACAGGACTATATCAAAAAGGGTCAGTCGATGTTTGTTGAAGAGTTGAAGAAGCGTAATCTTGAGGATAAGGAAATCGTCGGTTCCAAGCGTTTGGAATCGGTTTATAAGGAATTTAATGTTAAAAACGATGATGATTTCTATTATGCGATTGCGGTAAAATCACTTGCGCTTCATGCGATCATGGAGAAACTGACGGATACACGCAAATCGCTGTTGGATACCATCAATTTTTCAAAGCTGTTCAATAAGCCGCCACAGAAGAAAACAATCAGTAAATCAGGCATTCGTATTGCCGGAGTTGAGACCATGATGGTTTCGTTGGCCGGGTGTTGTACACCGGTTTATGGCGATGAGATCATTGGCTATATTACCAAAGGGCAAGGGGTTAAAGTTCATCGCAAAGACTGTCCGAATATTGTCAATGAAACCAAACGTCTGATTCACGTCGAGTGGGATTCGGAATTTGAAACCGGTAAGTATGAGGTTCAGCTGTTTATTATGGCCAATGACCGCAATTTCTTACTGACTGATTTGGTTACCATTGTTTCTCAGTGTAAAGCCGGTTTGAATGCGGTTAATTCGACGGTCAATGATGATAAGGTTACCGCAACGACAACGTTAAAAATTGTAGTAGAGGATTTTGATCACCTGAAACTTGTGATTGCAAATCTTCGCAAGGTTAATGGCGTTATCGATGTCGACCGTGTAACACTGTAATTGGATTGTTGAAGTTCGATTTACTTTATGATAAAATACCGCTATATCCGATGAACAAGAATTCATCAGGTAATTGTTATAGAGAGGGAAGTAACGGTGGAAGCTTCCTATATAAACCTGATGACTGACACTTGCAAGGAGAATTTCTGAAATTCAGTAGGAAATTCCGTTTTCCGCGTTAAGGATTCAAGTGTCTTGTCTTTGGGCAAGAAATTAAGGTGGTACCACGTTAAGCGTCCTTAAACAGGCGCTTTTTTTGCTTTAAAAGGAGGAAAATTATGGCAAATTATCAAGGCCCTCGGGGCACCCAGGATGTCTTTGGCAGCGAAATTACCAAATGGCATGCAATCGAAGATCTCATCCGCAAATTTACGCATCTTTATCACGTTGAAGAAATCCGTACACCGGTATTTGAACATACCGAAGTCTTCAAACGTGAATCCGACAGTTCGGATATGGTCAATAAGGAAATGTACACGTTCAATGATTTTGGCGGTCGATCGTTAACGCTGCGTCCGGAAGGAACAGCAGGTCTGATCCGCAGTTACGTTGAGCACAAAATGTATGCCAATCCCGATGCCCCGCAGAAGTTTTACTATATCGGCCCAAACATGCGTTATGAGCGCCCTCAAAAAGGTCGCTTACGCATCCATCATCAGTTTGGGGTTGAGTTTATCGGTGCAAAAAGTCCGTTGGTCGATGCGGAGGTCATTCATTTAGGATTTGCCTTTGTTTCGGCGATCGGTCTAAAGGATTTGAAAGTATTGGTCAACACACTGGGCGATGATCAGTCCCGCGCTGCCTATCGCGAAGCATTGAAATCGCATTTCTCTGCTCACTTGGAAAGTTTGTGTCCGGATTGCAACCGTCGTTACGAGCAAAATCCGTTGCGCATTTTGGATTGCAAAGTGGATGCTCAACATGAATCCTTATTGTCAGCCCCAAAAATCAACGACTATCTCAACGAAGAATCTAAGACCTATTTCAATGATGTTGTTCATTATCTTGAAGGATTGGGTATGACGGTTGAAGTCAGTGACCGACTGGTTCGCGGATTGGATTACTACACGCATACCGTGTTTGAAATCGTCAGTGCCAATGAGAAAATGGGATCACAATCCACAATATTCGGTGGCGGACGTTATGACGGTCTGGTGGAGTATTTTGGCGGTCCATCGATTTCCGGTATCGGCTTTGGCTTGGGTATCGAACGTCTGTTGGTGGCTTGTGATGCGGAAGGCATTGATTTAGCGCAAACAAAATCATTGGATGTTTATATCATGCCGCTATCGAAAGAAGTACTGACTACTTCGATGCAACTCACAGCTTTCTGCCGGGGATATGGTTTCAGCAGTGAACTTGACGTATTGCAACGTTCAATGAAAGCACAGTTCAAATCGGCGGAGCGGTTGGATGCCTCGGTATTGATTTTTGTTGGCGATGATGAGGTTGCCAAGCAAGTCGTTAAAATGAAGAACGTCAAAACACAAGAACAATTGGAAGTGGCTTATGGTGATATCATCCATCAGTTGGACCATTGGCTTGATGAAAATCATGTATGCGATCATGATCATGAACATGACCATGAGCACGACCATGGAGAACATGAGCATGAGCACGTTGAAGGCGAAAGCCACACGTAGGAGGTTTTTATGAACAGAACACATACCAACGGCGAGTTTCGCCTTGAACATATCGGAAAAACGGTAACTGTCTTGGGTTGGGTTGCCAAACGACGCAACTTCGGTTCCATTGTCTTTATGGATCTGCGCGACCGTACCGGCATCGTACAGTGCGTCTTTAATGAGGAATTCACGGATAAAGTCAAAGATGTGCGCAGCGAGTATATATTAGAAGTGGTCGGAACGGTGGTTGAGCGCAAAGATAAAAATCCAAAACTTTCGACCGGTGATGTCGAAATCATCGTCAGTGATGTAACCATCATCAATACTTCAGCCGCAACACCTATTATTGTAGCGGATGAAACCGATGCTCTGGAAGATACGCGCTTACGCTATCGCTATTTGGACTTACGTCGTCCGTTGATGCAAAAGAAGCTCATGCAGCGCCATGCCATAACCAAGACGATGCGTAATTTTTTGGATGATGAGGGGTTTATTGAAGTGGAAACACCGATGCTAACCAAATCAACGCCGGAAGGATCGCGTGAGTATCTGGTGCCTTCCCGGGTTCATACCGGTGAATTTTATGCCTTGGCCCAAAGTCCGCAGATTTTCAAACAATTGCTGATGATCGCCGGGTTTGAACGTTATTATCAAGTCGCACGATGTTTCAGAGATGAAGATTTACGTGCCGACCGTCAGCTTGACTTTACCCAAGTCGATATTGAAGCGTCATTTTTGAGTGAAGTTGAATTTCAGACCATACTAGAAACCATGATGGTCAAAGTCTTTAAGGAAGTCATGCATCGTGATTTACCGGTTCCTTTCCGTCGGATCCCATTTGATGAAGCGATGAACCGATACGGTGTCGATAAACCGGACATTCGTTTTGGTCTTGAATTGAGTGATGTGACAACCTTGTTTGAGAAGAGTGAGTTTAAAGTGTTTTCGAGTGTAATCGAGCAAAAAGGGAATATTAAGGCACTTGTTATCAACGATTATGCCTCCATTACCCGTAAAGAAATCGATGCAATCACCGATCTGGCTAAGAAATATGGGGCCAAAGGTTTAGTCGTTGTTAAATTGGTTAACGGTGGGATCGAAGGTCCCGCTTCGAAGTTTCTTTCGGAAGCGGAAAAAACTGAACTGATCGCTTTTCTTGAGTTGAAAGAAAACGACTTAGTCCTGATGGTTGCAGATGCTTGGGAGAAAGCTTGTGTTGCGGCAGGAGCGCTGCGCAGTTATTTCCGCGATGCTCTGAAACTGGTCAGTGAAGATCAATTTGAGTTTGCCTGGGTCGTCGACTTTCCGCTGTTTGAATATGACAGTGAAGAAAACCGTCTGATTGCCCGCCATCATCCCTTTACCCGTCCCAAAGCGGAGGATGCGCACTTACTTGGAAGTAATCCGCTGGCAGTTAAGGCGTGTGCTTATGACTTGGTTCTTAATGGATTTGAAGTTGCCGGTGGATCGTTGCGTATTTATGATCAGCAGATGCAGGCCAAACTGTTCAGTCTGATCGGCTTCAGCGATGAACAAATCGAGAAACGTTTCGGATTCTTCGTGGATGCCTTTAAATACGGTACACCGCCTCACGGTGGTATTGCCTTTGGATTGGATCGCTTAGCGATGATTATGACCCATTCCGAATCTTTGCGTGATGTCATCGCCTTTCCGAAAAACGCTTCGGCGCGCTGTCCGCTCACCGATGCTCCTACACCGGTAGAGGAAAAACAGCTGGCAGAACTACACTTATCGATTGTTAAATAAACTGTCTATTTTACGGAATTTCACACAAATGTCAAGATGTATCTTTTTAAAATGATTATGTTATAATGTAATTGCCCAGAAGGACCAATTTATTTCCAACATTTCGATATAGGGAACCCGGAAGTTGCAAACTGGTGTGAATGCCTGATTTTATTAGGAATCCTAATGTGAGCACAGGGTACCCACCTGCACAAACAGGGAATATATATCGCCTACTGGGCCATCAAAATACCTGGTCATCAGGTATTTTTTTTTGGTGAATATATGAAAGAAGGATTTTATGAATCAAAAGATTATCAATATTGCCGTCATTGCTCATGTCGATGCCGGAAAAAGCACGTTGGTCGACGCATTTCTGTCGTATAGCGGCGCATTGGCTAAAAACCAACTCAACATCGAACAAGTTATGGACTCCAACGATTTGGAGCGCGAACGCGGGATTACGATCTATTCGAAAAACTGTTCTATCCAATACGGGGATATTAAAATCAATATCGTCGATACCCCGGGACATGCGGATTTTTCCAGTGAAGTCGAACGGATCATTGCTACGGTCGATACCGTAATTTTACTCGTCGATTCTTCCGAAGGTCCGATGCCTCAAACCCGTTTCGTCTTACAGAAATCGTTGCAACGCGGTTTAAAACCAATTCTTTTGATTAATAAAATTGATAAAAAAGATCAACGCGCAATCGAAGTCGTCGATTTGGTCTATGAATTATTTTTACAATTAGAAGCTACCGAAGAACAATTGGACTTTCCGATCCTTTATGGTGTTGCCAGAGAAGGAATTGTTAAACGGCATTTTGATGATGAATCCGTGTCCATTCAACCATTAATCGATACAATCGTAAGTCATGCCGGATTATATCCGGATAAAACCAATGAACCTTTGCAAATGCAAGTCAGTTCACTGGCTTATGATGAATATGTCGGTCGTATCGGCATCGGTCGTCTGTTACAAGGAATCATGAAAGTCGGTATGCCGGTGCTGATTGCGGATGTTCACGGATTTTTACGCCGCCAAGTCATCAGTCAGGTATTTATCTACCAAGGCACTAAACGCATCTCGGTTCGTGAAGCTGTGGCCGGGGATATCGTCTTAATCGGCGGAATCAGCGATATTTCCATCGGTGAAACCGTGTGTGATATTGCCAATCCAATGCCACTGCCCAATATTCCGATCGAGCCACCGACGTTGGCCATTAATTTTCTGGTCAATACGTCGCCTTATGCTGGCAGAAGCGGTAAATATGTAACTTCCCGTAACATTCGCGAACGCTTGGCTAAAGAGTTGGAAGTCAATGTCGGTTTAAAAGTCGAAGATACGGACAGTGCCGATAAATTTAAGGTTTCCGGTCGCGGTGAATTGCATATCACCATTCTGATTGAAAATATGCGTCGGGAAGGGTATGAGTTGGCTGTTTCCAAAGCTGAGGTCATTATGAAAATGGTTAACGGCGAAAAGATGGAGCCGATGGAACAAGTCGTCATTACAGTTCCCAATGAATATGTAGGGACCGTTATCAATAAAATGAGTATCCGTAAAGCCAATCTGGTCAAAATGGATGAGCACTTGGGCATTACCGTCATGTATTGGCGGGCGGCTATGCGTACTTTGATCGGTTATCGCGGTGATTTTATCAATGATACCCGAGGCGAAGGTGTTATGGTTCGTAAGTTTGACGGTTATGGCGAGTTTGTCGGAGAAATCCAGACCCGTACCAACGGTGTGATGATTTCGACGGAAACCGGCGTAGCTACAACCTATGCAATTTTCAATCTGCAAGAACGCGGTCAGTTCTTTATCGGTGCTCAAACACCGGTCTATGAAGGAATGATTGTCGGGATTGCGGCTCGAGATCTGGATATGGAAGTCAATCCGACCAAAAATAAAAAGTTGACGGCTATCCGTTCGACTGGTCATGATGAGGCGATGCGTTTAACACCACCGCTTCAGCTGACGTTGGAAAAGGCATTGGAATTTATCGCGGATGATGAACTATGTGAAGTCACACCGGATGCGATCCGTCTGCGTAAAAAGTATTTGACTCCGTATCTACGGAAAATTGCTTCAAGAAGCGGTGAGAATGAACAATAAAATGAATTTAGGAAGATTTTCATATGATTTTATATGACATTCTTCGCACATAAGTTTTGCTTGTAAATCATAAATAAAAACTGTAAAATGACTAGGTAAGGGAAGGTGAACGTAATATGACAGATTTTTGGACAAGTTTATTAAGTCTGGTTGTCGGGCTGTTGGTCGGCGGTGGATTGGGTTACTACTTCACACGCAAAATTTTTATCAAACAATTGAAAGATAATCCGCCAATAAACGAAAAAATGATTCGTGCGATGTTTATGCAAATGGGGCGCAAACCCTCTGAAGCACAAATTCGCCAAATCATGAAGTCAATGGATCAAAATAAGTAAGCACAGGCAACTGTGTTTTCTTTTTCGAATTTTGGTATAATAAACCTGGTGAGAAAATGAAAATAATAAAAAAATGGCTTAAACGAGGATTGTTTTTACTTTTACTATCATTTTTGCTATTGGTCGGGGCAGGGTATGTTCAATATCGAATCGTTATCGGTGAAACACCGTTGACTGAAGCCATTGCCAATGTGCAGGCATCCGAAAACTATGTTTTTTTAGAAGATATCGATCCCTTCTTTCTGCAGGCTGTGGTCGCTGTGGAAGATCGTCGCTTTTATCAGCGTCAGGGATTAGACATCCGATCCTTGGGCAGGGCCGTGTGGACCAATCTGAAAAATTTTGATTTTCTTGAAGGTGGCAGCACCATCGGTCAGCAAGTCGGTAAGAATCTCTATTTTGATTTTCGTTTCAACGTGCTACGGAAAATTGCGGAAGTGTTTCTGTTGTATGACATCGAGAAAACGATCAGTAAAGATGAAACATTGGAGCTCTATGTGAACATGAACTACTACGGAGATGGCTATACGGGTATCAAACGAGCTTCGGTGGGCTATTTCGGTAAGTTGCCTAGCGAGTTAAGCTTGGGACAGTCCAGTCTGCTGGCCGGATTGCCACAGTCTCCCTCACGCTTTCAGTTAAGCAATCACTTTGAGCGGGCAAAAGCCCGCCAGAAGAAAGTACTTGGGGATATGGTTGATTTAGAAATCATCACGCAACAACAGGCGGATGAAATATATATGGAGGATGTTTATGAGTAAAATTCGCTTTGGAATCTTAGGTCCCGGGAAAATAAGTCATCGCTTCGTTAAAGGTGTTAATTATAGTAAACATGCTGTCATTACGGCGGTTGGCGGACGAAATCATCCGAAAACCTTGGACTATGCTAAGCATTACGGAATTGAGGTAGTCACAGATTATCAGGGACTGTGCGAATGTGATACGGTCGATGCTGTATATATCGCTTTACCTCAAGCGCTTCATAAAGAATGGATCCTCAAAGCGCTGACTGCCGGAAAACATGTAATCTGTGAGAAGCCGATGCTCTACGACATTGATGATCTGAACGAGTGCTTTCACTTGGCTCATTCTTTGGGATTGTTCTTAATGGAAGCCCAGAAAGGTTCATTTCTGCCCACAACTTTCAAAATCAAAGAGTGGATCGATGACGGAAAACTTGGCAAAATTGATTATGTTGAAGCCGGTTATTGTTATCGTTTCGGTGATGAGTCCGATCATTGGGCATTTGACGCAAAACATGGTGGTGGCTCACTTTTTGATGTCGGAGTTTATCCGATTTCGTATGCAATTGCTTTATTTGGCACGGACGTTGACTCGGTTTCTGTCGCAAGAAATGTTTTGAGTGGAGGAAGTGACGGATTTGCACATATGCAACTGAAATTCGCTTCCGGCGTCATCGCTTCTTTAAGCAGTTCGATTACTACGGAAGGTCCTAAAGAAGCACGAATTTACGGTAATGAAGGATATGTCATTTTGCCCGATTTTTGGAAAAGCTCAAGTGTTGAACTGGTTCGATATGACGGAAATGACGAAGTCTTCTTCGTAGATCAGCCATCCGAATTTACGCCGTATATTGATCATGGGTGTGAGTGCATTAAAAAAGGACTTAGTGAAAGTCCCATTTTAACAAAAGCGATCAACGAATTGATGATTCGTCTGATTACATCCAAGTGATCTTTCGTTCGGTATTGGACATAATCCGTCCGATATTGGCACGATGGCGCCATACGACCAAAATCGCAATAATTGCCATAGCAAGGAAGACGTACAAATCCGGCTGAAGGAAGTACATCAGAATTGCTGCCAGCGTAACGCTGACCATGGAAGATAAAGAAACGATTTTTGTCAGTTTCAATAAACCGAAGAAAGTGATCAGTGGAATTAAAAACAAGTACTGCGGATTTCCGGTAATAAATACCGAAACACCCAACAGATAGCCAAATGCGGTTGAAACGGCTTTACCGCCTTTGAAATTGGCGAATATCGGATAACAGTGACCAAAAGCCGCTGCCAATCCGGCTGCGATCCCGGCTTCTTTCGAGAAAAATGTTACGGCAATCGCAATTGCAATGAAACCTTTCAGCGAATCCATCAAAGCCACGGAGATTCCGGCCTTTTTCCCCAAAACGCGGCCGGCGTTGGTTCCGCCTAAATTTCCGGAACCATGTTGACGGATATCCGTCTTGTAGAATACTTTACCTATAATCAAAGCCCAGGGAATTGACCCAAACACATATCCCAGTATTACCATGATCAAAATATCCATAATATCACCTCAAAGCCATTTTACCATAAACACGGACAATGTCTATTTAAAACACTGGTCAGTTTTTGTATAATATAACAAGATGGGAGTCAGACATGAGCAAAAGTAATTATGATGAGTCAAGCATCCAAATCTTAGAAGGTCTTGAAGCCGTACGGAAACGTCCGGGAATGTACATCGGTTCAACCGATGCCCGCGGCCTTCATCATTTGGTGTGGGAAATATTAGATAATGCAATCGATGAAGCTCTTAATGGTTATGGCAAAAAGATCGTCGTTGCCATCGAAAAAGATGATGTCATCCGCATTGAAGACGAAGGACGCGGTATGCCCACCGGCATGCATGAATCCGGTGTCAACACGCTTGACGTCATTTTCCGCGTCTTGCATGCCGGGGGGAAGTTTACTTCTCAAGGCGGATACAAGACGGCCGGCGGATTGCATGGGGTTGGCGCATCGGTGGTCAATGCCTTATCCGACTGGTTGGAAGTAACCATCAGTAATCACGGAAAAATCGTATCCAAGCGCTTTGAAAAAGGCGGAAGCAAAGTATATCCGCTCAATGAAATCGGAAGAACCAGCAAAACCGGCAGTATGGTCCGGTTCAAACCGGATAAGAAAGTCTTTCCATCCATTGAATTTCATTTGGATTGGATCATTGAACGGTGTCGCGAAAGCGCATTTCTGCTCAATGGAATCACGTTGATCGTCATCGATGAACGGACCAATAAAACCGAAACCTTTATGTACCAGAAAGGTCTTTTGGCCTTTATGCAATACATCAATGAAGACCGCATAACGATGAACAAACCCATCATTATCGAAGGTCGCGTCAATGAAATCGATGTGGCCTGTGCCATACAGTTTACCGATTCTTATTCAGAAGAGACCTACTCCTTCGTCAATCTGGTACGTACCAAAGACGGTGGTGCTCATGAAGTCGGATTCAAAACGGCGTTGACCAAGGCGGTCAATGAGTTTGCGCGTAAGAACAATCTTTTAAAGGAAAAAGACAAGAACTTTGAAGGTACGGATATACGGGAAGGATGCACCTCGATCATATCGGTGGGAATTCCCGAGAATCTATTACAGTTTGAAGGTCAGACCAAAGGGAAATTAGGGACGGTGGAAGCCAAGACCGCCGTTGAAAGTCTGTTGAATGAAAGACTGTCTTACTACTTTGAAGAGAATCGGGAATTTGCTTTAGATCTTGTCCGTAAAATTCAACGGGCTTATTTAGCGCGTGAAGCTGCGCGTAAAGCACGGGAAGATGCCCGTAAAGGGAAGAAAAACGGCAAAAGTGATCGTCTGCTGTCGGGTAAACTGGCCGCTGCGCAAAGCAAAGATTCTAAGCGCAATGAGATATTTCTGGTCGAAGGTGATTCGGCCGGTGGCAGTGCCAAACAAGGTCGCGATTCAAAATTTCAGGCGATTTTGCCGTTGCGCGGAAAAGTGTTGAATACCGAAAAAGCCAGCATCGGGGATATTGAGAAAAATGAAGAATTAAATACGATTATTCATGCTTTAGGGGCCGGGGTCGGAAATGACTTTGAGGTTGGTGACTGTAACTATGACAAAGTCATTATCATGACCGATGCGGATACCGACGGTGCTCATATCCAAGTATTGCTTTTGACCTTTTTCTATCGCTATATGAGAGAACTGATCGATGCCGGTAAAGTGTATATTGCTTTGCCGCCGCTGTATAAACTTACCAAAGGAAAACAAGTAACTTATGCTTATGATGATGATGATTTGAGAATAAAACGCGGCCAATTAGGGAAGTGTGAGTTGCAACGTTATAAAGGATTGGGCGAAATGAACGCCGATCAGCTATGGGAAACGACGATGAATCCAAAGACGCGTACGTTGATTCAAATCGGTATTGATGATGCTTTGATGGCCAATAAGAAGGTCAGTATACTGATGGGTGATAAAGCCAATCTTCGCCGTGACTGGATTGAAGAGCATGTGGCTTTTACCATGGAAGAACAATTAGCGAAGGAGGGCGGATATGGCGGACGATCAATCAACGATTAAAACGCTGGCACTGGAAGATGTGATGGAAGACCGCTTCGGCCGCTATTCCAAATACATTATTCAAGATCGGGCACTGCCAGATGCCAGAGACGGATGCAAACCGGTTCAGCGACGCATCTTGTATGCGATGTACAGTGACGGTAACACCCCGGACAAGCCCTACCGCAAGTCCGCAAAGACCGTTGGCTTAGTCATCGGTAATTATCACCCACATGGGGATTCAAGTGTCTACGAGGCTATGGTGCGTTTGTCGCAGTCATGGAAGATCAATATTCCGTTAGTCGATATGCAAGGCAACAATGGATCGATTGATGACGATCCGGCCGCTGCCATGCGTTATACTGAAGCGAGGCTTTCGGCTTTCGCTCAAAACCTGCTCACCGATATTGATGAGCAAACCGTACCTTTTACTTTGAACTTTGACGATACCACCGAAGAACCGACCGTATTACCGGCCGGTTACCCTCAATTGCTTGTCAATGGCGCTACCGGTATTTCCGCCGGTTATGCCACCAACATTCCACCACACAACCTGGGTGAGATTATTGATGCGACCATTTACCGAATGAACGCTCCTTTCTGTACCTTGGAAGAAATCATGGACATATGTCAGGGACCGGACTTTCCGACCGGAGCGATCGTACAGGGGGAAGAAGGAATCAAAGACTATTTCGCGAGTGGCAAAGGGAAGGTCATCATTCGCAGTAAATTAGAGGTCAAAGATACCAAAACAATCAAGCAGATTATCGTGACTGAAATCCCTTATGAAGTCGTTAAGGCCAACATGGTCCGTAAACTGGATGATATCCGTTTGAATAAGACGGTCGACGGTATTCTTGATGTGCGTGACGAATCGGATCGCAACGGATTGAGAATTGTCATCGACTTGCGTAAAGAAACGGACGCTCAGCTGATTACGAATGTGCTATACAAAAGCACGGATTTGCAAGTCGCCTACAATATCAACATGGTGGCAATCGTTCACCAACGCCCCGTGCAATTGGGTATTTTTGGATTGCTTGATGCCTACATCACGCATCGAAAAGATGTGGTTTTAAAGCGCAGTCAATATCGTTATGCAAAAATGGAAGAGCGTCTTCATATCTTGGAGGGTTTGATTAAGGCTGTCTCGATCCTCGATGAAATCATCGTGATCATCCGATCATCAAAAGATAAGGGAGATGCAAAGACTCGCTTATGCGAAGCCTTTGATTTCAGTGATGCTCAGGCAGAAGCGATTGTCACGTTGCGTCTGTATCGTTTGACCAATACCGATATCTTCGCTTTGCGCGAAGAGTTTGCTCAGTTAATTAATCAGATGGAATATTTGAAGACGATCATTGACCAACCGGAAATGTTGCGCAGTGTCATCGTTAAAGAATTGCGGGACATTAAAGAGAAATTTGCGATTCCGCGTCGCAGTGTCATTGAAAAAGAAGTGTCTGAAATCGTTATTGATAAATTAAGAATGATCACCAATGAGCGGGTCGTTGTTACTGTTTCGCGCGATGGTTATCTCAAACGGGTTTCGATGCGATCTAAAACAGCTTCCGAAGGTCTGACCGGATTAAAAGAAGGTGACAAGCTGATTGGAACCTTGGAATGTGATACGTTGGATACCCTGATTCTGATTACCCGCAAAGGGAATTATGCTTATCTGCCGGTCTATCAGATTGAAGAGGCGAAATTTAGGGAAATCGGTGCACATTTGAACCAATGGGTCAAAGGTGAGAACGAGGATAAAATCGTTGGGGTGATCGCATTTAAAGATTTTCGCACCTATCAATGGATCGTAACAATCTCAAAAGATGGTTTCATCAAGAAGACACCGGCCGAAGACTGGGTACTGGTTCGTAACAGTAAAGTATCGACGGCCATGAGCTTAAATCATAAATCAGAAATCGTTTCCGCGTTTTTATTGGGCGAATCCGATGATGTATTAATCATCAGTGAAGGCGGTTATCTGGCAAGGTATGGTCAAAACCAAATTCCTTCCGTTCAATGCAAGTCCAAAGGTGTAAAAGCGTTGAATCTTGCGTCGGGGGATGCTATTGCTTATGCTTGTAAACTTTCTCAAGCATCGGATTATATTTCGATCATCAGTGAAAAAGGACTAAGTAAGCGTATCCGATCCAGTGACGTATTAAAAACCAACCGACCGGTCAAAGGGGAGTTGGTTGCGAAGAAAGTTAAATCCAACCCGCAAAAAGCGCAGTACATTCTGAGTGGTTCGGTGTATGACTCTTTTGAACTGTTGAACGGGTCACTAAAGACGATTATGTTTAAAGAAGTTCCGATTATGGCGAAAGATGCGACATTTAGCAGTGCGTTGCCGATCAGCGGTGGATTTTCACTGATCAAGGGTATCGAAGAGGCACCCATTGTCGATATTCCGGTGAAGAGTGAGAGTTCTCATTTGGAAATGATGGCGTTGGATTTGGAAGAATAAAAAAATGACCTTCGCATGAGGGTCATTTTCTTCGTTGATAATTCCTATAATTTCTTGAAGTTGCGATATCTGTCGGTAACTGTACTTAAACAGTTTCTCACTGAGGGGCAGGGAATTTTGATAAAAAACACAGCGCATATAAGCCAAATGAGCACTGTAACAGCCATTGCGTGAATCATCGATCACAAGGGTGTTATTGAGTTTGACGTTACTTAATTTTGCGGCTTTAAAGTAAATATTGGGATCCGGTTTGCCAATGAGTACTTCATTAGCACAAACCAAAACATTTATATCATATTTCTTCATTAGGCTTTCGACTTTAGGATTCATATTTTGACGATGGCTGTCACTGACAATCGCCATTGTAATATTTTTACTTTTAAGGAAGTCGAGAACTTCAAGGATCTGAGGTTGAATGTCTGCCTGATGATGCCGATTTTTGTCCATAACTGTCTTTTCAAGTTGAGAAAGTTGAGGATATTGATAAAAGACCTTCTGGCGATGGTCGTATCCGGCAGAAAGTATATTTTCGAAAAAGCCCTCCGGAATGCTGAGGTTGTGTTGGTCTGCGGTTGTTTGCCAGAGTTCTACCAAGGATTTATTGGTATCGAAGAGAATGCCTTCGGCACTGAGTATGCAAAGTTGAATGTTCATAATTTCACCTTGTATATAAATATCACATTTGTAAGAATATTGCATGTAAAGTGCAATACTTTTCACAGTAATCCAGCAGATTTTGTTATAATATACACGGAGGAATTCCATGATTGAAAAAATACGACCTGACCGGGTAGTTAAAGCGGTTGAAATGATTGATCTTGACCAACTGAAACAATCAGGCATTCGTGCACTGATCATTGATATTGACAATACGCTGACTCCGCATCATAAAGATGTGATCATTGACAGTAAACTTGAGTGGTTGAAAGATGCAACGACCCGAGGGTTTTTAGTGTACTTATTGTCCAATAATCATGCAAACCGAATCAAATCAATTTCCTCCAGCTATGATTTGAGCGGATATGGATTTGCATTTAAGCCGTTTTCAATTTATTATAAAAAAATACTGAAAGACAGCGGATGTCTGCCCCATCAGGTGTGTTGCATCGGTGATCAGTTACTTACGGACATCTTAGGAGCAAAGCTTCATGGCATGGCATC
The DNA here is from genome assembly GCA_030694975.1 of Erysipelotrichaceae bacterium. Lineage (GTDB taxonomy): Bacteria > Bacillota_I > Bacilli_A > Erysipelotrichales > Erysipelotrichaceae > UBA2227. The sequence goes on along the minus strand of JAUYTU010000035.1, from coordinate 258,881 downwards.
GATTTATGTTGAACCGATTTCGCCTCGAGATATCATATTCTCCCGCTTCAGCCGCTGGCTGGAAAAGCGGTTAATGATTAAGAAAGGGAATTAAATGACAGATACCAACAAATATTGTCAGGGGTGCGGCGCTACACTTCAAACCGACGATCCCAAAGGCAAAGGATTTACACCAAAAATTGAGGCAGTGTTATGCAAGCGCTGCTACCGACTGACGCATTACGGTGATTACTCGCAACCGCAGACGCAGCTGATAAAGACGGAAACACTTCTTCAAAAACTGGCTTCGATGGACGCCTTGTTTCTTTGGGTCATCGATCTTTTTCATCTTGAGGAAAGTATGATCGACGGACTTATCCGTCATTTACCCCAAAAGGACATCATCGTGGTCGCTACCAAGCGTGAGCTGTTGCCGGCAACTCTTTCTCAACATAAAATCACAGCGATGATTCAACAGCGCTGTAAGAGTTCCAATATCGTGCCCAAAGGCATCGTTGTGGTCAGTGATTTTGGTAAAGATGGAACTACCGATGTATTCAAAGCGATCGATATCTTTCGTAACAACCGGGATGTCGTCGTATTCGGTGTTGCGAATGCCGGAAAGTCAACGCTGATCAATGCGTTGTTTCCCAATCGCTTGCCGATTACGGTCAGTCAGTTTCCCGGAACGACGATTGATCTGATTCCGGTTATTGAGCGCGGATACACGGTTTATGACACGCCGGGCATTGAAATGCGTAACCATTTACTCAACCTTCTGACCAATGATCAGATTAAAATCCTTCAGCCCAAATCAGCCATCCGACCCATCGTCTATCAGATGTCCGGTCAGCAGACCTTGATTATCGGTCAGAGCGCTATGATACACTTGGATATCAAAGAAGAAATTTCGGCGGTGTTATACTTACCCGAAGGTGTGGATGTTCATCGGACCAAAACCGAGAACGCGCAATCTTATTGGGATAAACACACCACCGGTAAAGTTCCTTATGTTCAGAAAAGTTCTGAGTTGGTGTCACATACGTGGAAGAAGCAGGATGATAAAACTGACATCGTCTTGATGTACATCGGATTTATCAGTATTTTGGGCGATTGTATGATTAAAACACAGGCTATTGAGCCATGTGAGATATTTGTAAGAAAGGCGGTTATTTAATGTTAACCTCAAAACAAAAAAGCGATTTGCGCTCCTTAGCCAATACTTTACCGGCACTTTTTCAAGTAGGTAAAGAAGGAGTGAGTGCAAATTTAACCAAGACGATCGGAGATTCTCTGACTGCGCATGAACTGGTAAAAATATCCATTCTTAAATCCTGTCCGACTCCGGTCATGGAAGTAGCTTTGGATATCAGTGCGGCGTGCAAATGTGAAATCGTCCAGATGATTGGCAGAACTGTCATTCTTTATCGTAAGAGCAAGGAAAACAAAATCAAGCTGTTATGAGAAGCAGAGTCATTCTCTTTGGCGGCTCCTTTGATCCGATTCATAACGGACATCTTGCGGTAGCTGAGGCAGCCATCAAACAACTGAATGCATCGGCGTGTTGGTTGATTCCGGCTTTTGATGCTCCATTGAAAGACAGGGTTCTGACACCTTTTCATCATCGGGTAAATATGATTAAAATGGCAATTGATAGGAATGATCATCTTTTTGTCAATCAAATTGAAGCGACCTTACCATTGCCCAATTATACGGTCGTTACCTTACAAACACTGATATCGCTTCATCCGCAGTTCGATTTTGTTTTGTTGATCGGCGCTGATCAGGCGGTTGATTTTAAGCGGTGGAAAGATCCCGAAGTCATTCGCTCCTTGGTTGAAATTGCGGTATATCCACGCATTGGATATCCGCAGCCGGAGGGTTTCATCTGGATTCATCATGATTTGATTGATATCAGTTCAACCGCGATCCGTAATGGTTCAAGCACCAATACACCGGCTGAAGTGCTTCGGTATATGATGAGTAAAAATTTATATACAGAACAGATCGTTGCTGCGATGATCAGTGAGAAGCGGATGGCTCATGTCTTGCGTGTTACTCAGCTGACGCGTCAATTAGCGTTACGTTATGGATGTGACGCAGATAAAGCCGTTATGGCGGGATTATTCCATGATGCTGTGAAACAATGGCCTCAAGAACGATTATTGCGCTGGATGCGCTTGTATCGCCCTCAGCTGCTTCATCTGCATCCGGCCATCTGGCATGCATTTGTGGGGGCGGATGTATTGAAGCATTCCTATCACATTCGCGACCGTTCAGTCCTTCAAGCCATTGCGCATCACGTTGAAGGAAATAGCAGTGACTTATTGGCTAAAATACTCTATGTTGCGGATAAAATCGAGCCGGGCAGAAAGTATGACACGGATTTACTTATTCAAGCCGCGTTTAACGATATACATAAAACCGTGCGGATCGTCAAAACGATGCAGGCACAGCACTTAGGAAAGGAAATATCGAATGACATTAACTGAGATCATCAAAGGGGCCATCGAAGAGAAAAAGGGAATGGATATCGAAGTCATTGACTTTAAGAATCAAGGAATGGTGGATGCATTTATTATTTGTGATGCACCCAGCTTACGTCAGATCAATGCGATTGTCGATCACATCAAGGAAAGCGTTGAGAATGCCGGATTCACCGTCCATCACATTGAAGGGGATTCAAACTCACGTTGGTTGTTGGTGGATTGTCTCGATGTTATTGCGCATGTATTTATCACCGAAGAACGATCGTTCTATCAATTGGAGAAATTATGGGCGGATTATCTGAAAAAACACTAAACTACCAACATCTGTCAGAGATTTATGATGCGATTATGGGCGATCCTGAGGGTGTGAAGTTATACGTAGCTATGCTTCAGAATGTTTTAGTCGGCAGTAAAATCCTTGATCTGGCCTGCGGAACCGGTGATTTAACCCTGAAGTTAAGTCAACTTGGCTTCGACATGACCGGTCTTGATTTAAGTGAGCCGATGCTTGAGATTGCCAAAGGAAAAGACGAAGAAAAGATAATTTCATTTATCTGCGGAAACATGCTTACGTTTGAACTAAATGAGGTTTTTGACAGTATTGTATGTGCCAATGATTCCGTGAACTACTGTTCATCATTGGATCAGCTTACAAAACTGTTCAAAGGAGTCAACCGACACTTACCCATGGGCGGTGTATTTGTGTTTGATTATCATCAAAAAGCGCGTTTAGAGGAATTTGGTGATCCCTTTGATGAAGAAGGACGTGTCGGTGACATCGGTTACCATTGGCATATCGAAAGTGATCCTCCTGTGTTAAGGCATATCATTACCTTATATAGCAATGGGTATCCCATCATTGAAACACACGAGCAGTTTGTGTTTGATTTAATGGATATTCAAGAATTGTTGAGAGAACAGGGATTTGAATGCGAAGTTACAGACCCTGCAGACGTTGAGAATTTGTATTTGGATGAAAAATGGATAATCAAAGCACAAAAGGAGCGAGATGTATGATTGCAATTATCGGAGCTATGCAGCCGGAAGTCGATGAGATACTAAAATTATGTCATAATGTTGAAGAGCGTCAGATTCACGGAACGCAGTTTTATACAGCAAGATGCAGTTCTACCGAAGTAGTCGTTGCACTGAGTGGCGTCGCGAAGGTAGCCGCAGCTATGACGACCACCTGTCTGTTTGAAAACTTTGAAATCGATGGAGTCATTAATATCGGTACCGCCGGCGGATTGAAAAGCGAACAGGAGGTACTGGATGTTGTGGTATCCACTGAAGTTGCCCATCACGATGTCGATATTACCGCTTTTGGTATCAAGCGCGGCTTTGGCGAGCGATTCAGTTATCGTGCTGAACCTGCCTTTGTACAGGTAATATCTTCCTTGATTAGTGAAGGTGATCATCGCGTGTGGATTGGCCCGATGGTCTCTGGTGATCAGTTTATCCACCGTCAAGAGCAGGTAAATCATATATTAACTGATTTTGCGAGTGCAAACTGTGTTGAAATGGAAGCGGCGGCTATTGCGCAGGTGTGTCAACATTATAAAATTCCTTTCGTGGTTATTCGCTCATTAAGTGATATTACCGTGAGGGATGACAATCATCTGTCGTTTGAAGAGTACCTAAGTGTTGCGGCTAAACGAAGTGCGCAGTGGGTATTTGAAGCAATCGATCAGATTGCTCTAAGTATATGAATTTCAATTGGCAACAGTTGACAGAACTGCAATTTTGGCTCGAATTAAAAGAGCAGCTTGCAACGATCGGTCCGCTATTGCCTTTTTTACTGGCCTTTCTTGAGTCATTTTTTCCGGTACTGCCACTGTTTGTCATCGTGATATTCAATGTGACGGTCTATGGTAATGTAATCGGCTTTCTGTCCTCGTACATCGGAAATATTGCAGGATCAATTACGGTATTTCTTTTCTTTCGAATGGTCGTACGTCCGTCGGTAGAAAAATATTCGGATAAACATCCGCGAATTCACCGTTCGTTGGATTGGGTATCCAAGCAAAGACCTTCCGTCATTTTCTATTTATCAGCCATGCCATTTACACCGAGTTCATTGCTAAATATGTTCTTCGGTTCTTCGCAGTTTTCCAAACGTTCGTATATCCTGGCAATTGCCGGTGGTAAATTCTTCATGATTGCGATGATGGCATTCTTTGGCTATTCCGTTCAGGAGTTTAGTGAAACACCGGTATTTTTGATAATTTCGATCATCGGTTTGATTGCCGTTTACGGAATTTCAAAGTGGGTAAACAAGGTCAGCGGATTAAACAAACTATAAAAAAAGCAATCTTGCGATTGCTAGCGTGCACCTTTCCATATTTCATTTTCAATCATCCAGTTTTTTACATCTTTTTTGCCAATGGGGTTGTTTACGCCCCACTGAATGACCGAACCGATGACCGTTTGACCTTCACTTACTTCAATGGCAACGAATGCCGGATAAGCGGAGAATCCCCATAATTGTTTCAGTCTGAACGGGGATATGTTTTCACGGGCAAACGTCATATCGACAAATGTTATTTCCGGAAATTCGCCGGTTTTAATTTCATCGGCAAGCGGCCGTAAGGCTGTGTCATTTATAAATGTACAATCGGTCGAACCATCACAAAACCAAAGATAGTAATTTCCGTCTGATTTTATATATTCTTGTAAATCATTGTAGGGAACTGAGATGCTTTTTGCATAATCAATCAACACCAGCGGTGCAGGTAGCGGTTTAAAATAGTTATAAGCATAAAGAATCATTGCGCTAACAACAATACTGATAGCAGCAACAACGAAGTATTTTTCTTTCATACCTGACCTCCTGTGCAAAAAAGATAATATCATGTTTAACTAAGCAATGCAATCTGCGAAAATTTCAGCCATTAACCCATGGTTCTGCTATAATATTTACTACGGGGTGATCATATGAAGGAGAAAATGGCTTCCTTGTTATTCACAATTCTGTTAGGAACCATCCTGACGCTTTTGATCATCACTAATATTTTCGTGTATGTCACCGGTCCAGCCCGCAAAGCTGAAGTGGATGATGAGGCACTGTTTCGCAGTGTTGTCAACGCTTATCAGCTGGTTGATGCAACGTTCCTTAATCGTCATTTTCATCAGCGGATCACCTATGTAGCGCAAATCGGCGCTGACAATGACAAACTTATTTTCTACGATGAAGAAGGACTGGTATTTTTGCTTTTTGATACACCAGTGCGGCCGCAAGTCATTAATGAATTACTGGCAAGTGAGCAGATCATGGAAAAAGATATCTCTTATGGCTATTTTAAAACACCGGTTTTTGTGATTGATAATCCAAATCGGTTGCAATATATCAATGTATCCGGAGAGACAGTGTTCTTTCTGAAGAAGGGGGATTAACTATGTGGTGGAAAGAGACGTATGTCAACCGACGCAATTGGATCTTACAGAATTACAAGGAAATCGGTGTTTCGTTGCCTGAGGGAATGCTCTTACTGATGTTGGACTACATGCTTGAACAACGGTTGACCGTGGACATTAAAACACTGGCATCGGCCTTAAACAGTGATGTACAACATGTTGATCAATGGTTAAGCACATTGATTTCCCGTGGTTACATTGCTGTTAAAACATCATCACGAAAGGTCGAGTTTGATCTTGATGGTCTATTTGAAAGTGTCGGAAAGAAATCGGTTACCATAAACAGTGACGTTTTTGACTTGGTTGAAAATGAGTTTGGCCGGCCATTGTCACAAAAAGAACTCACACTGTTAAATCAGTGGTCAAGACACTATCCGGATAAACTGATTACCTACGCACTTAGAGAAGCGAGTATCATGGGCAAACTGTCGATGGCATATATTGATAAGATTTTGGAAGGTTGGAAGCAAAAGGGAATTACGGTAGAAAAACTGGAAGAGAGTGATCATGCGGACAACGGCTGAAATCTTAGATATTCTTGAAGAAATGTTTCCGGATGCCCAATGTGAGTTGGTTCATAGAAATGTGTATGAGTTAATCGTTTCCGTCATTTTGTCCGCTCAAGCAACGGATGTTTCGGTCAATAAGGTTACCCCGGCCTTGTTTAAGCGATATCCTGATGTAACGTCGCTTGCGAAAGGTGATATCCGCGAGATAGAGAATTGCATCAAAAACATCGGTCTGTATCACAACAAGGCTAGAATGATTAAGGAAATGGCACAAATCTGTGTCGCTCGTTTCCAAGGTGAGATTCCTTCAAAAAGAAAAGATCTGCAATTACTTCCGGGTGTCGGACGTAAAACGGCCAATGTGGTTTTGTCGGTGTGGTATGAGGTACCCGCCATCGCCGTCGATACACATGTTGAAAGGATCTCAAAACGATTTTATCTGGCGAAGCCCGAGGATTCTGTAATTAAAGTTGAAGAGAAACTGAGACGAAAAATCGAAAGAACCCGATGGAATCGGGCTCATCATTTGTTTATATTTTTCGGAAGATACTTCTGTAAAGCAAAAAATCCTCAATGTGACATGTGTCCGTTTAAGGAACAATGTCGATACATAAAAGAAAAACGAGCGGCTCATTGAGAGCGCTCGTTTTATTCTAAGCGGATTGTAATCGTGGTACCGTTCGTCAGTTTCTGACTGTTAACGACAACACCATTGACCAAGACTTCTTTTACAACTGCCGTTTCAAGGGCATCGGCGGGTTCAAATGTAACATTGAAGAATTTGTAATCCGCCCAAAGGGTTTGAACCTCAATTTTTGTTTTTCCGATGATCGGCGCAAAGCTGACAATTTTGTCGTAATAGGTTGCTTCGAAAGTAATTTTTTTAAGATCCGACGATTTTACGGCTTGACCTTCAACGTCCGGATTGATATCCGTGATAATCCCGAGTTGCGATTTCGTTGATGGATCGGTCATGGTTAGTTTCGGTGTTTTAAGATTGTACGAACCGATCCAGCTGATAAAGGTCGCAAGTGCACCACCCGTAAAGTTAGGTACACTGACCGTAGCCTCGCCGGCATCAATGGTTTTACATATTTGGTTGCTTCGAATATCCGTGGCATTTTCAAATGCATAGAATCCACAGACATTCAGTGTCGTATCGCCACCACCCGGTATATCGACGGATACATTAATCGTATTGCTAGAACTCATGGAAATTAAAGGTGTACCACCGTTGGTGCTGACGCTCACAAAGTAGCGTACAGCTCCGTAAATCCAAGTAGGATGATACAGTCGCGTTCCTGTAGCTTTTACGACACCATCCGGGGTTTCTAGCTCCATTAGAAGTACTTTGGATGCATATTCCAAATCTTCCGGTATCGGGTATGCTGTCAGACTCGCACTAAGGGACCGTCTGTTTGGACCGGTCGAAGTCATGCTTACTGAGAAATCGGACAAATTGGATAATGTCGGAGGTTTCAGTTCGGTCTTTGTAGCAAACTCACGTTTAATCAATCCGGATGTGATGAGTGCCGGATTCATACCGGCTATCGGTTCAGCATATGGGAAGACACCCAAAACATGAGTAATATCAACGACACCTGGCGGACGAGGGATAGCAGGGAAACTGCTTGCCAGTGTTTCCTGATGATTCAAGAGCATTCTGTTAATCAGTCCTGCCGTATTTAAGCGGTAGAGATTATTACTCATATAGGTGCCTTCACCCGTCACCGCCTTATCAAATCCAACCCAAGCAACATTTAAATAGCGGGATGTTCCCGAAATAATCCAAGTGTCCTTTGCGGCGCCTTCAGGGATTCCATATTGTAATCCTTCAGACCCCCAGTCCGATGTTCCGGATTTAGCATAAACAGGATATTTACGATTTAACAATTTAATCTGATTTCCAAAAGGACCAGAGACCGTATATTCCATCATGTGGGTTGTCAGATAGGCTGCCTCCACTGAAAGTACCCTTACAGAAGCAAAAGTAGGAATAATCGGTGCTTCACCGTTGCGGAATTCAATTCGACTGACAGTGTGCGGTTTTGTGTATACGCCGCCATTGAGTAACATACCGTATGCACCAGCCATTTCCATTGGAGTCACGGTAAACGTAGATCCGCCAATAGCGTAACCTAAGTCAAAACCACCGGTTCCACGGAAAACCTTAGAGAAACCCAGAGACTGCAAATACTCCACGACTTTAGCGCTGCCAATCTTATTGACTACATCTTGAAGAGTTTTAATTGCCGGAATATTCATTGAAACGGAGAGTGCTTCTAAAATACGCACTTCGCCCGTATATCTGCGACTGTAGTTTCTTACGACTTTATCGGTACCTGCCCACATGATCGGTTCATCAACAACTACATGACTGGTTGCATAACCTACATGTTCCAATGCAAGGGCGTAGTCTAGTAAAGGTTTAACCGATGATCCAGGATTGTGATAGGAACTTGTTACCCGATTAAAGAGCCTTTCACCTTGGTAGAATCGACCGCCCCCGATAGCCAAAATTTCACCGGTTTTAACATCCATAGAAATACCTGCTGTCTGTAACAGAGGATGCGGGAACTTAATGGCTGTTTCTTCATTTTGAATCGCTTCCATCAATTCTTGAGTTGAGCGTTCCATGTACGTATAAATATTCATAGGAACGACCGCAGGATCAAAACCGGTCAGCAATTTGACTTCATCAACCACAGCATCGATATACGCCTGATATTGAGAAGGTACGCCTTCCAAATTATCGCCAGCCAGCAAATCTTCCAGTTTTATGGATTTTGCGGCATCATATTCGGATTCGGTAATGTAGCCGTGATAAAACATATAGTAAAGAACATCATCGCGACGCTCGGTTGCTAAGTCGATGCTTTTATACGCCTGATAACGTCCGGGAGCATTGACGACACCGGCAAGATAGGCGGCTTCACTTAGTGAAAGCTGCTCGATTTCTTTACCAAAGTAGTATTGGGCGGCATTATATATCCCATAGGATGATGGTACGCCATAGTTCACCTTGTTGACATACAGTTCGAGAATGCGTTTTTTACTCATTTCTTTTTCAAGCTGCATCGCCAATGAAATTTCCTGTACTTTACGTTCTATCGTAACATCCGCATTGTTTTCTTCGGATGCGAAATAAGTATTTTTTACTAATTGCATCGTGAAAGTCGAGCCACCTTGCGCACCGAAACCGCTGCGGATATTCTCAATGATCGCTTTGGTGAACCGAGGCAAGTCAAAGCCGTTGTGGGTAAAGAAACGAGAATCTTCAATTGCGACAAAAGCGTCGATCAATACTTGCGGCATTTGAGCATAAACGATGTTTTCTCTGACCTTAAGTCCGATATCCGCAATCAGTAAACCTTCGCGGTCATAAATCTTAGTGGACTCAGGCGAGACGAAATCATTGACGTCCAAGGGCGGTGTTTCTTTAAGCATTTCATTAAACAACAAAACGGCTGTCGATGTACCGGAAATGCCGAAAACCACGATCATCGCGACGAGGGCGGAAATCGTAGATAAAAATATTCTGCGTTTCGGTTTACGGATACTATTTTTCTTCATTACGTGTTACTCCTTTAGTGAACAATTTATCCAATGCGGTCAGATAGTCGACCGGAGGTGTCAGTGAATAGGGGATAATTATACCTTCTTTTTTAATCCAGTCATAAGGTATTGACTGACGGTCATTGTCTTTAATAAACTTCAACAACAATTCTACCATGATCAGATATGTTTCGTTCAACGAACTGAAACGGATTAACAGAAAAGCGATGGCGCCATGTCTATTCACGTTTATCAGATGATCCAACTGGTGTTTGTGAAGTTTGGCTAATGGAAATGATGTTTTATTGACGGTTTCTTTCGCTTCAAAATCTATGGGTAAGCCTTTATAAACACCATTATAATCGGTTGTGGAAGCTTGTCGGTAATAAGCTTCGGTGATTTTCGCTTTGTTTCTGGAAGGATAAGAAACACCAACGACTTGAATTGGTGTCGGCTTTTTGAAAATGACGGCACGATCGACATCCAAATAAAAACTGTTGGTCTTATTCAAGTCATCTTCCAATGACATGCCGCGACCTGCTTTGCTGATGGCCGGATCATTTACCGGCGGTAGTGTCTTTTTTTTATTTGGATAACCGATCATTGATATCACCTGTAATATTATAACGGATTTCACTTCATTTGACCATACTCGTTCTTTTGAACGCAATTACTTGCAATTGTTAACGTTTTTTGAGAGAATGACGTTGCGAGGTGATGGTATGCGTCTACAGCTTAAACATAGTCCGAGATCGATTCTCAACCAGCAGTTCAATGTTGATTTTAAAGGTTATTCACCCATTGAAGTAGACCGTCTTTTAGATGAGATTATCCGTGATTATGAAGAGTTTGATAAAACCATTGAAGCGCAACAGGCGTTCGTGTTAAAACTACAACAGGAAAACGCCCGTTTACAGTCATTAGTCGTCGAATTACAAAGCAAACAAAGCGTTGTGACGCCTGTGGAAGGCTTATCGCAAAGTGATGTTCTGAAACGTTTAGCGCGACTGGAAGAACAATTATACAAGCAAAATAACGATTGACACCCGGGTAACCGCTGGGCAACCAGAGGAAAGTCCATGCTCGCACCACCTGTGATGGTGGTAGTGTTTGTGCTAAATGAAACGATAAATTTAGGCAGAGAAATCTGACGGCCGATTAAATCCTAAAGCTAAATGCCATGGATAGCGTCTGTAAAAGTGCCACAGTGACGAAGTCTGAGGGGAAACCCTTGGAGTGGAACGAGGTAAACCCCACAAGCGAGAAACCCAAAATTGGTAGGGGAATTCACAAAGGCGAAACGAAGTCTGAGTGGAGCACGGCAACGTGCAGATAAATGGTTACCCCCTTGTAAAAGGGACAGAACATGGCTTACAGGGTGTCATTCTTTTGTTTGGAACTTCCATGTTCCATTTTTATTTTACATTCAATGCGTTGCATGTTAGTATTTATTTAATACGAAAGCAGGTGGTTTTATAATGAAAAATGTTGGGTTGCGCTTAAAGGAACAACGTGAGGAAGTCGGTTTTACGTTGGAAGAAATGAGTGCAAAAACCAAAATAACCATACCACAATTACGTGCATTGGAAGAAGGCAACTTGGATTTTTTCAAGGAAGATATTTCTTATGTACCATATTTCGTGCGGTTTTATGCTCAAGCACTTTACTTGGATTATGAGACGCTGAGGATTGATGTCGATACCGCAATCAAAGATTTGCATCATACACAAAAACTTAAAATTGTCGCACAAAACAAGACAACTAAAGAAAATATTGAGAATCGGATTAAAGATCGCAGTAAGATGAACAGAAACACGACAGCTCTGCGACCGGCTGGAAAACGCAAGGTCGATTATTCGCTATTGTCAATGCTGGTGTTTATCATCTTGTTGCTAATTACCCTGATCGTAATCTTTTTTGTATATATATATCCGATGATTATTGATTCCAAAGCAAATAACAATGAAACGGACATCATTGCACTTCCCCAAAATCCCAATGAGGAAGTTGAAGAAAAGCCCGAGGAGGACGATCCCACGATCCCGTTTGTTTCAGCTGTCGAGGTGACGGCACTCAATTCGCGTGAATATGAGATTACCGGATATGTCGTCGATGAAGAAGTTTTGATCACGGTAACCTTTGTGCGCGATGTCTGGATGAAAGTATATATTGACGGAGTCGCAACGGACAATCCAAAATCCAAAATCTATAAAAAAGACGAAGTCATGGAAATTCGGCTGCTAGCAAAAGATGACACCGATGTAATGTTGCATTTCGGTAATTTGAAGGGTAACCTAGTCAAAGTAAATAATGAAGAAATTGTGTGGGACACTTCAATTACCAATTGGCTGCGCGGGATTAAAATCAATTTCCGCTTCAAAGGAGTGTAAACTATGAACTTACCGAACAAACTATCGATTATCCGTATGATTCTTGTTCCTGTAATCGTATTGGTCATGATTTTTCCATACGCTCAGTTTGATATTACCATACCGATTTACAATGTTGAGTTTGTTACGATCTCTTTGTTGAATATTATTGTGCTGATTTTATTTTCGATTGCATCTGCGACTGACTTCATTGATGGGTACATTGCCAGAAAGTACAACTTGATTACATCCTTTGGTAAGTTTATCGATCCGATTGCGGATAAGATGCTTGTCAATACAATGTTTATTCTGTTTGTGTTTCAAGGAATCGTACCAGTCGTTGCTGTTTTGATTATGATTTGGCGAGATACCATCGTTGACGGTATCCGTATGGTATCTTCCGGTAAAGGTGTAGTCGTTGCTGCCGGTTATCTCGGGAAAATTAAAACAGTCTCACAAATGTTTACCATTATTTTTATCTTATTGAATAATTTACCTTTTGAGATTTATCATTTACCGATCACTGACTTTATGCTTTGGTTCTCCGTGAGTATTTCGGTATTGAGCGGTTTATCCTACTTCATGCAAAGCCGATCGGTTTTGTTCGAAAGTATGTAATGGAACCGTTGATTGACCTACTTAGGCGTCGACAATGGAAACTGGCCAGCTGCGAATCAATTACCGGAGGTGATTTTGCCTCACAGCTTACGGATATTAGCGGTGCAAGTGATGTTTACCTGGGTGGTTATATCGTTTATTCCAATGAAGCAAAAAGATTGTTGACCTATGTAGATGATGATATTTTAAAAGAGTTCGGTGCAGTCAGCCGCGAAACGGTCGAACAGATGGCTAAATCAACTAAGAAAGCTCTCCATTGTGATATTGCGATTGCCTTCAGTGGTAATGCCGGTCCAAATGTTTCTTCGAATCAACCTGTGGGACGTGTTTTTACAGCCATTGCTGTATTGGATCATTGTTTTGTTTATCAGGATGACTTTGTCGGCAGTCGTAAAGAAATTAAAGCGATGACGGTCGAAATCGGCATTCGACGAATCTTAGATTTAATTAAAAAGGAAAATATGCGATAAGCGCAAATAGGATAGGGGAGGTTTCAGAATGGAAAATCAGAAAAAAGATCAATTATTGGATGATGCAATCAAACAGATAGAAAAACAATATGGTAAAGGATCAATCATGCGTTTGGGCGATCGCGCTCATGTTGAAGTAGACGCAATCAGCAGTGGATCAATTGCGATTGATTCGGCTTTGGGCGTCGGTGGATATCCCAAAGGAAGAATCATCGAGATATTCGGCCCGGAATCCAGCGGTAAAACAACCTTGGCATTGCATGCCATCGCCGAAGTTCAGAAGCGTGGCGGTAAAGCTGCTTTCATTGATGCGGAAAATGCCATTGATCCTATGTATTCACAGGCATTAGGTGTCAATATCGAAGATTTGATCCTGTCACAGCCCGACAGCGGTGAGCAGGCATTGGAAATCACGGAACTGCTTATCAAGAGTCAGGCGTTTGAACTAATCGTTATCGACTCGGTTGCGGCGTTGGTACCTCAAGCAGAACTTGATGGCGAAATGTCGGATGCTCATGTCGGATTACAGGCTCGATTGATGTCAAAGGCCATGCGCAAATTGTCGGGTGTCATGAACCGTTCCAACACAACCGTTATTTTCATCAATCAGTTGCGTGAAAAGGTCGGTGTCATGTTTGGCAATCCGGAAGTCACTCCCGGTGGCCGTGCTCTGAAGTTTTATGCATCGATCCGTTTGGATGTTCGCAAAAGCGAGGCAATTAAAGTTGGAACGGATTTGATTGGCAATAAGGTCAATGTCAAAGTCGTTAAGAATAAAGTAGCTCCGCCCTTTAAACTGGCAGTGATTGAAATCATGTATGGTGAAGGGATTTCACAAACCGGTGAGGTCATCGACTTGGGTGTCGAACATGAAATCATTCAGAAGTCGGGAGCATGGTTTTCTTATGAAGGTGAGAAAATCGGACAGGGAAGAGAAGCGGTCCGTGGTTATTTAAAAGCAAATCCGCAGGTGTTTGAAAAGATTTCGGTCGCATTGAAAGCGAAGCTATTTGCTAAGGAAACGGCTTAACAAGCGCAAAACGCTTGTTTTTTTTCGGTTAATTCGGTTATTGGTTGCTTTGATATTGTTTAAATAGCATAAATTATGTATTATATACACAGAGTTACATAACTCAAACACTCAAATAGATGGAGGAATAACATGGGAGATGTTCTTATTTATTCCCTTCTGTCTGGTATTGCTGGTTTAGCAATTGGCATAGTCATAATGATTATGCTTTCTAAGTTAGGTTTAAATAGAGATCAACAAAAAGCAAGATTAATCATGGAAGAAGCTGCGATCAAGTCTGAGAATATGGTACGTCAGGCTGTTTTAGATGGAAAAACGCAGGTCTATGAATTGAAGCTTGCAGCGGAAAAAGAAATTAAAGATCGTCGTAGCGAAGTCTCTGATTTTGAGAACAGACTTTCAAGGCGTGAGGATACTCTGAATTTCCGTGATGAAGGGTTGACACATAAAGAAAAACAAATCGAAGAAAAAAACAAACAATTGACTGAAAAATACAGTGTACTGGAAAGATTGGAAAAGGAATTACAGGGCAAAATTGACGGGCAATTGTCAGAACTGGAACGTATTGCCAGCATGACAGTGTCAGAAGCCAAAAAAGAATTAATGGAAGTCGTTGAAAAACGTATGGAAAATGAAGTTACTTCTTATATTAAAGAACAAGAGGAGCAAGCCCGCTCAAAAGCGTCCGAACAAGCACGCAATATCATTGGATTGGCAATACAGCGCTATGCGCAAGAAGAAGCTACTGAACGTACCGTATCGGTAGTAAGTTTGCCTTCCGAAGAAATGAAAGGTCGGATCATCGGTCGTGAAGGCCGTAATATCCGAGCAATCGAACAGGCGACCGGAGTTGATTTGATTATTGATGATACCCCTGAAGCGATTACTGTTTCTTGTTTTGATCCTATCCGTCGGGAAACCGCGCGATTGGCGTTGGAAACATTGATTAAAGATGGTCGGATCCAACCGGGTCGCATCGAAGAAGTTGTACACAAAGTACAGGCTGAATTAAAAGAAACCATTCAGAAAGCCGGTGAAGAAGCAATCTTCAAACTTGGCTTGCATAAAGTCGATAAAGAAATCGTTCATTTGATCGGACGGATGAAGTATCGTTACAGTTACGGTCAAAATGCATTACAGCACAGCATGGAAGTCGCCTACCTTACCGGTATGATGGCTGCTGAGTTGGGACTTAATCAGGCATTAGCCAAACGTGCTGGTCTGTTACACGATATCGGTAAATCCGTTGATTTTGAAATGGAAGGCACACACATTGAAATCGGTGCCCGCATTGCCAAAAAACATGGTGAACATCCGGTAGTTATTAATGCTATTGAATCTCATCATGGTGAAGTCGAGTCCAACAGCATCATTGCTACCTTGGTTGCAGCTGCAGATACGTTAAGCGCTGCACGTCCGGGAGCACGTTTTGAATCTTTTGAAAACTACATTCAACGTTTGGAACAGTTGGAAAAAATTGCCACATCCTTTGATGGAGTGGATAAGGTATTTGCCATTCAGGCCGGACGTGAAATCCGGGTTATGGTCGTACCTGAGAAACTTGATGACTTGGCTTGCCACCGTATGGCACGAGCCATTCGTGAGAAAATCGAAAATGAACTGACTTATCCGGGTCAGATCAAAGTTACCGTCATTCGCGAAGTCAGAGCTTCGGAATTGGCGAAATAATGAAAATCCTTTTTATCGGAGATATCGTTGGAGCATCAGGGCGGGCAGCTGTAAAAAAACATCTGCCTGCCCTTAAGCAGCGTTATGACATCGATTTTGTCATTGCTAACGGAGAAAATGCTGCTCATGGCAAAGGTATCACTCCACGTATTTATCAAGAACTGATTACCAACGGTATTCAGTGTATAACTTTAGGGAATCATGCTTACTCAAAAAGTGAGATCATGATGATTAAGGATCAAGCGGATCGACTGGTATTTCCGGCAAATCTAATACCAACCAGTGATTTGAGTCAGACAAAGGTTTTTCGTGTCAAAGACAAAACACTGGCAATTACCAATCTGATGACGCAGGTGTTTATGGAAAATGTTTCCCAAAGCCCTTTTGAGAGCATGGATACGATTCTCGATCATGTTCGTGCGGACATCCACATCGTTGATCTGCATGGTGAGGCGACGAGTGAGAAAATCGCCTTTGCCTATCACTTTAAAAACGTGTTAGGAGGTGTCTTTGGCACGCATACCCATGTCCAAACAGCCGATGAAAGAATCATCGACGGCTGTGCTTTTATCAGTGATGTTGGTATGACCGGTCCTTATGAGAGCATCATCGGCAGGGATATTTCGGAAGTTTTGGCGAGAATCACTCAGAAGACAACAACAAAATATACGATTGCTGAATCGGAAGCTGTTTTTAGCGCTGTGTATGTCTGCTTTGATCCATTAAACCGCGCGGAAAAGATCGAACGTATTCAGATACGACCATAACTTTCACTCTTGTTGTCAACGTTGCTTTCTGCTATAATGTCAAAGTGTAAGGAGGTAATCGTTTATGCCAGTAAGAGTAGATAAAGATTTATGTATCGGTTGCGGTGCATGCGTAGGTGTTTGCCCAGTCAGTGCTTTATCGATGGAAGATGATGGAAAAGCTTTCTGCGATGAATCAATTTGTATTGACTGCGGTGCTTGCATTTCAGTTTGCCCAACTCAAGCGATTTTCCAAGTATAAAAGAGCCAAGCAATGCTTGGTTTTCTTTTCTCGATATATTGTGAAGGAATGTACATGAAAGAAAATAAAAAAGATTGGATTTTACCTGATTTAAAATCAGCTCAAAAAAGAACAAAGAATGATATATCAATCGAGCGATTGGTTTTTGACTTGCCCGAAGTTGTGCGGGACATGGGTAAACAAAGGAAATATTACCTAAGAACCTATGGCTGTCAAGCCAATGAAAGAGATGGCGAAACCATTGCCGGCATCTTACAGGCCATGGGATATACCATGACCACATCGAGTGATGAAGCAGATTTTATTCTGCTCAATACATGTGCTGTCAGAAAAAATGCCGAGGACAAAGTATTTGGTGAAATCGGTAATCTGAAGCATTTAAAATTGACCAACCCGGACTTGATATTGGGTGTTTGCGGTTGTATGCCTCAAGAAGAAGAAGTTGTAGAAACAATACTAAAAACCTACCCACATGTTGATTTGGTGTTCGGTACGCATAACATTCACCGATTACCGCAATTGCTGTATCAGGTATCAATGAGCAAGGAGCGAACGATTGAAGTATTCTCCAAAGAAGGGGAAGTTATCGAAAATCTGCCCGTAGCACGATTTGGAACACATAAAGCATGGGTCAATATCATGTATGGCTGCGATAAATTTTGTACC
Source organism: Erysipelotrichaceae bacterium (assembly GCA_030694975.1). GTDB lineage: Bacteria > Bacillota_I > Bacilli_A > Erysipelotrichales > Erysipelotrichaceae > UBA2227. Next base: position 241,085 of record JAUYTU010000035.1, on the reverse strand, counting down.
TACTGCATCGTTCCTTATACACGCGGTAAGGAACGTTCACGCTTGATGGAAGACATTCTGGCTGAGATTGAAGAATTAAAAGAACGAGGCTTTAAAGAGATTACTTTGCTCGGTCAAAACGTCAATGCCTATGGCAAAGACCTTAAAGAACCGGTAAACTTCGCCATGTTGCTGAAGTTGGTTGCAAATACCGATATTCCGCGAGTTCGCTTTACAACCAGCCATCCTTGGGATTTCAGTGATGAAATGATCGATGTTATTGCCGCATTTAAAAACATCATGCCTTTTATTCACTTGCCGGTACAATCCGGTAATTCAGATATGCTGAAAATCATGGGTCGAAGATATACGATCGAGGAGTATAAAGATTTGTTTGTTAAGCTCAAAGAGCGTATTACGGACTGTGCCTTTTCCACGGATATCATCGTCGGCTTCCCCAATGAAACCGACCAACAGTTTCAACAGACACTGGACATTGTGGACTTTTGTCAGTTTGACAATGCCTATACTTTTATTTATTCACCCCGTGAAGGGACTCCGGCTGCCAATATGACTGACAATGTTCCCAAGGATGTCAAAAAGAAACGTTTGGCCGCTCTCAATGCAAAAGTGGGTCAGTATGCTTTGAAAAACAATCAGGCTTACATTGGTAAAACGGTTGAGGTTTTGGTGGATGGTCCATCTAAAAAGAATGCCGAGATTTTCAGCGGGTATACAAAAACGCAGAAGCTTGTAAATTTCAAAGCTGAGGGTGTTGTATCCGGTGACTTGGTTGATGTTAAAATAACAGATTGTAAAACATGGTTTCTGATCGGCGAGAAGATTTAGCGGATTGTGTTCCGCTTTTCTTTTGGTACGATTTTGTGTAGAATTGTAAATGCTGTTTAAATAAGCTATAATAAAACCGACGTTTGGTTTAGGAGGAAATATAATGAATCAAGTTAAAATTTTAGCGTTGGGCGGATTAGATGAAGATGGAAAGAATTGCATGGTCATTGAAATCAACCAACAGATTATCGTGATCGAAGCCGGATTAAAATACCCGGATGTCGACCAATTAGGGATTGAATCCATCATTCCCGATTTCACCTATTTAATTGAAAATAAAGACCGCATTGCGGGTATTTTTATTACTCACGGACATGATGATGTTATGTCTGCTTTGCCGTATTTATTGAAGAATACGCAGATACCGGTGTACACGACCCCATTAACTGCTTTGATGATTGAAGATCAGTTAAAAACACAAAACATCACTGGGATTAAAGTACATCGTATCAAACGTTTTGGTCAAACTGTACTTAACGGAATCAAAGTTAAGACGTTTGGAATGACACATTCGATTGCAGACGGTTACGGTATTGCCATTGAAACTCCGGAAGGCTATATTGTTTATACTTCAGAGTTTATCATTGATTTTGATATTAGAACCGAATCGTTTACCTGCGATATTACGGAGTTCGCGGATATGGGTAAAAAAGGTGTATTGGCATTAATGACTGAATCGGTTTCATCCGATCGTGAAGGTTTTACTTCACCGCGTCATCGCATCACCAATGAAATTGAGTCGACCTTTGAAAAAGAAGGCGGTCGGATCATTGTTATGCTTTACGAGCAGAATTTATTTCGTTTGATTGAAGTCATTGAACTTGCCAATAAGTATGATCGGAAAATCGTTTTCTATAATGATTCTCAACGTCAGTATCTTAAACATGTTGAAAAGATGGGTTATTATAAGATTCCGGTCGGCTTGGAAGTTGTTAAAGAAAAATACAACAACAACATGGAAAATGTGTTAGTAATCGTATCGGCCAGCGGTCCCAATGTGTTCCGTACGATGCATAAAATAGCGATGAATGAAGACAGTATGATCGAACTCAATCCCGAAGATATTGTAATCATTGCTTCACCGGTGGTTCCGGGTACCGAACGGGAAGCATCAACCATGGAAAATGAATTATACAAAGAGGGCTGTAAGGTTGTTTCACTTGATCATCGCAAGGTTTTGTCGATGCACGGCTCAGTTGAAGATATAAAAATGCTTATTAATTTGTTTAAGCCGAAATATTACATTCCAATCAAAGGACAATATCGTCATTTAGTCCATAATGCCAACATCGCGTTGAACATGGGGTACAATGCCGGTAAAATCGTTGTTTTGGATAACGGTCAGGTAGCTCAGTTTGATGATGGCATATTAAAACAGACATCGACACTCTTGAAGCTTGAGGAAGTTATGATTGATGGCAATACCCATTTGGATTCATCGGGTATGGTGTTAAAAGATCGTGAAACACTTGCGACAGACGGAGCTTTGGTGGTCGGTGTTGTGGTGAACTTTAAAACCAAAGAAGTCATTGGCGGACCGGATGTACAATCACGCGGAGTGATTTATTTGAAAGACGCGGATTATATCGTTAAAGAAGTTGGTAATATTTTAGAACGTACCATCGTGGATATGGTTAAGGACGGTCGCTATGAGAATATGGCTGCCCGAATGGAAGCCAAGGATAAAATTACGCGTTATATACTTAAGGAGACCGGTAAGCGTCCTATGATTTTACCGGCGATCGTCGAGTTAAATATTCAAGAGTAATGGGGGGAACGCATGGCCAGAAGAAAAAAGTCTACGGCTAAAATCAGAAATGAAGTGCTGATTGTCATTTATGCGATGATTTTAATCATGCTTGTAATCATTGCGTGGAATCAGCTTGGGATTGTCGGTCGTATCATCAACGGTCTTGTCATTGTCTTTTTCGGTCAGTATCCTTTCATCGTATACGTACTTGTTGTTTTGGTATCTGTGTATTTAATATTTAAAAGAAAACTGCCGTGGTTCAGTTTAAAGTCGCTGATTGGTATGACCTTGGGATTGCTCACGGTTTTACTGTATTTGGCCATTCCGACGGATGTGACCATTAACGGTTTTGTCGTGTTCACGGAGTTTTTGAAAATGCTTGCTGAAGTATTCAATATGGAAGTTGCTGCCAATGGCGGTTTAATTGGCGCGTTTTTATTTGGTTTGATTTCGTCGATGGTATCGCGCAGCGGAACGTTGGTCGTCATGATCACATTATCGCTGATCAGTGCGTATTTACTAATTGAACCCGCTGTTTTAGTTTCAATAAAAAACAAAATCGGCGTGAAAATCCCGGTGAGCAAACCTGAGGAAATGCCAATGCCTTCGACTCGAACCATGAGTGATGCGGTTGCTGATCAAAAGCCGAAGAAAACGATTTTCATAAATAGTGATGAGGTTGTTGCACCGCCTAAAACAATCAGTAAAGCAGAACATAAAGTGATTGAAGAAGTCAAGACGAGTTCGGCAGCCACGGTTGTGGGAATTACCAATTATTCGTTACCGAAAATGTCTCTGTTGGACGAAGTAACTATTAAAAAGGGTTCAAGTGCCAATACGACCGCAAGTGTCATAAAGGGAAAGCGTCTGATTGAAATTTTAGGCCAGTTTGGAATTAATGCGACATTGGTCGGTACTCATATCGGACCGGCTGTAACAAAATTTGAAGTCCGTCCGGAGTCCAATGTTAAAATCAGTAAAATTGCTGCGATTCAGGATAATATCAAAATGGAATTACAGGCAAAAGATATTCGCATCGAAGCACCGATTCCCGGCAGAAACGCCGTTGGTGTTGAGGTTCCGAATGTTGAGATGACACCCGTTCGTTTGGTTGAACTGTTAAACACGATTCCTTCGGATAAAGTCAATAAAAAATTGTTGTTTATTCTGGGTAAGGACTTAATGGGACGTCCGGTGTATGGTGAACTGGATAAAATGCCGCATTTACTAGTGGCTGGTGCTACCGGCAGTGGTAAGAGTGTCTGTATCAACTCGATCATTACAACCTTACTGATGAGAACAACACCCGATGAAGTCAAATTATTGCTTATTGATCCTAAAAAAGTGGAATTTACTAATTTTACTCAAATTCCGCATTTGATCGGACCGGTTATTTCGGATGCTGCAGAGGCATCACGTTCACTAAAGGTTATCGTCATGATGATGGAAAACCGTTATGAAGTCTTTTCCAAAGTCGGTGTACGCAATATAACGGCATATAATGAGATGGTTCTCGCTAAACCCAGTGAACACTTGGCAGTCATGCCTTGGGTCGTTGTTATCATCGATGAATTAGCAGACCTGATGATCGTGGCTGGCAAAGATGTTGAAGCCAGTATTCAACGAATTACCCAACTTGCCCGGGCTGCCGGGATCCATCTGATTGTCGCAACCCAGCGTCCTTCCGTGGATGTCATTACCGGAATCATTAAATCCAATATTCCATCGCGTATCGCATTTGCGGTTTCCAGCGGTGTTGACTCTCGCACGATTCTCGATCATATCGGTGCAGAACGTTTGTTGGGGTATGGCGATATGTTATACATACCGATTGGCGAACCGGCTTCCATTCGCATTCAAGGTGTCTTTGTGTCGGATGATGAAGTTAAAAGAGTGGCTGAAGCGGCCAGTGCACAAGGGAAACCGCGTTATGATGATGCTTTTATCCGTTTGGAAGGTTTGGATAAAAATGAAGGTTTTGTTAATGCCCACGATGATCCGCTGTTTGAGGAAGTGAAGGAATATGTAATTTCAACTCAGAAAGCATCAACTTCTTCGTTGCAACGCAGATTTGCTTTGGGATATAATCGAGCAGCACGTATGATTGATGCTTTAGAAGAGCAAGGGGTTATCGGACCTTCACAAGGTAGCCGACCTCGAGATGTATATGTTAAAAAAGATGACTAAAAAAAGACCGACAATTGCTGTCGGTCTTTGCTTTATCTTCTGTCTCTGGCTTCGAGAGTTTCGATGACGACTTTTTGATTGCCGCCCATTTTCTTTAAACGTTGAATCACTTTCGGATCAATGTGAGATGCAACTTCTACTAACGTCGAATTGCGGCTTACTTTGATTTTTCCAACCAATCCCGGGTCGATTCCGCAATACATTTCGGTATTACGAAGGATCTTGGCTGCACTGACTCCTTGGCGTTCGCCGATGTTCAGTGAATAACTGCGATACTGACGAGAAGTCGGTTTTTTGATGGTTTTGATTTCTGAGAAACTGTTTTTTGAAACTTGTTGCATCAAAAGTACTTTCAGTAAATGATCTTTGTCCATTCCGCTCTCAGTAATCATTTTAAAGATCTGCTCAATTGTATCCGGAATCATTTTGTCCGATTGTTGTTCAAGAACTTTTTTAATTTGGTTGAGTTGGATATGATCCAATTCTTCCTGCGTCGGTAATTCCATCACTTTTGCGGTCAGTTTGTTAAAGCGAACCAGGTTGTCCCAGGCGCGGCGCTGATTGTTGGATACAATCGTAATCGCTTGACCTTTAGAACCAGCCCGTCCGGTACGACCGATACGGTGAATATAGTATTCGTCATCTTGCGGTAAGTCATAATTGATGACCATTTCCATCGAATCGACATCGATACCGCGGGCTGCGACATCGGTAGCAATCAAGAAACGAATGGTTTGCTTCTTAAACTTATTCATAACAACTGTACGCATTTCCTGCTTCATATCGCCATGAATCGCGGCTGCGTCCAGATGATTCTTCTGTAGCGTTTCTGCCAAATCATCAACCATTTTCTTTGTATTACAGAAGATCATGGCTTGTGAAGGTTGATATAAAGCAATTAACTGAAGAAGTAAATCAACTTTATACGGTTGAGGAACTTCATACACCATTTGTTCAATGGCATCCAGCGTTTTCATTTTTGGTGAAATAGAAATATGCTGAGGATTCTTCATATAGTTTTCAGTTATATCCAAAATGGCTTTTGGCATCGTGGCTGAGAATAATGCGGTTGTACGTGCTTCAGGAATTGATTTAAGAATTTCTTCGATTTCTTCCTTGAATCCCATTTGCAGCATTTCATCGGCTTCATCCAGTACCAGATAACTTAGATTTTCAAATCGTAAGGTCTTGCGACGAATATGATCCTGAATACGGCCAGGGGTTCCAACAATGATGTCTCCGCCTTTTTTTAATTCACGGATTTGTACGTCAATCGGTTGACCGCCATAGATGGCTACGGTACGGATTCCATCGGAGAACTTGGTAAACTGTCTGAAGTGTTCAACGATTTGCAGTGCCAGCTCACGGGTCGGTGAGAGGATCAGTGCTTGTGGGCGTTTATGATCGGTAGGGACACATTGTGCTAAAATCGGTAGTGCAAAGGCTGCCGTTTTGCCGGTGCCGGTTTGACTTTGTCCGATAATGTCCTGACCATTCATCAAGGCAGGAATCGTTTGTTCTTGTATCGCAGTTGCGTCCGTGTAGTTGCAACTTTCAATTGCTCTTAACAGGTTTTGGGGAAGGTTAAATTCGGTAAATTTCATTGATATCTCGCTTTCAAAGCGACCTTTTGGGTCGCTTGGTAGTTTTATTCAAACACCGTGGAATTGTAACACACTTTGAACTGAAAGTCACACATTTTGTTACATTTCTTTTATGAAGTTTTTATATTCATTCTTTGTTATTCGTTTTTGTCTTTGATTGACTTTAAAAATGATAGGCTATACAATAGAAAGAGCAGGATAACTGCGATAATGGAGGAAATATGAAAAAATTATTAGTTTTACTTGTTGTTCTCCTTGCGTTAGGGTTGGCAGCATGCACACCGGCAGAAGTTGAAGAGGACACTTTCGAGTTAGCCTTGATTACTGATATCGGAACCATTGATGACAAATCCTTTAACCAAGGTGCTTGGGAAGGTTTGAAGCAATATGCCGAAGAAAAAGACATCGCTTACAAATATTACCAACCGACTGAAAAAAGTACGGATGCATACGTAGCAGCCATCGACTTGGCTGTTGAAAACGGCGCAAAAGTAATCGTTACCCCGGGTTTCTTGTTTGAACCGGCAATTTTCCAGGCTCAAGACTTATATCCGGAAGTAAAATTCATTTTGCTTGACGGATTCCCGCAAGATGGTACGTATACAGAGTTCAGAATTGAAGACAATGTATTCTCAATTTTCTATGCTGAAGAACAAGTTGGTTTCTTAGCTGGTTATGCTGCTGTTAAAGAAGGATTTACAAGTCTTGGCTTTATGGGTGGTATGGCTGTTCCTGCTGTTGTCCGTTTCGGATACGGATTTGTTCAAGGGGTTAACTTTGCTGCCGCTGAAATGGGCGTCAATGTTACCTTGAAATACAAATACTTGGGCGGTTTCGGTCCTTCACCGGACTATCAAACCGAAGCTGCTACTTGGTTCCAAGGCGGCGTTCAAGTGATCTTCGCAGCTGCAGGCGGTGCTGGTAACTCGGTTATGGCTGCTGCTGAAGCAAACAATGGTAAGGTTATCGGCGTTGATATCGATCAAAAAGATCAATCGACAACCGTAATCACTTCCGCATTAAAAGGCTTAGGCATCTCCGTTTATGATGCTTTGACCGATTATTACGCAGACAGTTTCAAGGGTGGCGAATCAGTATCCTTGGGTGTTGAAGTTGACGGCGTTAGCTTACCTGAAGATTTCTCACGTTTTACAACATTTAATAAAGCAGCTTATGATGCAATCTTTGCAAAATTGGTCGCTAACACGGATAACATCCGCACAAACATTAAGAAAGATACGGACGTCACATCCGCATCTGAATTACCGGTAACCAACGTAACAGTTGAAGTTATCGGTTAGTTGAACAAGACCGCTTCGGCGGTCTTTTTTATTGCGATTGACAAATCGTTTAATTTGTCCGCTTTGTAATGAGCAAACGTTTTCAAGAATGGTAAATTCGTGTATAATCTAGGCAGTACAGGAGTGAGAACATGGAATATGTAATTGAGATGCTAAACATCACTAAGGAGTTTCCCGGTATCATTGCCAATGATGATATTACTTTGCAAGTGCAAAAAGGGGAAATTCATGCTCTGCTTGGTGAAAACGGGGCAGGAAAATCGACACTGATGAGTGTTTTATTTGGTCTTTACATCCCCGAAAAAGGGACAATTAAAGTTAAGGGCAAAGAAGTTAAGATCCACAATCCAAACGATGCCAACGAACTCGGTATTGGAATGGTTCATCAACATTTTAAACTTGTTCATAATTTTTCGGTTTTAGAAAACATCGTTTTAGGTGTTGAGACAGTTAAAGGCGGAATATTGAGAATGGAAGATGCGCGTGCTAAAATTGTAAATCTAAGCAAGCAGTACAATCTTCGGATTGAGCCGGACTCCATCATTGAGGATATTTCCGTAGGCATGCAACAGCGGGTTGAGATTTTAAAAATGTTGTATCGTGATAATGACATTTTGATTTTCGATGAACCGACAGCCGTATTAACTCCTCAGGAAATCGATGAATTGATGAAAATCATGAGACGTCTGATTGAAGAAGGTAAGTCAATTATTTTTATTACACATAAACTTAACGAAATCAAAGCAGTGGCAGATCGGGTTTCTGTTTTGCGAAAGGGCAAGTACATCGGTACCGTGGATGTTGCTAATACCTCAAAAGAAGAAATGTCTGAAATGATGGTCGGTCGTAAAGTCATTTTTGAAATTGAGAAAGGGAAAGCAAAAATCGGTGAAAATGTATTGACGATACGAAACTTATCGATCAATTCTAAAGTTCACGGCAAATCTGCAGTTAACAATGTATCCTTTGATTTGCGTAAAGGAGAAATCCTGTGTGTTGCCGGTATTGAAGGCAATGGACAAACCGAGCTGATTTATGCATTGACCGGACTTTTACCCGTGGATGGCGGCGACATTTATTATAAAGGCGAAGATATAACACACAAATCGATCCGATACAGAAACAGTCATGGTATTTCCCATATACCGGAAGACCGACACAAACACGGCTTGGTTTTAGATTACACATTGAGTGAAAATCTTGTTTTACAAACCTACTTTCTGAATAAATTTCAAAACAAAGGTTTTATTAATTTTAAGTCTCGATTAAAAAATGCGAAAGCCATGATCGAACAATTTGATATCCGAAGCGGTGAAGGTCCGATTACCCTCGCACGCAGTATGTCCGGCGGTAATCAGCAAAAAGCGATCGTCGCTCGTGAATTCGAAAAGGATCCGGATGTAATCATTGCGGTTCAGCCGACTCGCGGACTGGATGTCGGGGCGATTGAATACATTCACACACAGTTAATCAAACAAAGAGACATGGGAAGGGCTGTTTTGCTTGTATCGCTTGAGTTGAGCGAAGTCTTGGGAATCAGCGATCGAATTATCGTTATGTATGAAGGTGAGATTGTTGGAGCAGTGAATCCAAGTGAAGTCACTCAGCAAGAGTTAGGTTTGTATATGTCAGGATCTAAGAGGGGAGCAGGCTATGAACGTAAAGAAATTACTAAATAATCGATCTTTCAAAAATGCATTTGCTTCCATCTTTGCAATTTTGTTTGGTTTGCTGATTGGTTATATCATTTTACTGATCAGTAATCCTGCCCAAGCGACTCGCGGATTCATTATTATCTTAAACGGGGGATTCAATGGCGGCTTACGCGGGGTCGGCAATATGCTGCATAATGCCATGCCAATCATCTTAACCGGTTTATCCGTCGGATTCGCTTTTAAGACCGGATTGTTTAATATTGGTGCTTCCGGACAGTTTATTTTAGGTGCATTTGCGGCAATTTACATCGGAGTCAAATGGACATTTATTCCCGTTGGCTATTTGTGGGTCGTTGCACTTATCGGTGCGATGCTCGCTGGAGCGATATGGGGAGCCATCGTCGGCGTATTGAAGGCCTTTAGAAACGTCAACGAGGTCATTACTTCGATTATGTTAAATTATATCGGTATGTATCTTGTTAACTTCTTAGTTGTTAGTACGGTGTTTGATTTGACCAGAAATCAGTCACTGTCTCCTCGCAATGCGTATTTACCTCGAGGAGGACTGAATGTACTGTTTCCTCTGTCATCCGCAAATATCGGTATCATCATTGCTATTGTCACAGCGGTTGTCATGTACATTATTTTAGAAAAAACCACCTTTGGCTTTGAACTGAAAGCTGTCGGTTATAACCGGGAAGCCAGTCGTTATGCCGGGATCAATGAGAAGAAAAGCATTATTCTTTCCATGATGATTGCCGGTGCATTGGCTGGTCTTGGTGGTGGGTTGCTCTATTTGTCCGATATCGGTAAACATATTGAAGTCGTTGATATTTTAGCTACAGAAGGCTTTAACGGTATTCCCGTAGCACTCCTTGGACTTTCCAATCCGATCGGAATCATTTTCTCCGGTCTGTTTGTCGGTCACATGAACATGGGCGGATTTTACATACAGCGCTTGCGTTTTGTTCCGGAAGTAATCGACATGATGATTTCAATCATCATTTATTTCAGTGCCTTATCTCTGGCCTTTAAATCATTCATTGAAAGTCTTTCAAGAAAGATGGGAGGTAGGACCAAATGACATTAAATACATTCTATTTCTTGGTTCAGCAAACCATGTTTTATTCGATACCTTTGCTTATTGTTGCAATAGGCGGCATGTACTCTGAGCGCAGCGGTGTGGTCAATATCGCACTTGAAGGGATCATGGTCATCGGTGCATTTGTCAGTCTGTACTTTATGAATCAGATGCAATCCACGATGTCGGGTCAGTCATTATTGATTTTGTCCATGTTGGTTGCCGCAGTCACGGGCATGTTCTTGTCACTGTTCCATGCCTATGCCTCAATTAATATGAAAGCCAATCAAGTCATCAGCGGAACGGCCTTGAACTTATTTGCTCCGGCATTTGCGATTTTTACGGCTCGCATGCTCATTGGCGTTCAACAAGTAACATTTAACAATACGTACCGGATTCCGTTGGTTCCGTTTCTTTCTGACATTCCGGTTCTAGGGGATCTGTTCTTTAAAAACACCTATATTACAACGTTTGTCGGATTTGGTATTTTGATTATTGCAACCTTTGTCCTTTATAAGACCCGTTTTGGATTACGTCTGCGGGCGTGTGGCGAGCATCCCCAAGCTGCGGACGCTGCCGGTGTCAATGTTAAGAAAATGCGTTACATCGGTGTATTGATTTCCGGTGCACTTGCAGGGCTTGGCGGTTTGGTACTGATGGTACCGGTAACGACTGCATTTGACGGTCAGGTTGGGGGATACGGATTCTTGGCTTTGGCGGTATTGATTTTCGGTCAATGGCGTCCGGGTCGGATCCTGTTTGCTGCCTTCTTCTTTGGACTAATGAAAACCATATCGGCCGCATATACGGGCATTCCGATTTTGCTTGCTTTAGGAATTCCGTCGTATATGTTTAAAATGATCCCTTATCTGGCAACTATTATTATCTTAACTTTCACATCGAAGAAATCCGCCGCTCCTAGAGCTGCCGGTGAACCTTACGATGCAGGTAAACGTTAAAAGGAAAGCGAAAGCTTTCCTTTTGTTTGAAATAAAATACCAGATTTTGTTATTTTCGATAGTTTTGAATCATATGATTCTTTAAATCCCAAAGTTTTTGTGATAAGTCAACGTAATATTTGTGAGGGAACGCCAGTCGTTTGACTTCTTCCCACATGGTTTCCATCTGATGCTTACAATATTCGGTGGTTTCATTGACCGTTGGAACACGATAGACAAGATGACCATTAACGAATACAGGAACCTGCAGAATTACATAATCATAATCGGTGATTGTTTTGCGTTTCCAAGGAGCGATGGGATCGAACAATGTAAATCCGTCGGTTGGTACGATTTCATCCGCAAGCATGACACAATCACCTAATGCTTTTTGTGTTTCTTTATCAATGAAACGAATAACCTTTTTAAATCCCGGATTTGTGATTTTTTCAAGATTATCACTGATTTTTATTTTTGGAACGATCTCTTCCTCGACTTCTTGAGCAACCAGCTTATAAACACCTCCCAAGACCGGGGTACTTTTGGAGGTTATTAAATTTTCGCCAACACCGAATATATCAATTTGTGCTTGCTGTTTTATTAAGTCATCAATTAAATCTTCATCTAAAGAATTAGAGGCAATAATTTTACAATCCTGTAAACCGGCTTCGTCCAGCATAATACGAGCTTTTTTTGATAAGTAAGACAAGTCCCCGGAGTCCAAGCGAATGGCTTTTAAACGATACCCATTGGGCAACAGAAAGTCATTCGCAACTTTGATGGCATTGACCACTCCGGACTTTAAAGTGTCGTAGGTATCCACCAACAGAATACAGTTCTCCGGATTAATTTTAGCATAACTCAAGAATGCATCGTATTCACTATCATGCGTTTGGATGTAACTGTGTGCGATGGTTCCGGAAATGGCTAATCCATGTTGGTAGCCGGCCAATGTATTGGATGTTCCAGCGGCTCCGGCAATGACGGCGCAACGCGCACCTTCAATGGCCGCATCAAATCCCTGTGCTCTTCTTGCTCCAAATTCGATCACAGTCCGCCCTTGTGCAGCATTTACGATCCTGCTGGCCTTGGTCGTTACAAGGGTAGGGTAATTAACGCACAAGAGCAAAACCGTTTCAATCAGTTGAGCTTCGATAACATTTCCTCTGACGGTAACCAACGGCTGATTATTAAAGACAACTGTTCCATCCGGTACGGACCAGATGTCGACACTTAGCTTAATGTTTCTTAAATATGTCAGAAATTCCTCATCAAAGACATTTTTGCTCCGCAGATAGCCGATTTGATCGTCATCAAATGCGAAATTTTCAATTACTTCAACTAAACGGTGTAAACCGTTGAAAATCAAATAGCCGCCTTGATCAGGCAGGCGTCGAACAAACATATCAAAGTAAGCGATTTGTTCGTGTCGGTTTTCCTTAAAATAAGCATATGCCATCGAAAATTCATAAAAATCCGTCAGCATGGAAAGTTCATTGATTTTTAACATACATACTCCTCTACGACATTGATCCCATATTGTCTCATCAATGTTAAAGCAAATTCATGAAAGTCTTTCTTGGGGTGATTCGGTGCGTCAAAGGTATCAACAGCGTTGGCAACAACCGTTACGACTGAATCCAAATTGTGCTGATGAATGTGGGCTTGCATCGTTGATGCAAACTGCAATACACAGATGTCGGTTACACAACCGGTAATGACATATTCACGGATTTCTCCGTTTTGTTCCAACCATTCTTGAAAACTTGGGGAAAGAAATCCATTCACACTGTTTTTCTCTATAAAGGTCACATCTTTGGCATAAGGTTTCAACTCATCGACCCATTCACTTTCGGATGTACCGGCCACACAATGCGCCGGATAGGCACTGAATTCTTTCGAATCTGCCGAGTGGTGATCTAAAAACGCCAGAATCGGCGAATCGGATTGTTTAAAACACTTGATTAATTCTACGATATTAACGATAATGTTTTTGATACTTGCATCCGCCATCGGTCCTTCAACCATAAACCCGTTGACCATATCAATGATGATCAAACAGGAAGAATCATTTAGTTTTTCGTTCATGTTTCTACCTCTGCTTCGACTTTATTATAGGACCTTTTAGTTGCTTTGTATAGTACCCCGCACCCTTGGGAGGACAGCATGAACCAAATCAGAATACATGAAAACTTGAATCTGAATATCATTAAAACCGGGAAATTCAAAGATATTTCCTTTTCATTTCGTTTTTTATCGGTGACCTCACAAAAAGACGCAACCATCCGCGCACTTATTTCTGCGATGGCCAGTGACCGTAACGAAAAAGCACCAACGAAAGTGGATATGACCCGTTTGTCCGATCAGCTGTATGGCAGTTATGTCGATGTACGTAACACCGGTTATGGCGCCGCAATTAGCACAGAGTTTAAAACAAAAGTATTGAATGGTAAGTTTGTCAATCAATCCGCGATTCTTGATGGCTTTTTTGATTGGATGATGGACATGATCCGCTATCCGCTGATTAATGAAGATACCTTAAAAGAAGCAAAAAAAATCATTCGAAGCATTCTGGTACGTTCGATGGACAATCCAATGCAGTTTGCCATGAAAAAAGCATTTGAAATCGCCGGTAAAGGCTTTCCGCTGTCAGTGAATATCCAAGGAACCTTGGATATTCTTGATACAATTTCAATGGAAGATTGCAGAAACTATCATCAAGACATGATCGAAAACATGCGATTGGACGTTTTTGTGGTCGGCGATGTTGATGAAAATGAGATCAGCGAAATGATCAAAAGCAGTTTCTTATTTAGAAAAAGGGACAATGTCGAAACGATGTATCGATTGGATGTTGGTGATTTTCAATCGGTTGAAATGTTGCGTAAAATGGACCAGTCTAACCTGATTCTGATCTATAATCCACAAGTTATTCCTAGTGATGCTGACTATTGGCCTTTAAGAGTTGGCATGGCCGCCTTCGGTCAGTTGCCATCATCGCTTTGCTTCAGTGAAATTCGCGAAAAGCGCAGCCTTTGTTACACGATCGGTGCTCAAATGATCACTTTTGACGGGGTGTGCTTTGTTTATACCGGAATCGATGCTAAACAAGCGGATACCGTCGAGAAACTGATCGACATACAGCTTGAAACCGTACGAAGCGGTCAACTGAGTGATTCTTTGATTGAGGCAAGTAAGAAAATGATGATTAATTCAATTCGTCAGATTGACGATGATTCCAGTGCAATTATCAACTATTACTATCAGATCAGTCTGATCGGGCGTTACATCGACAAAGAGGCCGTCATTGCGGATATTGAAAAAGTTAGCGCTCAACAGATTAAAACTGTTTTTGCAAAGATGACGAAAGTTACGAAATTTCTTTTGAAAGGAGAGGGCACCCATGAACAAAATAACGAATCAGCGATTTAACGAGACGTTCTACGAACAAACGGTTGGCAGTGGGCTCAGAGTCGTTGTTATGCATAAACCCGGTTACATTGGTTCCAGTGCGCTGATAGCGACTCCTTTTGGCGGTATGCATACAAAACTGAAGGACAATGAAGGTAACATCGTAGATATTGTGCCAGGGAGCGCACATTTTTTAGAGCACAAACTTTTTGAAAGTGAAGAAGGGGACATCATGACTGCCTTTACGGAAGTCGGAGCTTCCGTCAATGCCTTTACTTCCTACGAAGAAACGGTTTACTATTTCTCGACTTCCAACGATATAGAAAAACCGCTGAACATGCTTTTGGATTTTGTCAGTGACTTGAAAATCAGTGAACAGTCGGTAGAGAAAGAAAAGGGTATAATAATACAAGAATTGCGCATGTATGCTCAAATGCCGGATTCAAGACTTGTCAATGAAACCTATCGATCACTTTTTGTAGAGCATCCGTTTTCAAACGATATCGGCGGCTCTGAGGAAAGTGTAACCTCCATCACCAAAGAACATTTGGAATTATGCTATCGGTTAAATTATCATCCGCAGCGTATGTTGCTTGTGGTCGCTACCGGTGAAGAGCCGGAAAGGATTTTTGATCTTGCTGAAAAAAATCATTCAACTAAGTCCTTTGATCATGCACCTTTGGTTGAGTCGGTGAAGGTAAATGAGCCCAACCATGTGTTTAGAGAAAAATTCGATTTTATATTGGATGTTCAATCACTCAAGTCTACGGTTACTTTCAAACTGAATCACCATTATCTTAGTGAACGTGAACGAAAGAACGCAGAGTGGTCGTTGCGATTACTCATGGAAGCGACTTTCAGTACGCTGAATCCTGCCTATCAACGGTGGATGGATGATGGGGTCATCAGCGATTTCTTCGGATTTGAAGTTGATTTAGGCGAAGGTTACGGTTTACTTATGTTTTACAATGAAACGGATGATAGTGAGACATTTGAAAAGTTCTTAGAAGTTGAGATCTCAAAATGTACGATTTCGGCTGTAACGCTTGAACAGTTAAAACGCCGCTATTTGGGACAAGCTTTTCGCAGTCTCAATGATTTGGAAGATATGGCTATCTCCTTTATCCGAGCAACCTTTGCCAAGGCGGATTTTTTCGATAGTCTGACCTGGGTAGAAGATATTACACTGTTGGATATTGAAAATGTTCGAAATATCATTGATTTAAACAATAAATGTGTCGTTTCAATAAAAAAATAAAAAAAGTGGTTATTTGGTATTTTTGACCATTATGTGCTAGAGATATTTGGTCATTTTACCCCAAAATGACCAAATAGGCGATTTGAAACGTTTTCCTTTTTTTGCGATAATTCAGTTTGCAACAAAGGAGGAAAAACATGTTGAATCAAATCGTTTTAGTTGGTCGGGTCATTCAGTTACCGGAAATCAGGGAAACTCCCTCAGGAGCAAAAGTAGCTACGCTCCACTTGGAAGTTGACCGTAATTTCAGAAACAGTCAAGGTGAATACGAGAAGGACATATTTAATGTAACGTTGTGGCGTGGTGTTGCAGAAACGACAATCAGTGTTTGTGAAGTAGGCAGTCTGGTGGGTATCAAAGGTCGGATTCAGGCCAATTCGTTTGAAACCAAAGAGCAGAAACCTTTTTATTTCTGTGAAGTCATTGCCGAAAAAGTTTCATTTTTAAATCCCAAATCATGATTTGGACAAAAACGGTTCATGACCGTTTTTTTTAACCCCACATTTGTGTATAATAAAAGCACAGGTGATGATATGAAACAATACTTAACGCTTTGCAGACATGTTTTAGAAAACGGTACTTACCGTAATGATCGGACATCTACCGGAACCATTGGTACATTTGGCTATCAGATGCGATTCAATCTTGAAGAAGGTTTTCCTCTGCTGACAACCAAAAAGACGCATTTTAAATCGGTTGCTGAGGAACTCTTCTGGTTTTTAACCGGTAATACCAACATTCGTCCCTTAGTGCTAAAAGGGGTTCGGATTTGGAATGAATGGCCGTATGCTGAATATCGTAAACACGCGGATTATCAAGGGGAGACACTCAGTGAGTTTATCGATAAAATAAAGCTGGATGAAGACTTCGCTGTTAAACACGGCAACCTTGGGCCGGTGTATGGTAAACAATGGCGGGATTTTTTCGGTGTCGATCAAATAAACGGGTTGATAGAAAATCTTAAAAACAACCCATATTCGCGCAGACACATTGTCAGTGCCTGGAATCCGGCGGAAATCGATCAGATGGCGTTACCGCCGTGTCATGCATTTATGCAGTTTTATGTCAGTGGTGACGGCAAGAAACTATCCTTGCAGTTGTATCAGCGTTCTGCTGACGTCTTTTTAGGCGTACCTTTCAATATTGCCTCTTATGCGCTATTACTTGTGATGGTCGCCGATGTGTGCGGCTATCAGCCGTTTGAATTTGTGCATACCTTTGGGGATGTTCATATATACACCGATCATGTTGAACAAGTAAATCTGCAACTTCAAAGAGAACCACGCGACCTGCCAACCTTACGTATCCTAAATCATCACGCTTCAATCATTGATTATCGCTGGGAAGATTTCGAATTATCCGGATATGATCCTCATCCGCACATTGCCGGGAAGGTCAGTGTCTGATGATTACGATTATTGTGGCCATCGGCCATAACTATGTCATTGGTAAAGATGGCTGGATGCCATGGAATATACCGGAAGACTTACGGCATTTTAAAGAGAAAACACTGAATCATACGGTCGTTATGGGCAGAAAGACATTTGATGCGATTGGCCGGCCGTTGCCGCGACGCAAGAATATCGTAGTCACACGGGATCCGCGTTGGCATTTTGATGGTGTTGAAGTGATTGACGATTTTGAGTTATTTTTACAAAAAAATCAGAAAAGTGAAAATGAGATTTTTATCGCCGGTGGCGCTCAAATTTATGAGACTGCACTTCCTTATGCTGAGAAAATGATAATCAGTCACATCGATACGGAAATCGATGGCGATACATTTTTTCCGAAATGGGATCGTACAAAGTTTGATTTAACCGATACCGTTGAATACACAGATTTTTCTGTGAAAACATATCAAAAGAAGAAGGGAATTCTATGAAAAAGTTCTGGTTATGGATAAAACTTGGTCTTTATTTACCCGCTGTATTCATATCGGCCATTCAAAGCCGTAAACAGCCTTTTAAGGTTCGTTTTGAATTAGCAAAAGCATGGTCAGCTATGATTATTCGCATGTCTAAAAGCAAACTTACGGTAGAAGGTGCAAACAATATTCCGCTTCAAGACGGGATGCTGTTTGTTGTGAATCATCAGGGTTCGGTGGACGGTTTTGTGCTTTTGGCAGCCTCCCCGGTACCAATCAGTGCTGTTGGGAAAATTGAAAGTAAAAAAATACCGTTTATGAATGTCTGGTATAAAAATCTTGATGTGCTAATGTTTGACCGACATTCGGTCAAGGATTCAGTAGCGATGGTAGGTAAACTGACTGAGCGTTTAAGCAAAGGTCATAACATGGTTATTTTCCCGGAAGGGACCCGTTCCTATGGTAATACCATGGGCGAGTTTAAAGCCGGAGCCTTAAAAGCCGGTGTTAATGCCAAAGTTCCCATCGTGCCGGTAGCATTAATTGATTCTTATAAGGCACTGGATGACCCCAAAGCAAAGAAGGTCATTATCCAGGTACATTACTTACAGCCGATCCATCACGAAGAATACCAGAGTCTGACCATTCAACAATTGGCGGACGAGGTTCGCACGCGGATTATGTATGAGTTAGAGAAAGGATAACCTATGGGAATTATTGAAATCATCGCAAATAAACGCGATGGCAAAGTGCTGAGCGAAGAGGAAATTCAATTCTGGATTACCGGTTTGACCCGTGGTGAGATTTTAGATTATCAAAGCAGTGCCCTATTGATGGCCATTGTTTTAAATGGTATGACCGATCAGGAAACAACGTATCTGACGATGGCCATGATGCACAGCGGGGACGTTATGGACCTATCGTCCATTGAAGGTATCAAAGTCGATAAGCATTCAACGGGCGGCGTAGGGGATAAAACATCCCTCGCCTTGGGTCCGATGGTTGCGGCATGCGGCGGCAAAGTTGCCAAGATGTCTGGCCGTGGTCTGGGTCACACCGGCGGAACCATTGACAAACTAGAATCCATTCCCGGCTTTTCGGTTACGTTGAGTCAAGCCGAATTCATCACTCAGGTCAATCGCATCTCTCTTTCCATCGTCGGTCAGACTGGATCGCTTGTACCTGCCGATAAGATCCTCTATGCACTTCGCGACGTTACTTCAACGGTTCCATCCATTCCGCTCATTGCTTCTTCGATCATGTCTAAAAAACTGGCTGCCGGAGCAAATACGATTTTGCTTGATGTAAAATATGGCGATGGAGCTTTTATGCATACGCCGGATCGGGCGGAAGAATTAGCGAAGGCAATGATTGCGATCGGTAAACTGTCTGGTCGTGATACCCGCGCTATGATTACGGATATGAATCAGCCGTTGGGATTGGCCATTGGGAATGCTTTGGAAGTCAAGGAAGCCATCGATACCCTCAAAGGGCATGGTCCTAAAGATTTTACGGAGCTCTGTCTTCAGGCGGGTACAATCATGCTGTTACAGGCAAAAATTTGTAATAGTGAAGCTGAAGCTCGCAAAATGTTGGAAGATTCAATTTCCGGCGGTTCAGCTTTTAGTAAATTTAAAGAGTTTGTGGCTGCCCAAGGCGGCGATATTGATTGTATCGATCATCCGGAGAAACTGCCAAAATCAAAATTCGTTACACCACTTTTGAGTCCGATGGATGGCTTTGTTACTTCAATCAAGGCGACGCAATTGGGTATCAGTGCGATGAAACTTGGTGCCGGCCGTGAAACAAAAGAGGATATCATCAATCCGGCGGTTGGCTTGCTAGTATACAAGAAAATCGGAGATATCGTCAAAATTGGTGATGTGCTTGTTGATATTCATCACGATGAGGCGTTGAACGAAGAATTTATTCAGCAATTGACCGAAAGTTTCACCATGAGTAATCAACCGGTTGAATCGGTTGCGCTTATTGCGAAAATACTTTAATGAACAAAAGATATTGACCCCAATATCTTTTTTGTTTATATTGAACATTGTTTGCATGGTATAATAATCGGGGTGATGAAATGTTTGAAATAACAATCGATCAGTTTAGCGGTCCGTTGGACTTAATGCTGTTTCTGATTAAAGAGAAAAAACTGGATCTGTTTAATTTGGATATATCCGAACTTACTTCGCAATATCAAAACTATATCACATCCATGCATGACATGAATTTGGAGATAGCCAGTGAGTATTTGAGCGAGCTAGCCGGTCTGATTGAGTATAAAAGTAAAAAGCTTTTACCTAGAGATAAGTCACAGTTGGATGCGGATTATGTGGAAGATCCCAAAGAATCACTGGTGAGAAGATTGTTGGAATATCAACAGTTCAAGGATATAACCGGTGATTTAGAAAAACGATATCAGATTCGTCAGCAATTTATCGGTAAGCCGTTGAGTCGCAAAGAACTGGATGACGTTATGCCGGATATGTTGGTCGAGGGCAGCTCCTACGACTTGATCCGTGCCATGAAAAAAGTCATGATCCGGGTTTCGTTGCAACAGCCATTTGAAACCAAAATCGCAGCGAGAGAGTTGTCCGTCGATCAACGCATTGACATGCTTCGAAAAATGATCAACCGCTTTCCAGCTTCCTTTGCTTTGGAAGAGTGTTTTGCTGATTGCTCGGACATACAGTTGGTCCTGATTACTTTTTTGGCAGTTTTGGATATGATTAGAATCGGAGAATTACTGTTTACGGTTGAAGGTGAACAGATCTATTTGATAAGGAGTACAAGCGATGACGGATTATACGGTAATTATTGAAGGTTTGCTTTTTATTGTCGGTGAACAGGGGTTGTCTATTGAGCAAATGGCTCAGACGCTTTTGTGCAGCGAAGAAGAGGTCATTAAAGCCGTCGATCAACTTGCGGTTTTCTATAAAGGGTACAATCGCGGGATTCAGTGTGTCAATTATGGCGGTCAGGTCAAGTTACTCACGGCACCCTTTATTCATCCTTATGCTCAACAAATGTTATCCATTCAAAAAACCCGGCAGTTATCGCAGTCCGCTTTGGAGACACTGGCGATCATAGCATACAAACAGCCGATCACACGAGTGGAAATCGAAGAAATACGCGGTGTGGGATGTGATATCATGCTTCGAAAACTTCAAGCGTTGGATTTGATTCGTGAGTTTGGTCGCTCTGAAGCTCCGGGTCGACCGATTTTATATGAAGTTACCCAAGAGTTTATGGATGTGTTTCAATTGATGTCTTTGGATGAATTGCCGAAACTTGAACAAATCGTCAGTGGCAGTTCTCAAGAATTATTTGAGTAGAAAGAAGGTAGTCCGATGGATCGTTTACAAAAAGTCATTGCGCAGGCCGGTGTGACCTCACGGCGCAAAGCAGAAGAATATATTACTCAAGGCCGTGTCAGTGTGGATGGTGTCGTTATCACTGAGCAGGGTTTTAAAGTGCGTAAAGGGGCCGTTATCATGGTTGATGGCAAATCAATCATCCGAGAAAACAAAGTGTATTACGTTATCAATAAACCCAGAAAAATCATTTGTTCTTTGAATGATGAGAAAGACCGTCAGACCGTTGTTTCACTGGTTGAAACACCGTATCGGATCTTTCCGGTCGGCCGACTTGACTATGATACGACCGGATGTCTGATATTGACCAATGACGGTGATTTTGCGAACAGTCTGATTCATCCCCGTTATCATATTCCTAAGAAATATGAAGTGAAAATCAAGGGAATATTGGCGACCAAAGATATTAAAGCGCTGGAGGCCGGCATTAAACTGGATGATGGGGTTACCATACCGGCTAAGGTTTGGGTTACAAACAAGGACTTTGATAAGCAGATGACGGATTTTGAATTAACCATCGTTGAAGGTCGCAACCGTCAGATCAAACGGATGATGGAATCGTTGGGTTATCAGGTTCGTAAACTGCATCGTGTATCCATCGGCTTTTTGACGGTCGAAGGTTTAGGACAAGGAGATTATCGGATTTTAAAACCATTTGAAGTTAAAAAATTACGTCAGCTCAGTGATGAGGGAACGTTGATTTAGTATGCAACAATATTTTGTTAATCAAAAACTGATCTTGGATATGGAAGTTGATATGACCCAAGAACAGTCACATCACATTTCAACGGTTTTGCGTATGACTGACGGGAAAATTATCCGACTTGCGGATCTAAACGGTTTTCTTTTTTACGGGTCAATCCAGATAAGTAAAACCGGTGTCAGAGTGAAGGTTATACAAGCAATTGCCGAACAACGCGAATCCAAAGTGAATATCACATTAGCTGTGGCTTTAATTAAAGGTGACCGATGGGATTGGATGTTGGAAAAGGCCACGGAATGCGGAGTTTCAAAAATCGTTCCGTTTATCAGTTCAAGATGTGTGGTCAAAGACAAACCGGAAACGGCTCAGCGCAAGCTTGAGCGCTATCGCAAGATACTGACCGAAGCCGCGGAGCAGTCCTATCGGCACACGGTTCCCGCGATCACGGAACCTGTATCGTTCAAGCAATTGGTCGAACATAAGTCACTACTGAATTTTATCGCCTATGAAAAAGAGAACAGCCGTTATTTGTACGATATCCCTGATGAGATTTCATCGGTTACGATTGTTATCGGTCCAGAAGGCGGTTTTAGCGATGATGAGGTTGACTATCTGACAAACCACGGTTTCACCTCGATCAGTTTGGGTAAACGGATTTTTCGAGCGGAGACGGCTGCGATTGCGGCTTGCATTATGCTTGATACATTAGGAGAGCGACATGATTAAACTTCAAAAGATGGACCGTTGGCTGCAGAAATTTCATAAGCAGCAACTATTGAAAACCAAGGATGTCAAAAGCGATATCCAATGGATGAAGGATACCTTTAAAAAAGAAGGTTTACTCTTTTCATGTCAAAACTCTCACGATTACTTTCAGATGCAAATCATTAAAACATCGTTGAGCAACAAGCAGAAACTTGAAAAAGCTTATGATCAGAGTCGCAATAAACTGATTGAAATCTGGCCGACGATTGACTATCAGCAGCGCAATCATCTGATGAACATCGAACTTTTCTCACTGAAGGAATCACTGATGAAATTTGAATCGCAAACGGGTGTCTGGATTATGATCCCATTCTTCAATGAACTGTTGAATTCCTTGTATCATAAGGAGATGGTTGTCTTTGAGTTGCCGCAGTTTTACAAACTGTATAAACAATACGCCAAAGAATGTGTTGATCCTGTTATTTACGGAATCGAGCCGTACCGTGTGGGTTTCAGTAATGCCACATTTTTGTGTTTCAGTAATCGCCGTTTTGTTCTTTATTGTGAATCCGTTAAAACTCTTTACTTATGCAATTTAAAGGAAAATATTGAATTTCCGCTTTTTGAAAAATGTAACATCCGTTTGGACGTGTTGAACCTATTAGGTAAATGTCTGATTGACAATGATGTTCCACAGTTTATGGATGTGTGCATCGAGCATTCTCTGCTTTCTTTAAAAGCTGTGAAGTCTTATAAAAAACTCAAAAATCCACTGATTTTTACAAATATTGCGGATTAATGTATAATACTTCAAGGTGATGAAATGAAGACTTTCGCAATAGCAACGTTGGGTTGTAAAGTGAATACATTTGAATCGGAGAGTTACATCGAAAGTCTGATTTCTTCCGGTTATCAGCTCGTTGATTTCAAAGGTCCGGCAGATATTTATATCATAAATACGTGTTCGGTTACCAATACGGCGGCTTCAAAGAGTCGGCAGAAAATACATCAGGCGATTCGTCAAAACGCAGATGCCATGATATGTGTCGTGGGCTGTTACGTTCAGACCAATCAAGATGAATTAAACGATATCGATCGTATCGACTTGCTTATCGGCGCAAAACATAAAAGCAAGTTGGTCGAGTACATTCAACAGGGTCAGGGCTATCCGGATATCAATGATCAAAGAGACATTATGTTTGAGAATTTACCGTTAAAACAATACAATCATCAGACGCGTGCGTTTTTGAAAATTCAGGACGGCTGCGATCAGTTTTGTTCCTATTGCATCATTCCGTTTGCCAGGGGAAATGAGCGCTGGGCACCGAGTGATGATTTGGTTGAAATGGCTAAAGGATTGGTTCGTAATGGACATAAAGAAATCGTTTTGTCCGGTATTCACATCGGCCGTTACGGAAAAGATAGCCGTCATGACCTGTCACATTTGTTAAAGCGGTTGATTGATGAAGTGGATGGATTAAGGCGAATTCGCTTATCTTCGATAGAGATTACAGAAATAACCCCTCAATTGCTCGATTTAATGACATCATCAGAAAAAATTGTCCGTCATTTCCACATTCCGTTACAATCGGGTTGTGATACGGTATTAAAACGTATGAACCGTCCCTATACAAGTGATGAGTTCTATGTCCGTATTCAGGAAATTCGCCAGCGCTTTCCTTTGATTTCAATCAGTACGGATGTCATCGTCGGGTTCGTTGGGGAAAGTGAAGAAGAATTTCAAACGACGGTGGCATTTGTTGAGAAGTGCCGATTTAGCTTTATGCACATTTTTCCATATTCCATGCGTGCCAATACGGCTGCGGCATTAATGAGTGGGCATTTGGATGCAATTACCAAGAAAGCTCGTTCGCAGATTTTGATCGAAAAATCAAATCTACTTAAAATGCGCTATGACATGCAATTTGTTAATAAAGAAGTTTCCGTACTCTTTGAATCTTTTCAAAAGGGTATTGCGACCGGACATACCGGGGAATATGTTTTGGTCAGTGTGATCAGTGATGAGTCAATGAATAATCAATGTCATCGTGTTTGGATAACTCATCACAAGCAGGGTCGTAATTATGGAGTTCTTGTGAAGAAAGTGGTGGAATCATGAATTTAAATCAATTGTTTAACAGTGCTCCGGATATGCAAATCGATTCGTTATCCGTAGATTCTCGGGTGATGAATGTAAATGCCTTGTTTTTCTGTTTGAAAGGCATGGTTTTCGATGGACATCAGTTTGTTGATCAGGCAATCTCAAACGGAGCGGTAGCCATCGTTCACAGTGATCCGCTGCTAAAAGTATCAGACAAAGTCGCTTATGTTTTGGTGGATGATGTATTGAAAACGTTAAATGTCATTGCGTCGCGTTTTTATGGTAATCCGAGTGTCGCGTTGAAGGTTTTCAGTGTGACCGGAACCAATGGTAAAAGTACCAGTGCTAAACTGCTTCAATATTTTATTAACGATACACTTCCTTGTGGTTATATTGGCACCATATCTACAGAATATGGAAATGTCAAAGAGCAGCCGTTTTTGACGACACCGGATGTGATTCCTATGCACCATACGTTAAAGAAGATGGTTGATGCGGGTATGAAGGCCGTTGCTTTAGAGGTATCATCGCATGGATTAGAACAGGGAAGAGTGTTGAGTGTTGATTTCGATGTGGCCATATTCACCAATCTTACCCATGATCACCTTGATTTTCATGGCAATATGGAAAACTACTTTCAGGCAAAAAAGAAACTGTTTACGATGCTAAAGAAGACTGGATTAGCCGTAATCAATCAAGATGATGCCTATGGCAAGCGCATCATCGCAACCTTTGAGGGAAACCTGGTAACCTATGGTCTTGATCATGAAGCTGACTTCTTTGCGGATAATATTGAATTATACCCCGACAAGACCATTTTTAATTTATTTATCAGAAAAGAAAAGAAAACGATAAAAATCCAAACCAATCTGGTTGCGATATTCAATATTTATAACTTGCTCGGTGTGATTACATCACTGGTTTCTTATGGTATGGATCTTTCAAGAATTGTTGAGTTATGTAAGACCATTCCTCAGGTTGACGGACGCATGGAAATCATCAGTGAAGGACAGAACTTCAATGTCATCATCGACTATGCACATACTCCGGATGGGTTTGAAAAGATATTTACTTATGCTCGGTCGATTACTCCACCGAAGAAAAAAATCATCGTTGTGTTTGGCTCGGCCGGTCAGCGTGATTCTAAAAAACGTAAAGTTCTGGGAGAACTTGCGGATCGTTATTGTGATATGATAATCCTGACTGAAGAAGATAATCGCAGTGAAAAGGTTTTAGATATTTGCAGTGAAATAAGCAAAGGAATTACGAAAAACAATTATATTATCATTGAAGATCGCTATGATGCGATTCGCCAGTCATTAGAAATCGCCTGTAAAAACGATACGGTATTGATTTTGGGTAAAGGCGATGAGCCGTATATGTATCGTGAGTTTGGTAAAGAAGAGTGGATGGGAGATCATATTGCAGCGCAGGAAATTTTGCTTACGGTCATATTAAACAAGGAGGTATGTACCAATGAATAAATACATCGATCACACATTATTAAAACAAAATGCCACAAAACAACAAATCATCACATTATGCGAGGAAGCAAAAACGTATGATTTCGCATCTGTCTGTATTAATCCGACATGGGTCAAAACCTGTGCAGAACAGCTGATGGAAAGTGATGTCAAAGTTTGCACGGTCATCGGCTTTCCTTTAGGAGCCACCACGACCGCGGTCAAGGCTTTTGAAACGAAAAATGCCATTGAAAACGGCGCAACCGAGATTGATATGGTTATTAACATCGGAGCTTTAAAAGACAAACATATGAATTTAGTTACTGAGGATATTCGTGCCGTAAAGCTTGCTGCCGGAAAACTGGTCGTTAAAGTCATCATTGAAACTTGTCTTTTGAATGATGAGGAAAAAGTTTTGGCTTGTCAAGCCGCATTAAATGCCGGTGCAGATTTTGTAAAAACATCGACCGGATTTTCTACCGCCGGAGCAACCGTTGAGGATGTGCGGTTAATGAAATCAGTAGTTGGTACAAAAGCGCTGGTTAAGGCGGCCGGCGGTGTACGAACCTATGATGATCTGGTTGCTATGATTGAGGCGGGAGCTGATCGTATCGGAACATCAGCCGGTGTGGCATTACTGAATAAACAAACCAATACGCAAACATATTAAGATATAGGTCGAGAACATCGTAAGTTATACTTGCATTTTAGAGGTTGGTTTTGTATAATAATAATGCTTGCATCAGAGGGGAGGTTGATTATGCCTAGAGTCGTACTCAAAGAGAATGAAGTTTTGGATGATGCGCTGCGTCGTTTTAAACGTCAAGTCTCTCGTAACGGAACCCTTGCTGAGGCTCGCAAAAGAGAGTTTTATGTAAAACCGGGCGTTCGTCGCAAATTAAAATCCGAAGCCGCCAGAAAAGCTCGCAGAAGCAAATAAAGTACTTGAAAAAGTACTTTTTTTATTTTCATACTCGAGCTATACTTAATCTAGAATGGAGTGGATGCATTTGGATCACAAAGCAACGGTCTCACTGATCGAATTGAATATGGAAGAAACTTCCAATCTTCTCGGTGTTAATGACCGTCATTTGGCAATTTTAGAGAAGCATTACAAAATCAACTGCTTAGTTCGCGGAAGTCAATTAACAATATCGGGTGATGATATTGTCTCAGTTGAAGAGTGTAAAAGGTCGATATTAGCCGCGATCCGACTGATAAAAAGCAATCAACAGCTCAGTGAACGTGATTTTTATTATATCATCCGTTTAGTTTCGCAAAATCAAGAGAAGCGGTTGGAGGCACTGACATCATCTCCGGTTGCACGGAATTTTGCGGGTAAACTGATTTATCCAAAGACTTGGGGACAGAAGATTTTCATCGATGCGATCAGTCGAAATGATATTACCTTTGCAATAGGTCCGGCCGGAACCGGGAAAACCTATCTTGCGGTTGTCTATGCGGTTGCCTGTCTGAAAAATCAGGAGTTTAAGAAAATAATTCTTACCCGACCGGCTGTTGAAGCCGGTGAGAATCTGGGATTTTTACCTGGAGACTTAAAGGAAAAGGTGGATCCCTACCTTCGACCCTTGTACGATGCTTTGCATGATATGTTAGGTGTTGAACAGACGACCAAGATGTTGGAGAAGGGTCAAATTGAAATCGCTCCGCTAGCTTATATGCGGGGGCGTACGTTGGATAACGCTTTTGTTATTTTGGATGAAGCGCAGAATACACTGCCATCACAAATGAAGATGTTTCTGACGCGTATGGGATTTAAGTCAAAGATCATCGTCACAGGCGATGTGACGCAAATTGATTTACGAAGAGATCAGCATTCCGGATTGATACAGGCCGTGAATTTGTTAAAGTCAATTGATGAAATCGCGTTTGTTGAGATGACGATTGCGGATGTTGTCCGTCATCCGCTGGTTGCGAAAATACTTGAAAAATACGAAGCGAGGGAGTAATTATGGCAAGAATTCTGTTAATCGAGGATGAGGAAAATATCCGTAAGCTGATTGCTTACGATCTTAAAAGCGCAAAACATGAGGTCGTGATGTGTTCGAACGGTGATGATGCGAAGTTCACCGGTTTGAATGATACTTTTGATTGTATGATTATTGACTGGATGTTGCCGGGAGTTTCCGGTATCGAATTAGTTAAACTTTTCAGAAAAAACAATAAACAGTCCATTATGATCATGTTAACCGCAAGAGATGATGAAGGTGATATCTTAGAGGCATTCGAAGCGGGCGTCGATGATTATATGACCAAACCGTTTTCGCCCAGAGAGCTTTTAGCGCGTATTTCAGCCCATTTAAAGCGCAATACGAGTAAATCCGATGCACAGTTAGCCTACGAAGATATCCGTCTTGATATGACGCGTAGAGAAGCGTTTGTTGTTGACCGCTTGATTGAACTTACAAAAAAGGAATTTGATTTACTTGAGTATTTGTTGCGCAACCGTCGAATCGTTTTATCAAGAGATGATATCCTCAATGAAATATGGAATTTTGATTATGATGGTGATACCCGTATTGTCGATGTTCATATCTTTAAATTGCGCTTAAAATTAAAAGGATCAGCCTTAACGATTCGGTCAATTCGCAGTATAGGCTATGTCCTTGAGAAAAAAGATGAATAAGTACTGGATTTTTTGGTGGTTTATCGCCTATCTGATCGCCTTTTTGTGGGCGATTCTCCAAAGCACTGCTTTACCGATTTTCTTCTTATTCGTTTTCAATTCTATTTGGCTTTTTCTTTTTTGGCAGAACATTAAAACAAGAATCAGCCGATCTGAATCATTTCTGACCAGTCAGCTGACAGCCTCCACGAAGGATAATGTCTTAAAATCTCAACAGTTGGCTACCCTGATCACGCACATTCCATCACCGTTGGCTTTGGTGGATATTCAGGGAGAGTTGGTGATCATCAACGATCGCTTCAATCGACTGATGACCAGTAATGAACCGGTGATCAATTTTCAAAGTTCTGGCTTACCGGTCGATGTCCGCTATTTTATTCGCGAATCGTATTTAAATGAGCTGTCAAATTACAAAACGATTCATTTGGATGGGATTGATTATCAGGCAGTTTCTATCCCCGTTAAAAACGGCACTCGATATGCCGGTTGTCTGATCATCTTGCAAGATATCACACGTGTTTTGGAAGGGGAGCGGCTTCAAAAACGTTTTATTGCGGATGCTTCTCACGAACTTAAAACGCCGATTGCTTCAATCAAAGGAATGACGGAAATACTGAACCGTCCGGAATTCGATGATCCTCAAACTCAAACGGATTTTCTCCGACAAATTAATAAAGAAGTTAACCGCTTGGAAACTGTGGTATCAGATTTATTATTTATTTCAAAAATGAGCTCCAATAAAATGTACTTGGATATCGCAAAAAATGATATTACCGCAGTCATTCGCCAGGCATTTGACTCTGTAATATCAGAATTCGTTAAGAAGAATGTTTCGTTTGATTTTCGTGACAAAGAAGTATTTATTGATTCCGACGTTAAACAAATGTATCAAGTATTCTCAAATCTGTTAAGCAATGCCATAAATTACACGGATACAGGATTCGTTAGAGTAACGATTAAGAAATTAGAAAATAAAATTCATATCATCATCACGGATACCGGTACCGGAATCAGTGAAAACGATATTCCGTTTGTGTTTGAACGCTTCTATCGGTCAGCCTCTGATCGAAGTCGGGAAAGCGGTGGCAGCGGATTGGGTTTGGCGATTGTTAAGTCGATCGTCAATGCTCACGGTGGTCAGATTTCTGTTACAAGTCAATTAAATCAAGGAACGACCTTTAAAATTGAAATGCCGATTATTAACACAAAATTAACGAATCGTTAATCGAATATTTTCATCTGATTGATATAAATACAAAGTGAGGTAGGAATGACTATGAAAATTGATGAACGTTTAAATCAAATCGACGATACGATTTTAGAAATGGGCTATCGAGTCAAGGGAATGTTTGAACTTTCGTTAAACGTACTTGAGTCTGGAGACAAAGAAAAGGCGCTCTATATCGTTGAGAGCGATGATTTTATTAATAACTATAATGAAGAGATTAATAACTTATGCATTAACGTTTTATCATTGCTGCAACCGGTCGCTTCGGATTTGCGCAGTGTGGTGTCTGCCATTAAAATCGCCAACGACATGGAACGGATTGGGGATTACGCAAAGAGTATTGCCCGTTATGTTATTCGTAATGATCGGCTCGATGATGATTTATTGCCGGTAGCGTTACAAATCGGCCAACTGTTTGTTGATTTATATGATAAAACGCTGAAAGCGTTAAAAGAATCCGATATCAAAATGGCATATGAAATACCTGTGATGGATGAAAAGATTGATCAGACCTTTAAAAGTATGGCCGTTTATGTTGAAGATTTAATTAAGAATGGTAATCGACTGGAACATCCTTTTGCGACCATCAGTATGATGCGTAACATTGAGCGGGCAGGGGATCATGCAAAGAATATATGTGAGCACCTGATATTTCGCATAAAGGGACAGTTTATTGATTTCGGATAAGAGGCATTGCCTCTTTTTTCTATAAAAAAAAGGCACGTTGTGCCTAGATTTCAGTTTCTTTAATATCATGGGTAACGTGGATGTTGACGGAATTTTTGGAAATATTGCATGCATGGTCACCAATACGCTCTATCGTTCCCAGAATATCAACAAACACACTGCCGCCAACATCGGCTAAACAGGTTTTATTGGTCATGCGATCGAAATGCTTCTGGCGCGCTTTGTATTCAAGTAAGTCAAGATAGTTTTCATCTTCAAGCACGGAAGTATGGAGATTAAAATCTTTTTCACTGAATATCCGTAAGGCACGGGTAATCATGTGATTAACCAAATCATACATCTGATTGATATCTTCCATGGCCTGATCGGATAGTTTTTCACCGGCATCAAATATCATTTCATAGAATTCGGTAAGATTGACGGATAAATCGCCGATTCTTTCCAGATTTTTTATGATTTGAAGATTGGTCGTATATTCTTCCAAGTCATTTTCACTTAAACCTTCTCGGGCGATCAAAAGCAGATAATCGGTGATCTTCGAGTCAAGGGAATTGATAATGGTTTCAAGCTGTAATACAGCCTCTAAATCGTTCTTATTCCCTTTAAGCAGATATTTGCGAGTATCTTCAAAGGCTTCAAGCGCAATTTCACCCATTTTCAAGGAAACGTTTTTTGAAATTTGCAGAGCAGCCGAAGGTAAGCGACTGATAATACTTGTATCCATGGACGAAACATCCACTTCACGGCGTTCCGGTTCATCACCGGGTATGATTTTGCGTATAATAATAACCAACCATTTGATAAACGGATAGAAGGCGATGGTAGCTACGACATTGAATATGATATGTGCCACAGCAATTTGCATAAGTGAATTCAGATTAAAATAATCTGTAAGCATTCGATCTAACTGTAAGAACTGACGCAATAACAACATCGCTATGATGGTTCCGAGCACATTGAACAAAGTATGAATACCGGCAGCTCTTTTGGCTGCTAAGGATCCCCCCAAAGCTGCTAAGATTGCGGTTACGGTGGTGCCTATATTTGAACCAAATACAAAGGGCAATGCGGCTTCCAATGACATGCCGCCAGCTTCATAGATTTTCTGGACGATGCCAATTGTGGCTGAAGAAGATTGAATAATTGATGTCATGATCACTCCGCTAAATAAAGCCAACATTGGATGGGTTGACATTTCACTAGTTAAGTCCATGAATATTGGAACACTTTTTAAAAGTTTTAATTCATTACCCATCATATTCAGACCATAAAACAAAATACCGAATCCAAATATAGTCTGACCCAAGTAAGAGGTCTTTTTTCGACGGGCAAACAAAATCATCATAGCTCCGACAAATACGATATGCAAGGCATAATGTTCAATTTTTAATCCTATAAGGAAAGCTGTGATCGTAGTACCTATATTTGCTCCCATAATGATACCTACTGCTTGTTCCAGCCTCATAAGTCCAGCTCTGATAAAGCCGATCGTGATAGCCGTTGTTGCTGATGACGACTGAATGAAAACCGTTACGATTAATCCAACCAAAACGCCTTTCCAAGCTTTAGATGTGTATCGATCAATAAAGTCACGCAGCTTATCACCCGCGACATTCTTAAGACCATCACCCAGAAATTTAATACCGAACAAAAATAAACCGAATCCACCAAATATAACTTCAAGGCGAATGCCTCCCAAGTCCGGTACTAACCCCAAAATACCCATATATTTTCCTCCCTAATCCTAGAATATCTTAACAGAAATTTAACAAGTTTGGTATGATAATTTTCAATCAATAGTTGAACGTATTTTATCGACGATTAAATATGATATAATACCGTCGGAGGGATTTATCTGAACATTCACATTGTAAATCAAACGAATCAGCGGCATTTCGACAACTATCGCCGCTATGTCAAACCCGTTTTCATGAAGACGGTCGAACTATTAAAAAAGAGCGAAACGATCGAGTGTTCGCTTATTTTACTTGATGATGATCAGATTCAGACCATCAACAGAGAATACCGAGGGAAGAATGTTTCTACGGATGTACTTAGTTTTGCTGCTCATGAAGGAGATCAGATTTCTTCAGAGGATGACTATATCGGTGATATTTTCATAAATATGAGCGCAATGGAACGACAGGCCTTGACTTACGGCCACTCCAAAAAGCGTGAATTCTGCTTTCTGTTTGCCCATGGTTTGTTGCATTGCTTGGGATATGATCATCAAAATGAAGATGAAGAACGAACGATGTTCGAATTACAGGAGTTGATACTCAATGAAATTGCCCCGCGAAGCATTAAGTAGACTTTATAACAAGTTTAAAGCTGCCATTGACGGTATCATCGTTGGTTTGAAAACCGACCGGAGCATTCGTGTTCAATGGCTGATTGCCATTGCCGTGCTTGTGATATTTTTTGTCATCAGCATTGAACCGTCGGACTGGCTTTGGGTCATTCTGTTAACAGGGTTAGTCGTGGCCATCGAACATATCAACAGTGCTATTGAAGAATTAGCGGATTTTGTTGAGCCGCAGTATAGTGAGCACATTAAACGAATCAAGGACTTTTCCTCGGCGGCCGTGTTTATTTTATCGATTACCAGCGCGATCGTCGGTCTGATCATATTATTTAAATATTTATAGAAGGAGAGAGCTATGAAATACCAATTTTTAGTTGATGAAGCATTTAAAGTTATGAAAAATGCCTATGCACCTTATTCACATTATCATGTCGGAAGTTGTGTACTTACCAAAGACGGCAAGCAGTTTGTCGGTGTTAATATCGAGAATGCTTCCTTTGGTGCTACCAATTGCGGGGAACGAAGTGCGATATTCTCAGCTTATTCGCATGGCTACCGAAAAGAAGATATCGAAGCGATCGCGATTGTATCCGATGGTGACAAACTTGCGGGACCTTGCGGTATTTGCCGTCAGGTACTTTCAGAGCTTCTAAATGATGATACGCTGATTTTATTGTCTAACGGTAAAGAAGAAGCGGTGAAAACCATTGATGATCTTTTGCCAATGCGCTTTACCCAAGAGGATCTGAAATGACGTTTAAATCTGGATTCATTGCTCTTATCGGCCGTCCCAATGCCGGTAAGTCAACCTTACTTAATACCTTGATGCAACAGAAAATTGCGATTGTATCGGATAAACCGCAAACGACGCGTAATGTGATCCGGGGTATACGCACCGACGAGAATTCACAAATCATTTTTATCGATACACCCGGTATTCACAAACCACAGCACGAACTTGGCAGACAGATGAACAAAGGTTCATACACGACTTTACATGATGTGGATATCATTTATTACTTAGTTGATGCCACCGAAAAATTTGGCCCGGGGGATATGTTTGTCATCGAGTTACTAAAATCAACACCAACTCCGGTATTTTTGATTCTCAATAAAATTGACAAACTCAAAAAGCAGGCAATGATCGAATTGCTGAGTCAATGGAGCGAGCGATATGAATTTGCGGAAGTCATACCTGTTTCAGCGCTGACAGCCGACAATTCAGCTCGGTTAATCGAAGTTACCAAAGGTTACTTATCCGACTCCATGCAGTATTATCCCAATGACCAAGTCAGTGATTATCCGGAAGCTTTTTTGATGGCCGAGGTTATTCGCGAAAAAGTTTTGCAACTGACTCATCAGGAAATCCCACATTCGATTGCTGTTCTGATTGAAAATACGGAGCAAAACGAAAATTCGATTGATATAAGAGCAGCGATTTTAGTTGAACGTGACTCGCAAAAAGGAATCATTATCGGTAAGAATGGCAGTATGAAAAATGAGATCAATAAGCGGGCCTCGATCGAATTAAGAAGCCTTTTGCAAATGAAAGTACATTTGGAATTATTTGTTAAAGTTGAGACCGATTGGCGTAATCGTACGCGTCAGCTCATTGATTTAGGCTATAAACAGGATCCCCGCGATGAATGATCGGATAGAAGCGCTTATATTACGAGTTGATCCGTATAAAGAAGCGGACGGACTGTTACAGGTACTGACCAAAGAGCACGGAAAGATGACGATTTTAGCCAAGGGTATATTAAAGGGAAGCAGTAAGAACGCAGCTTCGGTTCAGCCGATAACGCTGAGCCAAATGATGATTGATATAAAAGAACCCATTTCACTCTTGCATTCAGCATCTATTATGGATTTTTTTCGTGTAATCAAAGAGAATATTACCCACCTTGCGGTTGCCTCACTGATTGCTGAGATTGCTTTACAAGTATCAACATCGCATCAGCCCGATGATTATCTTTATGAAATTACCAAAGAGTCTTTGTCTGCCTGCAGTCATTATCCGCCGATATTGGTCGGATGTCTGTATGTATCATTGATTTTAAAAGAAATGGGTCTATCACCTATGGTCGATGGCTGTGTCGTTTGCGATGATACCAAGGTAAGTGCGATTTCTGTTTCAGAAGGGGGCTTTGTTTGCCTGCGATGTGCAAAAAATGTAACATCAAAGTCATATGATGCTAACTTTTCGCGATTATTCAGGTATACAGTGAAAGCAGAGTTACAACATTTGGGCACTTTAGCTAAACAAGGAGAGTTCACATTGGAATTATTGTCTGTTTTTGTCGATTTTTTTAAGGATTACACATCAATTCCTTTGAAAAGTTGGGAATTTTTGCGCAAATTGTAATATAATAGATTAGTTAAAAGAGAAAATATGAGGTACCTATGTCCAAGCAAGAATTTGAAAAAATCGTGAATCATATCAAAGGGTCTGGCTTTGTTTTCCAAGGATCGGAAATTTACGGGGGCCTTGCCAACACGTGGGATTATGGTCCGCTGGGGATAGAACTGAAAGATAACATTAAAAAGGCCTGGTGGAACAAATTCGTTCAGTCCCATCCCAACAATGTCGGCATTCAGTCTGCCATTTTGATGAATCCTCAGGTTTGGCAAGCCAGTGGTCACTTGAGCACCTTTACCGATCCGTTAATGGATTGTAAATCATGCAAAACGCGGCATCGTGCCGATAAGCTCATTGAAGAGTTTACCAAGGGTGAAGTACATGCTTCCGTGTTAAACAATCAGCAAATGAAGGAAGTTATCATTGATAAGAAAATTCCCTGTCCAAACTGTGGCAGTCATGATTTTACGGACATCCGTCAGTTCAACCTGATGTTTAAAACATTTCAAGGTGTGTTAGAGGATGCCAGCAGCACAATTTATCTGCGACCGGAAACAGCGCAGGGGATGTTTGTCAACTTTAAAAATGTTCAGCGTTCGATGCGTAAAAAGATACCTTTTGGCATCGGTCAGATCGGTAAGTCGTTTAGAAACGAAATCACGCCGGGGAATTTTATTTTCAGAACCCGTGAGTTCGAACAAATGGAACTTGAATTTTTCTGCAAACCGGGTGATGATTTGACTTGGTATGCCTATTGGCAGAAGTTTTGCATGGATTGGCTGATTGCTTTGGGATTGAAGGCAGAAAATTTACGCATTCGTGAGCATGATGCGGAAGAGTTATCCCATTACTCTGTTGCTACTTCAGATATCGAATACTTATATCCGTGGGGTTGGGATGAATTATGGGGAATCGCTGATCGGACGGATTATGATTTAACGCAGCATATGACTCATTCAAAGCAAAATATGGAATATTTCGATCCAAACACCAATGAAAAATATATACCGTTTTGTGTTGAGCCGGCCGTTGGCGTTGAGCGCTTATTGCTTGCCTTTGTTTGTGACAGTTATAAGGAAGAAGTACTTAACGAAAATGACACTCGTCTGGTTTTAGCGTTGAGTCCGATGCTCGCCCCGGTTAAAATTGCAATTCTTCCTTTATCAAATAAGCTGTCTGCTCAAGCCAGTGAAGTATATACGTTGTTGGCTAATAAATTTGTTTGTGACTTTGATGAATCCGGAAGCATCGGTAAACGCTATCGTCGTCAAGATGCCATCGGTACACCGTTTTGTGTGACCGTTGATTTTGAAACTCAGAACGATCAAAGCGTTACGATTCGTTTCAGAGATTCGATGGAACAGAAAAGAGTATTGATTACAGATATTGAAAAGGAAATTGCTCCTTATCTTGAATTCTAAGCAGGTGATTAAATGCGCCGTTTGAGCGATCAGGAAATAACGGATATCCGTTCACAAGCAGATATTGGTGATATAATCAGTCAGTATCTGCCTTTATCGCGTCGTGGTCGCAATTTGTGGGCCGTTTGTCCGTTTCATGACGATCATGATCCATCACTGTCCATATCCAAAGATAAGCAGATTTATAAATGTTTTGTTTGTGGAGCTGGTGGAAATGTTTTTACTTTTGTTCAGAATATTGAAAAAATCAGTTTTCTGGAGGCTGTCGTTAAAATCGCTAAAGGGATTGGGGTCAATATTGATGATGCCTTAGCACCGGCAATACCAGTGGACCCGCGCAAAGTCGCTTTAACGCAGATACTGAAAGAATCCGTCAACTATTTTAAATATCAGTTGAATGCTTCGGATGGAATTATGATTAAGGAATATTTGTTGAAAAGAGGTATCGGTGAGTCATTGATTGACAAATTTGATGTCGGCTATAATCCCGGTGACGATCAATGCAGTAAGTTTCTGATTGCCAAAGGATATCCACCGGCGGACGTGGTTGCGGCGAATGTATCGCGTGTGAATGGTAAGCAGCTTTCTGATGTTTTCACCAATCGGATCGTATTTCCTATTCATGATGAATTTGGCAGTCCGATCGGATTCACTGCTCGAACTGTTTTGGCCGATGAGTCGGCGAAGTATATAAATACCACGGAGACTGAACTTTATACCAAAGGTTTGATTGTATTTAACTATCATCGTGCGCTGCCTGAAGTCAAGAAATCGGAGTTTGTGATCGTAACGGAAGGAGTTACGGATGTTATTGCCTTTTATCGGGCAAACATACGCAATGTCGTAGCAACCCTTGGAACAGCGGCTACACCGGAGCAGGTCCGAAAGCTCAGACAGATGCATTGGCATATCGTTATTGGTTATGATGGTGACAATGCCGGGCAAAAAGCCGCATTTCGATTAGGAGATATGTTGATTAAGGCCAATTGTACAGTAGAAGTGTTGAATTATAAGGTTCCGATGGATCCGGATGATATTATTAATACGTATGGTGAGGATCATTTGGTCAGCATTGTTGAAAACCGTATTCCCTGGATGGATTTCTTGTTGGATTATTCTCAATCCTTATATCAGTTGGATAATTACAATCAAAAGAAACAATATGTGCTGGCGATGGGGGCTCAAATCAAGAATTTACGAGATGATCTTGATCGCAGACATTTCACCGAGCGTCTGGCGGCAATATCCGGTTATAAATTTGAGGACTTATGGTCCATCGTTGCTCAAAATGTGAAGTCTGAAAAGCGGTTTGAACCTTCCGTTGAGGTAAAGCCTAAGGCGGATTGTTCCAAAGCTGAGTGTGAGATATGTGCATTGATGATGATATCAAAAGATGCTGCAATCCGCTTCAGGGATGAATTGGGTTATTTGTCTTCACCCATTGCAAATCGTTGTGCTATATTAATCATAGATACGTATCGAACGCAGAATGAAATCGTTTTGGCGGATTTGCTTACAAAAGCCAACGATCCGGTTTTACATGATTTCATTCTATGGCTTTCTGATTGGCCGTTGTTTCCAAAGCAGGCCAGTTCGGAGTCGTTGAGTGATGCTATGACCAAAGTAAGAATCGATGTTTATGAAGCAAAAATTAAGAAGTTTAAACAGGAGTCAGCGCAATTGATCGATGCGAATAAGAAAGCTGAAATCGCAAATAAGATCATTAGCGCTCAACGTGAAATAACTGCCCTGAAGAGGGGTAAAAAGGAGGATTAAGATGGCTATTATTAAATCATTGGATGATCTGAAGAAAGAGTTTTTGGAAAAAAACAAAAAGGGACTTAAGCTTTATGAAAGTGAAGTCATGGATTCGATCGATCATCTGGAGATGGATGATGATGAAGTAACGGCGCTGCGCGAGTGGTTTGATGTGCAGACAATTCCTCTTTTTGCCGATGAAGACTTTGAAGAACCTGCGGATTTGACCGAAGAAACATCTACAACTTCTATTCTAGAAGATGATATGGATTTTCTGGCTGATGATTCCGAAGATGTCGAGGAAATCAATGTCGTTGACCTTGAGCAGTATGATGCTCAGTTTGGTACTGGACCCAATATTAAAATCAACGATCCGGTAAAGATGTATTTAAAGGAAATCGGACGTGTTAATCTGTTGAATCCGGATGATGAACCGGAAATTGCCCGTCGTATAAAAGACGGAATGGAAGCCGCTCGTCAGTTAGAAAAAACGTATCATGACTACTTTCCGAAAATTCGTAAAGCTGACGGAGAGTTTGCGCGAGTTGATATTGAAACGATTAAGAATTCTTTGTTGAGAACCGTCAAAGATGAAGAATTGGCTAAAGTGCGACATTGGATCGGTATTCAGTTGGATGGTGATGATTCAAAAAGAGTATTGATTTCGGCGAATTTACGTTTAGTTGTAAGTATCGCTAAAAAATATGTCGGACGCGGAATGTTGTTTCTGGACTTGATTCAGGAAGGTAATATGGGACTTGTTAAAGCGGTAGAAAAATTTGATCATACCAAAGGCTTTAAGTTTTCGACGTATGCAACTTGGTGGATTCGCCAAGCCATTACCCGTGCTATAGCCGATCAGGCGCGTACGATCCGTATTCCTGTGCATATGGTTGAAACAATCAATAAACTTACCCGTGTCCAACGTCAGTTGGTTCAGGATTTGGGACGTGATCCGACCGCAGAGGAAATCGCAGCAAAAATGGATAATATCACTCCGGAAAAAGTTCGTGAGATTCAAAAAATCGCATTGGAACCGGTCTCGTTGGAAACACCGATCGGTGAAGAAGATGATTCACATTTGGGTGACTTTATCGAGGACAAAGATGCTTTGTCACCGGATGAGTTTGCTAATAATCAATTATTGAAGGATGAGATTAATTTGGTTTTGCAAGGTTTAACGGAAAGAGAAGAGAAGGTTTTACGTTTACGCTTTGGATTGTACGATGGCCGCACCCGGACATTGGAGGAAGTGGGTAAAGAGTTTAATGTTACACGTGAGCGGATCCGTCAGATAGAGGCGAAAGCTTTGCGTAAGTTGAAACATCCGACCCGTTCAAAACGGTTGAAAGACTTCGTCGACAAAGGTTAATATGTTGTCACTACGTTTGAAGACGATTGAAAATATGGTTGACCCTGGAAAAATCGTAGCAGATATCGGTACTGACCACGCGTTATTACCGGTTGAGTTGGTATTGAGCGGTAAAATTAAGCGAGCCTATGCTGTGGATAATAAAAACGGACCTTTTCTTCGTGCTCAACAGTATATACAAGCAAGCGGGTGTGAAGCGATGATTGAAGCCATGCTTGCGGATGGATTGTCAACTGTACCTGAAGATGCGAACTGTTGGATCATTGCCGGAATGGGTTTTGATACAGCAATACTCATTTTGGATCAGCGACCCGACGTCCAAGTCAATCAGCAGCTGATTGTTCAGGTAAATCACGGTGTTGATAATATGCGTAAATATCTGATGAATAACGGATGGCAAATCATCGATGAGAGAATCATTTTTGAGGCCCATTATTATCAGATCATCAAAGCGCTCAAGGTAAAATCGGTGGTTCGCTTAAAATCGGAGGATATCGATTTTGGACCTTTGCTACGTAAAGAGAAAAACTCTGTTTTCACAGAGTATTGGAAGTTTCAGATTCAAAAACTTCAGAAAATCGTTAATCAACTGGAACGTGGCAGCAAGCGGGGTCAGCAATTGCAGAAACAGATTAATTCGATAAACAATATGTTAAACGGGTGATATCACCCGTTTATTCGTCTAGTAATGACAATATGTCTACTTTAGGTAGTATTGCAGGTTGCTCAAAA
This sequence comes from Erysipelotrichaceae bacterium, assembly GCA_030694975.1. Classification (GTDB taxonomy): domain Bacteria; phylum Bacillota_I; class Bacilli_A; order Erysipelotrichales; family Erysipelotrichaceae; genus UBA2227. Next base: position 200,347 of record JAUYTU010000035.1, on the reverse strand, counting down.
TCATAAACGTTGAGGTAGTCAATGATCTGCTGAGTGATTTTATGAGGGGTTGATGCACCGGCAGTTACACCGATTTTCATTTCTTTTCTCAAAACAGATGTATCCAGCTGTTCGACACTTTCAATACGATAAACTTGTTCTATATGATGTTCCCGAGCGATTTTTGCGAGCATCTGGGTATTGTTTGACTTCGGATCACCAACCACGATCAAAGCATCGACCTGCTTAATTTTCTCAATTGCTTCTTGTCTCAAGCGTGTTGCACCACATATTTCGCGAGCGATCGTTGCCTGTGGGTATTGCTTAATGATCCCTTCTATGATATGCTCAATATCGTTTTTACTCATTGTCGTCTGATTGGTAACAAAGATTTCCGAATGATCATTAAGACTGGGAATATCACTGATTTCTTCAATCAAACAGACACTCGGATAACTTTCGAGTACGGCATTCGCTTCAGGGTGCGCGGATTTACCAATATAAAAAACAGTTTGTTTCGAGGTAATGGCAGATTCGATTAAGTCCTGGGTACTTAATACATCTTCACACGTTGTGTCCAAAACGGTTAAGTTGCGACGGTTCGCTTCTTCTCTGACATTGTTGCTGATACCGTGTGCAGTGAAAATTACGATACCTTCGGTTACTTTATTCAGCAATTCCATTCGGGTAGCTTTGGGGTCGTCAAGTGTATTTATTCCAAACTTTTCTAAAGCCTGTACGATGTATCGATTATGAACGATCTGACCCAAAACAGTGATTCGTACACCGGGGTTTGCAATGGCGGTTTGCTTAGCTAGGCGGATGGCATTGTAAACACCTTTACAAAAACCACGGGGAGCGATGGGGATAACTTCCATTTCGTCACCTCCTGGAAGTAGTTTATCATATTTTTTGTATTCCGTATGTATTCAGATTATAATTGAAATGAGGTATTTTTATGAAACTTGAAACAACGATGACACACTTGAAGGCCATGATGGAAATCAACGGCTTTAGCCAATTGACGGATATTCAACAAGCTGTCATACCTTTAGTAAACAAAAGCAGGGATGTCATTGCTACATCCAAAACCGGAACCGGTAAGACACATGCTTATTTGTTTCCGATATTTGAACGACTTAATCCAGAGTATCAACATGTACAAGCGGTGATCACAGCTCCGACCCGCGAACTGGCAACACAGATTTTTCAGTTTGCCCAAAAAATCAGCGTGCTTTTTCCGAAAATCAGAGTTGAACTGTTTACGGGTGGTGTTGATCGGGCACGGGTTATTGCTAAGTTGCACACACAACCCCATTTGGTCATTGGTACTCCCGGTCGTTTAAAGGATTTATTTTTGGATCAGTCAGCACTGCGGTTAGACACTTCCGGAATATTTGTCGTGGATGAAGCCGATATGGCTTTAGAGTATGGCTTTTTGGATGATATCGATATGATCGTATCACGCATGGGTAAAAAGGTTCAAATGTTGGTGTTCAGTGCCACGATTCCCCAAGCGTTGCGTCCTTTTTTACGTAAATATCTTGAACGTCCTCAAACAGTAACCGTCGAGAGTGATGAAATTTTTAAACCGCGCGTTAATCATGTTTTGATTCCGGCGAAGCATTTGGAATACTCGCAGATGCTTTTAAAAATACTACCGAACTTTCAGCCGTATATATGTTTAATTTTTGCTAATACCCGGGTAGAAGCCGCAACCACAGCCCAACTTCTTCGAGATGAAAGCATTTCAGTTATTGAACTGCATGGAGATTTAACACCAAGACAAAGACGTCAGGCGATGACTCAATTGGAAAATAAAGAGCATAGTTATATTGTTGCAACGGATATTGCTTCTAGAGGTCTTGATATTTCAGAAGTTACACATGTAGTCTCCTTGGGTTTTCCTCGGGAACTGGAGTTTTTTATTCATCGTAGCGGTCGTACCGGCAGAGCGGGTAAAGAAGGGACATGTTTTACGATTTACAAAGAATCCGATGATTCAGCGATTCGCCATTTTCAGAAGTTGGGAATTTCGTTTAAACATATGACCATCAGTGCATCGAAGTGGCGAGAACTGAAACCGTATGGTCATAAGCATAATTTTAAACGTTCGGAAACTGAAATTGCCATTGCGAAAATAGTTAAACGTAAAGATCCTAAAGTTAAGCCGAATTATAAGAAGAAAATGAATGCAGAGATAGAACTTTTAAAGCGCAAGAAGAAGCGTGAGTTCATTCAAGGTGAAATCAAAAAGCAGAAGAAAGAGCGTGCGAAGGCTAAGTCTTTAGCCGAGAAGGAAAAATCATGATCATTGGCTGCCATGTCTCTTTAAGTGCTCCGCATTATTATTTGGGTTCCGTTAAGGAAGCTTTGTCATACAATGCCAACGCTCTGATGATTTATACCGGAGCCCCTCAAAATACGTTTCGCAAAAACGTCTCTGATTTTAAAGTAAGTGAGGCACGACAATTATTGGCAGAAGCTGGTATTTCTGATTATTCCATCATCGTACATGCTCCGTATATTATCAATTTGGCAAATACGACCAAACCGGAAACCTTTGAGCTTGCGGTTGAATTTCTTAAACAAGAGATTGATCGTACGCGTGCAATGGGTGCGAAAGTCATTGTTTTGCATCCGGGATCGCATGTTAATGCCGGAGAAGAGATCGGATTGCGCAGAATAATCGAAGGGTTAAATCTGGCTATGCAAGGAAATGATGACATTGAAATTGCTTTGGAAACGATGGCAGGTAAGGGCAGTGAGTTGGGATATACGTTTGAGCATTTGGCTTATATAAAAAAGTCAGTCAGCAAACCGCACTTGATTAAGGTATGCATGGATACTTGTCATATGAGCGATGCCGGATATGATGTGTTTCGTTTCGATGAACTTTTAGATGAGTTTGACCGTATCATGGGTCTTGATCAGTTAAGAGTCATTCATTTGAATGATTCCAAAAACCTAACGGGAGCCCGAAAAGACCGACATGCGAATTTAGGTTATGGTGAGTTGGGTTTTGACTTTTTATTTAAGGTGGCTTCACATCCTCGACTGTCGAATGTTCCGAAAATTCTGGAAACTCCGTATGTCAATGACTTACCTCCCTACAAAATAGAGATTGAAATGCTTCGTAATGGTATTTTTGTAGATTGGTTGGCAACATAGAGACTTCGGTCTCTTTTCTATGTAAAAATAACCTTTTCAGGTTATTTATCAGATATCATTGAAAGTATAGTCTCTTTAAGTGTTTCTACTAAGTCTTTTTGGGGAACTTTCTTTATGAGCTGACCATTGGTAAACAACAGTGCTTCATCTTTGCCACCGGCAATTCCGATATCTGCTCTGGAAGCTTCCTGGGGTCCGTTGACAGCGCATCCCATAATAGCAACAGTAATATCACTTTTGATATCAGCTAGAAACACTTCGATTTCTTTAACAACAGGAATCATGTCATATTGAAGTCTTCCACACGTCGGGCAACTGATCAAGTTGGGTACATTATTGATTAAATCAAAACTTTTGAGTAGTTGCTTAGCAATCTTAATTTCTTCGATCGGATCATCACTTACGGATATCCGTATCGTATCGCCAATATCATCTGCAAATAATGCTCCAAGAGCTGCTGATGATTTTATTGCACTGTACAAAATTGTACCGGCTTCTGTTACACCCAAGTGTAAGGGGTATGGAAAAGTCTGAGCGGCCAGACGATAGGCATCGATGGTCATTCGGACGTCCGACGATTTAAATGAAAGGGCAATATCGTCAAAGCCGAGTTCATTGAGGATGCTGATGTGTCCTTGAGCAGAATCAATCATGGCATTGGAACAAGGTTCACCATACTTTTCTAAAAGTCTTTTTTCAAGTGACCCGCTGTTAATTCCGATGCGGATGGGTACATTATATGATTTGCAAACTTCGACGACACGTTGAATATGTTCTTTATTGGTGATATTTCCTGGGTTTAGACGGATTTTTGCGGCACCATGTTCGATGGCTGAAATAGCCAAGCGATAGTCAAAGTGAATGTCTGCTACCAGCGGTATTGAAATTTGTTCTACAATTGACTTGATGGCAGCGGCGTCTTCCATATCTAAAACAGCAACGCGAATCAATTGGCAGCCGGCTGTTTCCAGTTGCCGTATTTGTTTCACTGTAGCATCAACATCCTTGGTTTTGGTGTTTGTCATGGATTGAATTATGACTTTGTTTTGACCGCCAATCTGAAGATTTCCGACGAATATCGGGCGTGTTTGTACTCGTGTAAACATGCGATCACCTCAGCGAAAATTATATCATATATTACCAATTTCAAGTGAAATAGTTTATAATATCGAGGAAAGGAAAGTGACTATGAACAAAAAATCGTTGGTTAATCAATTTAAAAAGAATCAGACGTCATCGATACGTTATGGCGAAATCGAGCAAATGACTCGTCCTGCGGATATTCAAAAGTCAGTTACTTTCCGCTTGCAGATCTTTGGTGTTGTTATTGTCGTTTTAATGGCAACGGTTTTATTCCGACTTTATCAAGTGCAGGTCGTCGATCAGCAATTATATCAAGACCGACTTGAAATCTATACTCGTCGCTTCCAGACCGTAACTACTCCGCGTGGTGAAATATTGGATCGATACGGAGAAATTTTAGTAGCTAACAGTGAGCAATTGGTTATCACGTATCTACCGCCTTTGCATGTCACCGAAAGTGAAAGATGGGAACTTGCCTATTTATTTGCTGATAATTTTGATGTCTCGGCAGAAAATTTAAGAAACCGTGATTTGAAGGATCTTTTTATTATGTTACACAGCGATGAAGCAACTTTGCTGATAAAAGATTCGGAATGGGATGACTATCGCAGTGGACGGCTTTCAGATAACGATATTTACTTACTAAAGATCGATCGAATCACAGAAACTATGCTACTGCGTTTTGACGAAAAGACACGTAGGGCATTTGTTGTTAAGCAAGCCATGGATATGCCGACGGGTGGTCGTGAAAAGGTTATAAAGCTTAATGCATCAAAAGCTGAAGTGGCATATTTGATTGAGCATATCAATTTATATCGTGGTTTTAATGTTGCAATCAATTGGAGTAGAGATTATCCGCAAGGATCAACTCTGCGCACAATTATGGGTAATGTTTCTACAAGCCAGCAAGGTCTGCCGGCTGAACGATTGATTTCATATTTGGCATTGGATTATTCAAGAAATGATAATGTGGGTACATCCGGAATTGAATTAAAGTATGAGGATGTTTTAAGAGGTGCACGATCGGTATACAGCTTAAATTATGATACTGAAGGTATAGGTTTGTTAAATACTGTTATTGAAGGGTCGAAAGGGTATGATATTATTACTACCTTTGACTTGGGTTGGCAGTTGCATGCCGAGGAAGTTGTAAAGCGAATTTTGAATGCTCATGTTAATAATAAATATCGTAAATACATGGATAGAATTTTCTTTGTAATGACAAAGCCACAGACTGGTGATGTATTAATTGCCGTGGGTGTTGTCCGAACAGAAGATGGATATATCATTGATTCCACAATGACGTACACAGATGCTATGGTTATCGGTTCCAGTGTCAAAGGAGCTACAATTTACATGGGATTAACTGAGAACGTCGTTGGGGAAGGGGAAGTTATTCGGGATGAACCCATTAAAATCCGCGATACCGAAGTTAAGAAATCTCACCGTAACCTGGGATTGATTAATGATTTGACGGCTTTGTCTATGTCTTCAAATGTATACATGTTTCATATTGCAATGCGTTTGGGCGGTGCTAAGTATGAATATGATGGGCCATTGCGCATTGATTTAAATGCATTCAATACGATGCGAAATTATTACAGTCAATTTGGCTTAGGTACAAATACGCGGATTGATTTACCAAATGAGCAGACAGGGTACAAAGGTGCTGCTAATCTGGGGGGGCATTTACTTGATTTTGCGATTGGTCAATATGACACCTACACTACTTTGCAAATGGCACAATATGTGGCAACTATTGCGAATAATGGTGTCCGTTTGAAGTTGCGAACGGTTAAAGAAGCCTACCAATCTTCCACGGATTTTATGGTCTATCAAAATCCCCCGGAAATTTTGTCTGTTTTAAGTAATGAATCAGCCATTCGTCGGGTTCAGCAAGGTTTCAGGTTATGTGTAACCGATGGATTGTGCAGATCATATTTAAGTTCGATGAAAGTGGGTATAGCTGCTAAAACCGGAACTGCTGAATCAGTGGCTTGGGATGGCTCTCAATCTCCAAATTCAACTTTGGTGGGTTATGCACCTTACAATAATCCGGAAGTCGCTTTTTCATGTGCTGTTCCCAACTCGTGGAACGATATAATGCAAACCAATATTTGCCAACAAATTACGGCAGAAATTCTGAAATATCGCTACGAATAACTAGCAATTTATTTTTCAGTATGATATACTAACCTAGCATAAACAGGAGGTCGACTCATGAGAGACAACATCACTTACAAGTGTTCTGTGTGTGGGGAAGAAAACTACATCGGTACTCGTAACAAACGTAAACATCCGGAGCGTATGACAGTGAACAAATATTGCCCTCGTTGTAATAAAAAGACTGCTCATAAGGAGAAAAAGTAAGAAAGCCTCAGGGCTTTTTTTCGTAACAGATGATGAAAATTGAAACATATCCTTTGGGTGTATATCAGGCGAACAGTTTCTTGATTTCAAAAGATAACCAGTATCTGATTGTTGATCCCGGTAGCAAACCTGATTTTCTTATTAGTAAAATACCTGAGTCTGCCCATGTTTTGGCGATTTTATTGACTCATGGTCATTTTGATCATTTTGCGGCAGCTGAAGATTTATCGAAACATTTTAAAGCAGACATATATGTTCACATTGAAGATGAGGAATTTTTGACTGATCCACAGAAAAATTACAGTGATCATCGTAACGTTACTTGTGTTCATCGTGTCAACGCCTTTGACAAACCATTTCTTCAACTCGGTCCTTTTAATATCAATGTATTTCATACGCCGGGGCACAGTCCGGGATCTGTGAGTTATTTAATTGAAAATCATTTGTTTACTGGAGATTTGCTTTTTAAAAACAGCATCGGACGTACGGATCTATACAGAGGCAATGTCTCCGATATGATGGAATCACTGAAGTTTATTTGTTCGTTGGATGGAGATATTTCGGTATACCCAGGGCATGGTTCTTTAACGACGATGAAAGTTGAAAAAGCTCTCAATCCGTTTATTTTATCTTTCAAGAGGAATCACAAATAATAATGATTTTTATATGTCTTTATTTTTGACAGAGCGTGACATCCTATTGTATAATCTGCATAGAATCATTAGATAGGGGGGTTGTGTGTTGGAGAAGACAGATCCTCGCTTAGAAGTAAGAATGTTTGGTGAATTGACGCTTTCGTTTAAAGAAGAAAGCAATCAACCGCTGCTTTATCTGGGAAAGAACCTAAAGCAGTTTTTTGAAGTGCTTCTTTATTATCGACTTAATCCGCTATCAAAGGAACAGTTGATTGATTTACTATGGAATGACAGCGATAATCCTTCAAGTGCTCTTAAATTTGCTGTTCACAAATTGCGTCAGTTGTTAAATTCTCAATCTATATTTGAGGATTTAGATATAATTGTCACAACAAAAAACGGTTACGGAATCAATCCCGAACTTGCAATGGTTGTTGATACGGAAGAGGTAGATCGTCTTTGGCGTTTTGCTAATGATAAGTCTGTGTCAGTTATTGAAAAAAGAGAATTGCTTAATCAGTTATTTTCATATATAAAGCAGCCTTTTTTGGTCAACAGTACCCATTTGATGTGGACAGTTCCAATCAGGGAGTATTATACGGGTTTATTTAATCGTAGTCTTTTGTTTTTGCTAAATGAGTTCGAATTGGAAAAGCAATATAACTATGTCATGGATTTAGCCCAAATCGGTCTCAAAATGGAGCCGTATAATGAGGACTTTCATTACTATTATTTGAACGCACTTGTGCTTAGTGCACAATATCGTAAAGCGATTGACTATTATGAGCATCTTAGCAAGCAATTTTATAAAGAATTTAATTTGCAGTTGTCTTTAAGGACTAAAAATCTGTATAATTTTATTATCGCTAAAGAAGAACTTGAAACATTGGATATTTCGGAATTGATGAATAATTTAAATGATAATTCTGAATTTCAGGGTGCTTTGTATTGCGAGTATGAAGTTTTCAAACGTCTGTACCAAATTGCGCTGCGTAACAGTGAGAGAACGGATGAACAAACGTATGTAATGCTATTCGATTTGAATTGTGCGGAGAATGATTATGTTGTCTCTAAAATGTTGGAGCGCTTAAAGACGGCGATTGGTGTTTCATTAAGAAAAGGAGATGTATTTGCCCGAATGAATGTTTCCCAGTTTATTTTACTGTTACCTTGTAAAACCGAGGAGAATGCTCATATGATTTCCAGTCGGATTCAGCAGGGTTTCTATAAGAATACGGATCGAAAGCTTGCAAGGATTCATTATCATATATCAAAACTTAGCCGTAGCAATTAAAAATCGTAGATTCTACGATTTTTTTATGCATTTTTACATATAATTGTATTCTTTTTTAATTACTAACCGATTACTAACCGGTTTTTTTCATAATGTAAGCAAGAAGTAACTTTGCGAAGGGGGTAACTATGACAAATTCAGTAATTGTTCTATCCCTAATCGTGGCTGATTATGTTCTCACTCAGATCCAGCTATCGAAGTTTGATGTTGCTTGGACGTGGATTTTCGGAACATTCATTCTTTTGACTTCTGCTTGGTTGTTACTTCGACGACCCAGGGAAGTCTTTGGAACCATTGAAAAAGTCGAAGAGAGTGAAGATGGGACTTTTTGTATTACTTGGGGTTATGTTAATCCAACCTCGTCGGTCATACGGCTTCATCCCCAGCAAAGCAGTTTGAGAGTAAAAAAGGGAACTGCAATTCTAGTCGGACGGTCGTTGCCGAATGTATTTGAAAAAGGGCATCACCCTGCAGCGTTTAAAACGATTGTGAAAAGCGATGCCGAAGTTGAGTGGATCATTGGGAATCATCACACAGCTTATCAGGTTTCCATGTAGTTATCTTATAATGTTCTAAACTTTTGAAAGGAGAAATTTATGAACAATTTTATCAGACGAACGCTTATCATTCTGTCATTGTTTGTGTTAGCGTTTGGTACATCGTTCTCACCGGTCAATTCGAATGTTTTTGCGGCTCCTGTAGTAAATGGTGCTTCAGTTGAACTTTCAGTTGACAAATTTGATGTTACACCCGATTACAATATCGTTTATGAGTGGACACTCACCAAGACAGCTTCACCGACTCTGCTTCAATTAGCAGCCGGCGGTTCAGGCGATGTTACTTATACGGTCAGTGCTGTTAAAACATTAACGTCTACCTTCAGTTTGACTTATAATGTTACCGTATTAAACAAGGGTCCTGGCGATATTCGAGTGGATATTGTTACAAGTATTCAAAACACAAGCGGATCATTCGTACATGTTACGGAGATCGTAGAAAATGACTTGACGGTTGCAAATGGAGCAACATTTACAAAAAAATACACGACATCATTTCAGGTTGTAGGGAATGTTTTCGACATTACACCTTTTAAGGTAGCTGTCGAATTGGCCGATACAGTTAATGTTGAAAATATTAAAATATCCGGTACCCAAGCTGCAATTAATTATAAAAATACACCGACAAATGTATTCAATGAAACACTAACCGTTACAGATTCTTGGGCAGGTGCCGGTCCGTGGACATTCACAGATACCGGTTCATTTCAATATACGCGTACATTTAATGCAGGAGCTATCGGTGATGTATTTGTAAACAATACCGTTACTTCCAATGCACTTCAACATCACAATCCAACAGTATTAACAAGCCAAGCGCAGGTAACAGTCCGTACTATCAATTCCGCGCCGGTTGCTAATCCTGATACATTTACAGTCAATGAAGGCGGTACTAAAAACGGCACATTGACAGGAAGTGATCCTGATGGACAATCCATTACGTTCTTTGAAGTCACAGGACCAGCAAATGGTTCACTGACAGTCAATGAAGATGGAACATACCAATACATCCATGATGGTTCGGAAACGACTTCCGATAGCTTTACATTCAGAGTATTTGATGGCACATTGTATTCACCGTCAGCAACCGTTAATATTACGGTTACTCCGGTCAACGATGCTCCGACAGCCAATCCTGATTCATTTACCGTTAATGAAGGTGGAACTTTCAACGGTACGTTAACAGGAAGCGACCCTGAAGATGATGTATTAACTTTCTCTGTTGTTGATCAACCGTTGAACGGTTTATTGACAGTCAATGCGAATGGAACCTTCACTTATGTTCACGATGGTTCTGAAACAGTTTCTGACAGTTTCACATTCCGCGTTTACGACGGACAATTATACTCAACGGGTGCGTTGGTTAGAGTTACCATTAACTCAGTTAATGATGCACCAATTGCTGACCCAGATTCATTCACAGTTGATGAAGGCGCAACCCATAATGGTACGCTGACAGGCAGTGATCCTGAAGACGATGAATTGACTTTCTCAGTAGTTGATTTACCAGCGAATGGTTCGTTGACAATCAATGCGGATGGAACCTTCACTTATATTCACGACGGTTCAGAAACTGTTTCTGACAGCTTCACATTCCAAGTATTCGATGGCGGACTTTATTCCGAAAAAGCATTAGTTTCCATTACAGTTACACCGGTTAACGAAGCTCCTGTAGCCGATCCGGACGCGTTCACAGTTGATGAAGGCGAAACCCATAATGGTGCGCTGACAGGCAGTGATCCTGAAGATGATGAATTGGTATTCTCAGTAGTTGATTTACCGACCAACGGTTCGTTAACAATCAATGCGGATGGAACCTTCACTTATATTCACGACGGTTCGGAAACTGTTTCTGACAGCTTCACATTCCAAGTATTCGATGGCGAACTTTATTCCAAAAAAGCATTAGTTACTATTACTGTCACTCCGGTTAACGATGCTCCAGTAGCTGATCCGGATTCATTCACAGTTGAAGAAGGCGGTACTGAAAACGGTATGCTGACAGGCAGTGACCCTGAAGAAGATGAATTGACTTTCTCAGTAGTTGATTTACCGGCCAACGGTTCGTTGATAATCAATGCGGATGGAACCTTCACTTATATTCACGACGGATCGGAAACTGTTTCTGACAGCTTCACATTCCAAGTATTCGATGGTGAACTCTACTCCGAAAAAGCATTAGTAACGATTACGATTACTGAAGTCAACGAAGCTCCGGTTGCAAATCCGGATGCATTCACAGTTGATGAAGGCGCAACCCATAATGGTACGCTGACAGGCAGTGATCCTGAAGACGATAAATTATTATTCTATGTTGTAGATTTACCTGCTAACGGATCGCTAGTGATTGATGGTGAAGGCGAATTCGTCTACATCCATGATGGTTCAGAAACAACTTCTGACAGCTTCACATTCCGAGTATTCGATGGCGAGTTCTTCTCTCAACCTGCACAAGTAGTTATTACTGTCACTCCGGTTAATGATGCTCCAGTAGCTGATCCGGATGCATTCACAGTTGATGAAGGCGCAACCCATAATGGTGCGCTGACAGGCAGTGATCCTGAAGAAGATGAATTGACTTTCTCAGTAGTTGATTTACCAGCAAACGGCTTATTAGTTATCAATACGGATGGAACCTTCACTTATATTCACGACGGTTCGGAAACTGTTTCTGACAGTTTCACATTCCGAGTCTTCGATGGTGAACTCTATTCTGAAAAAGCATTGATTACAATCACAGTCGTTCCAGTCAACGAAGCTCCGGTAGCAAATCCGGATGCATTCAATGTTGATGAAGGTGCAACCCATAATGGTGCGTTGACAGGCAGTGATCCTGAAGACGATGACTTGGCATTCTCAGTAGTTGATTTGCCGGTGAATGGTTTATTAGTTATCAATGCGGATGGAACCTTCACTTATATTCACGATGGTTCGGAAACTGTTTCTGACAGCTTCACATTCCGAGTATTCGATGGCGAATTCTTCTCTCAACCTGCACAAGTAGTTATTACTGTCACTCCGGTTAATGATGCTCCAGTAGCTGACAATGATGCATTTGAAGTTGATCAAGGTCAGGAATACACGGATCAATTAACTGGCAGTGATGCAGAAGGTGATGAATTAGAATTTATCTTGGTAGATGGCCCATTGTATGGTGTATTAGTACTCAATGCGGATGGTACCTATTCGTACACACACGATAATTCTGAAAACTATGAAGACAGCTTTACTTTCAAAGTTAATGACGGTTTGGCAGATTCAAATGTTGCTTCCGTAACGATTTTGATCAATGCTACTTTACCGGATGCAAATGCTGCGCCGATCGCTGATGATTCAGAATTTGATGTCGATCAAGGCGAAGAGTATAACGGTATGGTTACAGGCAGTGATGAAGATGATGATGAAATTACATTTATTCTGGTAAATGGCCCAGCATACGGCGTACTCGTATTTAATGCTGATGGAACATTTACATATACACACGATGATTCCGAAAACTACGAAGACAGCTTTACATTCAAAGTAAATGATGGTGAAGCTGATTCGGATGTTGCAACAGTTACGGTTTTGATTAATGCTACTTTACCGGATACATCCGACAATAACAGCGGATACATTGGATTAGGCGCATTGGCATTAGGTTTGATTCTGTTGCTCTTCTCAAAGAAGAAAGAAGCAAAAAACTAGAAGATTATGAATAAAGGGACGGAGTTAAAAACTCCGTCTTTTTTTGTTTTCTTTTAGGGTTTATTTAATCAATACAGTATTTGATAGTGGTGATGTTATGGAAAGAATACTTGAAAATCTCGTCGTATCCGCTTTGTCCAAGCGATCAACCGATATTCACTTTCAGATTGAAGACAATAAACAAATGATTCTACTTCGATCATTGAATGGTCTGGTACCTTTGACTTTTACCGACAATCTCAGTGATTTGTATGAATATTGCAAATTCAAAGCCAATCTGGATCTGTCGTTGAATATGATCCCACAAACAGGCAGTTTTGAGATCATTTTACGTAAACAAAAGCTTAACTTACGTTTCTCTGCTATCGAGACCTATCATACAAAAAGTGGAGTGCTTCGTATCTTGAACTTACACCGAGCAGAAAATCTGAAAGACCTATCGAGTAATGACTTTAGTGACGAATTCAGTAAACTTTCAGCCGTTGACAATGGATTGATCCTGTTTTGCGGATCAACGGGCAGCGGTAAGAGTACATCGATGTTTACATGGTTAAAAACATTAAAAAAGAAGCGAATTTATACAATTGAAGATCCAATCGAACAGATATTCACTGATTTTATGCAAGTTCAAGTCAATATGAAACAAGGGCTCACTTTTGACGAAGCTGTTTTTCAACTGTTACGTCATGATCCGGATATCATTGTTATTGGCGAAATACGCGGACCGAATGAGGCAAAGGCAGCCATACGATCGGCATATGGCGGTCATCTTGTTGTTGCAACGATTCACGCAGCGACTATCAATCAAACGAAATTCAGACTGATGGATTTCGGTATTACTGAAACAGATATAGAACAGACACTCAAAGTAACGGTGTTTCAAAGACTTCTTTTAAGAAATGACAAAAAGGGAAGAGGTGCACAGTTTGAATTCATTTTTCATGAATCGTGAGCGTCAGCTTTCTGAGATGTCACTCGTATTGGCCTTAATTTCCAATGGCTGTACATATGAACAGACCAAGAAAATCATCGGCTGTAAACAAAATTCAATGCATGCTCTGGTATCTCACTATTTTGGTAAATCAAAATCTGTGTATGAAAATATTCGAAAGGCTCTGAGTGATGAACAGTGTCTGAGAATCTGGTTGATGATACAGAATGAAAAGGCTGAATTAGAGCGAAAATACATTACGAAGCTTATTTATCCATGCTTTATCTGTATATTCACCTTCGTTTCACTTTTATTTTTTAAATTTACCTTACTATCAAAAGTTCGTACAATGTTTGACTATGGCGGTAATGACTTAACATTTAGCCTCTTCAATTTCATGTGTTATGCATTGTTAACGTTATATATGTTTTTGATTTTACTATATCTGATAATTCGATATTTTCTATACAATCCCAATACAAGAAACTATTTATACCTGACGTTGTTTGCGAAATTCAAAGATAATTTATTAACCGTCCATTCTTCCGGTCTATTTTCAAAAATTCTACTTGAGTGCTTCCGGGCAGGCATTTCTACGCAAAATTCATTGGATATACTGGGCAAATTTTCTGAATTTCCATTTGTTATGCTGTTGGCAAGAAACTGTTCTTTACGTTTATTCGAAGGAAATACATTTACGCATGCGATAACCACCATCGAAACTGATTCATCTTTTAAAATATTCATTCAATTGGGCTTGTATGCAAATAAAGTTATTGAACAATTAAGTAATTATTGTACTTTTAATATAAATCTTTTTGACAGTAAGATGAAAAAACTGCTTTCACTATTCTATGCTTTTGTATATGTACAGTTTTTCATAGCGGTAATATTGATATATCAAATTATTCAAATACCGATGGCAGCTATAAGTTCAAAAATATAGGAGATCTGAAATGAAAAATGGATTTACATTAATTGAAATGATGATTGTCATGATGGCTATCGCACTGCTCTTTATGTTGACGATACCCAATATTGCGAAAACGATAGATGTTATTGAAACCAGCGGGTGCAAATCGCAGGTCAGTCTGGTTAACACCGCGATTTTACAATATAAACTTGAGAACAATCGCTTTCCGTCACAGATAGATCATTTGATCAATTCCGGATTTTTAAACGAAGACCAGCGATATTGTCAAAACGGAAGGGAGATCACGATTGAAAATAATCAGGCAATCATCAAATAGAGGATTTATACTGACTGAGTTACTCATCGTTTTGCTTGTTATCTCGCTATTGTTGCCAATAAATATCAAAGACTTTGAAAGTAAGTTCACAAACATTGAGAATAAAATCATCTTGAGTCAACTTGAAGCTATGGCAAATCGAAAAACCGTCTTGATAGACACAGTTATTTGTCCGTTGAGAAACTGCTGGTATAATCCGCGTGGAAACATTAATAAATCAAAAACAATAAAAATTGAGCGAAGAGAGGTGCAATATGAATTGGTCATTTGGCTTGGATTTGGACGTTTTAAAATTACAGAAAGGCTTTCTGATGATTGAGGTCCTCATTGCTTCAATGATTATTTCCATAATGGTCTTGTTGCTTTATCAGACAGTGCTGATTTTGACGAAATGAACCGAGGTTACATACTTATTGAAACTCTGATTTGCTTGGTTGCCATGAGTTTTTTTACAATCAGTTTATCAGCAATAGCACAAGTACTTACCAAACTGCCTGAAATTCAGTTTATATCGCAGCTCGATGTTTTCAAATTACAAATTGAACAGCTGTTGACACTAAGTTTTAATCATAAGATTGAAGATTCTCAGTTCTGTTTTGATTTGGATATACGAAGGTTTTGTATCATAACTGATGCTAACCGAATCGTAAAAACACCAGGATATGAAATATTGCTGGATGATGTTAGTGAAGTTCAATGGGGGATAGTCGAAAATGAGTTCAGTATTCGCGGTGTTTATGATCAAAATCCGTTCACTGTTGTTATTCGAATCAACTGAAGGATTTATACTCTTACACGTTTTACTTTTTTATATGCTTTTTACTTCAACAATAGCCGCAGTACTCATTGAGAAGAATCTGTCAATACAACAAAACATTTTCTATAAAATGGCTGAGACTCGGATCAAAACAGAGAGGGAAATTATCTCAATTATTAGAAATCATGATGTTTTTCCGATGGAAGAAAAACTGACCATCGCGGGACAACCTATTTTAATTACATATGGAGATCCTGTTAAAGCTCGGATCTGTGGTGAAGTGTGTTACTCCTTGTTGATTGAGTATGATCAAATGAGTCATCGAATATTGAGTATTGATTATGAATAATAGTTGTAACAAATATCATCTGGTTTTATAATTAGTACATTGAAAGTGGTGAATGTATGAATATAAAAGCAAGAAAATGTTTAGAAATCGCACAAAATCAAGACGCGCATGCCGTACTTGTCACATCTGCGCATAACAAGTATTACTTAACCGGCTTTACCGGTACGACCGCAACAGTGTTGTTAACTGAAAAAGATCAGTATATTCTGGTGGATTTTCGTTATATTGATCAGGCCAAGAGTCAGTGCGAATCTTCCATTGTTTTGTTAACGGATGATATTGACAATACCGTGACGAACCTAATTAACGGAATCGTTGATTCGCAGAAGATTGGCTCTTTAGGATTTGAGAAGGACCAACTGACGGTTGCCGAGCATGAGATGTTTAAATCAGCTGTTCATGCAGAATTGATCGGTTTGAACTTGAGTGAATTACGATTATATAAACTGCCTGAGGAAGTTGAAATCATGCAGAAAGCTGCCGATATTGCTGATGAAGCGATCGGATACATCATGGAAGTCATAAAACCGGGGATGAGTGAATCTGAAGTTGATTTATTACTCTATAACAAAATACGCCAACTCGGTGCAAAGTCTTTCTCATTTAATACGATCGTAGCATCGGGCTGGCGAGGAGCTATGCCACATGGAGTTGCCAGTGACAAAATCATTGAAGAAAATGAATTTGTCACGATCGATTTCGGCGCTGTATATCAAGGTTATTGTTCGGATCTGACCAGAACCTTTGCAATGAGCCATGGAGTTGACAAAAGACTTATAGAAATCTATGAGATTGTTCTCAAAGCTCAGACCCGTGCATTAGAGGCTTGCAAGCCCGATGTTGCAACAAGAGAAGTTGATAAGATTGCGCGTGATATCATTACTGAAGCCGGATATGGTGAATACTTTCAACATGGAACAGGACATGGTTTGGGTGTTTTGATTCATGAAGCACCACGTCTGAACCAACTGAGTACGGAAGTATTGAAGGAAGGTATGGTTGTTACCATTGAACCTGGAATATATATTCCTGGTTTAGGTGGTGTTCGCATCGAAGATGATATCCTTATTACCAAAGATGGCTGTATTCGATTGACAAAATCGGACAAGCAGTTAAAATATATACGGTAGGAGGTGAACGAATGATTTTAGTAAATGATTTTCGTCCCGGCATAACTTTCCAGTATGAAAGTAACATATTTGTCGTCATTGATGCATCACATAATAAAACAGCGATGCGTCAGATGGTCATAAAAGCAAAAGTAAGAAATTTACGTTCGCAGGCGATTGTGGAGATTTCTTTTACCGGCGGTGATAAGGTAGAACCTGCACACATCGATAAACGTGAAATGCAATATCTGTACGATGCGGGTGAAGCTTTGGTATTTATGGACACAGATACCTATGATCAAATTGAAATTCAAAAAGAAAATTTGAAATGGGAGATGAATTTCTTAAAGCCAAACGACAATGTGAACATTACAACATTCGAAGGTGAGATTCTAGGCGTTATTCTTCCGGATAAAGTCGCACTTCAGATTGTTGAGTGTGAACCCGCAGTTAAAGGTGACACTGCGACCAGTGCTTCGAAAAATGCTATTTTGGAAACGGGTTTACAGGTTAAAGTGCCCTTGTTTATCGGGCAAGATGAAATGGTCTTAGTTACTACGGCGGATGGGAAGTACTCTTCTCGGGCATAAACTTAAAAAGCTGATATCAATGTTTAAGATAACAGCTTTTTTATTTCTCAATCGTTATTAAGTAAATCATACGTCGACTTATTAAAGTAAAGTAAGAGCAAGTAAATGTTTGGTTTTGCTTTTCACAAAAACCTCATTATATGTACTGTCTATTATAAAAGTATATTTGTTGTTTACAAATTAACAAGTGTTGTGTATAATGACAACGTAATACTTCAGGGCAGGGTGAAATTACCGACCGGCGGTAAACCCCGCGAGCCAGTATTTTGGCATGATTCGGTTCAATTCCGAAGGCGACTGTAAAGTCTGGATGAAAGAAGTGACGCTAATTTTTTTAGCTGTCTAGCCCGGGTATGAGTCCGGTTTTTTTTGTTAGGAGGTAAAAAAATGAAAAAAACGACTACCCGCTATTATGCATTGATCGGCATTATGACCGGTCTGGCCTTCGCACTCTACTATCTAGAGGTTCCGGTGGCTTTCTTATTTCCTGTGGCACCATATTTGAAGATTGATTTCAGCGACATCCCGGCAATTTTGACCGGAATTGCTGTAGGTCCTGTCGGTGGCATTCTTGTTCAGCTTTTTAAAAACATCCTACATCTTCTGATAATCTCAAAAGAACCGGCGGCATCTGGAGAAATTGCGAATTTCTTTGCCGGAGTTGCGCTGATGTTGCCCATTCTATTCGCATACCGCACCAATGCAAAAAAATTCGGTTGGTTAGGCATAGCGGTAGGTACCTTATTGGCAACCTTGGTTATGGTCGTCGTCAATCTTTACATTACCTTTCCACTGTACGGTATTCCAGAGGAGATTCGCTGGAATCTGATCGTAACGACATTTACACCGTTCAATCTGTTAAAAGGTGCGGTTGTCGGTCTGGTATTCTCATTGCTTTATCCTAAGTTGCGAACGGTTATCGATCGCTTCGTTAGTAAATAGATTTGCTTCCTTCCTTATACCTCGAAAGAGGTATATTTTTTTCGCAGATGATAACAAGATAGAGATATGCTATAATATTGAAGATTAAGGAGGTATTTGTGATGAGTGAATTTTCCAGAGTTAAGAAATATGCGCAGTTGCGCGAAGAATTAGCCAATGACAATGAGAGTGAAGTAAAATCGGAAGCGCTTGCTCCTTATGCTGATCGGTTGAGCAGAATCGATACTCGTTATCAGCCGATGGAAACAGCGAAAGCAACCCATTCGCCGTTACACTCCCGCAACGCCGCCTATGCACCGGTAGATGAACCTGTAACTTTTGAGGAGTCAACATTTAACAATGAATACCTCGATCAATTTATTGAGGAAGTAAAACAGTACAACATGCGCAAAGGTTATCGTAAAAGTGATGACACTAAAAGTGAGGTATTGTTAAAGGTAAAAGAAGTATCTGAACCACAAAAATCGCAAACACAACCACCGGTAATTAAACATGAAGTCGAAACTGAAGATTTTACAGAGAACCAGCAGACGATTTCCATGCAAGTTCAACAATTGGTCAATGATGAGGATTTTGAGGATGAGATTTTGCCTGTCGTCGATTTTAATGAAATAAACAACGAATTCTTGCAGAAGACTCAAGAATTAAACATGAAACTTGAAGCTTATCAACATGAAATGACAGAAGTCAACGACCGAGTCATCAATACGAACAGGTTGTTAAATTTTTTGATAGCCTTGCTGATTTTGGGACTTGTAGTCGTAATGGGGGTTGTCATTTATTGGATATTGTTAGTGAGGGGTATTATTTAATGAAGATTAATATTGCCATTGACGGACCAAGCGCCTCAGGGAAAAGTACGATAGCCAAGCGTCTGGCCCAACAACTCGATTATGTTCATATCGATACCGGTGCGATGTACCGGTGTGTTGCCTATTTGGCGATAAATTCGAATATTGATTTGACGGATGAACAATCATTGGGTGAAATGGCAGAAACTATGGACATTCGATTATCCGTTGATGGAAAAGTATTTCTGAACCAAAAGAACGTAACGGAAGAACTGCGCCAAGAAGAAATTTCAGTGGGTGCTTCTAAAGTGTCAATATATGCAAATGTTCGTAAAGCGATGGTCAAACGGCAACAAGCAATGGCGCTAGCCAAAGGTTTTATCGTTGACGGTCGAGATATCGGTACCGTTGTATTGCCGGATGCAGAAGTTAAAATATTTCAAACCGCAACGGTTGAATCCCGGGCTATGCGGCGGTTTAAGGAAAATCAAAACAAAGGGATTGATAGTGATTTTGAGTTGTTAAAAAATGAAATAGAGCAGCGTGACTATCAGGACACGCATCGCAAAGAGTCACCGTTGAAAAAAGCGGAGGACGCAATTGAGATCGATACTTCCGAAATGACCGTAGAACAAGTCGTTAATCTGATTATATCGTACATTGCAGAGAGGAATTATTTTTATGATTGATGGAGTTGTAGCAATCGTCGGACGCCCGAATACCGGTAAATCAACCTTGTTTAACCGGTTAATTGGCGAAAGGCTGTCGATTGTCGAAGATACACCCGGAGTAACGCGGGATAGAATTTATGGTATTGCTACATGGCTTACCAAGCAATTGCGAGTCATAGATACCGGTGGTATCCAATTATTGGACCAGCCGTTTCAAAAAGAAATTAAGATGCAAGTTGAAATCGCTATTGAAGAAGCTGATGTCATCATTTTTGTGACAGATGGCAGGGAAGGTTTGACTTCCGATGATCAATACATTTCCCGTATGCTTCAAAAATCAAAAAAACAAGTCATTTTGGCTATCAATAAAATTGATGATGTATCCTTTCAAGATGCGCAATACGAATTTTATTCCCTTGGTTTTGAAGATTACATTATCGTTTCTTCCGCTCATGGAATCGGAGTAGGGGACTTACTGGATGCAATCGTCGCAAAGCTTGGCAAACGCAGTATTCCAAGTTATGAAGGAATGTTGAAATTTTCGGTTATCGGACGTCCCAATGTCGGTAAATCTTCATTGGTCAATGCAATTCTCAATCAGGAACGAGTCATCGTTTCGGAAATTGAAGGTACAACCCGAGATGCAATTGACACGCCTTTTATCAAAGATGATAAAAATTATGTGGTAATTGATACTGCGGGTATTCGTAAACGCGGTAAAGTATATGAGAATATCGAGAAATACTCAGTTCTTCGGGCCATGAGTGCAATAGAGCGCAGCGATGTCGTATTGTTTATGATGGATGGAATTACCGGAATCCGTGAACAAGATAAACATGTGGCCGGATATGCACATGAAGCCGGAAAACCGATCATCATTGTTTATAACAAGTGGGATGCCGTTGAAAAAGATGAGCATACCATTAATACGGTAACACAAACGATTCGCAAGGAGTTTTTGTATTTATCTTATGCTCCGATCATGTTTGTCTCCGCATTGACAAAACAACGAATTCATACGTTGATACCAAAGATTGAAGAAGTCTTTGAAAACAGTACCCGTCGAATCACGACCAGTGTCCTTAATGAAGTTATCTTGGATGCTCAAGCCATTACACCGGCTCCGACACACAATGGAAAACGTTTGAAGATTTATTACTCAGCACAGGTTGCCGTAGCGCCACCAACGTTTATATTGTTTGTTAATGAGCCTGAACTGATGCATTTTTCATATCGTCGTCACATTGAGAACCGCTTACGTGAAGCGTTTAATTTTGATGGGACACCGATCCATATCATGGCTCGACCCAAAGAATAGGAGAACTGAACATGAAAGTTGGCTTTGTCGGAAGTGGAAGTTGGGGTACGGCGCTAGCGCAAGTATGTTGTGACAATGGTCACGATTCGCTGATCTGGGGACGATCTTTGGATGAAATCGTAGATATAGCTCGTTATCATCAGAATGAAAAATACTTTCCGGGGGTACACCTTAATGAAAACATCCGCGCAACCAATGATTTGAGTGCTCTTAGCGATCGTGAAATCATCGTTTTATCCGTACCCGCAGATGCTATTGAGCAAGTATGTGTCTTGCTAAATTCAATACTTAACCATCCGATTATCATCGTCAATGTAGCCAAGGGATTTCATCCGGATTCACACAAGCGACTTTCGGTCATTATCAAGGAAACTGTTTTTCCGAAATATTTAAAAGATGTCGTCTCTTTGATCGGACCCAGTCATGCTGAAGAAGTGATTGTGCGATTATTGACTTCAGTTAATGCTGTTTGCGAAAATGAAACTTTCGCCTCGATTGTACAAGGGACTTTTTCAAACTCTTATTTCCGTGTCTATCGCTCATCCGATGTCATCGGTGCTGAAATGGGTGTAGGAATAAAAAACATCATTGCCATTGCCAGTGGTATTTTAAGTGGTTTGGGATTGGGTGACAACGCCCGAGCTGCGTTAATGACACGCGGCTTGGCGGAAATGTCACGTTTTGGTATTGCCATGGGCGGAAAACCGGAAACTTATTTGGGACTGACCGGGGTAGGGGATTTGATCGTAACTTGCACTTCAGTGCATTCAAGAAACTATCAAGCAGGACTTTTAATTGGCAAGCTGAATAACGCAAAACCTTTTTGGGACATGAATACTAAAACAGTTGAAGGTGTTAAGGCTGCCAAGGTCATTTATGAAGAGTCTTTGAAGTCGGGCATCACAATGCCGATCTGTGAGCAGGTATACCGTGTTTTGTACGAAAATGTCACACCAAAGGACGCAGTTGTGGCTTTAATGAGCCGAGATTTGAAACAAGAGTTTACAAAGTAGTCGTTTACTTGAAAATAGCCGTGCGCAATGATATGATAAATATGCGATTGGAGGAATACCTATGTCTGAATCTATTAATAAGAAGGCCTTAGCTGAAATTGTAGCTGAACGATTAGAAATTACCAAGAAACATGCCAGTGAAATTGTTGATGTGGTTTTCGCGGAGATTTCTGAGGTTTTGATTGATGGCGGAAAAGTTGATATCAGCGGTTTTGGACGGTTCTCCGTAAAAACCAGAAACGAACGGACGGGTTACAATCCGGTAACGAAGGAAGCCATTACTGTGCCTGCTTCGAAAGCACCGGCTTTCAGACCTGCCAAAGCGCTTAAAGAAGCTGTCAAGTAAAGAAGCACATTGCTTCTTTTTCTAAAGGAGAATAAACATGGAAATATTTTTTGAATATGCTTTATTATTTGGAGCAATGTTTTTGGTTATGTGGTCACAAAGCAAGGTTAAGGGAAAGTACGAACAATACTCCCGCGTTGCAGCCAACACTCGGTATACCGGTGCAGATGTTGCAAAAATAATTCTGAAGAACAAAGGCATCACGGATGTAGAAGTTGAAATGGGACAAGGATTGCTAAGTGATCATTATGATCCGAAGGCAAAAATCGTCCGACTTTCTCCCAATGTTTTTAACACCAACTCGATTGCAGCTGTTTCCATTGCTGCTCATGAAGTCGGACATGCCATACAACATGCTGAAAACTACGGCGGTATCGCATTAAGGAATACACTCTTGCCGGCTGCCATCATTTCAGGACATCTTGCATGGGTTGTGATCATGATCGGCTTTTTCACAGTTCCGGCAATATTCTATTTAGGAGTCGCAATGCTAGGCGTCATCGCATTATTTCAGACGGTTACTTTACCGGTCGAATTCAATGCGTCAAGCCGCGCAATGAATCTGTTAGCCGATATGAATATTTTAAATAGCGACGAGCAGTCTTATGCGAAAGATATGTTATCAGCCGCAGCTTTCACTTATGTAGCCGCGTTAATTGCGACATTGGCACAAATCATGCGTTTATTGCTGATTCGCGGCAGACGTCGCTAACATGGAATTTGATTCGTATCTCTTTATTTTAAAGCGTTTAAATGATCACGGTTATACCGCCTATTTTGTAGGCGGTTGTGTCCGTGATTTTTTCTTAGGTAATCGCATCACGGATGTAGATATTGCAACCAGCGCTCCACAATTGCGCGTACAGCAACTTTTTAGCGATTCAGATATGGATTTGAGTTCCTCGTATTTTGGCGTTGTGACCCTCACAGAGCCCGTTATATGTCAAATCACGACTTTTCGTATGGAAAGTGAATACCATTGTCACCGTTATCCCACAAAAATCAGTTTTACAGATGATGTTTCCAAGGATGCCATGCGTCGCGATTTTACCGTAAATGCTCTGTACATGGATAAAAACATGAATTTGTATGACCCTTATCATGGTATCACAGATCTAAAAAACGGCGTTCTGCGCTGCATTGGTGATCCCTTGTTGCGTATAAATGAAGATGCATTACGCATCTTGAGAGCAATTCGATTTAGCGTTACCTTAGGATTTAGACTGGAAGACAATCTGTTAAACGCCTGCATCGACTTGTCGGATACATTAAATTTTCTTAAAATGAACGCAATAGAACTTGAACGCAAGAAACTATTTGAGAATGTTATAACAGGCAATCAAAAAGAAATGCTTGAATACTACAGAAAAATCATTCCGACACTAAGCAAATTTTTCTGACTCCTTCGGGAGTTTTTTTATTTATTAGGTATTTGGTAGTGGTGATCAACATGTACTTCCATAATGGCGACTTTCAGCCAAAGAACATCTTTAACAGAAATGACTGTGCTTTTGAAGAAGTTTATGTTTTCGGGCTCAACGAAAAGCACTATCTAAAATCAGATATTCCATATTTTTTCAGTTCATCCAACGGGCATCTTACTGTTTCAAATCAGACAAAAACATTTGGATATTTCGATCATAATCATAAACTGATTGAAACATTCAATTTGACATTTATAACGGAGTGTCAAACGATTGAGAGTCCAGTGAACGAGCAGAGGAAGCAAAAGGACAGTTCAGTTGAAACTTTATTTTTAACATTCTTATTTTCGGTTCTAATACTAATCATTTTCACGCAAAGGAGGCAAAAACATGCTAAAAATCGTATTCATCGTTAGTTGGATCATCGGAACATTATTTGCAAAATACATTCCGGTTAAATCGATGGAAGTCGTGACACGCAGGGAACTACGATATGAAATCACGGATATAAGTTATCTCAATAACAATATAAAGCTGACCGGATGGGGTTTCATGTACATGCAACAGCACTTTACAAATTCTTCAACTCACGATATATTTATTCAGTTTGAAAATCCACTCAAAACCAGCCGTCATCAGGCGACTCTACAGTCCATTGATCAGACTCAACTGTTACGTTATGGCAATGTACCGCGTTGCAGTGATACAGCTTTTTACCAACTGTCAAACACGTGCTATTATGACTATGCTAATGTCGGATTTACAGTAACCGTTCCTTTGAGTACTTTTGAGTTGGGTCAAAACTATACGGCTTATCTGATAATTCATGGTAAAAAAATTAATGTATTTAAGAAAATACCACTATATTTTCCGTTGGATCAACCGATTAAGGCAAAGATCGGTGACATAGAGTATCAGAGTATTTCAAATTTGAAAGATACGGAAATCTCAATCATTGCACAACATGTTTATGCCAGATCAGGACCTTCGACAAGTTATCCAATTCATACATCTGGAGCAAATTGTTCAAGTGCTTATTTGAATCGTGCTTATTTTAGAGAGAATACTCTATATAAACAAGTGTTGGAGCGTTACTTTGATGGTACGAATACGTATTATAGGGTATCAGCAAATCCGAGTGTATGCTTTTTGAGTCGAAGAAGAATCGTTGAAGGTACTACCATTAAACCGGTTTGGATTGTTTCCAGTTTTATTCAATACGGCGGAACACCACTTATTGTGACCAGTCAGCTGATTAATTCAGCACCTTGGTTGGAAATAGTGAATCCGACCATCGTCGAAAAAGAACCATTTGATTACACAAAATACATTCGGGCTTTTGATAAAGAAGAAGGGGAGTTGACCCCAAAAATTAAGGTTTTAAGTAATCCTTTTGTCAATAAAATCGGAGTATATTCGCTTAGGTTTGAAATATCCGATAAATATGGGTTCAAAGCCACGGGAATTATGACTGTCACGGTTATTGCGCCAGCCAACACACCACCGACAATTACAGCAAATAATCGATCAATCTATCGATATTATGATTTTGATATTTATGAAAATGTATATGCCTTTGATCTTGAAGACGGTAATATTACCGATCGATTGACAGCCACTGGAAATGTAGATACAACTAAACTCGGTGAAAACGTCGTTTGTTATAATGCGACAGACACACATGGCGCAACTTCGAATAAATGTATCCTTGTTACGGTCATCAAGAATCCAAACAACAGCATTCGATTTATCAGTCATTCCGCAAAAAATACTGCCAAATACCCTTGGCAGTATCTTACAACGGTTATTGAAAGGGAACTGCTAAATGTGATCCCTTATATTAGTAAAACAGTTAAATAGTACTTCGTATAATGTATATTATGTAAATATAATAACTAATTAATAGATAATTGATAGCAATTTACTCTTTAATTTATTCTACTTTGCTTTATCTTACTTTAAGTAACTTAATACGGATTTACCATAGGATGTCATCTTGGTTTTAAAGTTATCCGTAATGGTTGCTCCGATATCCGCAAATGTATCGCTGACCGGCAATAAACCACTACCGGTAAATGATGGCGAATAATATACTTGAAACACCATTTCGCGCGTATGGTCGGTTCCTTTGTGCAGTGGATCATTTCCGTGATCTGCCGTTAAGACCAATAAATCATCATTTTTAAGCTTTTTCAATAGTGCTCCAAGCTGTACATCAAATTGTTCCAACTCATTACCATAACCCGATGGATTACGGCGATGACCCCAAAGCGCATCAAAATCGACTAAATTAGTAAAAAGTAAACCTGTGAAATCTTTGTCAAGTAAATCAGTGGTCGTTTGCATTCCGTGTTGGTTGCTTTTGCTCTTGTAAAACTCAGTAACCCCTTCACCATCGAAAATATCAACGATTTTGCCGACACTGATGACATCATAATTGGCTTCTTTTAAGTAATCCAAGGCTGTTTTACCATAAGGTTTTAATGCATAATCATGTCTGTTAGACGTTCTTTTAAACTCCCCTACTCCAGGCCCGACAAACGGACGGGCAATAACGCGGCCAACCAGCCACTTTGGCTGCATCGTTAGCTCTCGGGCAATCTCACAACAGCGATACAGCTCTTGCAAACCGAATGTTTCTTCATGTGCCGCAATTTGCAACACAGAATCAGCAGATGTATATACGATCATATCATTGGTTTTCATATGTTCTTCGCCATACTCATCCAATACCTCTGTACCAGAGGCTGAACGATTACACAAAATGTTATGACCGGTTCGCTTTACTAATTCATTAATTAGTTCATCAGGAAAACCGTTATCTGTAAATGTCTGAAAAGGTTTTTCAATGTATAAACCCATCATTTCCCAATGGCCGGTCATCGTATCTTTACCTGCAGAGGCTTCAGCCATCTTGCCAAAATAACCCAACGGTGATTTTGTAGGTTCTACCCCTAGAATTGGATGCAAATTGCCCATACCGAGGGTTGCGATGTTTGGCATATGCAAGCCACCCACGGCTTTGGCGATGTTTCCAAAGGTATCAGATCCTAAGTCATCGTACGTATCAGCATCCGGTGCAGCACCAACACCAACCGAATCCATTACGATCGTAATAATTCTTTTATAATTTAAGTTATTGTTATTCATCATCATTCTCCTTGTCCAACAGACGTCCGGGATGAAATTGATCATAATTCTTATGAAGCCGACTGCTTTCGATATGCGTGTAAATCTGCGTTGTTGAAATGTCACTGTGACCCAATAATTCTTGTATGACTCGCAAATCAGCGCCCCCTTCCAATAATGCTGAGGCAAAGCTGTGTCTAAGGGTATGCGGAGATATTTTGGGATCAAAACCCAACTCTGTCGACTTACATTTTAGCATAGCCCAAACATATTGACGAGACAGTTGCTTGCCGTTAGGGCCAATGAATACAGCCGAACTTCCCTTTTTAACCCAATTTGGCCGAACATGTTCAAGATAATTTTTATAAGCAGAAAGTGCAGATTTTCCGATAGGAACGATTCTTTCTTTGTCCCCTTTACCGATAATCCGCAGAAGACCCTCCTGCGAATAAACCTGCTGAAACTGCAATTCGCACAGCTCACTTACGCGCAATCCGGTAGCAAACAGCATCTCACAAATCGTTCGCTGATATTCTCCCAACGCCGTTACTGGAAAACTTTTAAGCAAGCGATTGATATCCGATCTGCCCAGTGTTTTGGGAAGCGGATTTTTCGCCCGGGAAATAGATAATTTGACGGTTGGATCAGCAAACTTGTATTGACTTGATAAATAACGGTGAAATCCGGTCACACTGCTAACCAAACGGTTCACTGTTGTCGGTTTTTTTGTCAGTTTCAAATGATTCACCCATTCAATCAGATCTTTGTAAGCGATTTGATCCAGTCCGATTTTGTTTCTGCTCATAAAACGTCGATAATCCGCCAAATCTTGACGGTAGGCATCGACTGTATTTTTAGCTTTTCCTTCATTCAACTGACAATGATGCAAAAAATCCTCTACAGCTTCAATAAATTCCATAGTTGGCTCCTAGAACAGTTTCATTTGTTCACTGATTATATCACGAAAGATAAATTGAGAACACCCGACACCCAGCAACTTAACATTCATCTCAGAAAAATTGGCATCAAACAAGAGCATTGCATTTTCAAAGAATTCTTGATGCATATTGCTCGGATTTGGTAATTTCATGGTTCGCGTATACGATTGAAAATCATCATTCTTCACTGTGATCGTGACCTGTTGCGCTAAAACCCCTTCATCCAGACACCTTTGCTGTAACTCTTTGCACAGTTTCTCCAAAACAAAGGAGATTTCTTCATAATCACTGGTCGCATTCATCAATGTCGTTGACTGAGAAAGTGATTTAACGATCTGATCGACCTCCAGCTCACTGTCATCTTCACCATTAGCACGTTTAATCATAGCATCTGTACTTTTCTTGAAAATAGCCACAATTCGATTGCTGTCGCAGGTTGCCAAATCACCGATGGTCAGTATATTGATATTCTTTAAATATTCTGCGGATTTTGTGCCTACACCATGCATTCGTTCGATTGGCAATGGCCAAAGTTTACTTTGTACTTCTTTCTGACGTAAAACCGTCATGCCATTGGGCTTCTTCAAATCTGAAGCCATCTTCGCCAGGAAACGATTGGGAGCGATCCCGATGCTGACATCCAGACCGATCGTTTTTTTGATATCTTTCCGTACTGTCAAAGCTAAATCCAAAGGCCGTTTGTAAGCCTTGATGGCTTCTGTAACATCGAGATAGCATTCATCCACACTTGCAACCTCAACAATATCCGTATACTTCTTGCATAAAGCCACAAACTGCTCCGATATTTTCTCGTACAAATCAAAATGAACACCGGTAACCACCAGATGCGGACAAAGCTTCAACGCTTCTACCAAGGGCATCGCACTTCTGACCCCATAATCCCGAGCAATGTAATTAGCGGTGGTAACAACCGAGCCTCTTTTATTTGAACAAACCGCAATCGGCTTGTTTCTCAGAGATGGGTCACGCAGTGTCTCTGCCGAAGCGAAAAAGGCATTGATATCAATATGAAAGATAATTTTTCCCAAGGCTGATCCTCCTTACAAAAAAATCTTCAAAAGAAGATTAATTTGTACTTTTATTCCGCAAGTAAAGTTCCCGGGCGGCTGTTAACGCTTTCTCACTGGTGGTACCCGAGGAAATCAATGCTAATTGTTCAATACGTTTTGATTCGCTTAGATTCTCAATAAAGGTCAAGGTCGTTTCTTCTTTCGCAACTTTGCTGACCAGATAATGTTCATCACCACACGCTGCGACCTGAGCCAAATGAGTCACTGTAAGAATCTGGGCGTCTTTACTGAGCGAATGCATTTTCTGACCGATTTTAGTCGCTATCAATCCGGACACTCCCGTATCTATTTCATCAAATATTATGGTTGAAATGCCTTGAAGTTTGGTAAAAATCGCTTTAAGTCCAAGCATGATGCGCGATAATTCTCCGCCGCTGGCAACCTTGCTGAGCGGACGCAAAGGTTCTCCGGGATTGGTCGATATGACAAAGACGACTTTATCCATACCATATGCACTTGGCTTGCTTTCGCTGACTTCAATCACAAATCGAGTATTTTCCAATTGTAAATCATTCAAATGATTCAAAATTTCGCTTTGAAGATGTTTGGCACGGTCTTTTCGCAAGTCGGTCAAACGTATCGATGCTTTTTGATACGTATCATACGCAGAATCCCGCCTTTTAATCAAAGCTTCTAAAACGTCCTGGCGATTCTCGATGGTGTATACACGTTCTTTAAATTCATCTTTCTTCTTCACAATTAAATCAATCGCATTGCCATACTTGCGCTTAAGTTTTCCATACTCAAACAATCGCTGCTGAATGATATTGAGATCATCTTCACTAAACTCCAACGTTGATAAATGGTGATTAAGTTCTTCGGCAACATCCTCAATTTGATAATATAGCGATTCCAGCTGACTGCTCATATCCACAAGTGTACCATCTTCATGACATCCTGAAAGACTCTTGTAGGATTCAAACAGTTTTTCTTTGACACCATCCGACTCATCAAGCAGATTCATGGAAGCATTCGCCAGTTTACTGATTTTCTCAAAAGCCATTAACTGTCGCTGTTTTTGTTCCAACGCATCAAAATCATCTTGAGACGGATTGAATGCTTCGATTTCCTGGATTTGAAAATTCAGATAATCAAGGTCCGAAACATTATATTCGGTTGATGATTTCTCATTAACTTCCAAAACCAGAGCATTCCACTCTTTGTACTTTTCTTTAACTGTTCCAAACGTCTCATTTTCACCAATGAACTCATCCAACAGCGACAAATGATATTTATCATTTAACAGATATTGCGAATCGTGCTGACTGTGAATATCAATAATTGCAGCCGTTAATTCTCTTACCACCGACAAAGGAGTCAGTCGATGATTGATTTTAGATGTGGATTTACCATCTGAAAATATCTCACGACTGATAATGATAAGATCGGAAGAATCGATATCAAATTCTTTGCATAGACGTCCGGCTTTTGAGAAAGGCAAAATTTCAAAAACGCCTTCAACGAAAGCTGATTGCGCATTTTTACGAATTAACTGACTGGAAGCCCGATCCCCGCAGAGCAATCCGATCGCGTCAATCAACAAGGACTTCCCTGCTCCGGTTTCACCGGTAAAAACGCTCATACCCAAAGACAGATCTAAGCTGACCTCATCAATTAAAACAAAGTTTTTTACAGTTATCTGGCGAATCAATGGCAAATCCTCCCTCTAGCGCTTTACTAAGTAAAAGATATATTCTTGATTACCCTCACGTCCGGTTACGGAAGATTTAAGACAATCAACGATTGAAATGTTCAGTTGTTTAAACAATACCCGATACTCATTAAGGATCCTAATCACCTGCTTTTCATCCGTAACGACCCCATGTTTATTCAGATATTTCTCACCGACTTCAAATTGCGGTTTGACCAAAATGAATAATTTGCCTTGAGCTTTTACCAATTCGACCATATTTTTAATCAGTAGTTTAATTGATATAAATGACACATCCATCACTAATACATCAAACAGATATTCGAACTGTTCAGCATTGAGATTTCTTGCATTTGTGTTCTCCATCACAACGACTCTTGGGTTCTCTTTGAGCGAAAGATGAAGTTGCATGGTTCCGACATCCACGGCTGTAACCGATTGTGCATTTCTTTGCAAAAGACAATCTGTAAATCCTCCGGTGGATGCGCCAATATCGATACAGTTTAATCCGTTTATATCCACATGATGCTTTTCAATTATTTCCTCAAGCTTAAATCCGGCCCGAGAAACAAATGTCTTTTTGAGATTTGTCATCTCGATGACATCAATGTCATTGATTTCTGTTGAACTTTTTGTAACGACGCTACCGTTAACTAAAACACGTTCGTCCTTTAACGCATCCTGAGCCTTCTGACGCGAAATATCATAAAGTTGAGATAACTTAACATCTAGACGCATTTTATTCACCTATGACCTTTAAAACCTGTTCAAACAGGCTGTTGATATCAATTCCATATTTCTTACGTAAAATACCGACAGCGCCATGGGGAATATATTCATCTTTTAAACCAATCGGCGTACAATCAAGGGACAAATGTTCTTTCGCTAAAAACTCCAAGATTGCAGATGCAAGTCCGCCCATCTCCAAATCGGGTTGATATACAAAAACAGGTAGCTGCCAGCTAGCGATTTCTTTGATCATATCTTCATCCAACGGCTTAATAAACCGGGCATTAATGATTGAAATCGGAAGATCATTGATGGTCGTTTTCTGAAGGATGCGTTCGACATCCGGACCATAACCGATGATCACAGCCTTGCTCTCAATATTTTTATTCAAAATCTCCCATTGACCGACCCGGATTTCTTTTAACTCTGCTTTTGGCTGAAAAGGTGCAGAACCACGGGGATAGCGAATAGCAAACGGGTGTTTCTGATTAAAAGCTGTAAATAGCATATCCTGTGCTTCATCTGCATCTTTTGCGGTTGCAATTACTAAATTCGGTAGCGGACGCAATATTCCGATATCAAATACACCGTGATGAGTATCACCGTCTTCCCCGACCAAACCGGCGCGATCTACACCGAAAACGACTGGTAAATCCATTCGACATACATCGTGATTGATCTGATCATAACCACGTTGTAAAAAGGTGGAATACATCGATAAGAACGGACGATAACCTTCCAGGGCCATCGCGGCCGCAAATGTTACCGCATGCTCTTCCGCAATGCCGGTATCAAAACTGCGGTCTTTAAACAATTCAAAAAATCGCTCAAGTTTTGATCCTCCGATCATTGCCGGTGTGATTGCAGTTATCTTTGGGTTGTGTTTAGCTAAACGAACCAATGTCTCACTGTAAATCGCTGACCAAGAGGAATGTGAGGGAGGCAGATTATTGTTCAGAATCCCTGTATCGGGATCAAACTGATTTACACCATGCCATGATCCGTCCTTATCTGATTCGCTAGGTGTATACCCTTTTCCTTTACTTGTTATCGCATGGATGACAATGGGTCCCTGATGTTCTTTGGCTGTTTCAAAAGCACGGATCAACTCTTTTAAACTGTGACCATCGACTGGTCCTAAGTACTCAATACCCAATTCGCCGAAAATCGAAGAATCAACAATGTGCGACTTCAGTGTGTCCCTGACAGCCGTAATTCCTTTTAAAACTGAACTTCCAACAACATTGGTCTTTAATACGTCTTTAACATCCTGTTTTAACGTGTTATAAGGCTTACTGGCTCGCAAACGGGCAAACGCATTGCTCATAGCTCCTACATTTTTAGATATGGACATGTTATTGTCGTTGAAAATAATGATTATATTTTTTCCCAGTTCACCGATATGATTCAGTGCTTCAAATGCCATACCGTTGATAATGGAACCATCCCCGATCAATGCCACAATATGGTGATTTTCATGATTCAGATCACGGGCAACCGCCATTCCCAACGCTGCTGATAAAGATGTCGAAGAATGTCCGGCTTCCCAAACATCGTGTACACTTTCACTTCGTTTATTGAAGCCCGAAAGTCCTTCATACTGACGAAGTGTTAAAAAGCGGTCGGCTCTTCCGGTCAGAATTTTGTGAACATAACTCTGATGTCCAACATCAAAGATTAATTTATCCTTGGGAGAATCAAATACCTTATGCATAGCGATAGTTACTTCAACAACACCAAGATTACTCGACAAATGTCCTCCGGTTTTTGACACATTATCAATGAGAAAAGCACGAATGTGCTTCGCCAGTTCATTGCAATGTTTTACTGAAAGTACTTTTAGAAAATCCGGATGTTGGATTGATCGTAGATCCATATTTCCTCCTAGATTTGACGGTTACTACATAGTTCAATAATATTGCGCACTTCCGATCCGTTCAATGATATTTCTTTTAAATCATCAAGAACGTCTTGATAAATCAGAATCATTTTTTCCTTTGCGGCTTTTAAACCCAAATGAGTAATGGCCGTCGATTTATGATTGACGATGTCACTGTTTGCTGTTTTCCCAAGCTCTTCCGTCGATTTTGTTACATCAAGGATATCGTCCTGAATTTGAAAAGCCAAGCCTAGATTCTCGCCAATGCGCCGCCAAAGAGCGACATCGCTGCTTCTGCGTGCAATGATTGCGCCCATCACAAGCGCCGTTGCCAAAAGTTTACCGGTTTTAAGCAAATAGATCATCAGTAGCTGGTCCCAGCCAATGGCTTGATCTTCCGCCTCGATATCGCGAATCTGCCCAAGGATCATCCCTTCGCCTCCGGCACTGTCAGCAAGTTCACCGATTAGTTGAATTTTAATGTCACCACTTAATTGTGAACTGACAATCTGCGCAAACGCCTGCGTCAGCAAGGCATCCCCTGCTAAAATCGCCGTAGCTTCATCAAACATTTTATGATTGGTCAGTCGTCCGCGACGGTAATCGTCATCGTCCATGGCCGGCAGATCATCGTGAATCAATGAATACGTATGAACCATTTCCAAGGCTGCAGCAGCATCCAGACCGATTTCCGGATTACAGCCGTAGTCCTTTAAAACCGCCAACAATAGAAGCGGTCGGATTCGCTTGCCCGGTGCCATTAAAGAATACATTGCCGATTCCTTGATTCTTGAATCGGTCAAAGGACCAAATGATTCATATAAATACTCTTCAAAGGTCAGTTTCATGTTGATTCTCCTTCTCGCTGTCACTAGTCTTCAGTAACTGTTCGATTTTGCCTTCAAAACCTTTCAGTTTTCCTTCGCAAAAAGTAACCAATTGCAGTCCTTCTTCAAAAAGAGTAATCGCTTTTTCTAATTCTAATTCATTTTTGTCCAATGCAGCAACGATTTCATTCAATCGTTTCATCGCTTGATCAAAGGTTAGTTTTTCCATGGTCTGACTCCTTTATGTGTAAGATACGCGCCTGTGCTGAACCGTCAGCGTAACGGATGGTCAATTCTTCATCTTTATCCAACTGATGAATTGAAGTAATCAATTGTGCCTGTTGATAAGTAATCGCATATCCTCGATTCAATACCGCTAAAGGCGATAAGGATTCCAATAGTTGTCTGCGTAGTTTAATTTTATCACTATTACGCTCAATGTGTAACAACAGTTGATGTTTCATATGTACTTGCAGCTTATCGATCCTGATTTGATTGATATCTACCCTGTTTCGACTGTGTTGAACCAAAAGTTTTCGGTAATCATCCACAAGTTTATGGTAGCGTGCGATTCTCAGCTGTTGTTTGTCAAACTGTTGATAGACAAAAGACAAGGAGAGTTGATATTCTCCCAATAGTCGATAAGGATCGATCAGGTAACGATGGTTTCGAAGTTGGCCTAATTGTCTGTTTTTATCAATAATTAACGAAGTTATGCGATTATTCAAAAGATTATAGCTCTTCATTAATACAGAACGAACCTCGTTTTGATCCGGTGTCGCCAATTCTGCAGCCCCTGTTGGCGTTGGTGCCCGCACATCCGCAACAAAATCCACCAGGGTTACATCACTTTGATGTCCGACACCGGTAATTATAGGCGTTTTACATCGTGAAACTGCCATAACAACGGCTTCTTCATTGAACGACCACAAATCCTCAATCGAACCGCCGCCTCGCACTAAAAGAATGACATCATGGCTATTGTTGTCAGCTGCATTCAGTGCTTCCACCAACTGCTCAACCGAACCTTCCCCTTGCACTGCACTGTGATAATGCATGATCGATGCTAATGGCCACCGACGCTTTAAGGTAGACATGACATCTTGATAAGCCGCTGTATTTTTAGAGGTTATCACGCCCATTGATTCGGGATAGGATGGCAACGGCATTTTCCGTTGTTCATCAAAAAGACCTGCCAATGACAGTTTC
Organism: Erysipelotrichaceae bacterium; assembly: GCA_030694975.1. Lineage (GTDB taxonomy): Bacteria > Bacillota_I > Bacilli_A > Erysipelotrichales > Erysipelotrichaceae > UBA2227. Next base: position 164,627 of record JAUYTU010000035.1, on the reverse strand, counting down.
TTCTTTAATGCTTCCAATTTTGCATATAACGCACCCAATCCCTGAGGAATCAGTCGATTGACATACAACTGCAATTGTCCGCTGGCTTCAAATACTGAAACACTTCCAACCACAATGACCTGGTCGCCATCTTTGGGAAGTAGTGAAACTTTCGATGCGGCAGCCGCAAACATGACGCAACTGCAACGAGATTGATTGTCTTTTAAAGTAAAATACCAATGACCGCTGCGATGAGCGGTAAAGTTTGATATTTCTCCTTGCACGGCAACAGACTGAATCGATGATTCAGCTTCTAGGTGCTTTTTGATAAAGCGGACCAGGGTTGTTACCGTCCAAATGGATTGACTCATAGTTTATCCAACACGCCATTGACCAATTTAAAGGCATCATCATCACAGTACTGTTTCGCAATGTCCACCGCTTCATTGATGATGACGGCCCGATCTGCGGTTTCGTAGACCATCTCACTGACCGCTAAAAACAAGATTGCCTGTTCCAACACTCCCAAACGAACAAAATCCCAGTCGGAAAGCTGTTCATTTATTTTATCAATTACGATGCTTTGATGTTCATAAGCATCGATTAACATCGTCTTAATGGGTTCCTCCAATTCGGAAAATGGCAAAAAGGCAGGCTCCCCTTCACTAAGTATATAATCGATGTCTTCAAAGACATCCTCAATATCACGATTCAATAAAAAGACCTGATACAGGGCTAGCATCGCATTTACACGTTGTTTGCGTCGACTTGTCATAAAATACCTCCGATAGACGTTACAATTTTAGCATAAAAACCCTCTTTTGGGTATACAACAATGAAAAACACCCTATTGGGTGTTAAACACGAAACCTACGACATTGACATCGATCCGGCTGCACCGGTAATCGGTCATCGTAAACACATTGTTAGCAATTCGCGATTGCAAGGACTCAATCGACTGATTGACGTTTTTACCATAGCGAACACGTACATCAACGCATATATTCAATTTGTTCTGACCGATTTTACAAACGATTGACTTTTTCAGCGGCGTGGTGTCTAATATAAGACCTTCGTCATCTTCCACTGAAAAACGTGTAATCATTTCAAATGCTTCTTTGGTCAGGGCAATCTGCCCAATCGGATGTGAGCCGTTTTGTTTCAATAAGATATACTCATGTGCCATATTTATCACCTGAGGATATTATAGCACACCCATCAACAATTTCTAACTAGATTATTCACCAAACCATTTGGTTTCTAACGCAGCCAATGTGCCATTTGAAATCAGCTTTTCGATCGCTGCATCGACCGCAGCTTTCAATGAACTGTTTTTCGGTAGTGTCACAACCACACCTGGTACCGAATCAGCAGCTTCATGTTCTAACAAGAACATCGATAAATCGGTAAATTGGGTAACGTATTCTTTGGCGACCAATCCTTCGACGATAATGAAGTCAATCCGACCGACAATGATTTCCTGAACCATTTGACCAATGTCATTTCGAGGATCAATTGTCAGATTCAGTTCATCTTTCATTGCATTAACAGCGCCTTCTTGAATCGTGCCGATTTGTACTCCGACGATTTTATCCGCTAATGTAGCTGTATCTACAATACCACTGTCCTTTTTTGTTAATACATAGAAAGGACTTTCTTCATCTCGAATCAAATAAGGAATCGAAAATAGAACATCCCGTTCCGGATCAGCAGACATTCCGGCAATTGCCATATCAGCTCCTTCGTTGTTTAGGGCAGCGATGATTCCGCCAAAGTCCATATCGACCCATTCAACGCCATCATAACCCATTTCAATAGCCAAAGCTTCAGCGAAATCAATGTCAAATCCTTCAAGAGTTCCATCCGGCTTAGTCATTTCATACGGAGGATAACCGCTCGAGGTCAAGACTTTCAATAGTTTTTCTTCCTCAACTTTTGGTGCACAACCGACCAAAATGAGAAGAACAAGTAATAGTGCAATTAATTTTTTCATGTTTTAGTTCCTTTCTTTCTTATAACATGTTGTTCAAGAATTTCTTTGCCCGTTCGCTTTGCGTCTGTTCAAAGAATATTTTGGGCGGATTGATTTCAACAATTTCTCCGTTGTCCATATAAATAATCAAATCTGAAACTTCTTTGGCAAAATTCATTTCATGAGTGACCACAATGATCGTCATGCCTGAATTTGTCAGATTTTTCATAACTTTAAGCACTTCAACCGTCATCTCCGGATCGAGGGCACTGGTTGGTTCATCAAACAGAATGACCGTTGGCTTCATAGCCAAAGCACGTGCAATTGCAACCCTCTGTTTTTCACCCCCGGACAGCTGATGAGGATAATGGGTTGTGCGATGATCACAGCCGACTTCCGTAAGTTTTTCAAGAGCCAGTTGTTTTGCGTCGGCTTCACTCATCTTCTTTACTTTCATTAAGGCGAAAGTAATGTTATCTGTTGCGTTCATGTGAGCAAACAGATTAAATGATTGAAACACCATACCGATTTTCTGACGTAAGACAGGAAGTGTTTTCTCATTGTGAACGATATCTACCCCATCAATCACGATTTTTCCGGATGTTGGCTTTTCTAATCCGTTAAGACAACGTAGCAATGTGCTTTTCCCGCTGCCAGAAGATCCGATGATTGCGTAGGTTTTACCGTCCTCAAACTCTATGTTTATGTTCTTCAGAACTTCCGTCTGATCAAACTGTTTAAACAGATTTTCAACTTTAATCATATTTCAACCTCTTCTCAACGGCTTTTCCGACATTAGACAAAATTTTATTCATGATGTAATACGTTATTCCGACGATCAGAAGCGGTTCGAAATATCTGAAGGTCGTTCCGGTGATGATGGTCGCTCGCCTCATCAGTTCAGATACACCGATGATTGAAGCAATCGAAGTTTCCTTAGTCAGTGTGATAAACTCATTAACTATAGCCGGAAGCACATTCCGAACAGCCTGTGGAATGATGATGTGCAACATGTAGTCTGACGATTTTACACCCAAAGCTTTGGCGGCTTCGATTTGACCTTTGTCAATCGACTCGATTCCAGCCCGAAGTATTTCGGCTAGGTAGGCAGATGAGTTGATGATAAAGATTACACTGGCGGAGAACATTGCGGTCGGTACAAAACTTACTCCTAAAAATGCCTTTACCATTTGCGGAATTCCATAGTGGAAAAACGCCAACTGGAATACTAAAGGTGTTCCTCTGAAGAAGTCAATGATTCCTCGGACGATATAGCCAAATATATTTTTCTTGCGGCTGGTGAGTCCAAAGATAAATCCAAGTATAGATCCGCCAACTGCGCCGACCAGTGCCAGTTGAATGGTAATCAAAACTCCTTGGATAATGAATGGAATGTATTCGTAAATTTTGGTAAAATCGATCATAGTTATCCTCCAATAAAAAACGTCCTTATTTTAAAAATAAGGACGTGTTAACGCGGTACCACCTTAATTCATAAAGGAATCCCTTTATGCACTCAAATCGTTAACGCCGATCTACGGGAACTATCTCAAATTTCGATAGTCCGGCTCCAAAGCACGTTCACACTTTCTTCAGCTTGTCTTTCACCAATTCACAAGTCGCTGGTTTGAAGAGTTTCGTGTTACTACTCTTTTTCTTTGCTATGAGGGTTATTATACATTCTATTATTTGAAAATCAATAGATATTTATAAATATTTTCATAAATATTCATGAAAATTGTCATATAGCACGTCATTTGTTGTTGTAAACGCTTCCAGCACGAATCAAATAACAAAATGCATCCTCATGGACGCATTCAGTTTTTCTATTTTCTATTGTTTATCAAAATATTCTCGGGTAGTCTGATAATCTTGTAACATTTGTTCAATCAATCGCTGAATACTATCGAACTTCATTTCGTCCCGAATTCGGTGCAAAAAGGTTAATGTTATTTTTTGTCCATAGAGAAGATCATTGAAATCCAGTAAATACGCTTCAATAGAAATCTCGTTACGGGTATTGAATGTCGGATTGTGTCCGATATTGATCATGGTTTTGAATCTTCCCTGTGGAACCTCTGCTTCTCCGATATAAACACCGATCTTCGGCAAGATATATTCTTGCGGATAGTCAAGGTTTGCGGTTGGGAATCCGATCTCTCTGCCTTTGTGACGTCCGCCAACCACGATACCTGAAAGAGAATATGGTCGCGCCAGTAAACGGGCAGCTGTTTCCATATCACCTTCTGTAATTGCTTCACTGATGCGTGTACTGCTGATTTTCTTGTCATCATCACTGATTTGATCGATTTCAATTGCTTCAAAACATTGTTTACCGGCTTCTTTGAGAAATTTTCCATCTCCTAAACCACGGTGTCCGAATCGGAAGTCATATCCGAAAATCAATGCGTCGATGGGTAATTGACACAATATATTCTCTAGAAACAGTTGCGGACTGCATTCGGAGAGTTCTTTGGTAAAATTTAAAATAATCCAAACATCGATTCCCAGACTTTCAACGACATCCATTCGATCTTTCATCGTCGTCAGATGTTCAACTTTCTTAATATTCTTTATAACCACCCAAGGATCGGGATGAAAAGTGATCATTGCACTTTTAATACCTCTTAACTTAGCCTGTCTGATTGTTTCATCGATTAACTGACGATGTCCCAAATGAATACCGTCAAAATAACCGATACATGCGGCTAAACGTGTTTCAATGTGTGGTACATGATTTATGTCAACAACGAATTTTTCCATTACCATAACCCTCTTTCACTTCGATACAAATTATCTTCCTTTTTATAAAAAGCCAGCGGCTCGTTATTGAATACAAACAATATTTTATCATCTTGAAATGGAAGGTCAACCTTTTTACCATGATAAATAAAAGTCGGGTCTTCTACCGTGATCTGACGGTACTTTTTTAACGCAATCAGCGGATCTACAAACATTAGGTCGGAAGTGCCAAGTACTTCATCCAATTCCATTGTCTGATTAATGGTAATATCCTCAATTGCCAATCGCTCAAGTCCGCTTAAGGTTGCAACCGTGTTCATGCGAACGCCGATGTCTTCGCATATCGTCCGTATATATGTTCCAGCCGAAACTTCAATCGTAAACACCAGTTCATTTTCTCTTATTCCATCAAGTTTTATTGAGAACACTTCGATTGGACGCATGGGAACGTCAATGGTCTGATTCTTTCTTGCATATTCATACAACTTTTTTCCATCGATTTTTATTGCTGAAATCATCGGAGGTTGTTGCATGCTTTTACCAAGAAATGAGGCTAATACAGGCTCAATCGACCCTTCCATAAGTTCTGGAATAGGACCTCGCTCCGTGACTTCACCCCATATATCACCGGTATTGGTTTTAACTCCCAATCGACAAACAGCTTGATACGTTTTCCTGGCATGCGTCAAATACTGGACAAGTTTGGTTGACTTGCCCAAGGTAATCATCATCACTCCGGTTGCCATCGGATCTAAGGTTCCGGTATGACCGACTTTACAATGAAACTTCCTTCGAATTTGCGCACAAACGTCAAATGAAGTCATATTTGCCGGTTTGTTTATACATAATATTCCGTCCATTTTGCCACCGCATTTCTTAGTTATTATATCAAATCATGCTATAATGTTAAAGCAAAAGAAACGAGGGAGTTATGCGCAAGGTTCTAAGTAATATCCGTAAAGCCGATCATGATTTTGAGTTAATCGATGATAACGATAAAATTGCCATCGGAATTTCCGGGGGTAAAGATTCCATCGTTTTATTATACGGACTGTATTTGTATAAGCAAATGAGTCAGAAGAACTTTGATATTCTCGCAATCCATCTGAAATTAGGATTTGAAGGCATGGACATGACACCGATCGCAAGTTGGTGTGATGAGTTGAAAATTGAGTTGATTCAAGTAGAAACAGATGTTTATAAAATATTGAAGATTCAAGCCAATGACGAAGGTCGCCTGCCCTGTTCGCTTTGTTCGAGATTTAAAAAAGGTTATGTCATTGATGAAGCTTTGAAGCACGGTTGCAATAAGATTGCTTTTGCTCATCATGGTGACGATGCTGTAGAAACGTTATTTATGAATATGATTTACGGCGGTCGAATTGCAACCTTTCGTCCGAAAATGTATTTAACCCGAAAGAAAGTAACCTTTATCCGCCCTTTGCTTTATGTATTTGAAAACGATATCCGGCGCGCCGTAGATCATGAACATTTACCGGTTGTGACATCTACCTGTCCGATGGATAAACATACACAGCGCGAAGAGATTAAGCAATTGCTTTCGTCGATGTATAAGCAATATCCTACCGCACGTGATAACTTTATGACAATGCTTTCAAATCAGGAGCAGATCGATTTGTGGCATAAAAATAAGTAAAATAGCATTGACAACAACATCAAGTTTTAGTATAGTTTACGAGAATAAAAAAGATTAGAGGTAGCGGTGCAGAAAAGTAGCTGAAGGAGCCGGCGGGCGATGATTTCAGTGAAAGGCAATCACCGCCGAACAAGATGGCAAGGCATGGCCGCTTGTGGGGTTTCAGGAAACACTTGAAACACTCCTTCAGTTACTGAAGTGGCGCTACAAAAACCTTGGTTGTTAACAGGTCGTGTGTAGAGCACGATCTTTTTTATATCAGCAGCACTCAGGAGGAAATTATGAGAAAAATTATTGCAACCTTAAGTTTATTAACACTCTTGCTGGCAGGTTGTGCGCCGGCTTCCACAGATGATTCGATTATCGTCGGTCTTGAATGCAACTATGCTCCGTTTAACTGGACCCAAATTGAAAGTGCAGCCCCTGCCGTTAAAATTGAAGGTGATGCAGCCTACTGTGATGGCTATGACATTGCGATCGCTCAAGCCATTGCGGATGGTCTAGACAAAACACTGATCGTTAAGAAAATAGCTTGGGAAGGTTTGGAACCTGCCCTCAACTCCAATGAAATCGACATGATCGTTGCCGGGATGACCGACACTGCCGAGCGTCGTGAGAGCGTCAGTTTTTCAACACCTTATTATGCTTCAGACATGGTATTGATCGTTCGTAAGGACTCTGCTTATGCCAGTGCCACGTCACTCGCAAACTTTAACGGAGCCAAGGTCATTGCTCAATTAAGTACGTTTCATGATGACATTATTGATCAGATTCCAAATGTCGTTCACATGACACCATTATCATCCTTCCCTTTGCTGGTTAACTCGGTTAGCACAAAAGATGCGGATGCCATGGTATCCGAGCGGCCGGTCGCGATTTCCATCGTGGCAACCAACAGCGATTTAGTGATTGTTTCCTTTGAAGAAGGTTTGGGTTTTGCGACTTCCTTTGAAGATACGACGGTTTCTGTTGCGGTTCGTAAAACAGATACAGACTTGCTAGCTTCTATCAACACGATTCTTGCCGGTATTACCGATGATACCCGCAATCTGTGGATGGCGGATGCTCTAGAACGTCAACCGGAAGGCAACTAGTGTTTCTTTTAGGCAGTAAAATACCCGCCGACTTGCTTGGCGGGTCTTGGTATATCTATCAGCGCTATGCTCCCCTCTTTTGGGCCGGAGCTAGGACGACATTACTTATCTCCTTAAGCGCTACCATCATCGGTTTGATTATCGGTTTAATCGTTGCCAGTATTCGCAACGTAAAGTTCACACCCAAAGATTCTCTTTTTTCTAGATTCATTAAGAAGTTCATGCGCCTGATCGCAACTATCTACATTGAAGTGTTTCGCGGAACGCCGATGATGGTACAAGCGGTATTTATGTACCACGGTTTGCGTCAGTACATCATGTGGAGCCCAATTCAAGCCGGCATCTTTATTGTTTCCGTTAATACCGGTGCGTATATGGCTGAAATCATCCGGGCTGGGATTCAGTCCATTGATGACGGTCAGTATGAAGCAGCCCGATCCATTGGGATGAATAACACACAGGCCATGATTAAAATCATACTACCCCAAGCAATTCGCAATGCATTTCCGGCCATCGGCAATGAATTCGTGGTCAATATCAAAGATACATCCGTATTAAATGTTATCAGCGTAACTGAACTCTTTTTCCAATCCAACTCAGTCGCCGGAATTGTCTTCAGATACCGCGATACATTTTTGGTTACAGCCGTAATCTATCTGTTTTTAACGTTCACCACAACCCAAATCTTACGTATAATTGAACGAAAGTTGGACTCCCCAAAAGGTTTTGGCGGAGCATCGCAATCGATGCCCGGCAGTTTTCCGTCGCTTAAAAGAAAGGAGCAAAAAGCATGAGTCTGATTGATATCAAAAATTTAAACAAATCTTTTGGCTCCAATCTGGTCTTAAAGGATATAAATTTAACTGTCGATGAGAAACAAGTCGTCTGTCTGATTGGTTCTTCCGGTTCAGGTAAAAGTACGCTTCTTCGCTGCATTAACTTACTGGAAACACCCAATGGCGGCGAAATCGTTGTTGACGGTCAAAATATTATGACCGCAGATTTTAATATCAATCAATATCGCTCTCATGTGGGTATGATCTTTCAGTCATTCAATCTGTTCAGTCATATGAATGCTATTCAAAATTGTATGATTGGTCAGACAGAGGTTCTTAAACGTTCAAAAGATGAGGCTAAAACAGTGGCATTGAAATATCTCGAGAAAGTTGGCATGCTTGATTTTGCGAATCAATCCGTCAAAAGCCTTTCCGGCGGTCAAAAGCAACGCGTGGCCATCGCTCGTGCATTATGCATGGAACCGCGTATTCTGCTTCTGGATGAACCAACCAGTGCACTTGACCCAGAAATGGTTGGGGAGGTATTGGAAGTCATCAAGCAACTTGCAGATGAGGGTTTAACTATGCTGATTGTGACTCATGAAATGTCCTTTGCCAATGATGTGGCTGATTTAGTCGTATTTATGGATCAGGGAGTTGTCTGTGAACAAGGATCACCGAAAGAAATGTTCTCAAATCCAAAACATCAACGGACCAAAGAGTTTCTGGCCCGTGTCTTACGTTAATTTTTAAAGTGTGCTATGATATCCATCGAGGATACCTATGAAATATAAACGGATCTACATCGAAATCACGAATCAATGCAACCTGACATGCGATTTTTGTGCCAAAAGTCATCGACCAAAGCGTTTTATGTCGGTTGTTGAATTCAAAATGATTTGCGACCAGATCCGTTTTTTTACGGACTACATTTATCTTCATGTTCAAGGAGAACCACTATTACATCCTGATCTTAAGGAAATACTTGAAATCGCTAATCAAAACAAATTACAAGTACAGTTGGTTACCAATGGTACAATGCTTCATGAAAAAATAGATTCACTTATCAATTCTCCCGCCATCCGACAAGTATCCATATCTCTTCAGTCCATGCAGACAATCGGTTATCTTGAAGATTCAAATAACCGTGCCCGTCTGTTGAACCAACTTACTCAGCTTGCTGAATCAGGAAAAATAGTCCAAATTAGGTTATGGAACTTCAGTGAGCAAGTGTTTACAAATGGCTTAAACAATTGTTTATCTTTTTTTAATATTGAGATGGACGATCTCTTTATTGAAAAAAAGCGTTATTTGACTAACACCAAGAATGTCTATTTTTCATTGGACAAAAAGTTTCAATGGCCCAGTGATCCGGTAAGTTCAAGTAGGGTCGGTACATGTTATGGTACTCGAACGATGTTGGGTATATTAAGTGACGGAACATTAGTCCCCTGCTGTCTAGACCATGATGGTGCGATTGCTCTGGGTAATGTATTTTCTTCACCGTTTTCAGAGTTGATTGACTCCTCTCGCCTAAAGATTATGTACGATGGCTTTAACAATCGAAAACTCATTGAATCTTTTTGTCAGCATTGCGAATTTCGAAGTCGTTTTGATTAAATTGATTTTTTAAAGTAAAAAGGGAGATCGGTTAGCCACAAATCTCCCAATAACAATCGATTATTGAACATACTACAATAAGTTTTAAACTTCATTCATTAAAATCAGGGGATTTGATTTTGGCAGGATGAGTTAAGCTCTGCAATAAATTAAGGGCAGTTACATTGTCTTCTATGCTTAAACTTTCAAAATATTCTAATATCGGTGTAAGTTTCTCAAATTCAATAAGTGAGAATAACACTGCATCAAGTTGGTTGTTCTTGAAGATATATAATCTTCCGGTTTTTTCAGATTTTTCTCGACAAGTTCTGTAATTTTTTATCATGTCTGAGTTTGAAACAATGCCCTCTTTGAAGATTTTCATTTGTGTCTCCTTTTAGGATATTATACTTCAAACGAAAATTAATGTCAATTAATATTCACATTTTATAATAAATAATTATTAAACTTATAGTTCGCTAATTTTAACCAATTATTTTGTGCATCATTTTGATTGCTTTGCATTTTATTCGATTGGGTACAGACGCAAAAAAACAGAACCAAATATATTTGATCCTGTTTTTTTAGTTATCGATTAGTCCTTTTTATAAGTATCTTTAGCTACGTACAACAGCGAGATCCCGATAAGAAGCAGTGATAAGGCTAGCAAAACTTGATTAACAAGATTGTCTGATGTATTAGGCAGTCCGTTATTGTCTTGACTTGCCATACAAACTTGATTTGAAATAACATTGTTGTCGAGTGTTACAGCTGAGGTCATCGCAAGCACCTGTCCAATGACTTTTGCACCATTGTTAAGTGTGATCGACTCAGAAGCATAAATGCGACCAGCAAAATCTGAATTTACCCCTAATGTGGCAGAGCTGCCTACCTGCCAATATACTTTACAGCTGGATGCGGATTTTAACAGTTCTACTTTACTGTTTGATGCCGTAACTAACGTTGATGCCATTTGAAAGATGAATATTGCGCTAGAATCACCCTGAGCATCCAACGTCAATGTTCCGGTGATTTCAAAAGTTCCACTCTCTGATGCATATACTCCCGGAAGTAAGGTCTGTCCGCCCAATTCAGTAGCAATAATGGTAACTGGAATTCTTCCTGCCACATCATTGTATGCTTGTGTAAGCGCGTCTTTCGCTTTACTTGCATCCGTGTTGGTTAAATGTATTTCGCCATCCAATACGACATCTGCAGATCCGGTAAACGATGTTCCCGGAGATAACCCGATGTCACCGTAGACAACTGTGCTACCGGTGTTGGTAATGGTTGAACCGGCCAAGATCGCAAAGTTCTTGGTATCACCAACTTGAACGGCAGCTTGTTGTGCAAACGCTGTGGAAACAAAGAATACAAACACAAACAAAGAGGCTAAAGTTTTTATAATATGACTGTTGAATTTTCGCATATACTTTCTCCTTTTTTATAATTGCATTTAAGCAATGAAACTAAACGATTCTTCGGTTACCGATAAGTCTGAGTAAAATAAGAACGATAGCAATAACTAACAATACATGGACGAAACCACCCATTGTCGTCGCTGATACTACACCAAGGAGCCATAAGATAATCAAGATGATTGCAATTGTGCCTAACATGATATCTCCATCCTTTCTCTTCTTTACGTAAGAGACGGAAAGTAAACTGAAGTTGTTATACTCTCTTTTCGACATTCTTTTTAAAAGCTTCGCTGTCCATAATTCTTATACCCTCTTTTACGTTATCGCCCAAATTTACTGCATGATAATTCACATTCTTGTACTCATTTCTTGCTTTGTTTTGAGCATAGGTTTGAGCATCACGAAATGCAATGTTTGCTTCATATGCAGCATTTTCAAGTGAATCAATACTTCTGTCTAACAATGCACCTGGCGTATCGCTATTTTTCTTAAAATAGTAATACACAGTGCCTGCGACAGTGATCGTTGCAAAAACTCCTAATCTAAACGCTGTTTTAATTGCTGACTTCATCATAAACCTGCTTTCTAGCTTTTAAGCTAAATGATTAACATAAACATTTATAATAAAAAGGGAGACCCGTTAACCATAAATCTCCCCTTGCTAATAGATTGTTGACTATATTACAATAAGTTCCTGTTCCTTCATTCGTTAAAATCAAGGGTCTTGATCTTCGTCGGATGAGTTAAACTTTGCAATAGATTTAAAGCAGTTACATTGTCTTCTTTACTTAATGTTTCAAAATATTCCAATATTGGTGTGAGTTTTTCAATTTCAGTGAGCGAGAATAACACTGCGTCAAGTTGGTTATTCTTGAAAATAAATAATCTTCCAGTGCTTTCAGCTCTGTCTCGACATGATCTGTAATTCTTAATCATGTCTGAGTTTGAAACGATACCCTCTTTGAGTATTTTCATTTGTTGCTCCTTTATAACATTATGCACTACTAATGCTAAAATGTCAAGTTTTATTCATATTATTATTATAATAATCATTATACATTATATATTATTTATTATGCATATTTAGTTTTCTTCCAATAAAGCGAATTACTCATCATATACAACACTGATCTTAATGACAATCATTGATGCTTTGGCTTCAAAAATAAATTTTATAATGATTTTTGCGATGTTTAAATACAAAAAACCGACCTCCAATTGAAGGTCGGTTTCTAACTTTATGATAAAGCTAGTCTTTCTTATACGTATCTCTAGCTACATACAATAACGAGATTCCAATTAACAACAATGCAATTACAAGTAAGACTTGATTTGCCGGATTATCGGAAGTATTCGGTAATTCATTATCTGTTTGAGATGCCATACAGAGTTGATTTGATACAACATTTTTATCAAGAGTAACTGCACCTGTCATAGCTAATAATTGACCAGTAACTTTTACTCCGTTGTTTAGTGTGATCGATTCAGACGCATATATTCGTCCGACGAATTTCGAGTTCACACCTAGGGTTGATGAACTACCCACCTGCCAATAGATTGCACAACTAGTTGCAGCATTGATTAACTCAACGTTGCTGTTGGATGCGGTTACAAGTGTCGAAGCCATTTGGAAGATAAACATAGCATCTTTATCGCCTTTAGCATCCAACGTCAAGGTTCCTGTGATTTCAAATGTTCCGCTTTCGGAAGCATATACACCCGGAAGTAAGGTTTGTCCGCCCAATTCAGTAGCAATAATGGTAACCGGGGTTCTGCCAGCCACATCATTGTAAGCGAGTGTAAGGGCGTCTTTCGCTTTACTTGCATCCGTGTTGGTTAAATGTATTTTACCATCCAAAACGATGTTTTCAGATCCGGTAAACGAAGTTCCCGGAAATAATCCAATGTCTCCATAAACAACCGAACTCCCAGTATTGGTAATGGTTGAACCTGCCAAGATCGCAAAGTTCTCTGTATCACCAATTTGTACGGGTGCCTGTTGTGCAAAAGCTGTCGATATAAAGAACACAAACACTGAAACAGTGGCTAGTGTTTTTAGAATGCGACTTATAAGAATACGCATCATACTTTCTCCTTTTTTTCTAGATTTGTGATTTAACTAAATGATTCTTCTACCGCCAATAAGTCTTAGTAATATAATTACAACAGCAATAACAAGCAAGACATGTACAAATCCACCCATAGTGACCGACGATACAACACCGAGTAACCACAATATGATAAGTATGATTGCAATTGTTCCTAACATATTCTTCCCCTCCTTTCTATTCTTAACATAAGAAATCGACGTCAAACTGAAGTTGTTATATTCCCTTTTCGACATTTTTCTTAGCGTCTAGGGCTAGTTCATCAATTCCGTTATCAACGCCTTCAATAGTTTCTTTAACATCATCTTTTAAATTCTCAACATGATAATTGACATTCTTAAATGCATTTCTTGCTTTGTTTTGTGCGAACACTTGAGCATCTTTCAAAGCAATGTTCGCTTGATTGGCTGCTTTCTCAATTGAATTGATGCTTCTGTCTAGCAATGCTCCAGCCGTCTGATTATTTTTCTTCAAAAAATAGTAACCTGTTGCGGCAACAGTGATCGTCGCAAATACTCCTAAATTAAATGCTGATTTAAATGATTTCATAAATACTCTACTTTCTAGCGGTTAGCCATTTGGTAACTTTAAATTTTTAAAAATAAAAAGGGAGACCCGTTAACCTAAATCTCACCTATACAGTAAATCATTGACTCTACTACAATACGTTACGAACTCTTCATTCACTAAAAACAAGGGTTTTGATTTTAGTGGGACGAGTCATACTTTGTAATAGATTTAAAGCTGTTATGTTGTCTTCATAACTTAAACTTTCAAAATATTCCAATATGGGTGTAAGCCTTTCAAATTCACTTTGTGAGAATAACACAGCATCCAACTTGTTATTTTTGAAGATAAACAGTCTGCCTGTAATTTCTGCTCTTTCTCTGCATGATTTGTAACTTCTGATCATGATAGAGTTTGAGACAATACCCTCTTTGAGTATTTTCATATAATACCTCCTATTACCATTATAAGTGCTAGAGGCAAATATGTCAAGTTTTATTCATATTATTATTATACATATAATTATAATAATTATTATAATATTCTAAGTCGTGAAATTAAAAAGAGGATTTCTCCTCTTAAATATTCTTCAGCAACTGATCGATCCGATTTCCTTTATCTAAAGAATCATCAACCCTAAACAACAGTTCCGGTACTTTGCGAACCGTCAGCGTAGAACCAAGTTCACTGCGAATATACCCTTTGGCTCTATTCAAAGCTTGCAACTGCATATCGTCGCCACTCTCACGATTGAAAAATGTGACATAAATCGTCGCAATTGAATAATCACGGGTGACTTCTACATCGGTCACTGTCACAAATGAAATATTCGGATCTTTGACCTTAAACTGAATGATTTCGGAAACTTCTTTGCGAATAATCTGTTCCAGACGCTCTTGTTTGATTGTCATAAAACAACCTCCTATTCTCTTTCGACTTCAATTTCTCCAAAGGCTTCAATAATATCGCCTTCTTTAATATCATTAAAATTCTTAATGGTAATACCGCACTCAAATCCTGCGGAAACTTCTTTCGTATCGTTTTGGAAACGCTTGAGCGATCCTAAACGACCGGTATAAGCGACGATGCCGTTACGTATTAAACGAACTTCACAATCACGAACCAACTTACCATCCGTTACCATACATCCGGCAATCGTTCCGATTTTCGAAACTTTGAATATCGCACGCACATTGGCCTGACCAAGAATCACTTCTTCAAATACCGGCTCCAACATACCCTTCATCGCGGCTTCCATTTGTTCGACCGCTTTGTAAATGATGTTATGAAGACGGATATCTACTCCTTCTTCTTGAGCTTTTTTACGAATATTCGCATCCGGACGGACATTGAATCCGATGATAATGGCTTTTGATGCACTGGCAAGCATGATGTCTGACTCACTGATCGCTCCGGCTGTCGAACGAATGACATTGACTTTAACCGTCTCAACATCAATTTTCTCCAAAGAGCTCTTTACAGCTTCGGCACTTCCCTGAACATCAGCCTTAACAATAACCGGAATTTCCTGTACATGACCTGCTTTGATCTGATTGGATAAATCATCCAAACTCAACGCACTGCTCACTTTACGCTCAGCTTCGATTTTCGTTTGAGAACGCTTATCAGCAATCATACGTGCATGACGCTCATTGGCAAATACTTTAAATATATCCCCAGCCACCGGAACATCATTTAAACCAATGATTTCAACCGGTGTTGATGGCTTGGCTTCCTTGATTTCTTTGCCGCGATCATCCGTCATACGACGAACCCGACCGAAACAAG
Organism: Erysipelotrichaceae bacterium; assembly: GCA_030694975.1. Taxonomy (GTDB): domain Bacteria; phylum Bacillota_I; class Bacilli_A; order Erysipelotrichales; family Erysipelotrichaceae; genus UBA2227. The sequence goes on along the minus strand of JAUYTU010000035.1, from coordinate 148,984 downwards.
CACCAACAACCACGGCATCTCCTGTTTTTAAGGTACCGTTTTGCACCAGTAACGTCGTTACCGGACCGCGTCCTTTATCAAGACGTGCTTCAACGACCGTACCGGAGGCAAGACGTTTCGGATTTGCATTCAGTTCAGACACTTCGGAAACAATCAAAATCGTCTCGAGCAGCTCTTGTACTCCCAATCCGGTCAGAGCCGATATTTTACAAAAAATCGTATCTCCGCCCCATTCTTCCGGCATAAGACCTAAATCAGCCATAGAACTCATAATTTTGTCCGGATTAATGTAAGGCTTATCCATTTTATTGACAGCGATGATAATCGGTACATTGGCTGCTTTTGCATGGTCGACGGCTTCACGCGTTTGAGGCATCACACCATCATCCGCAGCGACGACGATGATTGCGACGTCGGTTACTTTGGCACCGCGGGCACGCATCGCCGTAAAGGCTTCATGTCCGGGAGTGTCAAGGAAAGATACTTTCTTCCCGTTTACCGTTACCTGATAAGCACCGATGTGCTGAGTAATACCGCCAAATTCACCGGCTACGACCTTCGTTTTACGAATCGTATCCAAAAGTGTGGTTTTACCATGGTCAACATGCCCCATGATGGTAACGATCGGCGGACGTGCTTCTAAATCTTCCGGATTATCAACCGTCGTGTCTTCAAGACTGGTTTCATCAAGAATTTCTTCTTTTTTCGTCTCTACATTATACTCCATACATACCAACTGGATAAGTTCTTCATCCATTGAAGTATTGATGGTGACCAATTTTCCTAACATAAATAATAATTTAATGATTTCGCTGGCATTTTTCTTAAGTAATTCAGCCAACTCTCCTACCGTAAGACCTTCCGTATAGGTAATCTTACTAACTTGTTCACCTTTAGCACGGACTGTCGGTTGTGGATAAGCCGTCCTTCCGCGTTGTTGTTGAACTTGCGGTTTTCTTCTTTGTGTGGGTTTTCTTCCCATACTTTCACCTCATTTCAAGCATTCCAGGATGTTTCTGGCTAGTCCTCGATCATCGACTCCAATAGCAACACGCATATGCATGCCTGTAGCCGTTGATATCTCTTCGATAGACCCCCATATCAGACAAGGAATCTGATACGACGTGCACTTGTCCTGAAACTGTTTTTTAGTACGATCCGACGCATCGGATGCAACCAAAACCAATGATACACGTTTTTTTCTTACAGCTTCCATCAGCATAGCTCCGGAAACAGTTTTTCTCGCCCGAGCCGCAATTCCCAAATAACCGGCAACAGTACTCACTGTGGGAACATTTCCCGCAGTTGTTCAAAAATTTCAGGCGGGATCGGACATTCCAAGGCACGCTGCAAAGCTCCTTTTTTAGCAGCAACTTCAACTGCTTCACGGCTTTTCTTCAAATAAGCTCCACGACCATTGGCTCTGCCAGTCAGATCAATGACGACATTGCCATCTGGCGTTTTTACAATGCGCAATAGCTCTTTTTTGGGTAGTTGTTCGAAAGTCGCAACACATTTGCGCATCGGAATTTTCTTCATATGACCAACCTCCAATCGTTATTCTGTATCGTAATAATCATCAAACTCATCAAAATCAATTTCATCTTCAATCCAAGTCTTCTTGGCTTCTTCTTCTTCCAAGCGACGGATTTCATCCAACTCTTCCTCTGAATACGTCGGTTTGATGTCATAATCTTTAGTTTTCAGTAACTCAGCCACATTAATGCGTGCTTCTGTTTCCTCTTTCTTCTTCTTACGATAGTCATCTTTTTTCTTTTCCACCGGCTTTGGTGCTGAAGCTAATTTTTCAAATCGCGATACATAATCTTTGCGTTCTTTGATTTCGCGCTTCACGCGTTTTTCCGATTCTTTTTTCTCAATCGGTGTTTCAACCGGTACAACCACGGGCTTTTCAACCGGTTTCACTTCTTCGACCACCGGTTTTACAGGTTCAGGCTCTTTCTCTACGATTTCAACAACCTTCGCAGCTGCTTCTTTTGCTGCATATTCCTGTGCTTCACGCGCAAATCGGGCAGCCTCGTTTTGAGCAAAGCGAATGGCTTCTTGCTCAGCTTGTTTCTGTGCGATATCAGCCAAGCGGGCATTCTCTTCAGCCGAAGCCTCATCCAAAGCCTTTTGACGTTTTTCAGCTTCTTTAACCTTCAACTCTTCCAAATAGTCATTGAAACGACCTTGCCAATCAAGATTTTTCTCTTCGACATCCGTACGAGATTTAATGTCAATCTTCAAACCGGTCAGACGAACGGCTAAACGGGCATTTTTACCCTTTTTACCAATGGCAAGCGACAGTTGATTGTCTTCGACAACGACCATTAATCCACGTTTTTCCTCTGTTGGAAAAACTGCAAGGATCTGTGCCGGGGATAAAGCATTTTTGATCAGTTCCGGAATGTTTTCACTCCACTCAAAAATATCGATTTTTTCACCTTTGAGTTCTTCAATGACCACTTGAACCCGTTGTCCGCGCGGTCCGATGCATGCACCGATGGGATCGACATCGCTGCGCTTTGAAGAAACAGCAATTTTGGTACGCTCACCCGGTTCACGGGCGATCGCTTTGATCTCAACGATACCCTGATATATTTCCGGGACTTCTCGTTCAAACAGGCGCTTTACCAGTTTGGCATCTGCTCGGGACACCAATACTTGTGCCCCTTTGGTTTCACGATTGACTTCTGTAATTACAACGCGCATTTTTTGCCCTTCAACATAACGTTCATTGGGCATTTGCGCTGCTTTAGGCATCATTGCCAACGTTTTACCTAAGTTGACAACGATAAATTTTTCTTCGACGGATTCGATTTGGCCAATAACCATTTCATCCAGCTTATCAATATACTCTTGATAGATCGAAAATTTCTCAGCTTCACGAATTTTCTGTTTCATGACATTTTTAGCCAATAAAGCCGCAGCCCGGCCTAAATCGTCGATACTGACTTTTTCCTCATACAAATCCTCGATGTTCAAATCGGCATTGCGGCGTTTCGCCATTTCCAATGAGATTTCTAACTCATCGTCCTCGACGGTCTCAACCACAGTATACTGTTGGTAAACATTGACATCACCGGTTTTTTCATCAATATCAACACGTACCAAAGCATCAGGAATTTCAATATGCTTGCGATAGGCTTTAGCAAGTGCATCTTGAAGTGCTGATAATATGATTTCTTTGGAAATGTTGCGTTCGCTTTCGATTGCCTTAATCGCAATCAATAACTCTTTTACGTTCATTCGTACTCCTTCATTACAAAGCAACCGCTAAGCGAATAAGCGTAATGTTGCTCTTTTCAACTGTAATTTTTACTTTTTTCTGTTTATCGCGATAAGCGACGACCAAGACTCCATCCTCAAAACTCAGCAATTCTCCGGTAACATCCAGCTTTTTGTCAACCGGCTTTTCAAACCGCACAAAAATGTTAGCACCGATAACGCCAGCGATTTCTGCATCACTGCGCAACTCCCGTTCAGCTCCGGCTGAACATACTTCCAAGTAGTATTCAAACGAAATTAAATCATTAACATCCAGTACTTCAGATACATCATTTGACACCAACTGGCAGGTGTCTAAATCCATTGATCCGTCATTTCGCATGATGGCCACTTGCAGGATACGCATTTTGCCTTCATTGGTCCATTTACACTCATAACACAAAACATCATGTTTCGTCAGTATAGGATCAATCAAGGATTTGATGGCAGATATTGAAGACATAGTACCTCCTTAAACAAACACGAAGGAGTGGTTTTTACCACTCCTAGTTTACTTCGCATGTATATTTTACTACAAGATGCTGCTAATTGCAAGAATTTGTACACTAGAACAACGATAACTGATTCTCATCCTGTAAGTCATCCAATACACCCATGATCTCAAGTTTACGGACATGGGTACCATTGATTTGAGTGCGGCTTTGCAAATCTTCTTTTGACAGAAAGAAACATTTCTGACGTGCTTCTACAATCGATCGGGCCACGTTTTCACCTAATCCATCCAATACTTTAAACGGAGGAACCAGTATTCGTGAGTCCTTGGGATGTATCATAAATTCATCGGCCAAAGATAAACTCAGATCGATGTTATCGAAGCGATAACCACGTAACGTCATTTCTAAAGCAACTTCTAAAGTATTGTATAATTCTCGTTCTTTGTTTGTAACTTGAAATTTTGTATTGTTATCACGCAAACGCTTATCAATCTCTGTCATTTTAGCGATGATTGACTGACTTCCCTTGCGCATTACATCGATGTCATAAGCATTGCAGCGCAAGGTGAAGTATGAAACATAATAGGCCAGCGGATGATAAACTTTAAACCAAGCGACCCGAACAGCCATGATGACATAAGCAACTGCATGAGCCTTTGGAAACATGTATTTAATCCGCTTGCAAGAATCGATATACCACTGATCGATTTGGTGCTGACGCATCAACTCTTCCCACTCCGGCTTCAACCCTTTGCCTTTACGCACAAACTCCATAATATCAAAAGCCTGCTTGGGCTTGAGACCTTTATGAATCAAATAAACCATAATATCATCACGGCAACCGATGACATCGGATAAATGATACCCGTTAAGTATCAAATCTTTGGCATTATTCAGCCAAACATCCGTTCCGTGGGATAATCCGGAAATTCTCACCAAATCAGAAAATGACTGAGGCTTTGTAATCTTAAGGATATCTCTGACAAATGAAGTTCCAAATTCCGGTAAACCGACCGCTCCGTTGGATTCTGAGTAATTGCGATTATCGATATTAAGCGTTGATAAATCGGAGAACACAGAGATTACTTTGGCATCATTCATCGGAATCGTCTTTGGATCGATACCTGTCACTCTCTCCAAAAGCTTGATAGCCGTAGGATCAACGTGCCCGAGTATATCGAGTTTAAGCAAATTGTCATGCAAATCATTGTAATCAAAGTGGGTCGTCTTCCAATCCGAGGTCGGATTGTTGGCCGGATACTGGACGGGAGTAAACTGATGCACATCGATTTCACCCGGAATGACAATGATTCCGCCTGGATGCTGACCGGTCGTTCGTTTAACACCTTCACAACCTGTGGCCAAGCGAATCCGCTGTGCCTGACGCATATTGGCATCAATGCCCTTCTCCTCACAATAGCCGCTGACATATCCAAAGGCTGTTTTTTGGGCTACGGTCCCAATGGTACCTGCTCGAAAAACATTGTCTTCACCAAACAGTACTTTGGTATAGGCATGTGCTTTTTCCTGATAATCACCCGAAAAATTTAAATCAATATCGGGTACTTTATCCCCTTCAAAGCCCAAGAATGTTTCAAAAGGAATGTCCTGACCGTCTCCTTGCATCAATGTAGAGCAATGAGGACAGAACTTATCCGGAAGATCATAACCGCTGCTAACTTTTCCATCAAAAAAGAATTCACTATAACTGCAGTTTGGACAACTGTAGTGTGGAGGCAACGGATTGACCTCCGTAATTTGTGCCATGGTAGCAACCAGAGAAGATCCGACCGATCCCCGTGAACCCACCAAATACCCATCTTCCAGCGATTTTTTAACGAGCAAATGAGCAATGTAATAAATAACACCAAAGCCATTGGAAATGATTGCGGTCAGTTCTTTTGCTAAACGGTCTTCAACCGGTTTGGGTAAAACCTTGCCATATTGTTTATAAGCATTTTTATAGCATACCTCACTCAATTTGGCATCAGCACCTTCTATCGTTGGCGTATATAAACCTTTTTGAATCGGAAATACCTCATCGACTTTTGTTAACATGGATTGTGTATTATCAACAACAATGCGATGTGCTGTCTTTTCGTCTAGAAAACTAAATGCTTCAAGCATTTCCTCGGTCGTACGCAAGTGCTGATCCGGTGAAGTTGTACTCATTCTGCGCTGAGCGTTGTAAATGTATAACGGATGGCGAACACCGCCAATCCCTTGTGCCTGAACATATATTTCTCTAAATTGCTTCTGCTGTGGGTTTGCATAGTGAACATCCCCCGTTGCCAACACCGGAATATTAAGACTCATCGCAGTCTCTATGATATCGGTAAGTATCGTAATCAGTCGCTTTAAAGAAGCGATAGAATGCTGATCAATCAGAGGCTGATAATTTCTTGGCGGCTGAACTTCAATATAATCGTAAAACTTCATCGCCTGGACCAAATCATCATGACTTTGATTCGCTGCTATCTCAAAAATCTCACCGTTGTAACAGCTCGAACCGATCAGCAGATTGTTGCGACGATTGATGATTTCATCTCGGATGATCCGCGGTTCTGCCATAAACTCATCCTCATCTTTTTTACTGTTGGCTTTACCAAAAAATGCCAAATAATCGGTGTGCGACAAAGTCACCAGTTCAAACAGACTTTTCAGTCCAAGCTGATTTTTCGCAATCACATTTACATGATTCTTCATCACGCTTTTAAACGAATCCGAATCCTGAACATTCTGTAAGTCTTCAACCGTCTGACAATTTTTATCCCGAGCATCCTTTAGCAGATTAACCACGACCATACCGGCTATTTCAGCATCATAATCGGCTCTGTGAGCAACCTCTTCATCGTAAGGTATCGCATAGTACCTGGCAACTTTACCAAGTTTAAAAGCCTTGCGATCCTTAATCAGGGCACGAGCACAGTCGAGGGTATCAATAATCGTATTTGACAACGGCTGTTTATTTAAACGTTTAAGATTTTCATTAATGAAACGCACATCAAAGCCAGCATTATGTGCAACAAGTACATGATCGCTGAAAAACTCAAGGATCCTTGGCATCAGTATCTGAATTGACAGAGCATTTTCAACATGTTCCTGACGGATATTGGTCTTTTCACTGATAAACTGTGAAATTTCGCCGATGGGTTTGACAAAAAACTGCAAACGGTCAACAATTTCACCATAACGTATTTTTACAGCACCAAATTCAATGATTTCATCGTAACGCGAAGATAGTCCGGTTGTTTCAAGGTCAAAGGCAACAATCGTCATTTCTTCAAGATTTTGTTCTTTGGGATTAGTCATAATCTTTAATATGGGGTCGACCATGTTCATTTCGACACCATAAATCATTTTAAACGGTTGATCCGGAAACTGTTTCTTAAGTCTGCTTACGGTATACTGTGCTTTGGGAAAGGACTGAACGACCATATGATCGGTGATGGCTAAACCCCCATGGCCAAATGCAAAGGCAGTTTCAACCAATTCTTCTATATCACAAACACCATCCATTTCTGACATTTTGGAATGGGAATGCCATTCAATGCGCTTAAATACGGCATCGTCACATCGTTGTGCCGGTTTGACGGATTTGGTGATTTCATCGGACAGCAAAACCACATCTTTTGCATATTGATCGTATGAGGAACGTCCTTTGACAACGATGACGTCACCGATCGCCAAATTTTTAAATTCTTCCTTATCCTCCGGTTTGCGTGCATAACGTTTTACCGAAATAGAATCCGTATCATCCGACAGATATACAAGCTGCATCAATTGTTCACCGCCCATGATATCGCGGTTTTCAATCTGAAAAATCGTACCTTCCACTTGAATATCATTGATATTTTCTGCAACATCTTTAATTTTGACAAGTGTGTACGTTCGCTTTTTGCGTCGGTAATCCTTGAAGTCTTTTTTAACTTCTGCAGGTTTTTCCACATTAAGAGGCATTTCAACATCATTTGACTTACCGTTTCGCTCAACGATTTTACTGCGAATCGGTAAAAGAAATCCGCATTGACTTAAAAATATATTTAAATCAGGCAACAAACCGTCTATATCTTCCTTAAGATGGGTGAGTGTGCAAAGACACTCTATTTCATCTTTCATCAAATTTAAATACGTATCATTTAAGATCCGACCGTTTGGGATATAGCCGGAATAATAACGGACATATTGCTCAACTTCCCTGATATCAATATCCGAAGGTTCGCTGATGATTTGTAACTCAACATTGGAGTGAGTCAGTTTTATTAAGCCGTCTTGAATTTTTTTCCAAGTCAAAAAAGGTAAAGGTCGGTCGTTTTTCAAAATAATCCGCAGAATTTTACGGTTTACAATGAACATCGGACGTTCCATCACGGCATTTTCGACCCGTTGCTTCTCTTCAACGGTCAACCCGATTTGTTCAATAACTTTACTTAACTGCAATGTTTGCAACAGGTTCACATCCTTTAATCACTATCATATCATTTTTTTATTTAATTTACAGTCTTGACATGGCAAAGCCGGGTTAACCGGCTTGTTCTTTCGTGAAATAATCAATAATGGCAGCGGCTGCTTTTTTACCGGCACCGAGTGCCTCGATAACTGTGGCCGCACCGGTCACCGCATCACCACCGGCATAAACATGTTCAATCGATGTCTGCTGATTTTCATCAACCATAATCGTTCCCCACTTGCCGGTTTTCAGTTCTTTTGTGCTACGTATCAGTATAGGATTAGGTGAAGTCCCGATAGCCACAACCACCGTATCGGTTTCGATTTCAAAGGGTACATCCTCTGTAGGAACCACTTTACAGCGTCCATCCGGACCCGGTTCTGTCAGTTGCATGCGTTGACAAAAGATCGAACGCACTCTTCCCTGTTCATTGGCAAATACTTTCAAAGGCGCGGCCAAAAGTTCAAATACAATGCCTTCTTCCATGGCATGTTCGACTTCTTCCTGGCGTGCCGGCAGTTCATTCAATGATCTTCGGTAGACGATGGTCGTTTGATAACCCAATCGCTTGGCACAGCGGGCAGCATCCATGGCGACATTGCCACCACCCACGACTACGACCCTCTTCCCAGTCAATAGCGGGGTATCATACTTCGGTTGACCTGCCTTCATAAAATTGACTCTGGTCAGAAATTCATTGGCTGAGAACACGCCAATTGAACCTTCGCCTTCGATGTTCATAAACGTCGGTAATCCAGCGCCTGTTCCGATAAATACAGCTTTGTATCCCATATCAAACAATTCGGCGCATTCAATCGTTTTGCCGATAACGACATTACACTCAAACTCGATACCTAACTGACGTAAGACATCGATTTCCTTGTCTACCGTTGCCTTGGGCAATCTGAATTCCGGTATTCCATAGCGCAATACACCACCCAAATCGTGCCAAGCTTCATACACCGTCACAGCGATCCCGGCTTTGGCACAGTCATAAGCACAAGCCAACCCTGAAGGTCCGCTCCCGACGATGGCTACTTTGAATTGCTGATTCAGCGGTTGTACATCCAGTCTTATCTGAGCGTGATCACCCACGTAACGTTCAAGTCGGCCGATAGCCACGGCCTGATAACGTTTTGTCATAACACATGTGCTCTCACATTGAACTTCCTGAGGACACACCCGACCGCAAATTGAAGGGAAACAATTGGTTTGATGGATGATGCTCAGCGCATCATCCAAGCGATTTTCCTTAACTGCCATGATAAATCGGGGAATGTCAACATTGACCGGACAACTGACAACACAGGGTTTATGCAGACATTGGAGGCATCGGCTGGCCTCGTTGATCGCATCGTCAAGGGAGTAACCCAGAGCAACTTCCGAAAAATTCTTATTGCGCTCTTCAGCATCCGCCAAGGGCATCGGCGTTTTTGATGGTTGAATCATTGTGTTTCCTCCTCAATCAGCTTGCAAGTATGTTTTTCCTGTTGGATATACGCTGAATTTCTCAACATCAATTCATTAAAATCGACCTGATGACCATCAAATTCCGGTCCATCGACACAAGCAAATTTATACTCATTTCCGACTTTAACACGACAACCCCCGCACATACCTGTACCATCAATCATGATCGGATTCAAACTGACGACGGTTTTAATGTTTAATAATCTTGTTACATTGCTTACCGCTTTCATCATAACGACCGGTCCGATAGCAATGACTAAATCAACATCTTTTTCTGATTCAAGCAACTCCTTCAGCACATCGGTTACAAACCCTTTGCGATATGCCGATCCATCGTCCGTGGTAAAGTAGACATGATCCGCGGTCGCTTCAATATCTTCTTTTAGAATGAACAAATCCTTGTTGCGAAAACCGGCAATAAAACTGACTTTGCTGCCCTGCTGTTTCAATGCCTTAGCGTGAGGATAAGCAATCGCACATCCCACACCTCCGCCAATTACAATGGCATGTCGGATATTTTCATGATGCAGCGGCATCCCCAGAGGTCCTACGATATCAAGAACATCATCACCAACTTTCAGACGATTCAGTTTAATCGTACTGCCGCCGACCACTTGAAAAATGATTCGGATCGTACCGGTTTCTTTGTTTGCATCCGCAATCGTCAGCGGAAAACGTTCTCCGTGTTGGTCCACACGAATCATCACAAAATGACCTGCCTGAGCTTTTGAAGCAATACGAGTTGCTTCGATCTCCATTGAAACGACTCCAGAATTCAGTATATCTTTCTTAATGATTTTGGCCATACATTTCCCTCTCTAGAAAACTTGCAAGGATCCAACAGAGCGGATCGCAAGATTATACGTACATCCTACTTTAAAAATGTGCTCCATCGAATGGTTATACTCGACTAGCTGTTCTTTTTGCACAAAAGCTTGAATCGTACCTGCCAAACCACCGCCGTGAACCCGATAAGCCCCTTGAATCAGCGTATGTTGACTGACTGCCAAGGCTAATGCAAGCGGTTGATTCATTGAATCCGTCGGCATGTAGACATTCTGAAGATACATGTAAGAGGAATGACCCGATTCAATGACTAGCTTCAAGAATGACTGAAGATCGTTGGCTTTCAGTGAATTTTTCTGTTCAATGACGCGATTCGTCTCATCTAGAAAATGAAATGCACGCAAGCATGACCGATCACCAAATTTCTCTTTGATCTGCGGAAGATGTTCAAGAAAAATATCCATCGTTACCCTAGATAGCACCGGATGTCCAAAGTAATCGGCTACATCTTTCATTTCCTTAACCATCAACCCATAGGCTTCCGAAAGATTCTCATGAGATCCGCCGGTATCCGTCAGACACAGGACATATCCGGCCTTCTCTAAATTATAATCAATGGGTTCAACGACCGGATCATTGAGATCATAGAAATCAATAAACACAAATCCGCCTATCGCACTTGCCATCTGATCCATAAGACCGCATGGTTTTTTGAAGTATTCATTCTCCGCATACTGACCGATTTTTGCGATCGCTTGAGCAGAAACATTCCCTTGATTAAATAAATCCGAAAGTATTTGACCGATAAGAACTTCAAAGGCGGCGGATGAAGAAATACCCGAACCTGATAGTACTTGTGAGTCAATAACCGCATTAAATCCGCCAATCGAATATCCTCTTTGCACAAAACCTGCACATACACCACGAACAAGTGCTGCGGTTGTGTGTTTTTCTTCAGTTTTTACATTCAGATCACCAAGATTGACAGTCTTAACATCGTAACCTTTCGAAATAATTCGGATTTCAGATGAAACATTTTTCGATACGATAGCGATCGTATCCAAGTTCACCGCAGCCGCTAGTACTCTGCCCTGTTGATGATCGGTATGGTTACCGCCGATTTCCGTGCGTCCAGGAGCACTGAATCCGTAAATTTCTGTTTCATTGAAGTACTCGCTAAAGTCATCAATCAAATTCAACCAACGGTTTCTAGTAAGAATCTGCTGATCTGTGACGGTCAGTTTTTTAAATGCTTCATCCAACTGACCCTGATTAATGCTTGTTTTACAGTTTTCAATGTTCATAATTTACCTCATGTTCTCAAACTCAAATATCGTTAGATGCTCCTGTAGTTGTCCCGCTTTTACAATCGGAGCGATGGTTGTGTCAAAGTTGATACTGTTCGGAACATACTGCGCCTCAAAACAAATACCACTCTGTCGAATATAGGGAATATTGTCATGACCGATATCCTCCTCATTTAAATAGTTCCCTGTGTAGATGTGAACGCCTGGTTTGTCAGTATAAACATTAAGTACACTTCCCTGATATATCAGTGTTGTTGCCAGGCGCAAACCCAAACCTTTAATTTTGAAATGATGATCCAAACCTCTAGCTATCATGATTTGGGGATGATCACTTTGAAGACATTCGGAAAGTGATTTTTGTTTCGTAAAGTCAAAAGGTGTTTGATTAACATCGAATGGACGATTCAATGTACAGCCATTTTCATCGACAGGATAAACCCGATCCGCGTTAATTTCAAGAAGATGATTCTCGATTGTACCCTTTTTTTGATCTAGATTAAAATACGTGTGATTGGTCAAATTAATCAACGTATCTCTGTCGCTTTGACAGGTTGAACGAATCGTCACTCGATGACCTTCAAGTGTATAGGTGATTCTAACTGTCACATTCCCCGGATATCCTTCTTCCAGATGCGTACTGAAGTACGTACAAATAATTGCGTTATCTTCCCTTTTGCAGTCAAATTCTTTTTTGTCAAATCCGAATGTTCCGCCATGCAAATGATTGGGTCCATTGTTGATTGACAGCTGATATGGCTGATCGTTCAAATAAAAGTGACCATTGGATATCCGATTGGCCCCCCGACCGACGGTACAGCCAAAGTACTTGTCGGATGACAAATATTTCTGATCATCGTCAAATCCCAGTACAAGTTCTTTTTGCAAGGTTTTGTCAACGATTGATGCGATTGTTGCCCCATAAGAAAGTACGGTGACACATAACCATTGATTTTCCAAGGTTAGCTTATTCACTAGCGAACCATTTTGTCAAAAGCATTGCGCGCAGCTTCTTGCTCGGCTTTCTTTTTACTCAAACCCCGACCTCTGCCCAAAATGATTTCATCCAGTTTGACCACAACCTCAAATTCCGGTTTGTTCGATGGACCCATCATTCGGACAACTTCATACACCACCGTTTTTCGTGCATCCGATTGAATGACTTCTTGTAAACGCGTTTTAAAGTCGGTATTTTTGATGCTGTCAACATTGATCAACTGTGGAGTTATTACTTTCCCAAGAATAATATCAACAGCCTCAGGCGTACACTGTAAAAAAAGTGCTCCCAAAAAGGCCTCAAACATATTGGCCAAATTAGAATCACGATCTCTGCCCCCTGTTTTTTCTTCACCGACACCCAACTTCAAAAAGCGAGCCAAGTCCAAGTGACGTGCGTAATTAGCCAAAGACGGTTCATTGACCAAATGGGCACGCAAGGTTGTCATCTGCCCTTCGGCTAATACCGGTTTGATTAAAAAGAGTTGATTCGAAACCCATTGCTGTAACACAGCATCACCCATAAATTCAAGCCGTTCATTGTCAGTCTTGGCATTTTTATTTTCATTAACAAAAGAAGTATGAACAAACGCTTGTTCTATATATCCTCCGCTTTGACATTCAATACCCAACTTTTTTAAATATGCGATGATACTCATAATAAATCCCTCTTAATTTTCTCAACAACTCCACCCGATGAAAGTTTATGTGCCTGACGGATGGCATTGTAGAAAGCCTCATCATTACTCGAACCATGAGCCTTAATAATTACATGATTCAATCCGGCTAACAGTGCACCGCCATACTTTTGATAATTCATTTTATCCTTCATAAGGGTGAGCTCTTTTTTAATTAAAAACCCACCAATCATAGTTAGCTGATTGGTCTTGATGACTTCTTTAATCATCTGATTAAAAGCAACGACCGTACCCTCAACGGTTTTAAGCGCAATATTACCGCTAAACCCATCCGCAACCAACACATCGACGACACCGTTTAAAACATCACGGCCCTCGATATTACCGACAAAATTCAGTTTCTCCATCGCTCTCAATTTTACTACCGCATCTTTATGGATCAAATCGCCCTTTTTGTCCTCTGTTCCAATATTAAGCAGGCCGATGGTCGGTCGGTCGATGTTCATCGTGGTTTGAGCAAATGCATGTCCCAATACAGCAAATTGGCACAAATGATCACTGCTGTTTTCGGAGTTAGCTCCCATATCAAGCAATACGGTCGATGTCCCTATTGTGTTTGGAATCGCAGCCAGAAAAGCCGGTCGTTCGATCCCTGGAATCATCTTCGATATCATTACACCGCTGGATAAAAGTGCTGCCGAAGATCCAGCGCTGACAACCCCATCATTTTTACCGGCGACACAATCGCTGATGGCCTTAACCATGCTTGCATCCGGATGACGCTTAACTGCTAAAGGACCATCGTCCATCGTCAGTACGTAGCTCGAGGGTATTTTAAAAATGCGCGGATGGTCAATGGTATCTAGGTCTTCCTTATTTCCATAGACCGCCAATTCCGAGTCATTTTCATTTACAAACCGCAGACACGATTTTAGTAATTCTTTGGGACCTAAATCGGATCCCATGACATCTACACCGATTCTCATAATATTCCCTCCTGGCTTAACATATTATACACTAATCGACCCCTTGATTTAAATCGTTGTTTATAACCATCATCTTTTTCACAAACTCTTGATACTCTGTGTACTGTTGGTTATCTAGAATAAACTTGGCATCCTCCTTGGCCGTCAGTAATATGTTTTGATCGGCCAAAATATCTCCTAAAATGAAGTGAGGTAATCCGCTTTGACGCTTGCCTAACAGATCCCCAGGACCTCGCAGCGATAAATCTTTCATGGCAATGTCAAAACCGTCATTGCTTAAAACCAGCGTTAGCAGCCGTTGTTTGCTTTCTTCATCCGTTTGACCACTCAAAAGATAACATATGCCTTGTTTACTCCCCCGTCCGATTCGACCGCGTAACTGATGCAACTGCGACAAGCCAAAGCGATAAGCATCATAAATAATCATAATATTGGCATTCTCAACATGAACACCGACTTCGATAACCGTCGTTGTAACGATTAAATCAAGGTGTCCCTGATGAAAATCATTCATGATTTTCTCTTTTTGTTCACTGCGCAACTGACCGTGCAACATGGCCATTCGTACTTTCTTACCAATAACTTTCTCCAAAGAGCGGTAAATATCCGTAACATTGCGCATTTGCAAAGCATCGCTTTCTTCAATAGCCGGACATACGACATACACTTGATTACCTTCGGCGATTTCTTTGAGAACATCATCAAGAATCGACTTGATACTGTTCTCTTCAATTAAGATTGTCTGTACTTTCATTCTTCCCGATGGCATCGTAGCAATCGTGGATACATCCATATCCGCAAACAATGCGGCCGCAAGTGTACGGGGAATCGGAGTTGCGCTCATCGTTAAAACATCCACGTCAGCACCTTTTTCAATCAATGCTCTTCGCTGATTTACACCGAAGCGATGTTGTTCATCGGTAATAACCAATCCCAACTGTTTAAACTCAATGCCCGACTGAAAAAGTGCATGAGTTCCGATGATCATGTCAATTGATCCATCACTCAATCCCGAAAGAATCCGAGTTTTTTCTATCTGACTGAGTGATGAAGTTAACCCCTCGACACGTGTATCACTATCGAGAAAGAATTTCCTCAAAGAAAGCACATGTTGAGACACTAAGATTTCGGTGGGTGCCATCATTGCGGCCTGATAACCCGCCTTCACCGCGGCAAACATGGCGATCGCACCGACAATGGTTTTACCACTGCCGACATCTCCTTGAAGCAATCGCATCATCGGTTTTGTTGAACTCATATCATCTAAAATCTCACTGACGGCAATTTGCTGGTCGGCAGTCAAGGGAAATGGAAGCTTATGTATAAAATTTTCAATTTCAGTTCGATTGAATTCTTTATATATTTTACTTCCAACACCCAGACTGCGGTTCTTTAACAGCAATGACATCTGGAACCGCAAAAACTCTTCATATTTTAACGTACGGGCAGTTTCACTGACATCTGTTAGGCTTTTGGGTAAATGTAGTTTTCTCAGTGCTTCTTTACGATGCAGTAAACGATATTTATTTCGTAAGGATTCAGGAACTTCATCAGGAACAGAATCAACTGTATTGATGATGATCTTCTGCATGATCTTACGCATATCTGTCTGTTTGACGCCCTCTTTTAAAGGATAAACCGGATAGACACCGGTTAGCTCCGCCAACGATTTGAAGTATAGATTAGCGGCTGTAATTTTTCCTTTTCCTTCATATCGTCCAATAACTGTTACACGTCCTTCAGGTGAGGCTTTGAACCACGGACGATTAAAGGCTGAGATTGTATAACAATCGTGTTCTGTGCACATGGTAAAGCGTGTAACACTGCGATTACGCTGATAGCGTACGGTCGATACCGCTGAAGTTATGATTCCTTCCAAGGTTACATTGGTGTTTGGTAAAAGGGCAATCTCATCGGACTTCTGTATCACCTCATAACGAAAGGGATATAAGCGCAGACACTCTGAAAGCTGGCTTATATCATACATTGCAAGTATTTCCCATTGTCGCTGCGTTAAATCACTCTTCTTCATGTTTCCCCTTGTGAAAAAAGGGCAACTGCCCTTTTATTCAACGCCGAAGATAAAGGAGTACACGGGCTGTTTGCCTATGTGCACTTCAACTTCAGCTTTAAAGTTCTCTTTTAAATACGCACTTACCTGTGCAATTTCCTCATCACTGGCATCTTCACCCGCAATGACTGTCACGATTTCAGCATCATCATCGACTAAATGATCCAACATCCGACAGGCTGCTTCAACCTTGTTCGGTATACAGACAACGATGAGTTTTTCTACGATCCCCATATAATCATTGGCTTTGATTTCTTTACCGTCTATCGTCGTATCCTTAATTGCATAAGTAACCTGACCGGTCTTGACATGAGCGATCGCCGCATTCATTTCCTCCAGATTACTGTCAATATTGACTTCCGGATTAAACATAATGCAAGCACTCAAGCCTTGCGGAATCGTTTTGGAAATTAACACATGAACATCTAAATCTTCACAAATTGACTCAGCCTGTTGAGCGGCCAAAATGATATTGGAGTTATTCGGTAACACGAAGATGTGTTCGGCATTTAACGAGCGGATTGCAGCTACAAAATCTTCGGTAGACGGATTCATCGTCTGTCCGCCGTTAATCACGACATCTGCCCGAAGTTCCTCAAACATCGCTTTGATACCTTCACCGGCACCGACCGCAATGATTCCATATTTTTTACGAGGTTTTTCAATGCCGTGGGCATGAGAATTCTCAAGAATCGCTGCATGCTGTTCTTGCATGTTTTCAATTTTAAGTTTGACAAATTCACCAAAACGCTGCGCTAGATTCAATGCGTCGCCTGGAATCAAGGTATGTATATGAACTTTGACTAAGTCTTCATCTTGAACCACAACGATCGAATCACCCATGCGGGCTAAATCCCGCTTTAGTTTATCTTCAGAAAAGTAATCCATCTTTTCGTGTTCTAATCGCAAAATGAATTCCGTACAGTAACCAAATTCATCATTGGCCATGTCCAACTGTGCGCTGGCATGAGTGTCGATATTCGCCATGACTGCGACCGGATTACCGGCCAATGCATAGCGAAATCCTTCAAAAATAACAACCAGCCCTGCCCCACCACTGTCAACAACACCGACTTCTTTTAAAACCGGTAAAAGTTCGGGCGTGTTTTGTAAGGAGATGTGCGCTTCTTTGATTAAAACATCCAAATACTCATTAATTGTAATATTGGGATTTTTATCCACATATTTAGCTGAGTTTGCGGCACTTTCTCGCAATACAGTCAAAATCGTACCTTCGACCGGACGCATGACGGCTTTATAAGCAACTTCACTGCCACGAATAAAGGCCGCTGCCATTTGCTTGGCATTAACTTCATTATGACCTTCCACACTTTGAAAAAAGCCGCGGAAAATCTGCGAAAGGATTACACCGGAATTTCCCCGTGCTCCCATTAGCAGTCCCTTGGATAGAATCTTGGCAATATCGCCCAAATGTTCGTTGTGTGCAACTAAAACGTCTTTTACACCTGCGGAAAATGTCAGGTGCATATTGGTTCCCGTATCGCCATCAGGCACCGGGAATACGTTCAAAGCATCGATTTCATGATGGCGGTTCGATAAATGATTCGCACCGCTATCAAGCATCAGCTTAAACTGTTTGCCTGTTAATGTATTCATATTTCACCTGTTAACCGATTACTTTCACACCTTGAACAAAGATATTGATTTTGTCAAAATCCTGCTCCAAGGTTTTTTCAAGCATGTATTTCACTTTCTTTTGAACTTCAGCGACAACTTCCGTGATCTTTACGCCAAAACTGATGACAATGTAAAGATCGAGCTCGTAGCTCGTTTCAGTCTTGCGGACAACCACACCGCGTGAATAATTTTCTTTTTTAAGTAATTCAGCCAAACCGTCTTTTAGTACTTTTTGAGATGCCATACCGACTACGCCGTAGCATTCAGAGACAACGCCACCGGCCAGTGTAGCGATTGCTTCTTCGGAGATATTAATATTTCCAAGACTCGTACTTCTTTCAATTCCCATAAGAATCCTCCTTAAGTTGCAGAGTTATTATAACAGATATTCTTTGTTCGTCAAAGTACTTGATTTATTCATTTTCACACGGCCGGCTGCTGTAAGCCCTGTGCAATGCATCAAAATAGATACATTTGTTGGTCGGACTGATCTGATTGACAATGAGTTTGTACTCATTGATCAAATCCAAAGCTGCAAACTCTGTAAAAATCTGATTACCATCGGACATAATCAGTCGTATCAACGCATTATCGTAAGAAACGGAACTTTGATGGATTTCTGAAATAAACATCATAATACTGTCATCGACCGACTCAAATGATTCAACGAGTCGACTTAAAAGTTCTTGTTCGTCAAATCCGCTGATAAGGGCATGAGTTGCTATCCAATCCAGCTGACTTTCTTTTAAAGCAATGAAATCTCCGGATTGAAGCAACAATGAAATCTTATCTGAAACTTTATATCCTAGAATGCGATGCTCCGTAATCTCTAAAGTTACGATGTTTTGTTTTTTGACAATACGTACATCCGCAACCCAAGGTGATTGTGATATTTTCTTTTTAAGCGAGCTGTTCGATAACAGCCACAAACGGTCACCTAGTTGAATTTCACTTAACACGATAATTTCTTCATCACTGTTATGTATGTTACCGACAATACGAATGGACTTGACCCGAAACAAATCGGATGTGTCAATCAGATAAGCACTTGCACCTACCGCAATCACAAGCACAAGAAAAATCAACCGGCGTGTATATATCTTGATCAGCCGTTGCTTATGGCGAACTTTCTTGTCTTTAATGGCTTGTGTTACCGCTTTGATGGATGCGGTATCTTCATATGATTCCAATTAAACATCTCCACTTCTGTTGTTAACTTTACACCGGTATTTGCTTCGACTTTACCAATAACCAAATCAATTAAATTCTTAACATCCTCACTGGTCGCCTCTTGTACATTGATGATAAAATTACAATGTTTTACCGAAATCTGTGCGCCGCCATAGGACATTCCGCGCAATCCGGCTTGATCGATCAAAAACCAGGCATTGTGTGAATTCGGATTTCTGAAAACACTTCCGGCACTGGGAAACTCCAGCGGCTGACTTTCCAATCGTCTGATTTTGCGTTCATCCATCATTTGACGAATCTCATTCTCATCTTTTTCGATTAAAGAAAACTCAACGGCCAAAATGATCCAATCAGTTCTTTTATGAAATACACTAAAACGATAAGCGAACTCGCATTCTTCATTGCTTAACCAACGGAAATTGCCATTATCCAAAATTAGTACCCGATAGACATTATCGCTCATCGAGGTTTTGTATGCTCCGGCATTATTGAACACACAACCGCCAACCGTTGCCGGAATACCACTTGCCCATTCCAGCCCGGACATGCCGTTTCTTGCGGCAAATACGCTTAATGCAATAATCGAGCTTCCGGCCTCGGCAATCAGATGTTCACCATCGATATACCAATGATTCATGGTACGATCCAAACGTATGATCAATCCATAATAATCTTCATCACTGCATAAAAGATTTGATCCTTTACCGATAATTTTATAATCTATGTCGTTTTTCTTAACATATTCAATCAGTTGAGCTAAAGCAAACATATTTCGCGGATAGCTGACATATTCGACCTTACCGCCAATTCTCATGGTCGTCATATCTTTAAGTCTGACACCCAGTTCCACTTGACCGAATGTCTCCAACTGTTCTATAAATTGATTCATTTCATTTAATTTCCTTCACCCAATCCACCATTTTGTGTAAAGCATCCGGTAATCCTAATGATTTTGCGGCGGAAGCCATTTCAGAACGTAATGGGTCATTATTCAATATCTCTTCGGCTGAATCAAGCAATTTTTGCTCATTTAAGTCCTTCTCCTCAATGCACACACTGGCACCTTTTTGCGAAAGAGCCAACGCGTTGTGCAACTGATGATTGTTGGGGACATACGGCGATGGGATAATAATCGATGCCACACCTTTGGCCAACATTTCCGCAGCTGAAGTTGCACCGCCTCGTGCGATCAGCAAGTCAATTTCAGACAAGAGTTTTATCTGATCAACAAAATCCACGACCCGGACATTATTTTCAAAGGTAACATTCTCTATAAACTCTTTATAATGCTTTCTGCCGGTTGCAATAATGAATTGATGTGGACTTGTCGTAGTCAGAACGATAAATCGTTTCAATACCTCGTTAACACTTTCCGATCCTTGCGAACCCATTACGATTAACGCTGTTTTTTTATGAATATCCAATCCCAACGACTCGATTTGCCCACCTTCACTGTTCGACATTTGAGCAAGTGTAGCTCGGGGATTTCCGATCAGACGGATATCCGAATGTTTGAACTGGCTTAATGACTGAGGATAACTAACCGCAATTCCATCAGCAAAACGACTCAAAAACACATTGGCCTTGCCGGCAATGGCATTCTGCTCATGAAGTAAAACTTTCTTGTGAAGCAATTTTGCAGCAATGACGACCGGAACAGTTACATATCCGCCAAAGGCGACGATGATGTCCGGTTTTTGTTTCTTAATGATTTTATAAGCGGAAGCAATGGCTCCGAACTGCCCAAATAGTACGTTGACTTTTGCGATCAGACTTCCTCGGTATCCTTTATTTTCAATTAAGAAAATAGAGTATCCCGCTTTAGGTACTTCCAAAGCTTCCATTTTGTCTTTGTTTCCGATAAAAAAGACATCCATCGATGCTGTTTTACATGCATCCGCCAAAGCAATGGCCGGAAATATGTGTCCCCCGGTACCACCGGCAGTCATACAAACTTTCATGATTTGACCTCCGCTTGTATTATAGCACAATTATTTTAGCACTTTTATGATAAAATTGTGTTAACAGTGAGGTCTGATATGGAAATTCGATGTTTGATCCTTGATCACGATGATACCGTCGTGCAAAGCAGCAAAACAATACATTACCCCGCTTTTTTAGAAACGATGAGCATTTTGCGTCCGCAATTGACACCACCTACCTTTAGTGAATATACATCCTATACCTTCGATCCCGGATTTATCAACATGTGTACCGACATATACCACTTTGATGACACAGAGCTTAAAATTGAGTACGCTATTTGGAAAAAACATACGTTTTCCAGCATACCTACCCTTTATCCGCAAATGGATGAACTGATTCGAGAATTTAAAAAGGCGGATGGAATCATCGCAGTCGTCTCACACTCCGAAAGCAAAGAGATCCGTCGGGACTACCTGCATCATTTCAATTTTGAGCCAGATATTATTTTTGGATGGGATCAACCCGAGCATTTACGAAAACCGCAGGCCGGACCCTGTGAGCATATATTACAGAAATTTAAACTTTCGCCCTCACAATGTCTGATGGTCGATGATATGAAACTGGGATTGATCATGGCGAAACAAGTGGACATCCCATTTGCGGCGGCTGGCTGGTCCATCGAAAGCAGACATATTCAGGAATACTTTAAAGCAGAAGCTGACTTCTATTTTGAGACGATTCAACAGTTGCATGACTTTGTATTAAAAAAATAGCACCCAGTGCTATTTATTTGTAGTTGAACTTAAATATTCGTGATAGAAATAATAACCGCCTGCCGCATTATAAACGTCATATCCGTTGTGCCTGAGAATTTGTTCGGCCAAATAACCACGCAATCCGACGGCACAATAGATGATATATGTCTGATCTTTGTTCAATTCATTGATTCGGTTTCTTAATTGAGGCAAAGGAATATGAACAGAATTGACAATGGTCCCCTCTTCAACTTCATCATCATCTCGAACGTCCAGTTTTATGGCGTCTGAGTGCATGATTTCTAATGGCGACACTTGTCGGGTTTTACCGATCAACACATTCTCAGCGACATAACCGGCCATATTGACAGGATCTTTGGCGGAGCCAAACGGTGGCGCATAGGCCAACTCAAAATCTTGAAGATCGGTAACCTTCATACCGTAACGAACAGCAACAGCCAAAGTGTCAATGCGTTTATCCACCCCTTGCGATCCGATGATTTGGGCACCCAACAGTACTCCATCGATCGGTGTAAAGTAACACTTGATGATGAGTCGCTCTGCGCCGGGATAATAAGAAGCGTGATGATAATTAATCGACAACGACGTCAGATAGGGGCGGTTTTGCATTTGAAGTGATCGCTCGTTTTCACCGGTAACCGCAACGACTTTATCAAACACCTGAGCAATCGCCGTTCCTTGTGAACCTTTATACGTCGTGATTTTACCGGCAATGGCATCCGCTACGACCCGGGCTTGTTTGTTTGCGGGTGATGCCAAGGGTATGATGGTGGATGTATTAGAAACCACATGGTTAACACCTGCCGCATCACCCAGAGCATAAACATCTTTTACATTGGTTTTCCCTTGAGCGTCCGTTAATATTTCTTTTCTGGATCCTAACGCAATACCGCTATCCGCAAGAAATCCAGTTTCAGGAGATACCCCAATGCTTAATAACACCATATCAGCTGGCAACTGTTCGCCGGTATGAAGAATCACCTGATGTTGGTTGAATGCTACGGCTTTACTGTTAAGGAAAAGTTTAACACCTTGCTCGCGAATCTGATTGTGTAATATCGCGGCCATATCCTCATCAAGCGTATTAACGACATGAGACGCTGCTTCAACGATGGTTGTTTGAATATTCAGTTTATGAAGATTTTCAGCCATTTCTAAACCAATGTAACCACCCCCGATAACGACTGCCTTTTTAACACGATTGTTTTTTATAAATTTCTTGATCGTCAGTGTATCGCGAACGTTTCTTAGGGTAAATATGTGTGGCAGATCAATGCCCGGCAAAGGAAATATCATCGGTTTAGCACCTGGAGACAGAACCAGTACGTCGTACGATTCATGGTACTGTTGGCCATTCACAACGTTTCTGACGAGCAATTGTTTGTTTTGAGGATCAACACTCACAATCTCGTTTAAAACGCGTACATCGACGTTAAAACGCTCATAAAAGCCGGTAGGTGTCTGTAGATAAAGTTCCTCTTCATCCGTAATGACATCTCCGATATAATACGGTAATCCGCAATTGGCATAGGATATGTGTTCGCCTTTTTCAAACATGATGATTGAATAATTTTCATCGTGTCGGCGTAAACGCGCAGCTACACCGGCTCCACCGGCCACTCCGCCAACGATACAGACTTTCATTTACTCGCTCTCCGTTTCATAAGGCCAATCAATGATCCCGCCCATATCCAAAACATCGGTATATCCTAAATCAATCAAAAGATCAGATGCTTCTTTACTGCGATTGCCACTGTGGCAATATACGATGATCGTCGCATTTTTATCCAATAGTAAATCCCCTGCCTTGGCTTTCAGTGTGTCTAAAGGTATAAGCAAGGAATTGGGTATGCGAAGATCTTTATTTTCCTCAATCGTTCTTACATCGACTAAGATCACGGATAAGTCACTTTGAAGCAGTTCTTGGCCTTGTTGCGCTGTAATTTTCTTATAAGATGATGATGTACAGCCTGCCAACAGTAAAAACAGCATCATTGTCAGAATCAAACTTTTTTTCATCGTCATCTTGTGATACCATATGACCAAGAAGCAATGCCGCCGATATCGTGAATATCGGTATATCCCATTTGCTTTAGAATTCGCATCGCTGCGGCACTTCGAGAACCGCTGTAGCAAATAACAAACATTTTTTTACTTTTATCCGGAACTTTCTTTACAATCAGTGCTTCCAACTGATCCAGTGGCACATTGATGCTCTTAGCGATTTTTCCATCTCTAAATTCTGAAGGTGTACGTACATCAATGACGACGATTGACGAATCGTCCTTTAACATCTGATAGGCTTCAGCCTGATTTAAACGATTACTCTTTAAAAAATTAAACATGATTGACCTCTTTCTGAAAGGAGTTTTATGGCATGAAAACTCAAGAAAACCTGGTTTCTGCGTATTTTCCAATGACCGCTAACTGCATCGGCGAGCATATTCAATTGATCAATAATACAGCGCTGATCAAGCGGTTTCGTAAGGATGAGACGATTTTACGCGGTGGTAAAGCCTGTTCAGGCTTGGTCGCTGTTATCAGCGGTCAGTTACGAGCATTTATACAGTCTTCTACCGGAAAGCAAGTCACGTTATATCGCTTGTATGATTATGATGTATGCGTGATGAGTGCTTCATGTCTTCTTAAAAACATGCAATTTGACATTCATCTGACCGCTCAAATGGATACGACCGTATTAATTATCCCCACGGCAACCATTGAATTAATCAATCCGGTCAATCCGATCTTTCGCCAATACTCCCTCGATCTTTTGGCACAGCGCTTTTCGGATGTAATGTGGACGATGGAGCAAATTGCCTTTTCACCGATGCCGGCTCGTATCGCACGGTTTATTATTGACAGTGCTAACCAAAATGATGGGACCGCTGCTCTATTGACTCATGATACCATCGCTAAGGAATTGGGCAGTGCCCGGGAAGTCATCACTCGCATTCTGAAGTATCTTCAATCCGAAGATATGATTCATTTAAGCCGGGGGAAAATTTTGATAACTGATTACACAAAACTTGATGAACTGACCAAGCAGTTGTCAGAGTAGAAACCAAATTACTCTGCCTTCCTAAGTCTACACAAACAAAAAGCAGGCGTCTGTGACATAGTCACTGTACCACCTGCTTTTTTACATTTCAAATAAAGGTTGGTTGTAGGCGAGTTTCAAGTGCTCATAAGCCTTTGAGGTCGCTACTCTGCCGCGAGCTGTTCGGTTGATAAAGCCGATTTGAATAAGATACGGTTCATATACATCTTCCAAAGTCATCGGTTCTTCCGAAATACTGCTGGCCAAAGCATCCAAGCCCACCGGACCGCCGCGAAAGCGTTCAATAATCCCGCGAAGATATCGGATATCGACTTCATCAAGTCCTAGTGCATCAACTTTTAAACGTTCCAACGCCATTTGAGTTACTTCAAGATTGATCTGATTTTCATTGAATACTTGCGCAAAGTCACGAATCCGCCGAAACAGACGATTGGCAATCCGCGGTGTTCCCCGCGATCGTTTCGCAATCTCAACGATGGCATCTTCAGTGATGGCAGTATCCAAAACTCGTGACGTGCGTGTAACGATTAAGGCAAGTTCTTCTTTTGAATAATATTCCAGTTTCGAAACGATTCCGAAACGATCGCGCAAAGGTGCTGTTAAATCGCCGGCGCGAGTGGTCGCTCCTACCAAAGTAAATGGCGGAAGTTCCAAGCGTATGGAACGGGTTGAAGCATCTTTGCCAACCACGATATCGATGCAATAATCTTCCATCGCGGGATAAAGAACTTCTTCCACGGCTTTGGGCAAACGATGAATTTCATCAATAAACAAGACATCACCGGCCTCAAGTCCGCTTAGGATAGCAGCTAAGTCGCCACCCCGCTCGATGCTAGGACCGCTGGTTATGCGAATGTTGGTATTCATCTCATGAGAAAGTATATGCGCTAAAGTAGTTTTGCCTAGACCTGGCGGACCATAGAGCAATACATGATCAAGCGCTTCGTTGCGACCTTTGGCTGCATGGATAAATACTCTTAAATTATCTTTTAACGAAGTCTGTCCGACATATTCATTTAAACTAAACGGACGAAGGGTTGCTTCCTCATCCGTGATATTGACATCACTGCTTAAAATCCGTTCCATCAGATGCCCCCCTTGCGTTTGAGCAGAAATTGAAGTCCGGCCTTGATGAGCTCATCAACACTCGTCAGATTCAAGGTTATTAAATATTTTTCGATCCCGGCTAATTCCGAGGCTTTATAGCCCAATGAGCGTAACGCCGCCACCGTATCTTGAATTTCAACCGAAGCTTTACTATCTTTCTTCTCACTCTCCACAAGTTTTCCCTTCAAATCAAGGACGATTTGTGAAGCCGTCTTCGCGCCGATTCCTGGCATGGTACGTAAAAACGTCACATCACCGGATTCAATGGCTGAAATAATTTTGCCAAACGCCGAAGCACTCATCATGTTAAGAGCCGTTTTCGGTCCCAGTCCTTTAACAGAAAGCAATTGTTCAAACAGCCGCAATTCATCCATCGTTAAAAAGCCGTAAAGACTGACTTCGTCTTCGCGGATGTGCTGGTAGGTATAAAGTAAGACTTCTGTGTTTAAACTCAGTACTTCAGGTCTGGGAAAACCGATGCGATATCCCACTCCCTGCGTATCAAGAATAACCCAATCCAACCCGAAGGCATGGACTTTACCTCTTATAAACGCAATCATTTTATCACCGCTTTCATTATAGCATACTCAATCAGAAAAAAAGATATCCACAAGGATATCTAGTCGACATATATAAAGGTAATCTCCATCAGTGCGATGACATCGCCATCTTTGGCTCCGGCTTTGCGTAAAGCATCATCCACACCCCACATACGCAACACTTTAGAAAAACGGATAAGCTCTTCCTCGGTATTGAGATTGGTTTGAAGATAACGTTTTTCAATCGCTTCACCATAGAGTCGCCATTGGTGGTCACCCACACGTTCGATTTCAAAGGCTGGTCGTTCGGCTTCAAATTTATACATGACCCGATCGACATCCGGTTCTGAAAGTGAAAATATCGGTGTAACTTGGAGAAGGTCAGCGACTTTATATAAAACTGCGTCCAATCCTTCACGTATCAACGTGATGGCTTCAAAAACCTGCAGATCAGGATAGGTTGCTTTAAAACGTTCGAGATTGTCTTTGGAATTTTCGAGATCCATTTTATTGGCTACGACCACTTGAGGTCTTTCCAGCAACCGATACTGGTACTGTCCCAGTTCGTCATTAATAATTCGATAATCCTCCACCGGATCACGACCATCCTGAGAACCCATATCAACGACATGGATAATGACACGGCAACGCTCGATGTGACGTAAAAACTGATGTCCCAAACCTTTACCTTGGTGAGCGCCTTCAATCAGTCCAGGCAAATCAGCCAAGACGAAAGAACGGCCGTCATTAATTCCTACCACACCTAAATTAGGCACGATCGTGGTAAAGTGGTAATCCGCAATTTCCGGACGGGCAGCTGTGACAACGGATAAAAATGTAGATTTACCTACGGAAGGAAATCCGACAAGACCGGCATCTGCCAACAGTTTCAGTTCAACTTGGATTTCTTTTTCTTCACCCGGTTCGCCTTTTTCGCAAAAGTCCGGAGCCGGATTACGGCTGGTCGCAAAATGCCAGTTCCCGCGTCCGCCGCGTCCGCCACGGGCAATGATTGCACTTTGACCCGGATGAACCAAATCAGCAATGACCGTATCGGACTTCAAGTCTTTAACGATGGTCCCTTGAGGGACTGCCAATATATTGTCATCTCCACGGGCACCGGTCATTTTTTTGGTTCTGCCATTTACTCCGTCATCTGCTTTAAGATGCTTTTTATAATGCAAGTCCAAAAGTGTGGACTTATTGGTATCTACAATAAAGACGATATTTCCGCCATTACCGCCATCTCCGCCATAAGGTCCTCCCAAAGGCTGATATTTTTCTCTGCGGAAAGAGACGATTCCATTACCGCCGGTTCCTGCTTTTATTTTTAGTTTTACGCGATCAATAAACATTTGATTTAAACTCCTTTAAAAAAATCCCCGACGGGGATTTTTATGCGTTTGGATATACTGAAACTTTTGTCTTGTTGCGACCCAAGCGTTCGAATTTCACGATTCCGTCCGTCAAAGCGAACAGCGTATCGTCCCCGCCTCTGCCCACATTTGTTCCAGGGTGGATTTTGGTACCACGTTGGCGATACAAAATCGATCCGGCAAACGTAAATTGCCCGTCTGACTTCTTAGCGCCTAAACGTTTCGACTGCGAATCACGTCCGTTACGAGTTGAACCGACACCCTTTTTAGAAGCAAACAACTGAATGTCTAATACATATTTCATGGTCTTACACCTCCTGTTTCGTTATTTGAATGTATTTGGAATATGAGTACTCTACCGTTTCCAACTGGTAAAGCATTGTTTTTAGAATGTTTTGCTGAGTTTCATGAAGTTTGATCACTTGGATCTCTATTTTATTTTCACTCAGTTGGTCATGGACCGTATCCTTAGCCATTCTCACTAGAGAATTAAGACCGCCAACGCTGATAGCGCTGACTGCTGCACAAACCAAATCTTTACCCTTGACATCGTACTTTGCATGTCCGCTGATACTCATGAAGGTAATGTGATCATCTTTGGTTATTTTGATGTGCACCTGGATCATACGATTAAGCCTCGATAGTTTCGACGATTAATTTCGTATACGGTTGACGATGACCTTGTTTTCGGCGGGTAGAACCTTTTTTCGGCTTGTATTTCACAATGATGATCTTTTTAGCCTTGCCTTGTTTTTCAACTTTAGCGGTTACCTTGGCTCCCTTGACATAGGGAGTTCCTACTTTGGTCGTGCGGTTGGAATAAACCAATACGTTGTCGAATGTTACGACATCTCCCTCGGCAACATCCAATTTCTCAACGAAAATGGCTTGGCCGACTTCAACTTTTAATTGCTTTCCACCGGTTTCGATTACTGCGTACATTACGTGCACCTCCTTCATTTTTCTCTCAGACTCGCCTCTTCAGGTGGATTTCTCACTTAGACCCAAACAAGTGCGGTTGCAGTCACTTTGGACGTACAACTTCGTCAGTTTAACACAAGCAAAAGCGTTCGTCAAATCGAACAAACGTTTCGCTTATATATTATACTCGATAGCTATAAATTTGTATAGAATTAAAATCAACGATTTTCACAAGAAATTACTTGCACAGTCAAATGTTTTCAATCATCCAAAAGTTCGTTGTATTTACCGCGACCGATATAGTGTGTATGTAAATATTCATGAGCAATATGACTGTTGGGATGGTTTAAAAATGCCTCATATAGTTCATTTACAAACGCATTTTCATGTGATTTACGAATGCCCTTCTCTCGGTCCTCAGCAAATAACCCTTCCAGTCGTTTCTGAGCTGTCAGCGGATCTTTGGAGCGAGGCTGCCCACCGCCATTGATACATCCTCCCGGACATCCCATGATTTCGATAAAGTGATACGGTGATGTCCCTTCCGCAACTTGTCTCATTAGTATTTCAGCGTTCTTTGCGCCACTGGCAACCGCAATTTTCAGTGTCTGATGATCAAGATAACTAAATGCCGGCAACGGATCGGTAATCGTAATCATTGCTTCTTTGATCGGATCAAACCCTTCGATTTGCTCTAAGCGCAAATGCTCGAAAGGTAACTCTCTTCCGGTAATCAGTTCATATGCTGTTCGTAAAGCCGCTTCCATAACCCCACCGGTGACACCAAATATATCGGCTGCGCCACTGCTGAAGCCCAATGGATTATCAGGATGACTTTCAGCCAACATTGTAAAATCAATCCCTGCTGACTTTATCAGTGACGCCAGTTCACGCGTAGTTAATACGGCGTCAACACTTTGATGTTGATCAATCGCCATTTCCGGGCGGGTAATCTCAAATTTCTTGGCGGTACATGGCATGACCGAAACCACAAACATCTTCTTTGGATCTACATCAATTTTCTTAGCATAGTAAGATTTCACCAACGAACCCAGCATCATATGCGGAGATCTGCACGTCGACAAATGTTCTAAGTGATCTGGAAAATTGTGTTCACAATACTTAATCCATCCCGGTGAACAGGATGTGATCATCGGAAGTTGACCCTGACCCTTTGTCAGAACATTTTTGATACGACTTAAAAACTCAGTCCCTTCTTCGATTATCGTCAGATCAGCTGCGAAATTTGTGTCAAAAATATCATCAAAACCTAAATCGCGCAGTGCTGAGAATAATTTTCCGGTGACCGGAGTGCCGGGTGGATAACCGAACTCTTCTCCAATGGCAACCCGAATGGCAGGAGCAACTTGTACGATGGTGTGGATGTCTGGATTGTTTAAAGCCTGTTTGACAATCTCTGTGGCATCGGTTTCCATTAAAGCTCCCACCGGACAAACGATCGTGCACTGACCACAGTAAATACAATCGGTCTGCGCAAGGTCAAACGCATTGGCGGCTGAAATAACGGTGTCATAGCCTCGGTTTTGAGCATGCAGTATTCCGACGCCTTGAATCTCATTACATACACTGATGCATCTGCGACATAGGATGCATTTATCCATGTCGCGCGTAATCGATACAGATACTTCACTTTTACGATGGGATTCATGATTATTGAAACGGCTCTCTTTGATGCCTAACGTTTTTCCAAGGGCCTGAAGCTCGCATGTCAGATTTCTAGAACAGCTCAAACATTGCTGTTTGTGATCGGATAACAGTAATTCGTAGAGAACCTTACGCATTTGCTGAACTTTCATGGTATTGGTCTTTATAATCATACCTTCTTGCACCGCAGTGACGCAGGCTGCCTGCAACGTTTTTGCTTTTTCTACCTCAACAACACACATTCGGCAAGTACCGAAATTACAGACTTTATCAAGATTGCACAAACTGGGAATGTAAATCCCATTTTTTCTGCATGCCTCAAGAATGGTTGTATCGTTTTCTACAAGAATCGGTTTATTGTTTACTGTACAGTTGATCATCGGTTACCTCCGATCACAATGCAGACAACGCATGGCTTCTGCCATGGCATTGAGCTTGTGATAACCTAAAATGACTTCATCAAAACTATTTTTGCGGTCTTCAAGCTTCAAAGTATCCAATGGAAAACGGTGAAGGGCAACAATTTCATCTTCATCGGCAACTGTTGGAATATCAATGTTCATTCCTTTGTTCAACAAACCTTTGCCGCCCAAATATTTATCAATGGATTCTGCGGCTCTTTTGCCATCCGCAATCGCCTGAATAACTGTATCCGGTCCGCGGGCGACATCACCCCCGGCAAATACACCTTTCATGGTCGTCATTAAGGTATCATCATGGACAACGAAAGTTCCCCATTTAGTAACGCCGATTTCCTCTTTTTTGATAAAAGGCAGGTCAGAATACTGACTTACAGCCACAATGACCATATCCGTATCCACCATGAAATTTGATTTTTCGATTGGTTTGGATTTACGTCGTCCGGAGCTGTCAAACTCAGCTAATTGCATTTTTACACATTCAATTTTTTTAACAGTTCCATCACTTCCCGCGACAAAACGTTTGGGGGATGCTAACTCAATAATTTTAACGCCTTCAAGAATTGCTTCATGTATTTCTGCTTCATATGCGGGCATGGCGTCAATGGTTCTTCGATACAAAACCACGACTTCACTTGCCCCACAGCGAAGGGCCGTTCGAGCGGAGTCTATGGCCGTATTGCCACCGCCGATAACTACGACTTTACCATCGATGCGATATTTCAGATTCGTGTTAACATCCTTAAGGAAATGAATGCCATGAACAACACCTGGCAAATCTTCACCTTCAACGCGAATTTTTTCGGGAAACTGGGTACCGGTCGCAAGATAAACAGAATCATAGTTGTTTTTCAGTTGATTAAAAGGCAGATCTTTGCCGATTTGTGTATTTAAATGGATACGTACGCCGGTTTTCTCGATAAGCGATACTTCATGAGCCAAAACCTCTTTCGGTAAACGGTATTCCGGTATGCCGAAAGCCAAAACACCGCCGGCAATACTCTCTTGTTCAAAAACATCCACTTCATAGCCGTTTCTTACAAGATAATAACCGCACGTCAACCCGGAAGCTCCGGCACCGACAATTGCGACCTTTTTACCGTTTTTAGCCATCACCGCGTCCAACAGAATTTCCTTCTCATTTCGATATGCATAATCTGCAGCAAATCGCTTTAAATCACAGATGGCCACTGCTTCATCGGTCATTGAGCGTCGGCATTTTGATTCACAAGGACGTGTACAAATGCGTCCGCATATAGCTGGAAACGGGTTCTCCTGGCGGATGAGCTGGTAGGCATCTAAAAATCTGCCGGAAGCTATCAATCGAATGTATCCCGGGACATTTATATTGGCAGGACAAGTATTCTCGCAAGGTGAAATAAACAAGTCCGAACATACCCCTGCTTTGCAATACTTGTCTTTGATATGTTGTTGATATTCTTCTTTGAAATAGCGAATCGTACTTAGTACCGGATTGGGAGCTGACTGACCCAGTCCGCAAATAGCGGTTTGTTGGATCGTTTCGCCTAATTCAACCAAAAGTTCGATATCGCCTTCAACACCTTTTCCTTGGGTAATCCGTTCGAGGATTTCCAGCATCTGCTTGGTTCCCAACCGACAAGGCAGACACTTACCGCAAGATTCATCTTGGATAAAATCCATAAAGAACCGCGCGGTGTCAACCATACATGTATCTTCATCCATGGCAATCAGCCCGCCAGAGCCCATAATTGCCCCTAGTTTGGCCAGTTGATCATAGTCGGTAGGTGTGTTCAGATTTTCAAGAGTAATGCATCCACCCGAAGGACCGCCGATTTGAGCCGCTTTGAATTTTTTCTTACCGCTGATACCTCCGCCGATATTAAATAATATATCGCCGATTGGGGTACCAATCGGTACCTCAACGATGCCGGTATTCACAATGTCCCCTGCCAGAGCAAAGACCTTTGTTCCTTTGCTGGTTTCTGTTCCATACTGGCTGTACCAATGGGCACCTTTTAACATGATTGCCGGGACACTGGCCAGTGTTTCGACATTATTGATAATTGTCGGTTTACCAAAGACTCCTTTTTGAAACGGATAGGGCGGTTTCTGACTCGGTTCTCCGCGCTTGCCTTCAATGGATGCAATCAATGCAGTTTCTTCTCCGCATACAAAAGCTCCGGCACCGATACGGATTTCAATGTCAAAACTAAAGTTGCTTTCAAAAATCTTACGATTTAATAAACCAAATTCCCTGGCTTCATCCAAAGCATAACTTAATCGTTTGATGGCCAGAGGATACTCAGCACGAATGTAAATATAACCTTTATCAGCTCCGATGGCATAGCCGGCAATCATCATCCCTTCGATGACAGAATGCGGATCACCTTCAATGATCGATCGGTCCATAAAAGCTCCGGGATCCCCTTCATCTGCGTTGCATATCATATACTTTTGATCACTTTTTGCCATATGACCGGCTTTCCACTTAACTCCGGTTAAAAAGCCGGCACCGCCTCTGCCTCTTAGTCCGGAATTGGTGATTTCTTCAATGACTTTTTCTGGGCTGAAAACTTTAAGTATCTTAGCGATGGCATAATAACCATCCTTGGCAATATAAGCTTGGATCGAGTCATTTTCGATGGAACCACAATTGCGCAGGGCTATTTTAATTTGTGCCTTAAAGAAATCAATGTCATCAATGCAAGGTACATGCTTTTTTAAAGATTGATCAAAGAAGGTATGTTCCAGCAGGATCTTTTTATTTACGATGTGACTGACGACGATACGCTTTGCACTTTCCGGTGTGCAATTGGTATAAAATGTTTTTTCTGGCAGAATCAGCATGACAGGACCGACCGCGCACATTCCCATACAGCCCACTTGATATACGTTGACTTTTTCAGAAAGATGCAATTCATTAAGCTGTTGATTGACAGCATGATTGACACTGTCACAATTGGAAGATACACAACCGGCACCTCCACAAATCAGAATCTGATGCGTGTAAAATGACATATCAAAAAGGTACTGTGTTTTTAACTGATTCAACTGATGAATTGTGTTAACGGTTTGTTTCATAGTGCCCCCCTACTCATACTTCGCCAAAATAGATTTAAGTTTGTTGCTGTTGACTTGACGATAGACTTCGTTATCAATCATAACGGCCGGAGCCAATCCGCAAGCACCGATGCATCGGGCAATTTCAAAGGTAAAGCGCTGATCCTCGGTGGTCTCTCCCAATTGAACCTGTAAAAGTTCTTGTACTTTTTCAATAATTTTTTTACCCCCACGGACATAGCAAGCGGTTCCCAAACAGACACGAATCGTGTGTCGCCCTTGAGGCTGAGTAGAAAAAAACGAATAAAATGAAACCACGCCTGTGACTTCCGAAAGCGGTACACTCATCTTCTTTGCGACTTGCATTAAGACTTCGATGGGTAAAAAACCATAAACATTTTGCAACTGATGCAGTACCTGGATCAGATTGCTTCTTTTACTGTCAAACAAATCGATGATTTTGGAAACTTCCTGTTGATTAATTTGAGTTTTCTCGCTACAAGGCTGTTGTCTTTCTGCAAGCATCATTTTACCTCCCTAACAAACAATTATGGTTTGTTATTTATTTCACTTGGATGAACAAAAAAAATAGCCTCAACAGCGGACGCATCATCCGCTGGTATTATCATTGAGGTAATCATTTTCTATGATTTTATTTTATCACATGCAATAAATTATTCAATAACATTGTTAGCGAATTAACAATACGTGCTCCCACTCGGCTAGAATAAACTGACAAGCATTTCAAACAGCGGTAATAGCAGGCCATAATACACAACCGGAAAGAAAATTGCCGGAACGAAGTTACCGATTTTAAGTTTTGTAACTTTTAACATATTGAGTCCCAATCCGAAGATAAGGATGTATCCTGCGGCAGACATTGCAGTGATGACCATGGTCAGATTTGTTGAAAACATTGATGTCATCAATGTGGATGCCAACGTGATGGATCCCTGATATATCAAGATGACAAACGCTGAGAAAAAGACGCCAACGCCTAAAGATGCGGTTAAAACGATCGAGGCAATAAAGTCCAAAAGCGATTTCGTGATGAGGATTTCGTGATTGGCATTTAATCCGCTTTCGATTGACCCCACGATTGCCATTGCTCCTACCGCAAACAACAGGGAGGCTGTTACAAATCCGCGAACAAACCAGCCGGATTCTTTGCCATTGTTAAAACGGTTTTCGACTTTCTGAGCAAAGTTATCCATTTTCTTTTCAATATCGATTGACTCACCTACCAGAGCTCCCAGTGCTAATGAAATAATCGTTATGATCATATCTTCACTTTTCAAGGATCCTGAAATACCGATAATCACGACGCAAAGAGCGACCGCCTGCATCAGACTGTTGCCCAATTTTTCAGATATCCCTTTTTTCAAAAATAAACCAATCAAGCTGCCGACCATAATAGCAGCAACATTAATCCACGTACCCGTCATGGTTGGCCTCCTTACCGATTTCCATCGGATTCATTAGTATCATCCCGGATTTGCCCCCTTTGACAAACTCAAGACAAATGGCGTGACTGCTTTTTTTACGATGATCGAGAATAGGCATGCATTTTTTCAGCGTTAATCCCCTTTTGTCTGCTTCAATGATAATTTCTGCCAAACGATCACTGCGATGTACCAAATAAAATCGTCCATGATCTTTTAAATCCCGTTTGACACAATCGAGAAGTTCGCGCAGCGGCAAATAGACTTCATGACGGGCTGCTTCCAGAAATGGATTCGGATTGCGGTTTTTCTTTATCGTTTGATTGAAATACGGCGGATTGCACACGATAACATCCACCGGTTCAATTTTCAGATCCTGTATTCTGCTCACAAAAAAGAATACATTTTCAATCTTGTGAAATTCCATGTTCTCCCTAGCTATATCGACAGCCTCAGAGAATATATCAACACCAATAAGTTTTTTGGGTTGAAAACGAGTTGCTTCAACTAACAGAGCACCGTTATTTGTGCCGATATCAACTACCGTATCCCCTTTTTTGATCATCATAAAAGAAGCTAAGGCATATGTATCGGTATTTATGCGAAACATGTCCTTGCGCTGTTGAATCATCTGTTGACTGCCCGGTAAAAAATCCGTCGTTTTGTCCATACCATCCACCTTAGCAAATAGTATACAACAAACCGACGGAGATTAATAACATATTTTATGCAATAGGCAAGTCTACGTAGAAGATAGCACCTTCCCCTTCAAAGGATATGACACCAAAGTTCAGTTTGTGAGCAACGCAGATTGATTTTGCTATAGCAAGACCGAGTCCGGTACCGCCATCGGATTCACGGGTGTAGTTTTTATCGATCTTATAATACCTATCCCAAATATAGGGTAAATGGGCGGTTTCAATCCCAGGTCCATGATCAATGACACTCACGCGAATCACTTTTTCCAAAGGATCGGCTTTGATAATGATTTTTTGATCTTCTCCGATATGGCGAATGGCATTGTTGATAAAGTTGAACACAACTTGTCCGATTTTTACTTCATCGGCCTCCACTTTGTATTTACGGTCGATTTGCAATTCGATCTCCACTTCGCCTGAGTCTGTAAATCCGGCAAAAAGTCCGACGATTTCAGACATTTTCTTTCGCAAGTTAAACGCGGTTGGTTCGATCGCCAGAATGTTTGCCTGATTTTGAGATAATTGAAGCATGTCATTGACGAGTCGGTTCAAGTGGTTTGCTTCACTTAGAATAATATCTAAATGCTCATTTCGCTTCACGGGGTTTTCTCCGGATAGCTCTTTGATCATTTCAGCATACGCCTTAATCATGGTCAGCGGTGTTTTAATATCATGTGATACATTGGCAATCAGATCTCTGCGTAACTCATCCATTTTTGAAAGTTCACCGGTCGCAAAGTTGAGTGTATCTGCCAAATCATCAATTTCACTGTAACCACCATATTCAAATCTCACATTGACATCACCATGAGCCAGTTTCCGCGCACTTTCAGTCATATCGGCAAGCGGTTTGGCAATCTGAAACGAAATGATTCCGGATATCACGGTTGATAAGAAAAGCACAGCTACGGTTACGTAAACGAACTGATCTTGAAGGATGGATATCGTTGAATCAAGCGGTTCGATCGGTGCATTAATAAAGATGTAAAATTCGGTCAGATTAACTTTGACCTCTTTTCCGTAAAATATCATTTCCTGACGGAAATTGGTATTTTGCATGGTAAAGTAATAATCCGAACCGGTTACAGCCTGTGCTTCAAGTACATATTCTTCGATGAACGCTTTTTGATCAGAAATCGGTGAACGTGTCAAAAAACAGTTAACCCCTAAAGAGTCCACGGAATAAACCATTTGATAATTCTTATTGTATATAACCGCACACACGTTGTTTTCAACAGCGATCTGTACAATATTCTCACTTAATTTATCCGCAACCAAACTTGCTTCGATCGCACCGGCGACATTTCGAATGTCGGTAATCTTCATGTTTCGGTAATACGGCTTTAAAAAGACGATCTGCAGCGCCCAAAGCAAAGCCAGAATGCTGATCGTCAGATAGAATAAATATAACCATGTTTTAAAGCGGATACCCCTAGTGTTCGGTCTCAAACTTGTACCCCGTACCGCGCACGGTAACAATCATATGGCGGTAATGTTTCAAACTGTGTCTTAACATCTTTATGTGCGTATCCACGGTGCGATCATCGCCGAAATAATTGTAGTTCCATACTTTATCCAATAAAACATCCCGTGAGAGAGCTTGATTTTTATGCTTAACTAAAAACATCAGCAGTTCAAATTCTTTGGGGGTCATATTGATTTTCTGATTATCAATGAAGACATTTCGACCGTCAAAATCAATCGTCAGCCCCTCAAAGGACATCGTCTTGCTTTCTTTACCGTTATATCGCTCGATAACCAACTTGATCCGAGCCATCAGTTCTTTCAATGAAAACGGTTTAACAACGTAATCATCAATACCTAGTTCAAACCCAAGCAGTTTATCGTACTCTTCCTGACGTGCACTAAGCATGATTATCGGTACATTCTGTTTTTCTTTGATTTGCTTGCAAGCTGAAAATCCATCCAGGTTGGGCATCATTATATCTAAAATGACAATGTCAAACTTTTCTTTGTCTAATTTTTGCAGTGCTTCTAAGCCATCTTTCGCCGAAACAACGTGATAGCCATACGCTGTAGCATATTCGCTGACTACATCGCGGATGCGTATTTCATCATCCACAACTAGAATCTTGGCCATGTTTTCACCTCCGTATGTGTATAAATCTAGGTGTGAAATCAATGTGCAATCAGTTTACTTGAGTCTTTGGCAGAATATTTCTTACAAGACAACTGCCATTTTCCTCCATTTTGCCACTGATTTCAACAATTGCTCCCTTTTGTAACAACTCCCAAATCTTCTGATAGACGTTGGGCAGGCACACACAATCCATAAAGCTGCTCTCGTCACTGACACTGATAAATGCCATCATATCCCCTTTTTTGGTTCGATGGGTCTTTACGCGTTGTATCATGGCAATAAAGGTAACTTCTCCGACTTTTCCCGTCAGATGGCTTATGTGTTGATACCTAATTTTACTGTTTGCACGTACAGAAAGCAAGGGATGTTCTCCAAGGTAAAATCCCAGAGCATCTTTTTCCTTCTCACTTCGCAACAACGGCTGATCTTTTACGACGATCGGAATCGGCCGGCTGACCAACTGTAAGTCGATGCGGCTTTGACCGCTGATTTCAATCCGGACTAAATCTGCATAACTGATGGCATCGTCCAGGGATGCAATCATGGTCGCTCTACTGAAATTGAACTCATCCAGTGCGCCTGCATGAATAAGCGTCTCAATCCATTTGCTTTGAAACTTAAAGACAAGCATGCGCGCAACGAAATCATAAAAATCGATAAACATGCCCCGTTCATTGCGCTCGTTTTGAAGCAATGTGTAGGCAGCCTGCCCGATACCTTTGATACCAATAATCGGAAAACGGATACTTTTGCCTTCGATCACATATTTATCTTTACTAAAATTGACCGATGGCGGTAGCACCTTAATACCGCGCTGACGACATTCATCCAAATACTCCGACGTTTTAGCTTCACCGCCGATGACACTGGTTAAAAGACTGGTATAAAACAACAGCGGATAGTTCGTTTTCAAATAAGCCATCTGATACGATATAAGCGCATACGCTACGGAGTGGGACTTATTGAAGCCGTAATTGGCAAATTTCATGATTAAATCAAAGAGTGTGATTGCGACGTTTTCATTGACATCATTGTTTACGCAACCGGAAACAAAATCAGATTTGAGCGCAAGGATTTCATCTTCTTTCTTCTTACTGACCGCTTTACGAAGAATATCGGCTTTTGCCAAGCTGAATCCGGCGATTTTTTGGGTAACCAACATAATCTGTTCTTGATAAATCATGATACCATAAGTAGATTTTAAAATGGGTTCCAATTGTGGCAGTAAGTACTTTATGTTGGAAGGATCAGCTTTCATTTTCAGATACAGCGGAATGTTCTCCATCGGACCCGGTCGGAACAAAGCGATGGTAGCTACGATATCATCAAAGCAATCCGGTTTCATTTTTCGGATCAACGCCTTCATCCCTTCAGATTCCAGCTGAAACACACCGACGGTATCCCCATGGCTGATGAGTTGATAGGTTTTTTCATCGTTCAACGGAATTTTTAAAATATCGATTGTTACATCCATGCGATTGACAATTTCATCAATAATCGTTAAGTTTCGCAAACCTAAAAAATCCATTTTAATCAAACCGATATCTTCAAGGTACTCCATCGAGTACTGCGTTGAATACAAGTCTTCTTCCACAGAAATCAACGGAACGACCTGTTGTAACGGACGTTTTGACATAACGATTCCGGCAGCATGGGTCGATACATGTCTTGGCAAACCTTCAAGCTGTTTGGCCATATCATAAACCCTTTGTAAAGCTATGTCTGATGAAAGGGCTAACCGAAATCGCTCCGACTGTTCGTACGCATCTTGTAAGGAGATTTTGATGGCATTGGGCACGGCTTTACTAAGCATATCGACATCTCTTAAAGGGATTTCATACACACGGCTGACATCACGCAAGCACTGCTTTGCGGCCAGAGTACCAAAGGTCACGATATGTGCAATGTGATCTTCCCCATATTTCTCCCTAACATATTGAATTACTTCGTCTCTGCGGTTATCCGGAAAATCGATGTCGATATCCGGCATCGAGATGCGTTGCGGATTTAAAAAGCGTTCAAATAGCAAATCATAGACAATTGGATCGACATGAGTGATGCCTAAAACAAAGGCGACCAACGATCCGGCGGAAGAACCCCTTCCTGGTCCGACATATATCCCCTGGGTTTTGGCATAGCGGATCAAGTCCCAAACGATTAAAAAGTAATCTTCATAGTTCATCGATGTGATCACATCGAGTTCATATTTTAAGCGATTGTGATAACCCTCCGGTATCTCGCCGTTAAATCGTTTCTTTAAACCCAGCAAACATAACTGCGTCAGGTATTGCTTACTGTTAACATTTTGCCCCAACGGAAACTGAGGTAGTGAGGTCAAGTTGTTAATGTCGATACTTTCACATTTCTGCGCGATTTCATCACTGGCAATCAGGTCTTCAATATCATACAGTTCAACCATTTCATTGGTATCCAGTAAATGACGATTGGGTTGGTTGATCAGTGATTTATCTTTGATGGTCTGTCCCAATCGAATTCCCCGTACGATCCGATACGCTTCATGATCGGTTTCATCCGCATAGTAAACTTTCGGTATGGCTACGGTTCTCATTCCCTTTTGGGTAATCAGACTTTTAGCCCATTGATTTAACTGTTTCCAAAACGGTGATTCATTGGTGGATATTCCGATATATACATCGTCAAACACTCCCTTGATTACATCGAGTTTTTCTAAAAGTGCTGATTGATTGTTTTGTATCAGTTCGCCTTCCAGCCATCCGCCTTCGGAAAGTACGATGGCGACTAAATGTTCATAATCGCTGACCATAGAAAGTTCAACTGGCTTTTTTGATTGATTCGCTAATGTCGATTGAAGAATCAGCTGTCGATAACCGGTTTGATTTTTTGCGATCAAAATGACCGGCATGACTTGTTGCTGATATTCAAAGTCGATCACGCAGCCAATCAGAGGCTTTATGTCATGTTTTTTGCATTGTTTGATAAATTCCGGGATGCCGTACAACGTATTTAGATCGGTTAAAGCAATCGCTAAAAAGCCGCGTTTCTTCGCGGTTGTGACTATTTGTTCAATGGACATCATGCCTTGTAAAAGCGAAAAATGACTGAGGGTATACAGATGAACGCTCACAATATCAACTCTTTCCACTATATTTCATATTATATCACAGAAAAAAGAAGAGCGCCTAAGCGCTCAATAATCGATAGACAGATGATTAAATTCATCAACGATAATTATATTCCCCTCGGTTTCAAAGAAACTCAGCTGCACCTGATCGCCTTCAGATGCAAAGACAATTTCCAATGATACGGATAGCGGTATTACAAACAATCGCAGATCTTCATCAAAGGTCAGATAGTACGTGGTACTGCCATTGACGATGGCGGTATGAACCGAGGCTACTGTCAGATTCAGTGTTTTGTAGGTTTGCTGATCATCGACAATCATACCGACTTCTTTAAGTTTGGCCATATATTCGCGTTGGGCATCCGCAACCGATACACCGACGCCAACCGCCGCATAATTGCTTACAGCGACAAACGAATACATTTTGACCAGTCCTTCCTGGTCTTTCAATGAAACAAAA
The DNA here is from genome assembly GCA_030694975.1 of Erysipelotrichaceae bacterium. Classification (GTDB taxonomy): domain Bacteria; phylum Bacillota_I; class Bacilli_A; order Erysipelotrichales; family Erysipelotrichaceae; genus UBA2227. Next base: position 107,093 of record JAUYTU010000035.1, on the reverse strand, counting down.
TAAGTAGGTACAGAGGAAATGTTAAGTAAAACCGGGAATGTTGAGCGATACCCCAAATCCTGGACTTGACCTTCGGCTGAACTCATGGCTGAATATTCATCCGCACCACCGATGCGATAGAAAGTAGCTTCGCGGTTGCGTAAATTAATCAGTGCAAAACCGACGATGGAGCGATCCGATCCAACCGATGTAAGGCCGCTGAAAACGTGGGTCTGACCATCGATTGAAACATAATTATATCCTTCCGTGGTTTGTAACATATCTTTTTGATTAAACAGCGTATTGAAAAAACCGTTGATATAGTATCCCCAGTTGTCAACTTGTGCCCATGCAATTTCGGTTGGTTGTACACGATCCACCCAGGCCGGTACTTCGGCGATGTCGTAGTATTGAGTGTCGCCGCTGATTGGATCGACAATGACCGCTCCCTTAGCATTTAATCCACCGAAAACACTGATTTCAGGTTCAATGACTGAAATTACCCAAAATGGTTTACCGGCGTCGTCGATTTCAAAGGAGTAATCACTGAGAATTTTTGTACGATACTTAAACCGCACATGTCGTTTTAAATCTTGGGAGAAATAAGCGCTTGGTGAATAAATCATTCCTTCATTTAAAGTTATGAGTTTAACATCGGTCGGATTGGTAACGTTGACCTTAACAAATCCCGGAATGCCATTGTTACGATTTTGAAGCCATTTGAAAAACTCACGGTATTGAAGCGGTGATACTCGAAAGATCTGCTCATTTGCACTGACCAGTGTGTACTCTGGATCAACGTAATATTGTGAACCCAGTCCTTGGATGGTTCCTATTTGTTTGTCACCCAATTGTTGAGCCGTCTCCTTATCAACCACTGGGATTCGATTGAGACCAACCGAGGTGAAGTCTTTGGAAAATTCTACTTCTTCAATGTCAATTTGTTCACGGAACTTACTGGCATTGAGCATTTCCGAACTTAAGAAACCGAAAACCAAGACATAGGCAATCATCAGTGTTCCCAACAGATACGCGGTTTTGGAAATGCGGTTGATGCTCAGTGTGAAAATCTGATCGATGGTCGCAAAGGCAAAAAAAGCAAAAGCCAGCATAAAGATAAACGAAGGACTTCGTAAATTCCATGCGGGTAAGTTGATGTAATCATAGACAAATAGTCCGGCTAAAGTCAAAACCCCAGCCAAAAGATGACCATACTTTTTGGGTTTGGTACTCTTGACTCGGATGCTTCGGCCAAATTCGAATTTAAACTGTGTCATTGTGCTTTGCCTCCTTTATTCGTAAGCAGCACTTCTGTATAATTTCCAAAGCTTCTTCTTTCGAACATTCCTTAACGGCTGCCGCATTGCGATGTCCGCCACCGCGATACTGCTGTGCAATGTCATTAACTGTGATTTTCTTCGAACGGAGAGAACCATTATAGAAACGTCTTTCACTGTCATGATGTTCAATAAACAATGCCCACGCCTCGAAATCGCGTACACCGCCAAAATCCGTTATGCGCTCTTTTGCGTCGTTGGCACTGACACCGTATTCTTCCATCATTTCCAAGGTTACAAAACTATAAGCCATCCCGCAAGGTTCAATCACGGCATTGGTTCGCAGATAGTTGGAGAAACGGTATTCTTTCGATGAAACTGAAAACATTTCCTCATTCAACTTAGAAAAATTCAAATCGCTTTGCGCTAAGTAGGACGCAATTTTCAAAGTATGCGCCGAAGTATTGTTGGTTGAAAATTTTAAGGTATCCGTTAATAATCCCATGTAGAGAAATTCGGCAATCTTCTTGGGAAGCGGTTTTACAACGATTTCTTCAAGAAATTCAGCGATGATCTCACAGGTTGCTGCCCGATGATCATAGATGTACTTCTTTTGACCAAAGGTTTCATGCAGCGGATGATGATCGATCTGAATGATCATTTTTGCAAGGCTGTAACGTTGATCATCAATTCGTTTGGCATTGGCCGTATCTAAAATAATGGCCAAAGATTCGCGAATCGTTTCATCATCGACACTGTCCGGATTGGGAAATATTTCCGGTTTTACACCCACATGCTTACCCAATGCAAACACTTTTTTGTGAGGATACGTCAGCTTTAACCAACTGACCAACCCCCACTGACTGCCCAAAGCGTCAGCATCCGGAATCAGGTGTCGAAACACACAGATGATTGGTGCTTTTTCGATTTCGTGCAGTAATCCGTCAAACATGATTATAGTCCCAGACAAACAAAGGTGTCACGGGCAATGACCAATTCTTCATTGGTCGGAACCAGCCACACTTGTACTTTGGAGTTTTCTTTTGAAAGCAAAACTTCCTTACCGCGCACTTTGCGATTGAGGTCGATGTCAAATTCAATATGCAAGGCTTTGGCAATCCGGCTGGTAACATCGTAACGGACACCATAGTCATTTTCTCCGACACCGCCGGTAAAGACGATTGCATCCACCCCACCCATTTGAACAAAGTAACTGCCGATGGTTTGAGCAATGCGGTTGGCATACAGATTGCGCGTTAAAATCGCACTTGGATCACCCTCTTCAAATGCACGTTCAATTTCACGGGCATCGGACGACATTTCGCTGACTCCGAGCATTCCTGACTTTTTGTTAAAAATTTCAATGACTTCTTTCGCGCTTTTACCGGTTTTGTCCATAACGAAAGTCAAAATAGCCGGATCGACATCGCCGCTGCGAGTGCCCATCATAATACCGGCCAACGGTGTAAAGCCCATGGACGTATTGACGGATTTTCCATTTTGAATGGCACAGATCGAAGCTCCGTTGCCCAAATGACAGGTAATGATGTTTAATGTTTCAACGGCTTTGCCCATCAGTTCTGCTACGCGTTGGGATACGTAGAAATGGGATGTACCATGGAAGCCGTAACGACGGATTTTATATTGCTTATAAAATTCCATTGGCAGCGGATACATGTAAATATCTTTAGGCATGGTTTGGTGGAAAGCTGTATCAAAAACGGCTACGTGGCGAGCCAAGGGAAGCTCTTTTTTAAACGCACGGTATCCGATTAGATTAGCCGGATTGTGCAACGGTGCCAGATCGGACAGACTTTCTACATCGGCTTCAACTTTTTCATCAAACTCAACGGACGTAGAATATAATTCTCCACCATGAACGACCCGGTGTCCGACACCGACGATTTCATCAAGGGATGCAACGATGCCGTGTTTAACCAGAGCTTCGAGCAACAGCGATACAGCGACTTTGTGATCAGCGATGGGCTGAGTGACGGTTACTTTCTGACCGTCAAATTTTATTGTGAAAATGGCATCTTCAAAGCCGATGCGCTCAACGATACCGCTGGTCAATACCGTCTCATCCGGCATGGTAAACAGTTGGAATTTCAGGGATGAACTCCCTGCATTAACAGATATTACTTTACTCATTTTTATCTCCTTTAGTATTTTTTTCAAACGTGGTAATTATAGCATGGACGGAGTCGTCATTCAAAGCTTTTAAGTCCAGAATCATCTGTTGATTTTTCTGATAAAAATCCAGAGCACCGACTTTTTCTTCGAATGCCACCAACATTTTCTCAACTCTTTTTATGATATCGAAGACGGCATTGTGACTGATGTTTAAAATCTCAGCGATTTCCCGCAGTGAGTAATCGTCGTGATAGTACATGTGCATGACTTCGCGCTGGTGTTGGGTTAATAGTTCTTCATACCAGTCCAGCAAGTCATTCATCCGACGTGTTTTATCGAACATGTTCTTTGCCTTCAAACAGACTGTACAGATAACTGTCCTTATCAAAGGGACGTAAATCATCCGGTTTTTCACCAAGTCCTAAAAATATTACGCCGATGCCGGTTTCTTCTTTGATGGTCAAGACGATTCCGCCACGGGCTGTTCCATCCATTTTAGTTAAGATGATTCCACCGACTTCCGTCGCTTCCATAAAGACTTTGGCCTGAGACAAACCGTTTTGCCCGGTGGTTGCATCCAGTACCAGCCATATGGCATGGGGGCCCCCTTCAATCTCACGACCGATGACTCGAAACATCTTGGCAAGTTCGTTCATCAGGTTGGTTTTGTTTTGAAGTCGGCCGGCGGTATCGCAAAGCAATACATCAATATTGTTTTCTTTGGCATAACGACAGGCATCAACCATGACGGATGCCGGATCCTGTTGCGGTTTACCCGCGATGCAAGGCACGCCGATTCGCAATGCCCAGGTACTTAACTGTTCGATGGCGGCTGCCCGAAAGGTATCTCCGGCTGCTACAGCTACACTCAATCCCTCGTTTTTATATTTTTGTGCAAGTTTTGCGATCGTTGTGGTTTTTCCGCTGCCATTGACTCCAACGATCAATACGACAGTCGGTCCTTCCAATGCCAGCATTAAATCCAAGGGAAAATCTCCGTACAGTTCGGACATGATCGAAATTAACAGCTGTTTGGATTCGCTCATGGATATATCCGACACTCTAAGCTCTTTTTTGAATTTTTCAATGATGTTGTTTGCGGTGTTGACACTGATGTCACTTTCAACCAAAATCATCATCAGTTCTTCAAACCAATCTTCATCTCGCTGCCGCAGCGGATCAAACAGATTGTTCATCTGCGTGCGTAGCAGTCGGTTGGAGCGTTCAAATCCGGAAAGATAGATATCTTTATCGGCTTTCTTAGTAAATTTTTCTTTAAGTTGATCAAGAAATCCCATGTTCTTCCTCACTTTCCGCAAGTTCGACAGCGTCGGCTAAGCGAACTTTCAGCATTTGCGATACACCGTGATGTGGCATGGTAACTCCATATAAGATATCGCATTGTGCCATGGTTCCCGGACGGTGTGTCACAACGATAAATTGGGTGTTCTGGCTGAACTTCTTTAAATATCGGGCAAAGCGCTCGACATTGCCCGGGTCTAGAGCCGCTTCGATTTCATCAAAAATACAAAGCGGGACGTGACGGGCTTTAAGGATCGCAAATAGAACCGAAATGGCAATCAATGCCTTTTCTCCCCCTGAAAACAGCCGGATATTCTGAATGTTTTTTCCCGGTGGCTGCACATCGATGTCTACGCCGGTATTCAGCATATCATTGGGGTCTTCCAATACCAATCGGCATTTACCACCGCCAAACAATGCATGAAATACTTCGGTCAATTCATGATTGATGCGCACAAACATTGCGGAAAACTGATCAATCATCACTTTATCCATATCTTCAATGATTTTTAACAACTGATCACGGCTGACTTTCAGCTGATTTAACTGTTCATTTAAAAACTCATATCGCTCATTTACTTGAGCAAACTCCTCAGGAGCATTCATATTGATATTGCCTAGTGCTTCAATCTGACTGCGAAGCTCTTTAACTTTCTCAATCGCATTCTCAACGACGATATCCGCGCGAATGCTTTTGGCATAGTCATACGTCATTTGATATTCAGATGCCAAGCGCTGTAAATAGGATTCAACTTTCGTTTCCATTTTAGCACGATCGATTTGAATTTCACGCTCGCGTATCTGAATGGCATTTAAGTCTCTGCGCATTTGACGAATCTGCTGTTCTTTGCGTTCGATCTCAGAGCCCAGTTTTAAGCGTTGATCGCGTTTAAGGCGAATCGAAGTCGTTGTTTCATCTCTGCGTGAATAAGCATTATTCAGCATGTCGATCAGATTATCGGCAAAACTGATTTCTCCACTTTCCATGTAGGGGGTCAGGGTTTCCAAATCGTTTTTCAGACGTTCAAATTTAGCCCGTTTCGCCTCAAGTACCGGCTCTATCTGAGCTGCCGAAAGGCGACTTTCCATCAGTTGCTGGTCAATTTCGTTTTTATTGTTCCGCGATTTTTGTAACAGTCCTTCTTTTTGATTGAGCTGTGCCAATGTATTATCCATATTGACTTGTAGCTCATCCATCTCTTTTGATACGGTCAGTAAGGAAACATGATCTTTCCCCCGACCGCCGGTCATCGTTCCGCCGCGATGGATAACATCTCCTTCAAGCGTTACGATTTTGGTTTGATAGCGGATCAGTGATGCAATCTGGTTGCCATTTTCTAAAGTATCAGCAATGATGACATTTCCTAAAAATCCTTCACTTACTAACCTGAATTTTTCTTCACAGGTCACAAACTCGCTGGCAACACCTAAAAATCCAGATGTGTTTTCACAAATGATGCGTATATCACGATTTAACGAACGTGGCTGAAGCACGCTTAAAGGAATAAAGGTCGCGCGTCCGCTTTGGTTCTTTTTTAAAAAACTGATCGCTCTTCGAGCAGATACTTCATCAAAACAGACGATGTCAAATTGTGCACCGCCCAAGGCTACGGAAACAGCCTCTTGATATCCATGCTTAGGCTTAATGATTTTCGCAACGACATCTTCGATTCCGGGTAAGGAATTCTTTGCGTCCAATACGGCGGAAACGCCGGCTTGTAACATAAAAGGTCGTTGAAGCATATTTTGCAATACGTCTTTACGTGAACTCATGCGACGCAAACGACTTTGTGTTTCGTCAACATCAAATTGCAAATCAACCAAATGGCGATTGATTTCAATGCTTTTTTGCGTGAATAATTCAATATCCGCCTGATATTGGCGTAAGCGACTGGCTCGGTCTTTAAATTCCGCATTGGCTTCATCCAGCAATGCTTTCAGTTCAATTGCCTTTTCTTCGGCATTTGCGACTTCCAAGGTATATTTACGTTTTTCATCCAACTCGATTTTACGGGTTTCCAATGTCTGAATTTCGGACACGGTTTTCAACATTTCATCCTGAAGCGAATTGATCTGGCGATCCAGATCATGTGTGAGTTGCCGGTTTTCCTGATTGGCCGTCTCATGAACTTGGATGGTGGTTTCTGCCATGACGCTGCGTGACTGTAAATCAAACAAGGTCGTGTTGGCTGTTTCGATTTCTTTATCCAGTCGGTCTATATCATTGATTAGAACCGCTGTTTCGATTTGTTGAAGTTCGTTTTTCTTTTCGGCATAAATCTCCGCTTTTTTCGCTGCTTTTTTTAATGGCAGCACTTGGCGTTCGAGTTCATTGAGAATATCCAAGACCCGGTCCATGTTTTCCTGGGTACGTTCAAGTTTGTTTAAGGATTCAATTTTGCGTTTTTTGTACTTGGCTACACCGGCCGCTTCTTCAAAAATCAGGCGACGATCCGCCGGTTTGGCTTCGGCGAACTGACTGATGCTGCCTTGAGAGATCATGCTCAGTGAGTCACGTCCCAATCCGCTGTCGGTAACCAAGTCTAAAATGTCCTTTAATCGGCAGGGAACTTTGTTGATATAGTATTCACCCTCATGATTGCTTCGGTGAATCCGTCGGGTAATTTCAACTTCATGATAATCACTGGCTAAGGAGCGTTCACTGTTATCAAATACCAGTGTTACTTCTGCCATATTGACCATTCTGCGTTGTGCACTTCCGGTAAAAATGACATCGGTCATCGTGGAACTGCGCATCGACTTTACGGATTGTTCCCCTAAAACCCAGCGGATCGCATCGGTTATATTGCTTTTGCCGCAGCCGTTGGGTCCGACGACGCCGGTAACGGGGTGATCAAAATTGATCGTGACTTTGTCAGCGAACGATTTAAATCCGTGCATTTCGATTCTCTTCAAAAACATGGAGATTCCTCCGTTCTACAATATGATATTATACCTTATCATTACGTAAAAATAAACCTATACGGAAACACCCGACATAAAGAAAATGACCGATACACGAATTTGACAGTATCGGTCACAATGAGTTTATTTCTTTATAATAACATTTTGATACGGATACGGAATCTCGATGCCTTCTTTATCGAAGCGCTTCTTGATGGAATCACGCAAATCACCCAACATATTATAACCATCCGCAGCCTCTCTTGTCCATAAACCGACCCGCAGATCTACACTGGAATTATTCAGCGAATACAAGATCGGATTCACCTGTGGCACCTGATTTTCAATTTCCTCATCTGTGCGCACATCAATCAGTTTGGGATGCGCAAGCGCTTCTTCAATGATAATCGCTTTCGCTTTATCAACATCCGAATCATAACTTATTGAAAATATCAGGAAGTTGCAAACTTTCCTTTCAATGGCATCCCTGTTCTCTAAAACCGATTTATTCATGGTCGAGTTGGGGATAATGATTCGATTATTCTCAAAAGTACGCAGTACGGTATGTCTTAAATTGATATCTTCTACCCGCCCTGTGATGTTTTGACCCGGCAGGTTCACCAAGTCCCCCACTGAAAATGGCCGGTAAAAGGAAATGAAGAATCCGGCAATAATATTCGAGAATGCTTCCTGGGCTGCGAATCCGATGAATATTACCGCAATACCGGACCCGGCCAACAGTGATAAGGCCGTACTTTTTAAGGGAACGATCTGAGTTACGACGCCAAATATGGCGAATGTATAGATAAATACTGAAACCAACCGAAATGAAAAGCGGCGTGTCATTTCGTCAATCCGATTGCGCTTTTGCAGTGAAGCAAAAAAGCGTTTGCTTGCTTTGATAGCAATAAACGTCAAAATTGAAATCGACAGCAACGTGATGGCAAATCCGACGATCCCCTGCTCGAAGATTTCTTTGGAAATTTCCTGAAATTGGTCTAGTGTCATGTTTTCTCTCCCTATTTTGTAAATGATATGCGATTATGAAGGACTTTGCCGATGATCATTATCCGGTTTTGTTCAATCTGTTCCGGTGTAAAGGTCATCGGTTCGTACTTGTCGTTTTCCGGTTGTAATATTAACAGATCTTCCTTAAAGTACACTCGTTTAAGGGTTGCTTCATCTTCAATCATGATGACCGCAATATCCCCTTGTGCAACCGATGACTGACGGCGGACGAAAACATCATCGCCTTCATAGATGCGGGCATTGATCATCGAGTCGCCCACAACTCGTAAATAGAAGTATTCGCCCGGCTCGTCAACAGCGGTCGGATAACTGTCAATTTCCTGTTCATAGGCATCAATCGGCAATCCGCCCCGCACCACGCCCAGTACCGGAATGGATACCAGTGTACCATTTTCACCCAACAGCTGTTGAAATGAAACGTGATAAAGGGTGGCCAGTTGCTGCAAAACGGACATGGGCGGCGTCGAAGTTCCGTCCTCCCACTTTTGAATCGTAGTAAATGATTTGTAGCCAAAGCGTTTGGCCAGTTCCTCCTGAGAATAACCTGCTTGCTTGCGCAATTGTCGCAAGCGATCTTTTAGCGTCATAGTATCACCCGACTTTATCATAGCAAGTACTTGAATATTTTTCAAGTATTTATTGCTACTTGAATTATTTTCAAGTAAAATATGGGTAAGGAGTGATGTGTATGGAACGAGTCATTCTGCATTGTGACTTGAACAGTTTTTATGCCTCGGTGGAGTGTCTTTACAATCCTTCGCTTCGCAATGTGCCGATGGCGGTGGGTGGTGACATCGAAAAGCGCCACGGTATTATTTTAGCAAAAAATCAGCCGGCAAAGAAGTATGAAATTAAAACCGGTGAGGCGATTTGGCAGGCCATGGCGAAATGTCCGGGGTTGGTCGTTGTCCCTCCCCGTTTCAGTCTGTATATGCGTTTTTCACAGAAAGTGCGGGATATTTTTGCGCGTTACACCGATCGCATCGAATCTTTTGGGATCGATGAGGCCTGGTTGGATGTCACGGGCAGCGTACAATTGTTTGGGGATGGCAAGAAAATTGCGGATGAGATTCGTCAGACGATCCATCAGGAATTGGGAATCACGGCGTCGGTCGGGGTCAGTTTCAATAAGGTTTTTGCGAAGTTGGGTTCGGATTATAAAAAGCCGAATGCAACGACGGTCATCACCCGCCAAAATATGAAGGATATCGTTTTTCCTTTGCCGGTCAGTGATTTGTTATATGTCGGTTATGCAACCACCAAGAAGCTCAATCGTTACGGAATCTATACCATTGGTGATTTGGCGAATGCCGATCCGGCTTTTTTAAAGCGGCGTTTGGGTAAGTGGGGTGAATATATCTGGGTGTTTGCCAACGGTGAGGAGCACAGTCCGGTACTTCCTCAGTTGTATGAGCCGTATGTCAAATCCATCGGTAACAGCACGACGGCTCCGCGTGATTTAACTTGTTGGCAGGATATCAGTATCATTACTCATGTATTGGCGGAGAGTGTGGCGGCGCGTCTGCGGGATCATCAGTTCAAATGTTCAACGTTAACGGTGTATGTCCGTGACAATGAGCTCGAGCATTTTACCCGTCAGTGCAAATTGGAGTATCCGACGGATATCAGCCGTGAGATTGCTCAAAGTGCGATGCGTTTGTTTCGTGAGAATATCGATTTTTCGAAGCCATTGCGCAGCATCGGGGTCAAGGCCAGTGATCTGAGTGTCGGAAACAGTGCTGTTCAGTTGTCTTTTTTTACCGATCAGGCGTTGCGAGAGCGAGAGTCGGCGATTGATAAGGCGTTCGATCAGGTGCGGCAGCGATTTGGTTTTTATCGGATTCAGCGGGGTTGTATGAAGTCAGATACGTTGTTGAGCGGGTTTAATCCCAAGGGTGAGCATGTCATCTTTCCGGAGGGTTATTTTAAGGCGGGTGAATAAAAAATGACAAGTAAAATGTATGTGGATGTGATTGTGCATCATCAGGCGGATGGAAAAATCAAACCGTTGGTCATCATTTGGAAAAATGGTGTAAAATATGCTATAGATAAGGTTACGCATGTGGCTTTGGCCGCTTCACTAAAGGCTGGTGGAGCCGGTGTCCGATATACCTGCATCATTCAGGGAGCAAGTCGTTATTTGTTTCTGGAAGAGGATCGTTGGTTTATCGAGAAGGGAGACTGACGATGTGCGGTCGCTATTTATTTGTTGAGAAGGATGAAGAGATGCAAGAATGGGTTGCTATGGCAGAGCCAGGCACGAAATTTTCGACCCATGAAGTCTACCCTACTCAATCGTCGTTGGTTATTGTTAAAAATGAATCGCTGATGACCACGGGCATGCAATGGGGGTTTGTCAAATGGGATGATAAGGGACGGATCATCAATGCCCGTCAGGAAACGGTGGCGAGCAGTCCTTTCTTTAAAACATCCTTTGAGCACAATCGCTGTATCATCTTGGCTTCGGGATTTTATGAGTGGGATCAGCACAAGGACCGTTATCTGATTCGCTTGAAAGATCAGTCCGTCCAGTACATGGCCGGCGTCTATCAGATCAAGGACGGTCAGCGGATGTTTGCGATTTTAACACAAGCTGCGCAGCCGGATTTTGAAGTCATCCATAACCGACAACCGGTTTTTCTGAATAAAAAAGATATCGAGCCTTATTTAAGTTTCGATATCCATGAGAATGCGATATTGACACCGCGGAAATGGAATTTTGACATTACATCCATGCGGATACAGCAAAGTTTGTTCTAATAAAAAAGTCGGGAATTTCCCGACTTTATTTACGCATAATCAATAGGACACCGGCAGCGATGGCTAATGCTCCCATGATAACGTCAAATGACGGAATCGACAGAGAGATCAATGCACTGACGCCAGTAATTATCAGCCAAATAGCTAATAAAAGCATTCCAAGATTTCCTTTAAATTTCATGTTGATTCCTCCTTTTAGAGAATCAAAATCGATTCATTGTTGAATCGGTTTTTGTTTCATGATTGTGTGTCATGTTGTTTCACTACATCATCATTATACAACATCATGGATGGTTTATAACAAAGGTTGTAAAACATTGGAAAAGTCTTTGAAAAGTAGTGTTACGGTTATTAGTACACATAGAAAAAGGACGCATTGCGTCCTTAATGTGAAAGTGTTTTTTTCAGTCCCAAGTTTGGATATTTCAGGTCTCCGTAAATTCCTAGAATCTCTTTAAATCCGTTTTGAATCCAAAATTTCAGTGCAACCCGGTTATTCATCGATACAGCTAAAGCCAAGGATTCAAATCCGTGCTGAAGACATTCATCTGTAATTTTATTTATAATGCTCTTTCCAAAACCCATTCCTCTTGATTCGATGTCCAATAAGAATAGACTGATCCAAGCAATACCGTCTTGAGGATATCCATCGTAGAGATCAAACAAGCCCATGACTTTGAGTTCGAATTCAACGACATAGAGTCCATAGTTTTCTTGCGCAGCATTTGAAACAGGTGGAAGATCCCCTTTTGTCAAACATTGTTCGATGTAATCCGAAGGCAATGTTTCCCCATCAAAAAATCCTTTTTCAATCCAAGCATCACATATAATCTGCAACTCCACCCTATCCGCCACCTTTGCACGGCGAATGGTAAGTTTTTCTTCACTAGGATTAGTGAACAACATTGATAAACGCATGTTTATTAATCTCCTATCAATGATAATTGGACTTTATTCCGCAGAAAATCGATGCCGATAACCGTTACAGTTACGATATCACCGATTGAAGCGATATCCATCGGATGACGTACACGATTTTTGCTTAGTTTGGAAATATGTACTAGACCGTCGTTTTTAAGGCCGATATCAACAAACACGCCGAAGTCGACAATGTTGCGAACAACCCCTTCCAACTTCATGCCTTCTTTTAAATCATTAAGAGTTAAAATATCTTTTCTTAGTAGCGGTCCGTCATATTGATCGCGATAATCGCGTTTTGGCGATAGCAGCGTCGAGATGATATCTGAGATCGTATACTCATCACTGTTCAACGCTTTGGCAGTTTGAGTAATGTTTACACTTTTGAGTTTCATCGTTCGCTGATCTTCCAATGCATGCTCTAATTCAAGCTGTTTCATTAACTTTTCAACAATCGGATAACTTTCCGGGTGAATGGCCGTTTCGTCCAACCAGTTCTTCCCTTCTTTGATACGCAAGAAACCGGCAGCCTGTTCATAGGCTTTATCGCCAATCGCCTTCACTTTCAGTAATTGTCCGCGTTCTTTAAAGCGACCGTTTTTATCGCGATACTCAACGATGTTCTTTGCCATGGTCTTATTGAGTCCGGAAATATGAGTCAACAGTTCTTGCGATGCGGTATTTAAATCGACGCCCACGCGGTTGACCGTTTTTGAAACCGTGAAATCCAAGCGCTCTTTTAACCGACTGACCGGAAGATCATGTTGATATTGGCCGACACCAATTGACTGTGGATCGATTTTGATCAGTTCTGCCAACGGATCGAGAATGCGTCGGGCGATGGATATCGCGGAGCGCTGTTCGACCTGTAAATCCGGAAACTCTGCACGAGCCAAGGGCGATGCTGAGTATACGGAGGCTCCGGCCTCCGAGACAATGGTATAACTTACGTTCAGTTTATATTGAGCAATAAATTCAGCAATTAATGTTTCGGTCTCACGAGAGGCCGTGCCGTTGCCAATAGCGATGATATCCACAGGATACTTATCACAGAGCATCGCAAGCTCTTCCATCGCTTCAGTGCGCTTATTTACAGGCTGATGAGGATAGATGGCTCTAATGTCTAATACTTTGCCGGTTTGATCGATAACGACCAGCTTACAACCCGTACGATAGGCTGGGTCGACACCTAAGATCATTTTATCTTTCAACGGCGGTACGACAAGCAGTCGCTCCAGATTTTTTGAAAATACATCAATGGACTGTTCATGGGCTTTTTCGCTTAATAAGTTTCGGATTTCTCTTTCTAACTGCGAAAACGCCAAACGTTTACATCCGTCTTTAATGGCATCCATAACGTAAGCTGAAGTTGCGCTTTTTAAATTGGTAACGACTTTCGAAATAATCTTCTCCAGCACGATATCCTGCTCAAATAGCAACGTTACATTTAGAACTTTTTCTTCCTCACCGCGATTGATTGCCATGATTCTGTGAGGAGCGATCGTAGATACACGTTCACTAAAGTCATAGTACATACGGTAGGTCTGTTGTTCATCAACACCCCCCTTTTTAAACTTACTGACAATCATTCCCTGTCTTAACATGGTGTATCGGATTAGTTTGCGATGTTCCGGATCATCAGCCACGATTTCCGCAATTATATGTTGAGCCCCGGCAATCGCATCGATGACCGTTTCAACTTTCTCATTTAAAAATTCCTTCGACTTTTCTTTGACATCACCTTCCACCGGAAAGCTCATCATCCAATCCGCAAATCCCTGCAAGCCATTGGCAATGGCTTCGGAAGCCCGGGTTTTACGTTTCTGTTGATACGGACGGTAAATATCTTCGACTTCGGATAACTGAGTACAAACATTTACAGATTTTTCAATTTCCGCGGTCATTTTTCCTTGTTGAGCAATTAAACGCAAAACGTCTTCCTTGCGTTTAGCCAAATTTTTCTGATATTGGTAATGCTCGGATATAGCACGAATCTGCTCCTCATCCAAACCTTTAGTCGCCTCTTTACGATAGCGCGCAATAAAAGGAACTGTATTTCCTTCCTCAAGTAAGTCCAGTGTACTTTTGACTTGTATAACGCCAACATTTAACTGACTCGCAATCCATTGATAGTGCTGTTCCATAAGAATCCACCTTTCAGCTCTATTATCATAATCAATAATCCGTCATTCGTCAAAGAAAAATGCCGCTAAGCGGCACTTTCAGTTTTTCGAGCCAACCGACGTTTTAAGGTCTTAACTTTCAAAGACGAAGATACTAATACGATCAGTAACAAAAGTACGAGTAAAGCAACGACTCCGGCAAGAATCAATCCGAGATTGTCAAACATCGATAGTTTGACCGGTGTCAGAACATATTGTGAAGCATGATCCAAATCAACTTCAACGTAACCTTCCTTAACCACAAACTCCACAGCTTCATCCACAAGTTTGCCACTTTCACTATCGTAATAATATAAATACAGTATACTGTCATCTTTATACATTTTCGAAACATTCACACTCAAGGTCAAGCCTTCAGGAATCTCACCGGAATGTGCCAAATTTAGTAAAATGGATTCACGATAATCGAGCAGTCGGCGAATCTCATCACGCTCAAGCGAATCAAACTGAACATCAAAGTTCATGACTTCATTTTGACTTATCATCAAACCTTCAAATTTCCACATATATAATGTTTCATTAAATTCATTACGAACACTGAACATATAGTTCTTATCGGTACCCACCAACTGATTCCAAATCTCTGTGGTCATGCTTGTGGGATCCTTGGTCGTAATTTCGATATTTTCAGCCACGATTCGTGGCAGTAAAGCGATAATTCGCTCAATAGCGACCACCGGATTATCACCCATGCGGTTGACCGTAACTTTATAAATTCGCTCTTCCGCACTTTCGCTGTACACTTTGACAAGTATTTCATTGGGACCGACAATGAGTTCTTCCGCATTGGCAATCAAATAAGATGCCTTTGAATCACTTAATTCAACCGTTACATTTACGGTTTCAATCCAATTCTCAACATCAATGGTATATTCCAGGGTATCCGGATTAAATTCAAACGGATAATCTGCGATAACTAACGATTTTAACTTATTGTCACGCGACAAATCACCGGCAATACCGGCCGCATCCCGACGAACGACATTAATTACATAGGTTTTCTTTGAGGTATTCTCAGCAGTAACGACTATATTAATCAAATTACTGTAGATTTTAAGAGTTTTTGCACCGGTTCCAGTGACACTCGCTTTATCATCAGCGGCCTGTGCACCTACATTGACCGTGGTTACCGCATTATCAACAATCACCGTATACGTCAGTTTATCCTTATCGAAAACAACTGTGTACCCTTCGACGGTCAGAGATTTTAAATCATTGTTGGTACTTCGAAAGTCATTGCGAGTAATGGTCACCGTATAAGTCTTCTTTGCTCCGCTCTCAGCTGTAACAACGATGTTAAACTTATTTACACCATAAGCGAGAGACTTCGTTCCTGTACCCGATACAGATGCTTTACTATCCGATGCTGAAGCTGCGATCGTGATCGAGGTTGCATCGGTGTTTGCTAACGTGTAGGAGGTGTCAGTGGCTGAGAATCCGGTGACGGATGTGCCGTTGACACTCAGGGATGCCAGGTTGTTGTTGGAGGATTTTGGTACAACAACATCTACGGTTATGCGACTTCCGACTCCAGCTGCCTCTTTGGTCTTATCATACGTCGCAAATACATTTGAAAGCGATATTGCTTGCGGTGATGTAGTTGCTAAAAATGCAGGCTTCGCCTTAAACGTTAATTTAGCGAAATTAAACGTACCGCTCTTTGGTGATGTGGTTGATACAACTACTTTTGAGCCAACAGATAATGGATCTCCGCCTGAAAACTCATTAGTTGCTTTTACTAACTCAAAATAGGTTGAACTATAATTGAGATTAGCTTCAACTCCATAAACGTTGGAAGCGTCGGTCATACTAAACGTTACAGTGAATGTGTTTCCTGCGTATATATTTAACGAACCATTGGTCGAACCATTGATTCTTGTCTGGTAACTTGCCGCCTTTACCGTCTCAATATTCACGGATACAAACGATAACAATACAGACAATATCAGAAATTTCATCAATATTTTTTTCATAACTTCTCCTTATCTAGTACTCAATACCAGAGATGAGTAAATGCAACATAACTAAGTCAGTAATCGATATTTTTCCATCACTGTTCATATCAGCATTACTATTTACAAATTCATTAAAAGTATCTATTCCGGAAATCGTTAAATGTAACATAACCAAGTCAGTTATAGAGATTTTACCATCACCATTTACATCGCCAGCAAGCCGAACAAAATCCCCTAAAGTAACAACGAGCTGGACTTCATTATGAATGTTTTTAGTTAGTTGATAACTCTTTCCTTGAAACGAATGGATAGATGTGAATTCAACCAATGTCGAAATCTCTTTTTTAAAACCTGTCTCATAATGTGGAGGCATAAATTTTGCATCGAGTAAAAGTTTGTAAGTACCCACATTTAGTTCTGACAGTTCAATTACTCCAAGAAATTTTGTAAAATCATAATTAAACCGGTTAATTCCATATAAATCTGTCAATGTCTTGTCTTCAATCTGTGAAACATCTGCAAATCTATATAGATTACTCTCAGATTCTAGTACTATCTCAAATTTTACATAATTTGAGATGGGTGCTGAGATGCCTTTTTTTAATCCAATTCCTTGAACTATTAGTTTTCCATCTGAGAACGAATGAATTTTCAAAGATGAAATCGGATCTTCATCCTTTAGACTTTCATCGTAAACACCAGGTGTTAACTCAAATTGCCTTCCCGGAGATGAAATATAAAAGTTATCAGATTGAATATAACCAGTAGATTCTGTCCAATAATAAGGAATCATTTGACATGATGACTTTTCGTACGTCACTACATATTCTTTATAAAGCTCAAAAGTATGATTACCTGTTCCTGCAGAAGTCAAATCTCTACCACATCCTTCGAAACGGAATTGTAATGTATTTTCATCAACAACAATGAGTTGTGAAATGTCACCTATTGAAAGATCTCTGGATGTACTAGTCAGCAAATACTTAATTGGATCTCCTGTTTTACCAGTATATTTTAGATTAATATATGATCCAGCTGGACCGAAACCATGATTAGGGATTATAAGTTGATCATTAATTATGTTAACATTTATAGCTTCAAGTGTTTTACTGAATACAGGAGCAATCATGGTTGACTTGTATAATATTGGGTTCGTTCCAGTTGTAGAAAACCAATTCTTACCGTCAATAAGAGTCATCCCATTCACAATTATAGAGTGTTCAATTGATCTTTTTGGGATAGTATATAAAATATTACTGATTGTACTTTGTTCAGGTCTAAAATTCCTACCATTTTCATTTTCGATTATGGCTATCTTAAAATACTGGTAATCAACTAGATTAGCAGATTTGTCAATTCTATAAGCCCAACTTGCAATTTTCTGACCCCAGTACGGATCCGATGCGTACTTAGTATTAATACCATTTCGTTTATTCCCCAAAATCGAACCGAAATAACGCCAATTATCAGTACTTAAGTATCCCCTAATTTGTCTTCCCATATGTTCTGCAATACCTGCAGATATGCTAGTGTAGACTTTTGCACTTGATGGGCTAGAATCAACAGCACCCCAACCAAATAGATTATTGTTTTGAACTGCTATCTTACTTGTACCTCTACTACTTTCGTGCAGCGCCATAGCATAAATAAGAAGAGAATTAACACCATATAGAAGCTGGTTTTTTGTGAAAGCATCTCCTTCATTAAACATTACACTTGCCCCAGGTTCTTTTGGATTAGTATAAGTAATTGCTTTTTTTATGAATCCTTCATCCTTCAGAAAATCATTCAACTGTAGTGATGAGATATTTGATGTCGACCTCAATGGCAAATATTGATAGTATTGATAGTATTTCCCTATACTTGTGCCATCTAGTACTGGATTTTTCATTTCTCTATCTGTGTAGAAGCTAACACCATCCCAACTGTAATAAGTTCCATTTAGTAACCAAGATGGGGCTGGACCATACAAATAAGTCCCTTGCAAATTAGAGGATCCAGGAAACGGGAAAGTCTGATGGAAAATCTCTCTATTAACTTCTGAAGCACTGGAGCTTACCCTATACTCATTCATTTTGTATACAAACCCTTCGAAACTCCAACCTTTTTCAATATATTTTAGTGGAACAATTTTTATGTTTTGTAACTCTGCGAATCCTAAAAAACCTGATATTTTTACTTTGGCCTTGCCAACTCCCGAACCAATGTTGTAGCTGATTGTTTCATAGTATGCCATATCAACATTATTTGGAACGTATGTTACTTCTCCAGAAAAACTACTTGTTTCATAAATGTTTAAAGTGGATGTAGTAGTCAAGGATGATCCAGCAACACCTCGTGTAGCAGCAATTATTTTATTCGGGTTGGTCGCACCTTTGTATTGGATAATCAAATCTGGATAAATGCTTTTACTTTGGTTCATAAAAACATTAGCTTCCTCAAAACTATTTGCGCAAGCTAAAACCGTACTAGTTTGATTATCATTAATTGATTTGATCTCAAATTGAGTAATTGTGCATAATAAATCTTCACTTGCAAGGACATTAGTGAAATTAAGACTATATACAATAATAAATATTGAAATAATGTAATTTATCGTATTTTTCATTGTACCTCTACTCGTTAATTAGTATTGTAATCCAATCATCTTCCCCTTCAAATTTTATTTCTAATATTAAAGCCATATTAAGTAATTCTTGTGTATCTGAGTAAATATCAAATATAAGGTAACTTTCCTCGATGCTTTGAAACTGGTGATCCAAAGTGCTTACATATCCTTCGATGAAATAACTACTATCAAGAGCAAGTGCAATAACAGTTCCGTCCTTTAACTTAAGTCTTGAATCTTTTAAGGTAACAATCTTGCCACCTAATGGTTCTATTAGAAGCTTTACTCCAATTACTCGTGCTTGCGAGGAAAATTCTGCTTGTTCACTTTCACCATCACTTAACCTTTGCATTATTGTAGTATTTGTTAAATCCTCTAAACCTAGAATCTTCAATTTATATTTGTCATTGTCTGTAATTACTGTAGGATCATCCTCAACGTATCCCAACATTTCCTTAACACCCTGAACAAACGACAAATCAAACTCCAATTTAATATCCGACTTAAAACGGGTAGTAACCGTAATCTTCTGTGCATCCGGATTTTTAACAGGAATAAAGAGATTGATTGAAAACGACTTCTTATTGCGCGGTAATTCAAATTCTACCATCTGATAACTCAAAAACAGACCATTGGACAATAGATCATCTTGATAAACTTGTGTTTGAGCCAATGATAACTGTTCTGAAGTGATAAGATCACTGATATCGAAAAACATAGCCTCTTCACTTTCAAAAGTGACACGAGCGATGACAAAAGGAAAACTGATCTCACTTAACTTATAAACCGTGTACCCTTCCATCGTTGCCGTTATCACAGGATCCTTCGGGATAACGATCGGATCATCCTCATCCGGGTATTTTACACCGTTAAAAAGTGTGAACACCCCATACGTCAAACCGACGATAAGTAAGATGACCAACGTCCAAATCAGAACATTTATAAACCCATTACGCCTCATGATCCATCACCACCGCGTTTATCTTAACACACATCGGCTCCGCTTTCTCTGTTAATAAGGTGAAATCTTCAATCCAAGGCTCGAAAATCAACCGAACCTTCTTAAAAATACGCATTTTTTTGGCATAACAAATAAGTGCAATCACATCTTTCTTCGGATCCTCAATATATCCTTCAATCACTTTATGATATGCAGCTGAGCCAATCATGTTGCGATGACGGATACAATCCAACACTGTACGCTCCCGATCGGTTATGTGAATATGATGACCGTTATACACTGTTTCATCATATCCCAACGAAAAATACTTATTATCACGGTACATCGTTTTAATGTCTAAAAAATCGCTACGATACTTGATTCGACTCTCATTTTTATTAGCAGCAATATAAATTTGAGAAGGTTGCTGATACACATAACCATAAACAAAAGCCGCACTCATCAGACAAAACAAAGCATCCGAAAAAAGTGAAAAAGCACATTCATGCTGATGATGAATGCGATCAGCCGGAACGTACAAACCCCGTTTTATACGTACAATTTTCTGTTGATCAATCAAATCCTGAATCGTGCGAAACGTAAAGCCGGCATCCAATAAGCGCTGAGTCGTATACAACGGATGATAAAATAGTCGTTGGCTCATATTTAGTACCCACAATCTTTCATTTTTGTGTTTAATTAATTATATTTTAAGACAAAAAAAAGCGGATTGCAATAAAAAACATGGGATTAACCCATGTTTACTTCAAATTTTCCATTAACAGTACTGATTTTACAGGGAATGTCCCCATCTTTTAGTACTAGATGTTGCTGGTTCTTAAGTTTGTGCTCTTCAACTGACTCCTTGATTGTACAAAAACCAGAAACCGATGAGAAATCAAACCGGATGGAACCCATGTTTTTCAAATGAACCCGACCGTCACCGCTGACCGTTGAGATTGAAAATTCTTTTCCATCGCTCATCTCCAAGTTTACATCACCACTGACCGCTTTAACATTGACCTTCTGATAAAATCCTTGAACTGACAGATCACCGCTGGCCAGTGAACATTCAAAATCTGCTCCCCTACCCTCTTTAATCACTACATCACCACTCGCCGATTTTATGCGAATATCACCAACATTTCGACTGAATTTCAAATCGCCGCTTGCTATTTTAAACTCATAATTTTTATTAGTACAATCCGTAACCGAAACATCACCGCTGGCCGTAGTTATCGAACAATCCCCATCAAACGATATACCGGAATACACAACATCACCACTGGATGTCATTACTCTACATGAGAGCAGATGGGATGGAAGTGTTACAGAAATTTTCATGTCAACGTTGGATTTAACATTGAATAGAGGCAACACTCTTACTTCAAAAACATCACCTTTTTGCTCGCCGATCATCGTATGAGAGAACTTAGAAAGCAAACCGCCTTTATTAAGCATATTCACTTCGATTTTATCATTTAAAGAGGGTGTGAACGTTACATCCGCAAACTTACCATCAACAACCATGTGATTCACTTTCCCACTCATCAACTTTTCGACGGATTCACCTTTATTAATATAAACATCTTTTACATCCAATGACTCCACAATTTCGTCGATATCGCCCAAATGTGAAATGATTTCTTCTTCGCTCAGCCCATCGGCGAACCCCGATTCAAAATGAGCTTCAAAATCTGCGATCAGCGACTCCACAAAATCACCATCCGCAAACGCTAACTTCTTCTTTAATAAATCCAAATATTGAACCTTACTCATCATGATCCTCCTTCATCAGTTGATTGACCTGCTCCACAAATTCGATCCACCCTGTTTTAAGCTTCTTATAATGTTGATGTCCGATCGGTGTAAGTTTGTAATACTTACGCGCCGGACCTTCCGGTGATTCCACCAAATACGTTTCAAAATAGTTCTCCTCATTAAGCCTGCGCAACAACAGATACAACGTACCGGCAGCAACCGACATTTGCTTTGAAATCGCCTCCGTCAGCTGATAACCATACTTATCCCCTTGCGACAATTGAGAGAGCACACATAATTCCAAAACGCCTTTTTTAAATTGTGCGTTCATTAAGTTCCTCCTTACTAGATATAATATATCACAATGTATATAGCATTGCAATATAGTAAATTAAAAAAATACGGCGCTAACGCAGTACTAAAATTCAAACTCTTTTTTCAACCGTATCGAAAACCAAGCAGTCAGCAATACTGTCAGTAAATCGGCGACGGGCTGAGCTGCTAAAATACCGTTATAAGCGAAGAATCTTGGTAATATAAAAATCATCGGCACAAAGAATATCCCCTGTCTCGCTACCGATAAGATAAATGCTTCCTTTGCTTTACCCAACGACTGAAACAGTACCATATGAATCTGATAGAATCCCATAAACGGTAACGCCAGACAAATGGCATAAAACATTCGGGAACCATAAAAGATTACCTCTTCACTCTCAGTAAAGATCCCAATGATCGGACGGGCAAACAATACCAGAACAACCGTCATAAAAGTTAAAAACATAGTGCTCCACCGAATCGATAAATTAAGCGATTCCTTTAAACGAGTAAAATTCTTAGCCCCATAATTAAACCCGGCAAACGGCTGAAAGCCTTGGGCATAGCCAATTAGTACATAGTTAATAATCATCATCGTCCGCATCGCCAAGCCAATCGCCGCAACCAGATTTGTACCATAATTTGCGGCAGCACTGTTAATAAACATCATTGAAAAACTGACAAGCGCTTGACGAAAGAACAAAGCAACACCCAAAGCCAAGATTTCAAAGGCAATTTTCATATCAAACAGCCAACGCGTAATTTTCCAGCGGATAACCGTATCTTTACCGGTAAGACGCACAGCCAGAACAACCGTAGATATATACTGCGAAACAATCGTCGCAATAGCGGCACCTTCCAACCCTAAATTAAGACCCCAATCAAACATAAATATCGGATCAAGGATAATGTTCAGCACAGCGCCTAACATAATGGCAAACATCGGAAATTTGACATCTCCCTCTGCACGCAAAATATTATTCATCGTCATATTGAGAACAATTCCACTCATACCGACAATCATCCACATTGCATAACGAACCGAATAATCCAATGCATCCGGTGTTGCCCCAAACCAAGGCAAAATCGTAGGCAGATTACCGATTAACAAGGCCATTCCCAACGCCGAAAAGACGATTGCCATCAGCATCCCCGTAAAAACAGAACGTTCAACACTGCCATAATCCTTCTTACCTAATTGACGCGAAATCAACGATCCGGCCCCAATTCCAATCCCCTGCCCGATGGCACTCATAATCATCACCAATGGAAAAGACACCGTTACAGCCGCGATCATCGCTGTACTCTTTAACATACTGACAAACAACGTATCCACAAAATTATACAGTGCGGTCGTTAACATTGCGATAATCGATGGTACAGCTAAAAGAACCAAAGCTTTACTGACTTTTTCCTCAGACAAAAGGAATTTCCGGCGACTGTTAATTTCCATATCGATCACTCCATTGTACAATCATAAAAAGAAGAAGAATATTTGTCAACACGTTGGACAATTTATGATAAACTAATGGAATGAAAGAGGAAAATTATGACAGATAAAAACTCCATTAAGAACATTATTCATCTATCCAAAGGTGAAGAAATCGGTAATTCACTCACTCACGGCATCATGTCACTTCTGCTCTTATGCTTTCTGCCTTGGACAGCCGTAGATACCTATATTCGCGGTGGATGGGTGCTCTCCATCGGGACATCCATATTCATCATCTGTTTGTTTCTGATGTTTCTGACATCAGCTCTATATCACGCCATGGCCTACGAAACTAAACACAAATACGTCCTGCGCATCTTGGACCATATATTCATCTATTTCGCAATCGCGGGCAGTTATACACCAATTGCACTTTATATCATCCGCGGCTGGCAAGGCACACTGATATTGGTTATTCAATGGAGCATGGTGCTGATTGGCATACTCTACAAATCACTGTCACAAAAATCTATTCCGAAACTAACCGTAACTATTTACTTGATTATGGGATGGGTCGCTGTCCTGTTTATCCCCGTCATCATACAGAACTCCGATCCAATATTTCTAGTGTTTATTGTACTAGGAGGCATCCTCTACAGTATAGGCGCATGGTTTTACACCAAGAAAGAACGACCCTACTTTCACTTTATCTGGCATCTGTTCATCAACTTCGCAGCCATCAGCCATTTCATAGCCATCATCTTCTTCATATAAACAGAAACGTGAGTGATCACGTTTCTTCTTTTTATTTGGTTTCGTGTTTTCTGCGAAAATTCAAATCCGTCAATATAATATCTTTGAGCGAACGCTTTGGCGTCCAACCCAACAAATCCTTCGCACGTTCGCTCGAAGCAATCAGCTTTGCGGGATCTCCCGGACGACGCGGACCCATTGTAAAGTTAACTGGCAAATGTTTGGATACTTCATCGATGACCTGCTTGACCGAATAACCGGTCGAAGAACCCAAATTAATGGTTGCTGACTTCTGATGGTTGACAATGTATTTCATACCCAACACATGGGCAAACGCCAAATCAGCAACATGAATATAATCACGTATACATGTGCCATCCGGCGTTGGATAATCATCCCCAAAAACCGTCATAGAATCCCGAATCTTCAACGCTGTTTGAACCGTAATCGGAATGATATGCGTCAGGTTATCTCTTTTTAAACCGATTTTCAACGATTCGTGCGCTCCGGCAACATTAAAATACCTGAAAATACAGTAATTCATATCATACGCCTGAGCTACCCAGTGAATCATCCGCTCAGAAGCCAACTTCGACTCACCATACGGATTGATCGGCTTTAACTCATCATCTTCCGTGCATATGTCCTTCTTTACATCTCCATAAACAGCTGCCGTTGATGAGAAAATTACATTTTTAATCTCATGATCGACCATAGTCTTCAACATGATCCGAACGCCCTCGACATTGTTATGATAATACGCCAACGGATGGCTCACACTTTCTGGAACAACAATCTTCGCGGCAAAATGCATGACCGCATCAAAAGGTCCGCGATGGGTTTCAACCGTAAAGATTTCCTGAAGCTTTTCTTCATCTGTGATATCACCAAAGTAAAAACGCGCATTTTCATCGACAGCATCTTTAGTTCCCGTCGAAAGATTATCAATAACCACAACTTCATGACCGTCTTTGACCAATTCTAACACCGCATGTGAACCGATATACCCGGCTCCCCCAATTACACAAACCTTCATTTCATTCTCCATTCTGTTGATATTTTCGCAATGAAATTCCCAACAAAGCATTCACAGTTTTCCAATTTCTGGTAGTCGCCACGACCTTAAGCTTATTTTCAAAAAAATTATTCGTTAACTTCGTTTTGCTGTAACCACCGGGACAATTAAGATAAACAACATCATTAAAAATTACAACTTCCTCATCCTCAGATCTTTTAATTTCAAGAGCTGTTCTATCAATCTTATCCGGTACTGATGACAGAAAAGTAATATAAATACCGGACGTTTCTTTATCAAAATCGCTTTTGAAAGGGAAACGATCCACGATCAATTGAAAATCATCGACAGTTTTTACGATAACTTCGACATCGAAATCAAAAACTTCTTTGATCTTAACAGACAATTTTTCCGCAAGTAATTTTGTATTGCACGCCTCAGCTCGGAAAATAACATTACCACTTTGAACATAAGTAATTACTTCTTCAAACCCTAAGGACTCATAAAGATTCTTCAAGACATCCATCTTAATCAGTTTCTGCCCGCCGACATTAATACCCCTTAACATCGAGATATAAGTAGGCACCTATTTATCTCCGTTCAGTTGATTAAACCAAAGGATAAACAAAGCAAATCCGACCAACAGCATCCAAGCCCGAACATCCGAAACAAAACCCGGAAATAACGGAATCAAAGATCCAACCAACAAACCAATGATCGCCGCATAGGTTTGTGTATAGTACTTTTCCATCAGAATTTTCACGGCTTTTGCGCCAAGAATCAAGCCGGTTAACATCCCTGACACAACGATTAACAAGTGTGGAAATACAAACTGACCAATCGCATAGCCAAAGACTCCTTGATACATTCCAATCGCCAACAATACCATCGAACCGCTGATACCTGGCAAAATCATGGTAAACGTTGCGATTGCTGAAGCAACAAACAAGCCGATCGCCAACGGGATACTGAGATTACTAATATCCATCTGACCCGCTCCTTCCGGTTGGACAAAGGTCAGCAACATCATTAAAGAAAAGGTTAATATAAACGCAATCAGCTCATTGATTCTTACTTTTTTAATTCCCGCCTTTTTAATGATCAACGGAAAGCTCCCTAAAATAATCCCCAGAAAGCTGTAAAATGTCAGTGTTGAATATTCGAGCAACAGAAAGTTCATGAGATTACTGAACCCGAGGATTCCACCGACAATGCCAATACTAAGCAGAATGATAAATCCAAAATTCTCCTTGATGGCTTTAATATCCAACGAAACCACCGCAATCAGTTTTTCATATATCCCAAAAACTACAGCCATCGTACCTCCGGATACACCAGGAATGACATTGCTGATCCCAATGATCAGACCATAAAAAATAATTTTAAGTTGATCCATGTTAACCAAACAATCGCAAGATATCTTGCCAAGTCACAAACAATACCAGACCCATGACCAAGATGACACTTGCGGTCATCAAAGCTTGCTCCAACTTTTGATTGATTGGTTTTCCTATAATCATCTCAGCCACGGTAATGACAACTCGACCACCGTCCATCAACGGAATCGGTAATAAATTGAAAATACCCACATTCACCGAAAGGATTGCGGTCAATACGATCAACGACAGTAAACCTTGTTGAGCCTGCTGATCGGTCACATCATAAATACCAATCGGACCACTCAGCGAATTTAAACCAATGCCACGAACCAAACGGGACAACGTATTAACAATTTCACCAATGGTCGTGCCGACATACTCGGTTCCAGCCCATACTGAACCAAAGAAACTAAGCTCTTCGATCACGGGTTGCGGCAACATCAGACCAATCATATAGCGACCGGTTTCTTCATTGAATAACGGCGTGACCTTAATGGTCAGATTGGTACCGTCACGATCGACCGTAAAAGTCATCTCATCGGTGTAAAGCTGTGTAAATGTAATGACTTCATAGAAATCTTTCGGAACGATGGAAGATCCATCCGAAAAAGATACCTTAACGATTTCATCATTGGCCAAAAAACCGGCTGTTTCAGCAACGGATCCACTGACCACACCGGCAACAACGGGCAAAGGTGGTAAACTGCGAGCACCTTGATAAATAAACACACCCACAAAAATGACCCAAGCCAATACGATGTTCATAAAGATTCCGGCAAGCATGATGACAATGCGCTTTAACGGAGCAATCCCTTTGATGGTTCTTTCTGCGGGAATTCCCTCCAAATCAACGCCTTCTTCTCCGGCCATGGCCACAAAGCCACCAACCGGCAAAGCACGTAACGAATATAATGTCTCCCCTTTTTGCCAGCTTTTCACTTTCGGACCCATACCAATCGCAAACTCCCGACAATAAACACCAAACATTTTTGCGGTAATTAAATGTCCCAATTCATGAACAAAAACGATGATTCCCAGTATAATTACAAAATAGAGCAATGTCATACATTACCTCCCAAAATTTTCTTTTTAATCCACGCCCGACCCATCTGATCGGCAGCGATGGCATCTTCCAACGTATTCAACTCACTATAACTCATTGATTCAAAAGCTTCTGCGACAAAAGTATCAATATCGACAAACGCGATCTTACCCCTCAGAAATGCGCTAACAGCTTCTTCGTTCGCTCCATTGAGCGCAGCCGCACGGTTATCTTCTCTTTTACCTGCCAGATATGCACACTTCAGAAGTGGGAATCGCTCGAAATCAACGGGTTCAAAAGTCAGTGACTGAGCCTTAACTAAATCTAAAGATGGCAGATCAAGTGCTAAGCGGTTGGGATGACTTAGCGCATACTGAATCGGAATTCGCATGTCCGGTGTACCCAACTGAGCAATCACAGCCCGATCTTCAAATTCTACCATCGAATGAACGATGCTCTGACGATGCATAATGACATCTATCTGATCAAAGGGCATATCAAACAACCAGCGAGCCTCAATGACTTCCAATCCTTTATTCATCATCGTAGCGCTGTCAATGGTTATTTTAGCACCCATCGACCAATTGGGATGATTTAATGCATCCGACAAAGTAACACCATTAAGTTCTGATCTTTTTTTGTCACGAAAACTTCCCCCAGAAGCCGTTAGTATCAAACGTTTGATACTTTTATTGTGCGTTGACAGACATTGAACAATCGCAGAGTGTTCACTGTCAATAGGCATCAAGGATACGCCATTACGCTTAACCGCAGCCATCACGATTTTACCGGCAGCAACCAACGTTTCCTTATTAGCCAGTGCTATATCTTTTTTCGCTTCGATAGCCGCGAGTGTCGGTTTACATCCGACAAATCCGACCAAAGCATTGACAACGGTATCCGCTTCTTTTAAAGTAGCTACTTCAATTAAGCCATCCTCTCCCCAGACAAATCGGTGTTGAGTAAACGCTATCGAATAATTCTTTGCATCACTGGATTTTTCTACACAAACAACCAATCCTGAATTCGAGTTCAAGAAATCTGAAATCGCATCGACTCTGGATTTCACTGAAAGACCGACACAACGAAACTTATCGGGATGTCGAGTGATAACATCCAACGTCTGAAGACCAATCGAACCGGAAGCTCCTAAAATTACAATATTCTTCATACAAACAATATCAATAAGGCATAAAAAGCCATAAAGTTAAACAGCAGACTGTCAATGCGATCGAGGACACCGCCGTGAGACGGAAAAATCGTACCGAAATCTTTGACGTCGAAATAACGCTTAATCGCACTGAACGCCAGATCACCGATTTGTCCGATGGGTGGTAAAAGAATCGAAGCAGCAATGATCAGTGACCAGTCAAACTTGTTGGTCAAGTAGAAATACGCAAAAATCAGTGATAAAAAAGTACCAAATAGCCACCCGGCAATTGAACCTTCAATGGTCTTTTTGGGAGATATTCGCGGATTAAGTTTGTGCTTACCAAACAAAACACCAATAAAATAAGCCCCTGTATCCGTCGCATACGTTGCTACCGCAATATAAACAATAACTGAAGAGCCATACATCTGAATCGCGCGAACCCCTTGAATAGCGATGCCGACCATTAATACCATGGTAAATACATAGGTCAAGTCAAAAATATCAAACCACTCAAACTGAATCGCTAAGAAAAACACAATCAGTAACAGAAGGATGACACTGGCCATAAAATAGTCTTTCGGTATATAAGCCAACGCATAAACAAAAGCGACCATCAGTCCTTTCATCCAATTTGGCCAACGTTTCCCTTTTACCTGAGCAAATTCAAGGGCTCCGATAAACAGAAAAACGAAAATAACAATTTCAAATAACCAGCCGCCAAAGTATAAAGCCGGAAATAAGGTTGCGGCTAAAATTGCTCCCGTTATGATTTTCTGTTTCATATTAAAGTCCTCCAAACCGGCGATTGCGGTTTTCAAACACTTGCATAGCTTCTATCAAATCAGCCTCTTTAAAATCCGGCCAAGAAACATCGGTAAACACCAACTCCGCATAAGCCAACTGCCATAACAGGAAATTTGAAATCCGCTGCTCACCGCTGGTACGAATCATTAAATCAACCGCAGGCAACCCGGCCGTCATCAGATAACTTTCAAAACCGGATTCATCGATCGAATCTACTTTCCCCAACCGAACATCATCCGCAATCTTGTTCACCGCTCGAATGATCTCATCGCGTCCGCCATAGTTCATCGCAAAATTCAAAATCAGACCTTGATTATTTTTCGTTTTTTCAATTGCACTCAGTAATACTCGTTGCGTGTTTGGCGGAAAGCGCGTTAAATCGCCAATAGCCATGATTTTAATACCTTCACGCATGAGTTCATCGATAAAGCGATTAAAGAATACTTCCGGAAGTATCATTAGGTATTCTACTTCTTCCATCGGACGTTTCCAGTTTTCCGTAGAAAAAGCATACAACGTCAAAACTTGAATTTTGAGTTTGTTTGCGGCTAAAGCGATATTTCGTACATTCTCACTTCCCGACAAATGTCCAAATGTACGAAGTTTGTTCTGGTTTTTCGCCCAACGGCCATTACCATCCATGATAATAGCAACGTGTTTGCAAGTTGTTTGCATAGTTTTCCCTTCAAAAGAGGCTCACCGAAGTGAGCCATTAAACAGTCATGATTTCCTTTGTTTTCGCTTCAGCGATGCCATCTACTTTTTTGATATACTCATCCGTCATTTTCTGAACTTTTTCCAAAGCACTCTTTTCCAAATCTTCAGTCAGCGCTTCATCTTTTTTAATATGTTCATTAACATCCCGACGGACATTGCGAATGGCTACTTTCGCTTCCTCAGAAAATTTACTGACAACTTTTGTTAACTCTTTACGCGTGTCCTGCGTCAAAGACGGAACATTACAACGGATGACGACACCATCATTTTGCGGTGTCAAACCCAAATTTGCTACATAAATAGCTTTTTCGATTAATTTTAAGGTTGTGGGATCAAAAGGTTTTACAACCAGTTGCTTCCCTTCAACCACCGAAATCTGACCGACCTGATTCAATGGTGTCGGCACGCCATAATACTCGATTTCCACGTTGTTAAGCATGGTCGGATTGGCACGTCCGGAACGAACAGTAGTCAAATGTTGTTCAAAAGCTGCGATAGCTCCATCCATTTTATTTTTTGTTGTGTCTAAATGTTCTTTCATTTTTTACTCTCCTTTGTTATCCGCGTACCGATGATATCGCCGGCAACCGCTTTTTTAATGTTTCCGCATTCATTCATATTGAATACGATCAAATCGATGTCATTATCCATACACATCGACGTCGCTGTGGTGTCCATGACACCCAGACCTTGTTGGATCATTTCCATGTACGTCAGTAAATCATACTTTTCTGCATCAGGGAACAATTTCGGATCTGCCGTATACACACCGTCAACCCCGTTTTTTGCCATCAGGATGACATCGGCTTTGATTTCCGAAGCCCGCAGAGCCGCGGTAGTGTCCGTTGAAAAATAGGGACTGCCGGTACCGGCACCAAAGATGACGACCCGACCTTTTTCCAAATGGCGGATGGCCCGACGGACGATCAGCGGTTCAGCAATTTTACTCATCTCGATCGCTGTCTGAACCCGGGTCGGTACATCGACCTTCTCCAAAGCTCCTTGAATAGCCATCGCATTGATGACAGTTGCCAACATCCCCATGTAATCCGCTTGTACGCGGTCAATTCCCATCTTCTCCGCAACTTTTCCGCGAATGAAATTACCACCGCCAACAACGATCGCAACCTCAACACCCATAGCATGAACTTCTTTGATTTCACGTGCTAAAGAGGCTAAAATACCTGGATCCAGTTGGTTTTGCTTGGTGGAAAGAGCTTCCCCGCTTAATTTTAACAAAATTCGTTTGTACATGTTAACCCCTCTTTCAAAAAAAGGCACAAATGTGCCCTTTTATTTACCAAAAGACTGATTCATAACCTCTTCAACAAAGTTATCGACCTTCTTCTCAATACCCTCACCAACCGCGTAACGGACAAAAGTCACAGTTTCGCTACCGGCACCCTTAAGATATTGACCGACTTTAATGTCTTGATTTTTGAAGAAAATTTGATCAACCAAACACATATCCTGTAAGGATTTACTTAAACGCCCTTCCAAGATGCCGGCAAGCACTTTTTCCGGTTTCGAGTTGATCGTTTCATCATTTTTAATGATTTCCCATTGGAAATTACGTTCTTTTTCAACGACTTCCGCAGGCATATGATTGCGCGAGATGTATATCGGTGACATTGAAGCTACTTGCATAGCAACATCTTTAGCAACTTCCGGATGATCGCCTTTAACAACGGATACGGCACTGATGCGCCCGCCATTGTGCATATAAGCACCAAAGGTCTCATCTTCGTTTTTGTTGATAACTTCAAAACGTCTTAATGTGATTTTCTCGCCAATGGTCGCAGTTGCTTCAACGACTAAGTCATTAAGCGTCTGTGCACCTACCGGTAATGCTAAAGCCTCATCCAATGATGAAGGTGCTCCAGCCAAAATGGTATGAGCAACCGTATCAAGCAATGTCAGAAACTGTTCGTTTTTTGCGACAAAATCGGTTTCAGAATTCACTTCAACAACAACAGCACGATTGCCTTCGACCAAAACTCTGGTAAGACCTTCAGCCGCAATGCGGTCAGATTTCTTAGCAGCCTTGGCAATGCCTTTTTCACGCAACCAATCGATAGCAGCAGCGATGTCGCCTTCAGTCGCTTCAAGCGCTTTTTTGCAATCCATCATGCCCGCTCCGGTTTTTTCGCGTAATTCCTTGACTAATGATGCACTAATCATTTTTTACCTCCTTGACAGGTGTAGCAGCTTTTTCCTCCGTTTTAACTTCAGTCGGCTTTACTGCTTCACGTGGTTGGTATGGACGGTTTTCACGCGGTTGATACGGACGATCACTGCGTTCACGGTTGTATCCGCCACCACCGGTTGTACGGCGGCGATCATCGCGTTGACGACGCTCTTCCATACGTTGACGACGACGTCTTTCGTTTTCTTCATTTTGTTGATCAACATTGATGATAACATCACTCATCGTAATATCATCTTGATCTTGACCAAGATATGCAAAGGACAATACGCCACCCTTCGCTTCAATCAAAGCATCAGCCATCAGACCAACGATCAGCTTAACCGAACGGATAGCATCATCATTGGCAGGAATACCGAAGTCGACCATGTCCGGGTCAGCATTGGTATCAATAAATCCAAACACCGGAATACCCAATTTACGTGCTTCCGCAACGGCATTGTGCTCTTCGGTCGGATCAACGACAAATACTGCATCCGGTAATTTTTTCATTTCCTTGATTCCGCCCAAGAAGTTTTCCAAACGGGTAGCTTCCTTACGCAATCCGGCGATTTCTTTTTTCGGATAAACATTAATAGAACCGTTCGCTTCCATTTCTTCGATTTCAATCAAACGACGAATCGATTTTTGAATGGTACGGAAATTCGTTAATGTACCTCCCAACCAGCGTTGGTTGATAAAAAACGAACCCGAACGCAATGCCTCATCCAAAACAATGGTCTGAGCTTGCTTTTTGGTTCCGACAAACAGGACTTTACCGCCCTTTTCGCCAATAGCCTTCATAGTAGCGTAAGCCGCATCGATTTTATCAATCGTCTTCGCTAAATCGATAATATAAACTCCATTTTTAGCCGCATAAATATACGGTTTCATTTTTGGATTCCAGCGGCGCGTTTGATGGCCGAAATGGGACCCACTCTCTAATAATCTTCTCATAGTAACAACCGACATAACATTTCCTCACTTTCCGTTGTTCCTCCATCACTTCCGACACAGACAACTCAATTGAGCACGGGTCTGTGAATCCATGATGTGTGTAGTGCATCCGTAGATGCCATTGATTAGTATAACACAAATTGCTTTCGCTTTCAATCCGATAAAACACAAAATACTGACTGAACAGTCGTATTAACCCTTAATCATTGTATCATGAATGACCATAAAGACAACAGCGAAAACATCTTCAGTCATTGGTTAAATCCCCACCACTGCCCAACGGAATCGGATCTCCCATAATTGACGGCTTTGGAAAAAAGATAACACTGAAAAAGTCCTTATTTCTCGCCAAAACCTCTCGCAAATCACGAACACTCTGACCGCTGTAATTAATTTCTTGAGCAGAAACACCCACAGCATCCAACCCCAACGCATTGGCAATGTACAGAGCTCTGTAAAGGTGGTATTTCTGCGTAACAATAATGACTCTTTCTGCTTTGAATATATACTTCAATCGATATAAACTTTCATACGTCGAGAATCCGGCATGATCCATATAAACCAAATCAGAATCGATACCGGCATCCTTAACATAATCCTTCATGACATTGACTTCATCATAGTTTTTCTGACCATGATCTCCACTCATCACCAGATAAGGTGCCACACCCTTTTCAAACAGATCGACGGAACGATCCAAGCGATCTTTAAGCATCGGCGATGGTTGATTGTTCTGCCATACACCGGCGCCTAATACCAGAATACATTCAGAATCATTTATATCATTGAGTGAAATGATCTGATCTTTTGTTGATGCGATGACCCAAAAATTAACAATAAAAATGAGTATGAATCCACTCATTCCCACATAAAAAGCAAATTTTGCAAAACTGCCCAATTTCTTAATCATTATTTCCCCCCGCTTCTTCAAATGCTTTCAAATAGACATCCTTCAATCGATCCACACTGATATGTGTATAAATCTGGGTCGTTGATAAATTCTGATGGCCCAAAAGTTCCTGAACCGTTCGTAAATCCGCTCCATTGTCCAATAAATGGGTAGCAAATGAGTGGCGAAGCATATGTGGATGCAAGGTTTGATTCAATCCGGCTGCCAAAGCTCTGCGCTTTAAAATGTCCTGAACACCGCGCTCAGTGATAGCATCCCCACGCACATTCACAAAGACATACGCATGCTTTTTCTGTTTCATCAGCATCGGACGATACAGATCAATATAATTCCTTAACTGCTTACCCATCGAAGGATAAAACGGAACCAACCGCTCCTTACGTCCTTTACCCGTGATTCGCAACAGACGATTGGCAAAATCGATTTGATGAATGGTCAACTGAGCCGTCTCACTGACCCGCAAACCACAGGCATACATTAACTCAATCAAAACCCGATCACGAACCCCAGCTACCGAATTCTTCTCAATCGAATCTAATAGTTCGCGAATCTCATTGATCATCAAAAAGGCTGGCAGATGATTTGCTTTTTTCGGTGTTTTAAGCGAGGCGAACGGATTGATTGTCACATGATCCTGCAACAGACAATATTTATAAAACGAACGCAACGAAGCAAATTTTCTTGCCAAAGATCGATTAGATATGGCTTTCTTTCCGGTTCGCAACGATGCAACAAAGCCGCGCAAGACATAAGTATCCACATCCTGTAAACTGTTCACACCTTCTTTGGTGCAATAGTTAATAAATTGGATTATATCGTGACGGTAAGCCTGTTGAGTCGCAATTGAACCACTCCGCGAAAGCGACAGATGCTTTAAAAAATCATCCAAGTACTCATTCACAATCTTTACTCCATTGAACGACAAAATCCAAGGATCGCTTAACGATCTGCTCTTTCCGATCCGGGACACGCGGTAAAACATCGGAATGAATGATACCGAAATTTGCATTCATCGGTTGAAAATTCTTCGGTGAAGCGTGAGTGATGTATTGTGCCATTGCACCAATCATCGTATACGCTGGAAATTCGATGCAAGGCTTGTCCGACAAACGTCTGGCCATATTGATCCCAGCCAAAAGACCGCTGGCTGCGGATTCGACATAACCCTCAACGCCGGTCATCTGTCCGGCAAAAAATAAATTTTCGCGAACATTGGCCTGATAGGTCGCTTTCAGCACGATTGGAGAATTCAGATACGAATTGCGATGCATCACTCCATAGCGGACGATTTCAGCATTCTGTAATCCGGGAATCATCCGGAGGATACGCTTCTGTTCACCCCAGGTCAGATGCGTTTGAAAGCCAACGATATTATACAGGGTATCCGCCGCATCATCGCGACGCAATTGCACCACTGCATAGGGCCGTGGCTTGCCATCCTGCCACAAACCTACCGGCTTCATCGGTCCAAAAGTAAGCGTTTTAACGCCTCGTTTCGCCATTTCTTCAAATGGCATACAGCCATCGAAAAATATTTCCTTTTCAAATTCCTTCAAAGGCACCACTTGCGCATGAATCAATTCATTATAAAAATCTTCGAATTGTTGTTTGTCCATCGGACAGTTGATATAATCCGCGTCCCCTTTATCATAACGAGATTTGTAATAGGCAATCGAAAAATCAATGCTGTCCTTCTCAATAATCGGCGCAGCCGCATCATAAAAATAAAAGGACGATTCTCCGGTAAGTTCTAAAATTTTCGATGACAAGGCCTTTGAAGTGAGCGGGCCGGTCGCAACGATAACATTTCCTTCGGGAATTTCTGTCACTTCCTCGCAAACAACTTCTACCAGCGGATGATTTCTTAACGTTTCCGTAATTATAGAAGAAAAACCGACACGATCCACAGCCAGAGCACTTCCGGCCGGAACCGAAGTCTGATCGGCGACACGAATAATCAGACTGTCCAGTTTTCGCATTTCTTCCTTAAGTAACCCTACCGCATTGGTCAACTGGTTGCTTCGCAGCGAGTTTGAACAGACCAACTCCGCAAAACGATCACTTTGATGGGCTTCGGTTGAAACTTTCGGACGCATTTCAATTAACCGAACCTGAAAACCCCGCTTGACTAATTGCCAAGCGGCTTCACTGCCGGCCAGACCTGCTCCGATAATGGTAACAGACCTATCCTTCATTTTCTTCTTTCGCCTTTTTATCATTCTTTATGTAACGACACTTAGGAAATGCCGAACAACCTGTGAACATCTTGCCATAACGGCTTTTTCGTTGAACCAACGGTGACTCACAAAGCGGACACATTTCCCCTGTCAGTACCGGTTTATCCTTTTTGATGTATTTACAATCCGGATAAGCCGAGCAGCCGATAAAGATTTTTCCCATTCGATTCTTTCGTTCAACCAACGGTTTACCACAGTCCGGACAATCTTCTCCCGTAAATTTCTGCTGCGTCGGAACGATATAATCGCATTCCGGATATCCCATACATCCCACAAATTCCTCACCCAGACGACTCTTTCGGATCACCAGCGGCTTGCCGCATTTCGGACAATCATCACCGGTCAACACCGGCGCAATCTTCTCCATCGTATCCCGGGCTTTTTCATACACCACACTGAAACGCTCGTAGAATTCGGTTAATGCCGCAATATTATCAAGTTCGCCCTCAGCGATTTCATCAAGTTCTTTTTCCATAAAAGCCGTATATTTTACATTAATAATGTCATTAAAGTGTTCAGCCAGTTTTTCATCGGTCAACTTGCCTTGATCGGTGGGAAAGAAATATTTCGTCTTACCGGTTTGCGACCCTTTGTCCAGATTAACATACCCACGCGCTTGGATGGTTTCAATAATCGCTGAATACGTCGAAGGTCGGCCAATACCGTTGCTCTCCATTTCCTTAATCAACGATGCTTCCGTATATCGGGAAGGTCCTTGTGTCTGATGTTCCTTACTTTCAACCGAAACGGGTGTATACCAATCACCAACAGTCAAAGACGGCAGCTCCTTGTCTTTGGACTGCTCATACGCACCATACACTTTCAAGTATCCATCAAAAGCCAAGACTGAACCATTGGCAGTAAATTGCAAATTCTCCTTGGTAAAAATCGCTGTTACTACATCATTTCTTGCCGGAGCCATCAACGATGCAAGTGTGCGGTCATAAATGAAGGCATATACCTTCCACTCATCCGGCGTCAGGAATTTCTTCATCTTCTCCGGAGTATACTCACAATGGGTCGGACGGATGGCTTCATGAGCATCCTGAGTGGTATCCGCATTATTTTTCACTTTATAAAAACCTACATATTCTTTTCCGTAAGACGTTTCAATCAATTGCGTAGCGTTGAAAACAAACTGTTGACTCAAACGGGTTGAATCGGTGCGCATGTACGTAATTAAACCTTCCAATTGTCCGTTGACCTCAACACCTTCATATAGTTTTTGGGCAATACGCATCGTCTTTTTTGATGGGAAATTAAACTTTGTCGACATTTCCTGTTGAAGTGTTGAAGTAATGAAAGGAAATCGGGGTTGTTTCTTTGTTTTCTTTTCATCGAGCTGATCCAGATAAAACGGTCCCTCACACTTCTTTAGAAGGTCTTCCGCGGTTTCAACAGCTAAAATGTCCGCAGCTTCTCCATCGATTTTTGAAAGTGATGCCTCAAAATCTTTTTTCTTCTCATTAAATGCCGCGGTGATCGACCAATATTTGGTTGACACAAAGGCATCGATTTCTTTTTCCCGATCGACAATCAGCTTTAAGGCAACCGATTGAACCCGACCGGCACTTTTACTTTTAATTTTAGACTGTAAAAGCTTAGATAGCTTAAATCCAATGATACGATCGAGAATACGACGAGTTTCCTGTGATTTGACAAGATTCAAATCAATGGTACGCGGCTGGTCAAAGGCTGAAATTACAGCATCTTTAGTGATTTCATTAAATACGACCCGACCCACAGTTTGCGGATCTAAATCCAGCTCCATAGCTAAATGCCATGATATCGCTTCTCCCTCACGGTCAGGGTCAGTTGCCAGAAATACTTCAGAGGATTTCTTGGCTTTTGCTTTCAAATCCTTGACGGTTTTAACTTTATCTTTATCAACGACATACGTCGGAGTGAAGCCGTTTTTAACATCGATACCCAATCCGTCCTTCCCTTTGATGGCCAAATCACGTATATGTCCCTTGGATGAAACGACTTCAAACTCACTTCCCAAGTACTTTTCAATGGTTTTAGATTTGGAAGGAGACTCCACAATCACTAGTTTTTTCATAATGAACCCCTCATTCTTTTTATATCATGGCGAAATCTGCCGCGTTTGTCAATATGCTAGCCCCTTGACTGATCAGCAAGTTACACCCTTCCCCACTGGTTGAACCAATCGGATACGGTATGCAAATCACTTCCTTGCCAAGTGTCAGCGCTTCATTGACGGTAAGCATCGTGCCGCTTTTTAATGTAGCCGCAGTAACAATACACTTTTCACTCAATGCTGCAATTAATCGGTTTCGAAACGGAAAATGGTGTCTGCGTGGGGGTGTACATCCCGGATATTCGCTTATTATGCATCCGTATTTCGACATCTGATGATAGAGCTGTTCATTCTCCATGGGATAAATCCGATCAATGCCACAACCAATGATTCCGATTGTTTTTCGTTTAGTATTCAGTGCTTCTTGATGTGCAATGGCATCAATACCTTTAGCCAGACCACTGACAATCACATACTTTCGATTGCAATTGCCAACGATCTTTCGAGTCATCTCGATGCCGTAACTTTCCGGTAGGCGCGAACCAATGACACTGACAGCCGATTGATTCAATAACTCCGGATTACCTTTATAGAATAACACAAACGGCGGATAACGCAATTGTTTAAACGTTGCAGGGTATTCATTATCCAGAATCGTTATGACCTTATGGATACTGCCACCCGTAGAAAATTTTTCATTATTTTTGATTGCAAGCGCAATTTTTTCGTAATTACCCTCATATTTGATAGCCGCCTTTATTATGTTATTTCTCATAATCCACCTCCTTAATTAGTACGGATAAAAAAGCCATTTACCTAAAAAAAACAAAGGTTACCCTTTGTCTGTAAACAGCGATTGTTGATGATAGGCCACCGGAGCGAATGTTCTGCGGTGAATCGGTGTGATTCCATACGTACCAATCGCATCCAAGTGAACTTTTGTACAGTATCCCTTGTGCTTCGCAAATCCATACTCAGGATACAATTTATCCAAATGTTTCATTTTCGTATCTCTGATAACTTTAGCAATGATGCTGGCTGCGGCGATACTAATGCTCTTTGTGTCCCCTTTGATAATCGAAGTCACATCTTTTTTGACTTCAAGTGGCATCGCATCTGTCAGTATGGCATTGGCAATACTACACTTTGCAATGTTCGCCATCGCCAATTTAGCACACTGATATATATTGACCTTATCAATGGTTGCTTCATCGACAACCACAACGATGACTTCAACGGCATCCCGCATAATCTCACAAAAGAGCAAATTTCGTTTTTTCTCGCTTAACTGCTTTGAATCATTGATCAGAGAATGTTGATATCCGATCGGAAAAACGACCCCGGCAACAACCATTGGACCTGCCAACGGACCTCGCCCGGCTTCATCAATCCCACAAACAACCTTGTTATCTCTCCAAAAGGGCATTTCAAATGTATTCATCGGGTCGCTCCCAACTGATAGATTTTAAGGTGTCTTGACGTAAATCCGCCATAAATGCCGCCATCGTACGGCGTTTATCAACTTCGTTTTCTGCCATGATAAATCCAAATTTTCGACCAATCATCTCAATAAATGTGTCAAAGTCAAAATCAATATGACTGATTCCATAACGTTCAATTAATATTCTGGGATAATGTTGCAATATGTAAGCTAAGCCAAAAGCCACAACCTGTTCAATCGGTAAAATCTGCTCTTTAATCGCGGATGTCAACGCGAGCTTCATTCCGATTTTAAGATCGTCGAATCTTGGCCACAGGATACCCGGAGTATCCATGACATCCAACCGCGGATCAACAGTCAGCCACTTAATCGATTGGGTTACCCCCGGACGATTGGCTACATCGACTACCTTACGCTTTGCCAAACGGTTGATCAAGGTCGATTTGCCAACATTGGGAATTCCAACGATCATCGCCCGGATAGCCCGAGGATGAATACCGCGCCGTAAATCCCGTTGAATTTTAGCATCCATGACCTTCAGACAGTTTTCCAGTAAGATTTTCTTCACATTATCTTTTTGTGAATCTATGAAAATGACGGCTTGACCGTCCTTTTCAAAATAATTGATCCATTGTTTTGTGACACTTTCATCCGCCATATCACGTTTAGTAAAAACGATCAAGCGCGGTTTATTAGCAATAAGTTCTTGTAATAAAGGGTTTGCGGATGACATCGGAATGCGTCCGTCACGAAGCTCAATGACCATATCGACCAGTTTTAACTGTTCAGTGATGGTTCGCTTCGCTTTGGTCATATGCCCTGGAAACCATTGAATGGTCATAGCTGATCCTCCTTACTGAATAATAAAATGAATCTGGTCAAGTGGAAAGATGATATACGCATCTTTTGAAATCAGATGTTTGAGTTTAAAGGGACCAAATCTGCGAGAATCGGATGAAAACGGACGATTGTCACCCATCAGAAAATACTCATCTTCAGCTAAAACGAAATCCGTAAAATCCGTTGTGAAATTACCTTTGATTTTTGATTTTACCTCTGCAATATAATCTTGATCAAAGAAACTTTCTTCCATCGGAAATCCATTGATATACAATTGGTCTTTTTGGTAACTCACCGTCTCACCGGGTAATCCGATGACGCGCTTAACCAAATATTCATCCTGCTGAGGAACATAAACGATGACAACGTCAAATCGGTTCGCCCCACCAACCTTTAGTGATATGATGTTTGAGAAACCGATCTGTTTGTCTTTTAACGTCGGATACATACTCGATCCATCAACTCGGATCGGTTTGACGATAAAAGTCGTCAAAAGAAAAACGATGATAATACTGATGGTAATTGATTTAATGAAATCCCAGATTTCAGCTAAAAAAGACGGTTCATCTTTTCGATGTTGGTTTCGAAGCCGATAACTTTCCAATATTTCGTTTTCTTTTCTGTTTTCCTCAGACATGTTGTTCTCCTTAATAAGAAACGCCGGGGTACACCCGGCGCTCTTTTAACGAATCTCTTTGATACGAGAAGCTTTACCTGAACGACCGCGCAGGTAGAACAATTTGCTTCTTCTAACCTTACCGCGACGAACGACGGTGATTCCAGCGATGATCGGTGAATTAACCGGGAAGGTTCTTTCAACTCCGATCGAGTTGGACACTTTACGTACGGTGAATGTTTCCGCAATGCCGCTGCCACTACGGGCAATGACAACGCCTTCAAAGGCTTGGACACGGGTTTTTTCGCCTTCTTTGATGATAACATCAACGCGAACCGTGCAACCACTGCGAAAATCTGGAAGATCGCTGCGAATTTGTGACTTGGTCACTTCGCTAACTAAATTCAATTTCATATTTCTCACTCCTTGTTCCTAACCGGCTCATTCATCGAAGGATCAGCGGAACCGGGGTGCCATAGGCTTATATAATTTATCACAATTGAAGCAATAAATCAATCTTTTTCAACTATTTCTGATTCGATTTCCAAGAGCAGTTTTTTCTCTTCTTTATTGAAAATCCGCTTCTTTAAAAGATCGGGTCGATATTGCCTTGTTTTTCGGATAGACTCCTTCAAACGCCACTTACGAATCACTTCATGATTTCCCGAAAGTAAGACTTCCGGTACCGTTTTACCCATATAATCCGCCGGACGCGTGTACTGGGGATACTCCAGTAAATCCCCTTCAAAGGACTCCTGCTGATGTGAAGCTTCCGTTATGACCCCATCGACCAAACGGACGATCGCATCCGTAACGACCATCGCCGCCACCTCACCACCGGTCAATACGTAATCACCGATCGACAGACAAATATCCACAACGTCCATGATGCGCTCATCGATGCCTTCATAATGACCGCACAAAAGAATAATGTGTTCAAACAACACAAACTCCTTCGCCTTACTCTGATTAAACACTTCGGCAACCGGTGTCAGGTAAATGACTTTACAACCCGGTGTTTTTACCGAATTAATCGCATCGATCACCGGTTGCGCCATCATAACCAAACCTTGTCCACCGCCAAACGGATAATCATCGACACGTCGGTGTTTGTCATTGGTAAAAGAGCGGATATCGATCGTATCGATTTCCACCAATTTCTTAAGCACAGCTTTCTTTATGATCGAGGTGGAAATAAATCCCTCAAACATTTCCGGAAAGATCGTAGCAATGGTTATTCTCATAGCATTCCCTCAATCAGACGAACCTTAATTTTCTTTTCATCCATGTTTTCATCAACGATGAAAGCATCCACATAAGGAATAAGCAAATCCTTACCTTCTCTTTTTATACGGATGATGGCATGTGCCGGTGAATCAATGACTTCACTGATCATTCCTAACAAAACGTTGTTTTCATCAACGACCGAGCAATCCAATAAATCGTAGAAATAAACCTCATCTTCTTCATGCTCAATCTTTTCTTCATCAATCAGAAGTTCAAAGTTGCGATAGATTTCAATATCATCAATGGAAGGTTTGCCTTCAAAAGTAATTAAAGCAAAGCCTTGGTGCATCCGAAACGAAGCAACAATTACGTCGATATCACTCTTTCCATTACTCAAAAACAAGGGCATTCCCACACAAAAGCGCTGCTCCGGAAAATCCGTAAACAGTTTAACTTTCACTTCTCCCTTTAAGCCAAAGGGACGAACGATTTGTCCGACTTTGATTTTCTTCATGTAACCTCCAAAAAAAGGATGCCAGGCATCCTAATACGACTCAAACTTGATCGCGATTTTCTTGTCTTCGATACGCGAAGGAATCGACATCATATGACGGATTGCAGTAGCCATCGAACCTTGCCGTCCAATCAGACGGGCAATATCTTCCGACTTCGCATACACCATCAAAACGATTTCCGACTCGTCAAGACTTGACAGCGTCTTAACAGATAAACTAGCGATATCTTCGACCATCGGACTGACAAGATCATATAAGACTTGTTCCAATGAGTTCATGCTTACTTACCGTTCTTTTCTTCGTGGAAACGCTTCATAACGCCGACACCAGACAACAACGCGCGTACAGTATCCGACGGTTGTGCACCGTTATTCAACCATTTCAAAGCAAGTTCGGCATCGATCTTAACATCTGCCGGAACGGTTGTCG
This sequence comes from Erysipelotrichaceae bacterium, assembly GCA_030694975.1. Lineage (GTDB taxonomy): Bacteria > Bacillota_I > Bacilli_A > Erysipelotrichales > Erysipelotrichaceae > UBA2227. The sequence goes on along the minus strand of JAUYTU010000035.1, from coordinate 63,336 downwards.
GGTTATAATAACCGATTGCTTCGATAAAACGTCCATCACGTGGCGAACGTGCATCCGCAGCAACGATACGGTAAAACGGACTCTTTTTAGCACCCATTCTCTTTAAACGTAATTTTACAGCCATATTTGTTCCTCCTTTAATTCCTTAACTATCATAACACAAAATCTTAGTGTGTCAAGGTATTTTACTTAACAGATAAAAACAAGCTTCTATCTTTTCTTCTTTTTCTTATTGGGATTGGGGCGTGTGTTAGAACCCGGCTTCGCCGCTAACTGGCTTAACGGATTGTTCGCACCCATACGCATCATCATCTTCATTTGTTCTTTGGTTTTCTCAAACTGCGTCAACAGCTTATTAACCTCCGCAACACTGGTACCCGAACCCTTGGCAATCCGAACCTTACGAGATGCTCTCATTAAATCCGGCTGCTGACGTTCTTCAACCGTCATGCTCTGAATGATGGCTTTGGATCGCTTCATCTGCCGGCTGGCATCATCATCATTGATTTGCGCAGCCATCTGACTGGCTCCCGGCATCATCTTCAGCAAACCGGAAATCGACCCAAGTTTTGCGACTTGATTCAACTGATCCATCATATCTTCCAGTGTGAACGTGCCTTGCATCAACCGTTGGGCACCCTTCATACTGGCTTCCAAATCCATTTTTTCTTCTGCTTTTTCAACCAGCGAAAGAACATCGCCCATACCTAAAATGCGTGAGGCCATCCGTTCCGGATAGAAAAGTTCAAACTCATCCGTTTTCTCCCCGGTACCCACAAACTTCACTGGAACCGATGTTACTTTACGAACCGATAAAACACCGCCCCCACGGGCATCTCCATCAAATTTTGTAACGATCAAACCCGAAAGTTTCAGCGCTTTATTGAAAGAATCCGCAACCGTTACGATGTCCTGACCGGTCATCGCATCGACGGTTAAAAGAACTTCCTGAGGACGCAATACAGTATATGCCTGTTTCAGTTCATCCATTAAACTGTCATCGATATGCAAACGACCGGCGGTATCAACAATGACCGTATCAAAATTCTGATTGATGGCATAAGCCATCGACTCTTTGACCGTATTGACAACTCCGGCTTCAATACCCAGTGAAAACACTTCCACATCGACCGAAGTGCCAAGAATCTTCAACTGCTCAATAGCGGCCGGACGGGCCAAGTCAGCAGCGACCAACAGTACTTTCTTATTCTCTTTTTTGCTCAGCCATAAAGCTAATTTAGCAGCTGATGTCGTTTTACCGGTACCCTGCAACCCCACCATCATGATATAGGACGGTTTGTGAGAAAGATTCAAACCAGCCTCTTTTTCACCCAGCAACGTAACAAGCTCGTCATGAACGACCTTAACCACCATCTGCGAAGGATTGACTTTCGTATAGACATCCATGCCAATGGCTTTTTCTTTAACATCCGCCAAAAACTGCTGGATGACCGACAGATTAACATCCGCCTCTAAAAGTGCCAGGCGAACTTCACGAAGCATATCATCCATATTCTTCTCTGTCAGTTTTGACTGACCGGAAATTTTCTTAATCGCTAACGCTAAGCGATCACTTAATTGATCAAAAGCCATAGTTTACCTCAACACTTTCTTAAGTTCTACTTTCCATTGCGGACCGGTACCGATGTTATAAGCCCGCGCGAAATTACCCTGATTGATGGCCATCGCCATGTGATACATGGAATTGGTATATAACAACACTTCACCGACATTGACCTGTGCAAAGGTCGGTCCGTAACACACATGATTCTGATATACCCGGATATGCCCGTTGGTGATGGAGACTTCCACCATCTCACCAAATTCTATATTTAATTTCGAAAACAGTTCGCGTGAAATATTGGTCCAGCAACTGCCAAAACGCACATCCAATATATCAACACACCCGACGATGCGATCTTCAAACAACATAGAAGCGGTAAGATCAACTTCCACGATGCGATCAACCGATAACAATTGTCCGACATCTTCAAATGAAATTAAATCGGCAGCTAATTTAGCTCCGGTGAAAGCATAGACATCGCGACCATGAAAGGTATATGAGTGTTCGGTATTTTTTCGGCGGTGCACGGCTTCTTCGATTTCACGAACTTCTTCAATACCAATCAACCGTTTGACATGAGTCAGCGTACCGTTGTCCGGGGTTACGACATAATGTCCGCTGCTTGTTTTCGCAACGACACTCTTTCGGTTAGAACCGACGCCTGGGTCGACAACCGAGACAAATACTGTTCCCTGTGGCCAGTACTGCAAGGTTTGAATTAATCGATAGGAAGCCGCAAAAATATCGTACGGTGGGATTTCGTGAGTCAGGTCGTAAACTTTCAGACTCGGCGAGACTTCCAATGCAACGCCATACATAGCGGCCACTGCACCATCCACCAGCCCAAAATCACTTTGAAGAACAAGGTGTTTATTCATAAGCCTCCTAAAACAGAGTATCCTCTGCCCTTTTCTCATTATATTTTACAAAAATCGTCTCAGACTTTTCAACACATTCAATCACAAATGGTGAAAAATCGAACGCTTTCTCATAAAACTCCGCCTTATAGATGGCCGGACGTGTCACCGGATTGACTGGCGTAAATACTGTACAACAATCTTCATAGGGTCGAATCGATATTTCATAAGTACTAATTTTCTCAGCAATAGCAATGATATCATTTTTATCAAACATAACCAATGGACGCAATATTGGTAATATTGCTACATCGGAAATGACTTGTAAACTATCCAACGTTTGTGATGCTACCTGACCGACACATTCACCGGTGATCAGTGCTTTGCATTTACGCTTTTTGGCCAGCTCATCCGCAATACGGATCATCATCCGACGCATAATCGTAATCCGATAACTTTCCGGAATAAAGTGATTGATCTGTAACTGTAGATCCGTGAAATTGATGATATGTATGCGTATCTCACTTTGACCGGCCGTCAGTTTTCTGGCAAGACCCAAAACTTTACTAAGCGCTGCCTGTGATGTGTATGGCGGGGACTGAAAATGTATACACTCCAGTTCAATACCGCGTTTATTGCTTAAGTGAGCAGCCACGGGAGAATCAATCCCTCCTGATAGAAGCAACAACGCTTTCCCCTGTATTCCCGCGGGAAAACCATGAGCTCCTTGAACCGTATTTACGGTGATATACACTTCACCTGGGCGAATCTCAATCAAAACCTTAATCCTTGGATTGTGAACATCCACAGTGTGATCAGTATTCATTAAAATCGCCTCACCGATGGCGCGATTGATTTGATCTGTTACCAACGGAAATGTTTTATCTGCTCTTCGTGTAACAACTTTGAACGTCGTTTTTGCTTCACGCTTCATCAAAGCGATGGCAACCTCCCTCATTTGATCCATATCCTGACTTACTTTAACCGCCAAAGAAATCGTACTGATACCAAAAATCTGCTGTAATCGAGGGAGTACGACAGAATCATCCGCACCATTAAGATGTACATAGATGCGATCAAAAGAGCCGACAACCTTGACACCGTCAAATTGACGCATGGCTTCGATCAAATTTTTTCGTAAGAGTTTGACGAAGTCTTTCTTATTTTTGCCTTTGGTCGACAGTTCCGCAAAACGTATGACACAAATATCGGCTCTAATATCCATTTTTTATAATCTCCTTCAATACTTCAATAAAACGATGGGCTTGGTTAAGGGTGGACTGATCACCAAAACTCAATCGAATCACCCCATTGGCCGCATGTTCTTTAAGACCGATTGCCAAATGAACATGGGAGTAGGACGACAATGATGTACACGTACTATGAGCAGATACATAGATCTTGCGTGCACTTAAGGCATTGGTCATGATTTCTGAGGGGATCGATGGATATGTAAAAGTCAGAATATACACAGACCCATCCACCGGTGTCAGAATATCCAGATTTGGAATTCCAGATAATTGTTGGCGCAAATAGTCATTGATTTCTTTTATTCTTGTAAAACTGAACTCACGATTTTCCATCGCAAGACGCAGCACCTTCGCAAAAGTGATATTCGCCAGCGTATTGCTTGTTCCCCCTCGCAAGGATTGTTCCTGTTGACCACCGCTGATCAGCGGCAACAAGTCGATCTGAGGATTTCGTACGAGCAAACCCACACCCTTGATTCCGCCAATTTTATGAGCAGAAAAAGTAGCAAGATCAATACGATTGAGGTCAATCGGATATTTTCCAAGCATTTGCACAAAGTCGACATGAATGATTGCAGAGCTGAAACTTTTAACGATTCGTTTTATCTGATCAATATCTTGAATCGTACCAATTTCGTTGTTAATCGCCATAATCGATACGAGTATCGTCTCTTTTCTCAATAACTTTTTAAGTTGGTCCATTGATATTTTTCCGAATTCATCGACTTCCAAGTAATCAACTTCAAATCCAAAATGCTCTTGCAGCTGTTTAAATGCGTTGAGAACGCTGCTATGTTCGACTTTCGTGGTGATTAGATGTTTCCCTTTGTTCTGATTTGCCCATGCTGCACCTTTGATGGCCATATTGTTTGCTTCACTGGCAGAGCTGGTGAAAATCACCATGGGTGGCGTTACGTTGAGTAAGGAAGCTATTTTTTCTCGACTGATACGCATCAGATCGCCCGCCTGATAACCCAGAGAATGCAAAGAGTCCGGATTTGCATAAAACTGAGGCAACAAAGTTTGCGTTGCCTCGATTACTTCATGATGGACAGGTGCAGTGGATGCGTAATCAAAATAAATTTCAGGTATGCTTTGCACTTCGGGCATTCTCCTTAATTAAATCTTCAAATTGATTGGGATGAAGTTTTTCGATTGCCGATAAGGCAATGGTCAACGCCTGGGTATACTCACCGTTTCTAAACGATAGTTCAGCACGGGTCAGTTCCGAATCAATGTTCGGAAAACTGGAACGGTATTTATTACCAAAGACGATTGCATGTTCGACCATATCGACCATCCCAACGATGTTGTTAACATTGTTATATAATTTATAAATATAATCAATACCCTCGCTGACCGTCAGATTCAATGATTTGATATCCAAGGGATTGACAGACAATAACTCTTCAATGGATTCGATATACTGATGACATCGGACAACATCGCCTTGATAGTTCTCCGAAATCTGCGGCAAACGGTGACGATGGATTTTCACTTCGATCTCATTCATAATTAAATGCAGTTTAAGAAGTTGTTTCTTCGCCCGCTCTTCATCCGATGACGCTCGAAGCACCTGATCTTTAATCAGCTGAATATCTTTCGCCTGATTTGCCATATCTTGCTGATTCTCTTTAAAGGTAATCAGCAGCGTCGAAGCAGGTATTGATTTCTCACGGCTCATACGTTCCAATTTACGATAGGTTTCCATACTTGACATCATTTCTTTTTCAATTTTGGGAAGGGATGTGTTTAATTGATTGAACCCGAAGCGGATAGCAACCATTTCAACGCTCTTGCGAACTTCCGTAAACAGATTTGCATTTTCCACAGATGCCTTCGCCAGTTCATTATTAATCACAGCAATTTCATCATACGCTTTATCTTCCCGCTCCATCGCCACTAAAAGCTGTTGGAGGCGTTTTTGATTTTCATCACAATGTTCTTTGGCACGATCACTCAGACCTTGTCGAAGGGCTGTTAAATCCTCTTTCAACGTGGCAGAAATCATATCAAGATTTTTACTGATTTCCAGATGATTCAGGAATACGCCTTTTTGCTTGATTCTGCTGTAGTTAAAGGCAACATCATCCAACAATCGGGGTAACAATCCTTTTGCTAAACTGATCAGCTCTGGCAAGGTATCTATCTGATTCTTTAAAACTGCCAACGACTCATTGATTTCTGATGATTTACTTTCCGCTTTTTCAAATTCTGAAGCAAACATCCACTCTTCAAAAGCAGTAAACATTTTCTCAATCTCAAAGACTTCATGTTCAATCGTTTCAATACTGAAGTTCAAACTGGCGGCTTTTGCAGCTATCTGACTTTTAACTTCTCGAAACTCATCCTTTAAACGGGTGATTTCATAGCGCTGCTGATTTTCGCGCTCAAGAATCGCATTCAATCGACCTTCAAGCTGCTCTACCCGCTTTTGCTCTGAATCAATCAAGCCGCTTAAATCCTCCAGATTTTCTTTGGCGGTTTTCACTTTTCCAATCAACAGTTCATCTTCCGTATCAGCCAGTAAAACTGCCAACGATTTGAAATTTTCGTATATTTTGGCAAAATCTTCCCTGCATGCCTGAGTGAGACCGCTTATTTCATGGTTGACACGCGACAAAGCAATCGCTTTATTCAGTTTAAACTGCAACGGCACACTCTTAATCGAATTGTATCGTATCTCGAGTTCCTTCAGTTTTTTCAAATGACCGCTTAAGCGCAGCCTTCGAAACACCAGTACAGCGATCAATAAAAATAACGCGCTGGAAAGGGCAATCAATACTTCTTTTTGCGAAAGCAGTGCTAATACGTCATCAAGATTCATAATCTCACCTCATTGTTCATATTGTATCATAAATTCGGTTTGATTGAGGTAAAAATTGACAGAACACATGGTTTTTGATATAGTATTAAAGCGTCAAATGATGGCAGCTCGCAAAGTCTTGAATCTGGCGTTTGTCACATCCGAGTGATGGAGTAAAGTAACTTGCTGCAATAAGCGAAATACCCAAGACAAACACCCCTCAATGAAGATTTGCGCCTGTTGTTGTTTTATGAAGCCATAAAACAATAAGGAGGTATTTAAATGGCAAGAGTCAATGGACCGGTTTGGAAAAAAGCCCGTCGCTTAGGTTTCTCAATTCTTGAAACCGGTGAGGAACTTAAGAAACGTCAAAGCGTGCCTGGTCAGCACGGCGGAAAACGTCCCGCAAAATTATCCAACTATGGATTACAGTTACGTGAAAAACAACGCATTCGCTTTATGTACGGAGTAACAGAACGTCAGTTCTATAACACCTACCTCAAAGCTGTCAAAATGGCAGGTGTTACCGGTCATAACTTCTTAAGCTTATTGGAAGCCCGTTTAGACAACGTGGTTTACCGTATGGGCTTCGGTCGTACCCGCAACGCTGCCCGCCAATTGGTCAACCATGGTCACATCTTGGTCAATGGCAAAAAGGTCGACATTGCATCATTCTCCGTTAGACCGGGAATGACCATCGAAGTTAAAGAAACTTCGAAAAGTTTTGATTTATTGCGCGATTCATTGGAAGCTACTTTGAACACTGTTGAGTTTGTCACAGTCGATAAAGAAGCGAAAAAAGGGACGTTCGTACGTTACCCGGAACGCAATGAACTTAATGCTGAGTTAAACGAAGCACTCGTCGTCGAATTCTACAACCGTTAACAGAACAAACCCCGAAATTGATTTCGGGGTTTTTCTTACCATTTTTTTAATTGCTCTACTTCGGTTTCATTTAGAAAACGCCAACTTCCCAAAGCCATATCATCATCCAGACTCAGTGGTCCCATCTGAATGCGCTTCAGATACGTCACCTGGTTGCCGCAGGCAGCCAGCATTCGCTTGACTTGATGATAACGACCTTCCTTAATCGTCAGAAACATTGTTTTCTCAGAAATTATCTCAACCAACGCCGGCAATGTCGGTGTGTCATCGTCAATATCGACCCCTTTTTGCAAGGTTTCAACGGTTAGTTGATCAACAACATCTCGACATTCAACGTAGTACACCTTATCTACTTTTCTTTTCGGCGATAATAAACGATGTGAGAGTTCTCCATCATTGGTTATCAATAAAAGCCCTTCCGTATCAATATCCAGTCGCCCAACCGGAAAACATCCGGGAGGCAACGTACTATCGATGCATTCCAATACAGTTTTGTGCATCTCATCTGTCGTTGCACTGATAACTCCGGCAGGTTTATTCAGCAGAATATAAACGTCCAATACAACAGCAAGAATCTCATGATCCAATTCTATCTTATCCAAATATGGATCAATGTGAACATCATCATTCACCGTTACGACGCCGTTAACCAATACCCTTTTTTGTCGGATGATCTTTTTTACGTCTTTACGCGAACCCGCACCGGCCAGTGCACAATATTTATCCAACCTCATCGTTTAAACCTTCGTACGATGCGATCAGCAAACTGCTCCCCAAAGATTGATTGGGGTACATGCAATAGATACGTTGAAACAAAATAAGCACTTAAAGACGCAATCGATCCGAAACCCAGAATAATTAACATAACGATTCGTGAGTAACGGGTCGGATCGCCGATCATCAGGTTAAATAAAGCAGTAACCAAATAGAAGGCTATCATACCAAAAAACATCAGAATCAATAAACGAACGGTTTTGGCATAACGGATGTTGAGTGTTTTTCGCACTTGAAATAACGATACAAAAATGACATATGACGAAGCCAAAGCAGCGGATAGAATTGATCCGTAAAAGTTAAATAAATATATTAGCGGAACAATTGATATCATATTAATAAAGAATGCAACGATCCAATTGGTCATAGCATTTCGTTTCATACGTAAAGACATCATGATGGTTGTAACAACAGGTGAAATCGTACCCGTCATTGCAATTAACGTTGCTACTTTCAGTACATCTGAGCCCAATGCAACATTTTTCGCACCATACATAACATAGTAAATCGGTTCAGAAAGAAAGTAGAGCAATAAACTTAAAGGAATAGCCAAATACAAAACTGTATTTATGGCATCCGTTATATACTTACGCACTTCCTTCATATCACGTTTTTCATATGCTGCGGTAATATAAGGAATGATGGCTATTGAGAATCCTGGAGCCAGTACTTGTGGTATTGAAGTTAATTTGTTAGTTGTAAACATGATCATCGAGTAAAGAAGCTTGATTTGTACTTCATTGTCGGAAACCAGGTACATCGCGCGGTTAAATAAGAAAAGATTTGAAATGCTGAATCCCATGCTGAATATCGACATTAGAAAAAATGGAATTGAAAAATTAAACATTTCAATTAAAATTTCCTTTTGGTTAATCGGTAATGACTCTTGAAGTTTTGCCTGTGATTTTAGATTTCTATATACCTTTCGATCAAGAAACAGAAATTGGAAGATAGCAATCAATGCTGACACTGAAGTTGATAAAACAGCAAAGTATACTGCCCACATGGCGTCTTTTTTCAAGATTACGACCAGTAAAAAACCCATTCCCAATAGAAAAAGAATGCGTGAAAACTGCTCGAGAACTTGTGAAAAGGCATATTCCTTCAAATACTTCAATCCTTGATAAAACCCTCGATAACTACTTAACAGAGGCACAACAAATAGTGCTAGTGAGATAATCATTAATACGTTTTGGGTCCTCAGTAAGGTCTCAGCCGTCATTTTATCCGTAAGAATGATGGTTGCAATTTCTTTTGAAAAAATCAAAACGATCAACATCGAAACAAAACCAAAAACAGACATAATTGACATAGATAACTTACGAATCAATATAACCGTTTTAAGGTCATCTTTGACCATGTACTTCGCTACCAATGCTGCCATTGCAAAAGGTAGTCCAGCCAATGAAATCCTTAAAAGTAGATCATAGATTGAATACGCATACGCATAGTAAGCCGTGTTTGATTCAGTTACCAACTCTGTAAAAGGCGAAACATAAAGGATGCCTAAGGCTTTAGACAAAAAGATACCGGCAGAACTTGTCAGGCCGCCGGCAATTAACGATTGTTTACGGCGATCGGTCATGGGTTTCTACCTTCATCATCTCCGATCGGTTCTTCAATCGGCGTACCGTTATAGTATATTTTATTGATATCAAAAAATTCACGGGTAACGATCAATTTGGCATAGTCACGCCAAAGCACCATGATCTTCAAATTAATTGTAGGTTCACTGGATATCCCGTTAACGATCAGTCCTTTGACATAACCTTTGTCAACATTCACTTGATAAGGAATCAGATTGTATTCAACTTCCTCAAAAATTCCGATCGTCGGCATCATCTTACTCGCAACTTCAGGCGTTATGTTATTTTCGACCACCATGACCTCAATGGCATACATGGCAATTCGTGGTGAGTCGATGATGACATCATACCGATACTCAGCATCACTGATTTTGTTCATGACAACTTCAATATCGTAATATTCAGATGCCAAAATAAACCGATCATTATCAAAGATCGATGTATAATATGCCGAATAACGTTGAAATTTTGCTTCATCGATATCGTCATTGTCAAACCATTGGCACCCGGACAAAACCAGGGCTAACGTTATGATAATCGTCCATTTACGCATATAAACACCTCTGAAGTATTATAACACAAAGCGTACTTTTGGTGTATAATGGTTTTCGAGGTGATGATATGACATCAAGACAAAAAGCGGGATTATTAATTGTATTAGCAGGCATTTATTTGCTCGTTCTGAATGTATTTCCAGATTTTACCCGCTACTTAAGAACAATCAGTTGGCCAATGATTTTGATCATTTTAGGAACATATTTGGTTTTCTTCAAAAAATAACCGCCCAAGGCGGCTATTAAACATGTTGAATAACGAAATAGTATTTTTTGCCTTTGCGAATAACAGTCATTGACTTATGCAAGGCATTTTCTTTTTGTACAACGAACTCTAAATCCGTAATCTTTTGACCGTTGACCAAAACAGAACCGCCGCTAATCAGATCACGCGCTTCCCTTTTGCTTTTAGCTCCCCCGGCAACAACCAGACAATCGATTAAAAGAGCATCTTCAGATAACTCCGCAAACGAAGCATCAGCCAAAGCGACCTGTAACTCAGCAAGACTCAACTGATCGAATTGACCTGAAAAAAGTACATCCGTAATTTTTTTTGCGGATATCAGACCTTCTGGATTAAAGACCAATTCTGTCAGCTCTTCCGCAAGCGCTTTTTGTGCCCCGCGTAAATGCGGACTTTCCAAGGTGACTTTCTCCCATGTCATGATTTCCTCAACTGAAAGAAAGGACAGTCGTTTCATGAAATCGATGATGTCACTGTCGGAAACATTGACCCAATACTGATAAAACTCATATGAATCGGTTTTTGTGGGATCCAACCAAATGTTCTTTCCTTCACTCTTACCAAACTTACTTCCATCCGAATTGGTGATCAGCGGTGATGTCACACCAAACACTTTCGCCTGATTGCCAACGACTTTACGGATCAGCTCACTGCCGCTGGTCAGATTTCCCCACTGGTCACTACCGCCGATCTGCATTTCACAATCATGGTTTTGATACAGATGCAACCAGTCAGCTGCTTGCAAAATGGTATAAGTAAATTCGGTAAATGATATTCCGGTAGCCAGTCGTGAAGAAACGATATCCTTCGCAATCATATAATTGACATTGAAATGCTTGCCAAAATCTCGCAGAAACGTTAAAATATCGATTTTGCTTAACCAGTCATAGTTATTGACGATCGTGACCGGTAGATCTGAACTGCACAAGATCGAACGGATTTGCCCAGAAATTCCGACAATATTCTGATTGATTTCGTCCAGCGTCTGAAGTGAACGCTCGGTTGTCGGACGCGGATCGCCTATCATTCCGGTCGCACCGCCAATTAATGCGATGGGATGATGTCCTTGTTGCTGGTAACGTTTCAAAAGCAGTAACTGTTGCAAACTTCCGATATGCAGTGAATCCGCCGTAGGATCAAAACCGCAATAAACGGACATTGGTTTTTTGATTCTTTCCTTTAAACCCTCCAAATCAGTAACATCTTTAATAAGTCCTCGCCAGGTAAGCTCCTCTAGAAAATTCATATTTTTCTCCCTTCAAATAAAAAACGCCCTTGACTCCAAGGGCGCTAATGCGCGGTACCACCTTAGTTCACTTTCGTGCACTTTTATCCGTTAACGCCGGCGACGTCTTTACTTTTCATAAAGAGGCTCAGGGTTGTATTTCATTGCTTCAAACAACAGTTTTCACCAGCCACTGTCTCTCTGAAGAATATTGCAATTACTTCTTCCCATCGTTGCGATACTGCAATTATATATAATCTGATAATCCTCGTCAATTATTTTGTGGACTGACGCGGTGTATACAAGTAACTCAATTCAATTTCGCGTTCTTCAAATACTTCCTGATGTAAAAGTTTGGTCATCATGCGCATAGCCACCGCACCTAAATCATACGAAGGTATCGAGAAACTGGATAGCCTTGGACGAACCATCGCATTGTACTTTGTATCAATAACACAAATGATTTCCATTTCTTTGGGGACAGCGATTCCGTTTTCATTAGCAGCATTAATTGCGGCCAAAGCTTGTGAATCACGGTAGGCAATAATCAAATCATGCTTTTTATCTTTGAAATAGTTAGACAAAAATTCATAAGAACTGCGATACATCGCAGGAATCTCAATATATTGGTCAAACTTCAGCTGATTCTCTTCAAATGCACGTGTTACCCCTTTGATCAATTGGTTGATGGCATAAGAATTCTTGCGGTCCTGAACGATAGCAATGTCTTTCTGTCCTCGACCGATATACTGCAAGGCTAATTCGTAGGCAGCTTTTTCGATGTCAACATAAACACAGGCTACATTGTTTTCCGACATGCGATTGCCGATCAATACGATAGGAAACTGATATTTCGTTAACTCTTTCAGTTCATCGTACAACAGTTTGTCATTAAATATGACCACTCCGTCAACTCGCGATTTTATGATGTTTTCAATGATTTCATTGATTTCAAGAATCCCTTCGGTCGTTGTGTGCAACATGATGTTGTACTTATAAATTTTAGCGACGTCCAACAAACCGTTAATGATTTGACCGGTATAATTAAAACTAGCTTCAGGAACAACCAATGCGATCGTGGTGGTCTTTTGTAAGGCCAACCCTTGAGCAATGGCATTGGGTTTGTATCCAAGTTTTTCAATCGCTAATTCGACACGGGCACGCGTATCTTCCCGTACGATTTCCAAACCGTTGATTACTCTGGATACTGTGGCAAGCGATACTTTCGCTTCATTGGCTACATCATAAATAGTAACACGTTTCATTTCCCCACCTACTTTTCTTCTTCTTTAGTCTTTGGCTTGAGCCAGTCTTTTAGCTTATCTACTGCTTTTTCAGCAAAATCAACGGTCTTTTCTTTTGCGACCTCGATTTTTTCCTGAACATCCGGACGGTTGATAAACTCATCCACTTTTTCCTTTGCGTTTTCATACGTTTCCACAGTCACTTTGACAGCTTTGTCCTTAAAATCAGTGACTTTCTCAACGAACTCTTCATTTTCAGAAACCTTATCGACAACCTTGTCTTTGATTTCGACAGTCTTGTTTTTAACAACCGCAAATCGTTCTTTCCACGCTTCGTCATCTTTGATTTCCACAAGTTTTGTCTTAGCATCATTCAACAGTTCAACGGTTTTTTCTTTCGCCTGTAACAATTTAGCTTTTAACTCTTCGTCTTCTCGTAAATCATGAATAAGTTTTTTCGTCGCCTCGACAATACTTTCGATAGCCTTAACAACATCTTCCTTAATCTTTGAGACTCTGTCTTTTTCATTGTCTTTGAGCTCTTCATAGGCCTGATCAACATTTTCTGTAAAATTCTCTACATCCTTGTTGATTTCTTCAACAGTCTTCTCTACCTGTTCATTAACTTCATTCATTTTCAGTCTCTCCTTTCTGTGGTGTTTTTTTCGTTTTAACTTTATTTACCGCGGATACAGCGGTGTCCTTGATCCATTCATAATTCTCAGAGACTACACGTACCGCACCTTTAACAGCTGACTCAGTCGCTGTATGTACTAAATCTATTGAATGCGAAAGACGGGAAATCGTTGATAATGGTGCCTTAAACTCGTCTAAACTGGAATTTACTTTATCCATAACCGAATTTACTTTCAACACTGTAATTCCGACATCTGCCAATAGCAAATACACTCTGCGCAAAATTAATATAAGAAAAATCAGTACAACTACACCTAAAAAAGGTAATAACTGTACTGAAACCTCTTGTAATGCGCCAATTAATTCATTCATATTAATCACCTCAGAATTATTGTACACAATTTTGAAAATATTTTCAAGATTATTGATAGCGCTTTACTGAATCGCTTAGATTATAAATGTCCTTCGAACTCATAAACAAATAGACCGCCGGCTTATACTCTGCTAAGCGCATGGCATCCTCTTCATTTTCATCGACGATGAAACTTCCTTCGATCATATTGGCTAGATAGGTGATATCAATATCGATCCCTTCTTCCTTATCGTCAATGCTTGTAAAGGGACATAATGCTACAACATCCGCCTTCGACAGTGCTTGTGCAAATTCTGCGGCAAAGTGCAACACCCTTGAGACACGATGCGGTTTGAAAATCGCAATCAGTGTCATGTCGGGATAACGTTTGCGAGCAGCATCCACCGTAACTGAAACCTCGGTCGGATGATGAGCATAATCATCGATAAAGATACTGTCCTTCACTTGAGTGATGACAAAGCGGCGTTTGGCTCCTTTAAACATTGAAAGCCCCTGATTGCATTGGGCGGCGGTTAAACCTTCCAGATAACCGATCGTTATTGAGGCCAGACTGTTATAGAGCATGTGGGTTCCGACAAATGGTAATTCAAAGCGGCCAAAATGATTTCCTAGAATCGTTACATCAAATGAAGTTGATATCGGAGTTTCCACGATATTAAATGCCTGAACATCATTGCCTTCATCAACACCATAAAATAACACACTCGAAGAAAGTTTTAAGTTACGTGAACGCGGATCATCACCAAATACAATGCATACCTCACTGACGTTTTTCGAAAACTGTTCGTATGCCAAAGCATAGTCTTCTTCATCTTTGAAGTAATCAACATGATCAATGTCTACGTTGGTAATGACTGCGATTTGTGGGCGGTATGCCAGAAAATGTCGTCGGTATTCACACGCTTCCGCCACCAGATAGCGATCGTTTTTACCCAGCATACCATCCCCATCGCCAATCAGATGTCCGGTATCAAAGAACTGGCCCATCATGGTCGATACCATATTGGTCGTCGTTGTTTTACCATGACTGCCGGCAATCGCAATGGTCCGATAGTTCTCCATCAGTTTTCCTAAAAAATCATGATATCTGAATATCTTCAGTGTTTTATTGGCTCGTGCCCGTTGTACTTCTTCAAAATCATCTAAAAAAGCATTACCAACAACAACGGTAGAGTGATCAAGAATCTTATGTGTCAAAAATGGATACACCGGAATATTGCGACGGTGCAACTCGTCTTCGGTGAATATGTGCTTATCAATATCACTTCCGGAAACCGCTTCTCCGATGTCATGCAACATGCAAGCCAAAGCGGCCATACCGGAACCCTTGATTCCTATTAGATATATCATTCGCCCTCCTCCTCTTCCTCAAAAAGGCTCATCAGCGTTTTTGGCTTTTCCTTGGATAGTGGTCGATCTTCTTCAACAATCAGATCAAAACTGTCTTGCATGAAATTCTCACTCTTTTCAACACCAAGCATTTGCTCCAAAGTGAAATTTTCTATCGTAGCCGCCGGTTTAATCTCGGCCGGACGGTTTTTGTTCTTTGTAATTCCATAAATAGGGCTGATGATCGTCCCTAAAATACTTTTACTCTCTTCCATCGGCATGGATTGAACGACCGTCTTAACGGGTTCATCTTTGTCAGAACGGCCGAAAATCGGACTGATGACCGGTGAAAATTCATAAGGTTTGGCTTCAGGTTTGACCGGACGTCGTATCGGTTTGATTTCAACGTCTTTTTGCTTGTCGATATCAATTTTCTTGACTGTCGGTTTGTATTCTGCGACTTCAAAATCATCGGCCTTTATATCAACAAACTCTTTTTCCTTTACCCGAATTACTTCAAGAACAGCTTCTTCTTTTTCTGCAATATTCCCGGTTTCAGGTTTTTTCGCTTCGACCTTTTTTACTTCGGGTTTTTTAACCAAAGGTTCAATGATTTCTTCGACCGAATTTACTTCAACAATTTCCTCTTCTTCAAAAAACAATGACATCAGTTTTTTTAACATAGCGTTTCTCCCAGACCGGCGATATCCACACTGGATCCGCATTCGGTGCCTTTCGGTAATTCAATTAATCCTTGAACCGGTTTTTTACCGCCGGTAATCTCTGATAAAGAGCACAACATTCCTTGTGAAGGCACACCGGCCACCTTACCTTCTGAAATAAACGTTCCATCCGGCAGAATCGCATTCGGTAATGCGACCACGACAAGCATATTTTCATTTACATTCTTCGAACCACAAACAATGCTGATTTCTTTAATTCCGATATCAACCGTGCAATTGTGCAGATGATCAAAATGCGGATGGTTGTCTACCTTTTTGATTCTCCCACAGACGAAATAATTCTGCTGATCGATGTCGATCTTCAAATCTAAAGATGAAAATCTCTTTTCAATAAAATTCTTTAAATCAAGGTCCAATTCAATATAACCGCTTTTTATAAACGGAGCATTCAGAAGATTTACACCGATCAGCTCAAATTGCGTATTGTACAGTAATACAGCATCCGCTGATCGATCAACTGTACTTATTGGTTCATCGTTAAATTTCACCATCAGCACACCGGAGAACTCATGATGCATAAAACTACGTATAACCGTGGTTTTACTCTCCTTCGACATCTTCATCGCCTTCTTCCTTTGGTTCTTCATCGGGAATTTCAATGACATCATCGTCATAATAGTCATCCGGCAGAGTTTCGTCAAAATCGAAATCTCCGGTAATAAGTTTGAGCATATCAACAATCGTACCGGACTCAGGAGCGATAAACTCAATGAGTTCTTTTGATATCCGATCGTAATCGATAACGATTTTGTTTGAGAACAGATTGATGATATCGTTCGACTGAGCTTGTGCACTACGCAACACAATCAGCATGTCCGTAAGAACCGGTTGAACTTTAGACAAAGGCAGCATAGCACTTGCCAAAAACTCTTGGCTTTGAACGTATACCATGTATCGGTCTTCGCTAAAAGGCAAAATGACAATTCTATAATCGATCGACGCTCCGTTAATATCATTCAATGAAACTTTTTTTGCTATCAGAGCGTTTTGCTTCCCGTATAACGGTCGCAACTGCCCTGCCAACTGAATGCGATAAAATCGGTTCATTATGATTGAGGCGATATCGAGACTCAACACAACTTCTTCATTGTAACTCACAAAAGTTGCGGCTAATTGATTGGAACTGCGTTTTCCGATGTTACGAGGTAAATAGTAACTGTAGAGCGGTAAGCGATTATTTCTTAATTCTACGGCCGGTTGCGAAGATACAAAAGCAACACTGGCATCGATTTGTTGTTCCAAAGAAGTACCGGATACTGAGCATCCGCTGATAAAAAGTATAAAAACGATTAAATATTTACGCATCTGCTCACCTCCTAGCTCTATTGATTACAAGAAATCATAGCAGATATCTGTTCATCATTCAACCCGCCAACAAATTTCAAAGCCGCCTGATATGCCACATTCAAATCATTGAGATCGATGATGGAACTGTTGGTATGAATGTTGCGCGCACAAATACACATGGTCAAAGTTACAACGCCATCGGTGTTTTTGTGTATCGCCCCAGCATCGGTACCGCCCATTGAAACATAGTACTGATACGGTAATGCCTCAGAATTACAAACGTCGATCAACGCATCCAAAAGACAGCGATTCGGTAAATAATTAGCATCCACAAAGCGAATTAACAGACCTTTACCCAGTTGACCAAAGGCGGTTTCATCTCCGGATGCATCATTGGCCGGCGAACAGTCGAATACAACTGCTAAATCGGGATTGATCAATGAAGCCGCTGTCTGAGCGCCGCGTAAACCGACTTCTTCCTGTACGGTGGCACCAACATAAAGATCGACTTCCAGTTCAATATCTTTGTATGCTTCAAGCAAAGCCAATCCCATGGCACATCCGTAACGATTATCAAAGGCTTTTGCTAACAATCGGTGTCCGTTGGCCAACACCTGAAAGTCACCCTCCAAAACGATCATATCCCCGGGACGTATGTTAAGTTTTTCGACTTCTTCTTTGTCTTTAGCACCAATATCGACCAGCATGTTTTTGATTTCCATCGGCTTTGCGCGATCGGCGTCTGTTAAGGAGTGTGGCGGAATTGATCCGATCGCTCCTTTAAACACATCACCTTTGCTGTTGATTAGGGCAACCCGTTGTCCCAGCAATGTCTGTGACCACCATCCGCCAATCGGATGCAAAGTCAGACATCCGGTTTTTGTAATCGTTTTGACGATGAAACCGACTTCATCCATATGTCCGGCGATCATCACTTTTTTTGCATTTGCTTTCTTACTGCGCTTGACCGCAAAAATACTGCCTAGATTATCATAAATGATTTCGTCCGTGTACTTAAGATATTCATTTTTTAAATACCTGGAAACATATTGCTCCTGACCGCTTACCCCATAAATCTGTGATAAGTCAGCCAATGTTTTCATTAAATAGTCCTTACTCACCTTTATTCCTCCATACTGCCCGG
This sequence comes from Erysipelotrichaceae bacterium, assembly GCA_030694975.1. Lineage (GTDB taxonomy): Bacteria > Bacillota_I > Bacilli_A > Erysipelotrichales > Erysipelotrichaceae > UBA2227. The sequence continues at coordinate 44,835 of JAUYTU010000035.1, read as the reverse complement.
TAAATGGGTTGTTTTAAATCTAAAAAGCGTTGCTCATATTCAGTGATGGCATCTTCGGAATGATCCACCCGCCGATAATCTACCGACAATTCCTTACATATAAAACCGTTGTTACTCAGCTGTACACAGGAAAATTCAAATAAACCGCGATTATCGGTTTTCAACTGAACTTCACCATCAACCGAAAGCATTCGTCTGTATTCTTTAAGAAAATTCGCATGACTCAAACGTCGCTTACTATGGTCATTCTTTGGCCAGGGATCACTGAAATTCAAATGTATCACATCAATTTCCCCATCCGCAAACCATTGTCCGATATCTCTGGCATCGAAGTTGATCAACGCCATCGTCCCCAAGATATTATCCTTGTTCTTCTTAAGGCAAGTCGCGGCAATATTGCGATCTTTTTCAATAGCGATCCACCCATGGCTTGGATACATATGGGCCATGTTGTTCCAATAATCTCCTTTGCCACTGCCGATTTCAACGTGCAGAATCTCACAGTTAAGTCGGTGTTTCCATTTTGAAGCAAGAAGCTGAGGTTCTTTGACGTTCGCTTCACCAAATGAATCGAGAAAAGGAATCGCCCACGGTTTATTTCTGGTTCTCATAAGCTAATTTATAGAGTGCTTTGGCATAAATAGCACACGCCATGACTAGGGATTCGATTTCAATGGCTTCATCTTTCTGATGAGCATCGCCCGCAAATTCCGGCAGTTTACGCAACGGAAAGGCCATGCCGTAAGCAACGAAGTTCGGCAATGTTCGGGCATAAGTACCACCCCCCATGGTTTTAAGAGGCGTGAAATCATCTCCACTCACTTCACGATAAACATCATGAAGGGTTTTGACTAAATCAGAGTTGGGATCGACAAACAGCGGTTCTTTGTGAGCACCGACATCCATTGAAACCCAAGGTGCATTCTTTGTTAATGTTTTCTTGATGTTGTTTACACAAAAGTCAAAATCAACATCATTGGGATAGCGGATATCCAATGTTAGGTCAAATTTATTCTTTTCAACATGAATGATTCCTAGATTCATCGTCAGATCACGCATATGCGCACCGTTAAACTCAATGTTCAAACCGGTCCCGTGATAACTGAATAAACACGTGCTCAGTGCTGCCGCCGCTTCATCCTGATAGGCCGCAGCCACAAAGTTGAGTGCATATACAGCAGCATTTTGACCTTGTTGCGGGGTCGATGCATGCGAGTATTTTCCTTCAAAGGTATAAACAGTTGAATCGGTTAAATGTTTGTAAGAACCTTTGATGCGATGACTGCGACAAAACATCCGCAACTCGTCCTCTTTGGGCTTACCAAAGACTTCAACCGCACATTTTCCTAAAACGATGTTGGGGCGTTCGCCACCATGCAAACTTTTAATAACTGTGTTTTTTTGTCCCGACAGTTTAACGACCAGGATGCCTTTTTCTCCGTAAATGACCGGAAAATAGGCGTCCGGGACAAATCCCATATCCGGAAGCGGTGCGTTTTCAATATAATGTTTCATGCAACGCATACCGGTTTCTTCATCGCAACCGACAATGAGCATGATCTTCTTATTAAGTTCAATATTCATATCTTTGATTATTTTCATCGCATAGTACGCTGCGACGGTGGGTCCCTTATCGTCACCACTGCCACGGCCAAAAATGTAACCGTCTTTTACTTCTCCGCCGAAGGGATTGACGCTCCATCCTTCCCCAATGGGGACGATATCCAAATGGCCAAGCATTCCGATGCTTTGCGACTGATTTCCGTAACTGATCAAACCGGCATACCCATCAACGTCCAAGGTATCGAATCCGTCTTCTTTTCCTTTGACCAACATCCAATCCAGTGCTTCACGGATTTTTGGTCCAAAAGGCGCAACGATCGTCGCCTTTGCTTCATCACTCAGTGATGGTATGGCAATAAGTGCTTGTAAGTCTCGAATCATCTGATCCTGATATTTTCTGGCTAGTGTTAAAAAATCCATGGAATAACCTCTCTTTATATTTAGTATTTTATCACAATGCTATCAGGGATACTATGCTAAAGTCCAAAGGAAAACATTGCTTTTTGAATAAACATATGTTCATTGATGACGATCCACTTTGCATAAAAAAAGGACTGATTGCTCAATCCTTAAATCACTTATTCTCTCGGTTTTCTTTTATTTCTGTCAAATGTACCGGTAGTGCGCGGACGATCCGGCTTTTCGACATAACCTTCCGGCTTAGGCAACAATGCTTTTCTTGATACATTAACTCTGCCCTTTTCATCAATCTCAGTTACGATAACCTTAACGATGTCTCCCAATTTCAATACATCAGACGTGTTTTCAACACGTTCATGAGAAATTTTCGAAACATGCAACAAGCCATCGGTTCCTGAGAATAATTCGACAAACGCGCCAAAGCTTTCAACACGAACCACTTTTCCTTCATAGATTTCGCCAACCTTAGCAACACGTACAATCGTTTCGATCATATCGGCTGCTTTACGGATTGCGGCCATATCCTGATGGTAAATCACTACGCGGCCGTCATCTTCAATGTCGATTTTGACGTTATCACAATCAGCAATGATTTGGTTGATAATCTTACCACCGGCTCCGATAACATCACGGATTTTGTCGGTAGGAATTTTCATCATATGAATCTTCGGAGCATATTTGCCGACTTCAGCACGTGGTTCTGAGATAACAGCCATCATGTTTTCCATGATTTGTACTCGACCGATTTTTGCCTGAGCCAAAGCTTCACGCAGAATGTCGGTTGTCAGACCTTCGATTTTGATGTCCATTTGTAAAGCAGTGATACCTTCTTTGGTACCGGCAACCTTAAAGTCCATATCGCCGAAATGATCTTCCATCCCTTGGATGTCCGTCAAGACGGTGTAATAATCACCAAAAGTAACCAATCCCATTGCGATACCGGCGACCGGTGCTTTAATTGGAACACCGGCAGCCATAAGAGCCATGGTTCCGGCACAGATTGAAGCCTGTGATGAAGAACCGTTGGATTCCAACGTTTCCGCAACCAAACGAATGGCATATGGGAATTCTTCTTCAGTCGGTAATACAACTGCCAGCGCACGTTCTCCCAAAGCGCCATGACCGATTTCACGTCGGCCAGGTCCACGCATCGGACCGGTTTCACCGACCGAGAACTGTGGGAAATTGTAATGATGCATAAAACGCTTTGACTCAATGTCTGTCATATCATCAATAATCTGGGTATCGCCCATCGCACCTAAGGTACAAATGGACATGACTTGAGTTTCTCCGCGCGTAAACAAAGCACTGCCATGAACACGGGCGAGTAAATCGATTTGCGAATTTAGCGGACGCAACTCATCAATACCGCGACCATCCGGACGTATTTTCTCAACGGAAATCAGACGACGGATTTCATCAGAAACGATGTCATGACAAATCTGCTTGACTTGTTTGATCGTTTTTTCCTTGATTTTGTCACTGCCATATTCCAAACCTTCATAATAAGCGACCATTTCAGCTTCGATATCATCGATAGCACCATAACGGTCCAATTTTTCTTTAATGCGAACAGCATCTTCCAAACGGCTTTGACATAAACCGCGCAATTGTTGATTCAATTGAGCATCAACGCCATACAGAGCGATTTCACGTTTCGGCTTACCTACTTTGGCAACGATCTCTTCTTGAAATTCGCACAGACGTTTGATAAATTCATGACCAAACAGCATGGCTTCCAACATATCTTCTTCACTGACTTCTTTAGCTCCGGCTTCAACCATGTTGATAGCCTTTTTAGTTCCGGCAACCGTTAAGTTGATATCCGAGATTTCCAGTTCAGCTACGGTCGGGTTGATAATCAGTTCACCATTGACACGACCGACGATAACACCGGCGATCGGACCGTTAAATGGAATATCTGAAACACAAATCGCTAACGATGCGCCAAACATTGCGGCCATATCGGCAGAGCAATCATTGTCTGCTGATAATACGGTATTGACGACTTGAACTTCATTACGGAATCCATCCGCAAACAACGGACGGATCGGACGATCTATTAAACGTGCGGTTAATGTCGCATGTTCACTCGGTCTGCCTTCACGACGTAAAAATCCACCTGGGATCTTACCCACTGAATACAGCTTTTCTTCAAATGTGACCGTCAACGGAAAGAAATCCAAATCCTTGGCGTTCTTACTTGCGGTCGCGGCCGATAATACTGCGGTTTCTTCATAACGAATCAATGCTGATCCGCCGGCTTGCTTGGCTAACTCACCGGTTTCCACAATTAGACTTCTTCCTGCGAAGTCTAAACTAAATACTTCTTTTGCCATATTTTCACCTCTTTTAACTAATTGATTGTATCATAAAAATGGGTATCATGTCACACGAAATCTCATTTCGGACACTTTAGAAACTGCTTTTCAACAAACGGCGAGAAAAACAATCGTAATAAGCTACCATAGCGAAGTTTAAAGGTCAAGATATCCCCTACCCGATGACCGCTGTCATGCCTCAACTCACATAACAAATGATCACTGCTTGCGCCTATAATGGATACATTGGGATCAACAGCCACCATATTTAAATCGGTATCGAGAAGTCCGATCGCACTAATCGCCACCCGTCGCATGCCTTTATCTTGAAAATGTGTTTTTTTACCAAAAGCATCAAACCCGGTCTCCCCAATCGGCATCGAAGGCTTATTCTTGATTTCAATAATTTGAGTATGTAACAGCACGACATCATCATACGTATCTTCCAATCGCGTCTGATAAGCGGTTTCTACGCCTAGAAAGAAAGATTCTCCCAATCGAAGTTGATTGATCGGTAACTTTAATCCGCGTTGCAACAAGTGTAATGTTGATGAATTTCCTCCTGAAACGATTGTACATTCCGGTACGATCTGCTGTACCCTTTCCTGCATGACTTTCAGTTTTTCAAGAATCGAAAGTGTCGGTATTAAACCACCAAAACAAGTAAAATTCGCACCTAAACCCACCAACCGAATATGGCGAAAGTGTTTGACCATCTCCGCAAGTAAGTAAAGTTGCTCAATGTTATGAATGCCCTCACGCAAATCGCCCATGTCAATCATCAGGATGATATCGTGCACTTTGCCTTTGGCTCTCGCCGCTACTTCAAGAGCGATGATGGTATCCCATTCACTGTTAAGTGAAACATCACATCCCATTACAATGGCTTCGGCCTCGGACTTCATGGGAAGACGCAACATCATTTTACGCATAGGCAACGGATTGCGTGCCAGATTTTCAATCCGAGAATCCCCAATGGTCTTTATACCTTCTTCGAAAAAGATACGATTAAGAATGGGATGACCCCCGGAGACTTTATTGACACCGACCACCTCGATGCCTTGAGCCTGACACATGGCAGAAATCGTGCGGATGTTGTGTCTGAATTTTTCACAGTCAATGGTTATGGCCGGATATTTCATAATTGATTCCTCGCAATCAGATCGATAATTAGTTGTTTAGCCTCGTTGGGATATTCAATGGAAAGCACTCCAATGGCTGATAAAAGATATTGTTTATCAACAATAATTGAAAAAACATTCGGTAATAACAAAGTCGGATCCATCGACAACAGCGTTTTGGTAACCATTGCAATCGCATCGGAGTGATAGATCAAAGCCCCACCGGTCAAAAGGATTGTTTTGACATCCGTACAGTCCTTACCGCTTGCCATCGTTTTTCGACCGCTTTGAAGATACATATAATGAATTTTGCCCACATGTCGTGATAAAGCAACGTGCGTAGCTGCTTGTGTCAGACTGTCAACCAAATCCCTTCGAACTGGAACTTCTTCAATTGGCTGAAGATCATCAAGAAGTTTATGCCAGTCTTTGATCGGCGGTTCTTTCATGTGTTGAGCAACGATCAGACGATTTTTATAAACACCCATATCCCCTTCAACCGTTCGTTTGGCAAAGGGTTCTGGGGAAGTCAACACATTGCGATAGCGCTCACTGTCATCGGTAACGGAGTGAACATCACTGGTGGCTCCGCCGACATCAATCACCATGCAAGGCCCTTTGATCTGATAATATATTTGCGCAGCCGTGTTCACCGCGGCCGGTACCGGTACGATACTTCCACTTACCAACTCACGGATTTTACTCATGCCCACAGCTTCGGTGATGTGTTTTTCAAAAACCTGCTGAATGAGTTTGCGTAAAGGCTCGACGTGAAGCTGATCGATGCTTGGATAAACGTTGTCACATATCCGACATTCACGACCAACTGTTTGAAAAACAGCCAATATCTGACCTTGGATTTCTTTATTGCCCGCGTAAATGATCGGAACTTTGATTGATAAGTTACAGAGCATCCGCGCATTGGCAAGAATGGTGTTCTTCTCACCATAATCAACTCCACCCGCAAGTAAAATGATATTCGGTCGGATCTTTTCGATTTCTTTCAAATCATCTTCACTTAGAAGTCCGGCGGTAATGTATTGGATATTGGCACCCGCACCCAAAGCCGCCTCTTTCGCCGCTTTGACCGTCATATCCCATACCAAGCCGTGTACCGTCATCTTCAAGCCACCGGCCGCACTGGAAGCCACCATAAAACGCTGCCAATGCAACTCATTGACATTTAGTTCTTTTTTCAAGTTTTCGATCGCTGATTTCAGTCCGATGGACACATCCCCTTGTTCCACACTGGTTTCACTTACACCCTTCGCAAGCCAAATCAGTGAACCTTCCAAAAAATCAAAGGCGTGAACCAGGGTCGTCGTCGAACCGATTTCTCCGACTAAACATTCAATATTCATCCGTTGCCCTCTTTACGATGCTTAACTAAAAAAGTTGCGACGTTCTGACCTTTGGTTTTTCGGCCAAAGCCCTCATCCATGCCGTTTTCACGAGCTATTTGAGGAGTGACTTGTGTACCCCCGGCAATTAAAAGCAATCGGTCTCTGACTCCTTTTTCAACGCAAATATCATGAAGCTTCTTCATGTTTTTATAGTGAACATCATCATGACTGATGATGGTTGAAATTAAAATTGCTTCCGCCGATGTTTCGATGGCCGCATCGACCAACTTTGACAACGCAACTGAAGTTCCCAGATAAATGCATTCGAATCCGAATTTCTCAATACCACCGTGTTTAATGTCAATGATCTCCCGTAATCCGACTGAATGTTCATCTTCCCCGACGGTACCGGATACGATTTTAAAAGGTCGGTTTCTGATGGCTTCTTTTAAAACTTCCTCATCCAATTTCTCAGGCTTCGGTTCTGTTTTAAGCAATCCGACGTCGATGTCAAACGGTACTTTACCCTTAACTTCAACCCGTGTTCCTTCATCGGGATGCATGACTTCAACATGAATGACTTCCACTTCCAATAGATTCAGTTGTTTTGCACATTGAATCGCTGCTGCTTTGGCTAAATCTGTAGATAGCGGGATAAACATGGTCAGTAAAATAACCCCATCTCCCTGCCATTCCATTTCCGGTTTAACGATGGATCCGCTACGGTAAACTTCGCTTTCTTTCAGTCGCAAGTATACGTTGTCTGATTCATCCAGCTCATCGATATAAATGATTTTGTTATGGTCTTCAAAGGTGCAACCCGAGATGATCGATGAAGGATCTTCAAACTGATAAAATTCAGTGTGATTTTCGCCGAAGTGCGCCGTAACCGGTGCAAAATAGTCGGCATTGCGCAGATATACAGTATCAGCACCGATTCCCCCGTCAATTTTACGGGCGATGCCGTCTCCGTTGCGCTGCGGATAAAATCCCGAATCAACAAAGAATCCTTGGCTGACCGCTTCAAAATAACCGCCGACCGCGATCATTTCTTCCATCATCAAAACCGCCCGCTCTTTAAGTTCGCGGATTTCTTGATTCAGTTTCTCATTACTTCGATCGATTTTGAGGTATTGATTGATTCCATCCAACCCGGCAAACACCTGCTTGGCCGTATCAATGGCCTCAATATTGTATATATGCCACGGCACATTGCGTCCTTCATCCGGAGTAATGGTCGATTGAATATCAGCCGAAGTCAGTTGTGATATGAGTAAATTCAAGGTATGCGTAACGGTTGCCTCCCGTGTGGAAGACTCCATATATTTGGTATTCATCTGAGCCCGCATTTTTACCTCAGAAAACAACTCTCGCAAAGCAATTGCGTAGGGTAAGTCCATTCGTACACTCGGAGCTGGCGGGGCGGTGGGTGGGACCGTGGATAAGCAGATGTTCTTCCTGTCAATTCCGCAGGCAATGGAAAATGCGGTGTTGATCGCATGTTGGACCAACAGTTCCGGTGTTACTTTCCAAGCTTCTACGGCCGTGGCATTGGCATTGTGCGCGCCATCAATCTGAGCTAAATTTCCGTAAGCCATGATCGTTTTAGATTCTGCCGCATCCACAAAGGAGCGAATCATGTTAATGTTACGATATAAAATATTGTACTGTGGATCCTGATGGGCACCATTGACACCCTCTTCCACAAACATGGTGGCGATTTCCGGTCCGGCAACCCCAGAAATATAGGAATGATAATTGATCGGACGTCCAACCTCATCTTCAATGATATCCAACGCTTTGCGTTGGGCACGAACCTGCTTGCGGGTAATCGGAATACCGCCGACACCTTGAGGAGTACCTTCGATCAAACCGTCAAAATGACTCTGACCGGCGGTTCGAATGACCATCATGTGATCAGCACCGTGTATCGCAGCCATACGCATACGACGGATATCATCCTCGAAACGTCCCGAAGCGATTTCGGTCGTGATGATGGCTTTGGGTTGGGGATCGATGGAATCAAAGGCATGGGATGCCGGCAAACCGACCGACTTCTTCAGATTTTCGGATGTGTCAAAATACTCGAACTTACCGATTTTCTGATGATCGATGGGCTTACGCCAAATCCAACCTCTGCGACGAGGTACATAATCTTCAAGATTTTCTAAAATTTTCTCAACATCCAGTTTGTGATCATTTCGATTCATACAAAACACCTCCCAACTTGAAGTTGAGTGTGAAAAATGATTCATCCGTGCACTTTTCAATCGCTTCACGCAAAGAAAGTTTATAGTGATTCATTACTTTTATGATGCAATGTCCGACACCGCGGCCAATCACGCCATGTGCAATTGCGAATCCGACGATCGATGATGCTTCAATACTGCTTGCCCCCATGCGTAAAAGCACGGAACGTTCGATGGACGGTGTAGTATGTTGTCGGGCCAGCTCGAGCATCGGATCAACCAATTGTTGACTCAGTTGCCAAAAGCGCTCATGGAGTTGCTCATCTGTAAGATTTATTAAAGAACTTCTTCTCTCTTGGAAATCATCATGTCGTTTCATAACCTGCTCCTTTCAACTCAACCAATGCTTTTTGTATCCACTCAACACTTTCATTGCATTCTTGAGCTAAATAAATTAAATCTTCAACAACAAACACGACATTCGGATGCATTTTCAATTGTTGTCGAAGATAAGACAATCTTAACAGATTCAAATCAACTTCTTGTGCTTGAATATCCCGTGGATATGCAGGCAAAACGATACTTGTTCCCGCAATTTCACAGCGCGGATCACCCATTGAAATCTCGATGCCATTATTTTTCGCAAAACTCAGCTGCGCATTGTAATGCTTTCCGGCACCGGTATATTCGGATTCTTGAACGACAATGATTTCATCATCTTTCATACCTTGAGCCAAAGCGAATGCGGCAGCCAACGAGGTATTTCCTGCCGGTCCGCGCTCCATGCCTTCAAGCTTCGCAAGTGCTTCAGTGATATAAAAAACTTCACCTTGTTTTACAAGTACATATCGGTCCATATAGCGTAGTGCACGGGCTGCGGAATAAATAACATCCGAACGATCGGGATAAATAGCAAATGGAAAACCAAATCCGGTATGACCGGTGGTAAATGATTTCCGATTGAAATCATGGTCACTGGCCATGTGCAATCCATGTAAATCAACACTGGCCGCAATAATCGTACAATGACAACCGGCTTTGAGTGCACCACGAGCACTCGCAGTCAGATTACCGCCCCCGGCATGCGTTACGACGATTGCACTTGGATCCTTACCGGTCAACCTTCGAATGTCATTTACGCATTCCATCCCCAAGGTTTCCAGACCGGCAATGCCATAGGGACTGTACAAAGAAGCATTGAAATATCCGGTCGTATCTAAAAGATCTAAAAAGACCACAAACAGTTCCGGACCGACCGAACATTGAACAACTTCCGCTCCATAGGCTTCGATGGCTCGGGCTTTTTCAATGATCTCCGGTTGGTAAATTCCTTGAGAATCAAAACATTCCTGAACAATAATGCACTTTAAGTTAAGTTTGGCACACATCGCCGCCACCGCAGCACCGTAATTACCGGATGTTGCCGCAATTACGCCTTTGTATCCCAGTTTTTTTGCATGGTAAACGCTGATCGCAGCTCTACGCGCTTTGAAACTTCCTGAAAGGTTGCAAGCTTCATCTTTTAGAAATAGGCGCGCACCAAATCCCGGTGCGGACAGCTGACTTATCAGACGATTCATATTTTTCAGTTCGAGCATCGGCGTTGAACCCACACCAACCGAGCGCTGAATAACTTCCGCTTCCTCAATCGAATACCCCGTTTCTTCCATCATCTTTTCATAATCAAAAGCGATCTCCGATTGTTTATATTTTAAGAAATCGACATCGATGGCCTTCTTCAGAATTTCATTTTTGCGATCGAGAATCGACTGAACTTTATTCATTTGACCCACCGCTTAACATTTTGCGCAATTGATTTTCAATATACACAGTTTCTACCACATAGTCACCGAAGGAATGATCGTAGTTGGGCATGATATCGATCAGCTTGCCAAAAATTACTCTTCCGGTCTTTGTACTTATTGTGCAATCATCTCCGACTACACATTTTTCATCCACCAGAAAACCCTTGATTCTCAATCGAAAATCCGTTTGCTTGGTATCGATAGGAACATTCGACTGGCGCTGATCGGAAGTCAGAAATATCTGTTCGATCAAGATCCAATCCCCCTTGAGGGCTAGCATAGCTCCTCCTCAAGGTATAGTCTCATATCACCCAATATTGCTCGAGGCAACGGTAAATCCAGCATCGTCTTTATACCCGGTCGGGCATTGATGACGGCCGGAATACTGTTAATAGCCATCGCAATCGTACCAATCCCACCATCGACTTCCGGTGTAATGACCATCGATATCGGAGGTGTTCCAACGATGGTAATATAATCGCCGGTCGAGATACCCTCGCTTTGCGGTTCGACCTGTTGAGGGTGTTTCAGTGTAATGAAGGGATAGTCATTGACATAAGCCGTTGCGACCATATCGCATCCGGCCACATCTCCGGCATCCACGGTCGCATGAGGCGCAACTCGGTTAATCGTTGAAACAATCGGTCGATTCTTAATTTCGATTTTATCGAAATCGGTATGAAACGCTTCAGACATCATCGCCAGACTCTGATCGAATCCGACGTGTCCTGCCAACGTTCCTTCTTTTTGACGTCGATAAAACTGACCGACAGAGATGCCCACACCTTGTTCATGCATAACTGATTTACCAAAAGGTGACAATGAGTTGACTCGGCTGACCTCAATTTTCTCAACATTGGTACACACCGACGTCAGTGCGATGACCAACGCATCCATCATAAACCCCGGATTGATCCCTGTCCCCAACACGGTAACCCCGTACTCTTTTGCTTTACGATGAATCTGCTCGGATATTTCTTTATCTGCCGCATAAGGATAGGACATTTCCTCCGCAATCGAAATGACATTCATCTTTCGTTCAACACAAGCCAAAACTTTATCTTTGGAAGTCTTCACAAACGAATCCGTACATAATATCGCTACATCCGCATTGCTCTGACTTAGTCCTTCTTCTTCATTTGAAATCAACAGCGGAAATGGATTTAACAATTCAACAAGTTCATCTACCCTTCGTCCGACTTTATCGCCTCTGGCGATGACCGCAACTATTTCCACACCTTTTTTTGTTGATAAAGCTTTGATAACGCCGGCACCCATCGCACCGATTCCCCACACACAAACCCGTATAGCTCTGCTCATTTTATTTTCTCCTTTATTGTAAACGCTTTCCTCTTCTATTTTAGCTTAAAAAAAGGGATTTTTTAACCCCCGATTTACCGTTTACCTTATTTTTTCTCATAATGCAATTCTCCCGCCGATATCATTAATGTAAACAGATTCAGATAAGTCATGATCATCCACTCGATCTCCTCTTGAGTACTTCCTTGTGACTCTTCAAAAAGACGGATCAACCCGCTAAAGATAGCACTCGCCAACATTGAGGTAATCATATCCGTTCGACGATCAAACAAGTCGACCTGCGAAAACCAGCGCTCGACCATGACCGTTATAATTTTTTTGATTGAAGTAACCACCTGATCTGCCATCCGCTGATGTCGAATCAGTGTCATAAATTCTTTTCGCTCAGTTTCGAAAATATGAGCAAATCCCATCGATAAACGACGAATGCGCGCATCAAAATCCGCACTGCGACCTTGCTCATTTGAAATCGTTGGCAGATTGTTTATTTCTCCGGTGATGATTCTATCAATTTTATCAATTGTCGATGACAATAAAGCATCCGCGAGATCTTCCTTGTTCTTAAAATAGCGATAAAGATTCCCAACCGTCATATGCGCAGCTTTAGCAATATTTCGCATGGATGCACCTTCAAAACCATTGCTATAAAACTCATTTCTGGCAGATTGGATGATTGCTTCTTTTAACTCGGGTTTTAGGATTTGTGCCATAACGAATCCTCCTGTATTTCACTATTAGTATACACCCGTTCATTGTATAGTTCAAATAAAAAAGCCGTTTCCGGCTTTCTCACAAATTACTTTCTTAAGTTCAGACGACTGACTAGTTCGCGGTAACGATTGACATCGTTATTACGAAGATAAGTCAGAAAGCTGCGGCGTTGGCCAACCATTTTCAATAATCCGCGCAATGAATGGTAATCTTTCTTGTGGACTTTCAAGTGCTCTGTTAAGACGTTGATTTTCGTCGTTAATACAGCTACTTGAACTTCGACAGAACCGGTATCACCTTCAGTACGTGCGAAATCTTTAATGATCGACTGCTTTAGTTCTTTTGAAATCATTTTTTTCCTCCATTTTTTTCTAGACCTTCAAATCCGAGTAACGGGACGAGGCATCCGCGAAACCCAGAAATAAAGCATGTGTATTTTAACATATTTTACAGAAGGGTGCAAGTAACGAATTTGACATGCTATAATAATTCAAAAGGAGTGTTGTAAATGAAAAAAATAGCTTGGATTGGGACGGGTGTCATGGGTAATAGCATGGTGTCGCACTTGATCAACGCCGGTTATCCGGTCAGTATTTATACGCGCAGTAAAGAAAAAGCAGATAATCTCAAAGACAAAGCAAACATATATGATTCAATTTCAGAAGCCGTTAGAGATGCGGATGTTGTCATCTCCATGGTGGGCTACCCAAAAGATGTTGAATCGGTGTATGCCGGTGAAGAAGGAGTATTCAAAAGCGTCAAAAAAGGTGCACTTTGTATCGATATGACCACTTCCTCACCAACCTTAGCCGAAAAACTGTATGTACAGGCACAGTCTTATGGATTAAAAATGTTGGATGCTCCTGTATCTGGCGGTGATATTGGCGCAAAGAATGCTACATTATCCATTATGGTCGGTGGCGACCAACGTGACTTTGATGAAGCAAAAGAATTACTTTCGCTGATGGGTAAAAGCATAACGCTTATCGGCAAAGCCGGAGCCGGACAACATTGTAAAATGGCAAATCAGATCGTTGTTGCCGGTAATATTGCGGCAATCAGTGAAAGTATGTACTATGCTCAAAACGCCGGCGTTGATCCCACCATCGTTTTACAGGCGATATCCGGTGGTGCCGCCGGTTCATGGCAAGTAAGCAATAACGGTCCTAAAATATTAAATCAAAATTATGATCCCGGCTTCTATATTCATCATTTTATCAAAGATCTGACCTTGGTCGAAGAAGAGGCCGGTAAAGCCGGTATTGCTCTGCCGGTGGTTCATCAGGTATTGGCACTTTACCGACAACTGCTTGAAGAAGGCTATGGTCAATTGGGAACCCAGGCACTAATCAAAGCTTATCAGAAAAATGAAGCTTAACATAACGTCCATTTGGAAAAGTGAACCGAAGGAATTCACTGATTTTCTCGAGCGGTTGAACTATGGTCATGCACCGCATTGGTCCGGTTGTTACTGTCGTTTCTATCATACCGACATTGATTTCGAAACTTGGAAAAACCGCGATCCCAAAATCAACAAAAATGAAGCAGAAGAAGCTATTCTTGATCGTCAAATGCATGGCTTTTTAGCCTTTGATGACAAAAAATGCATTGGTTGGCTCAATGCCAACGACGCTCATACCTTTGTTCGACTCAAGGACTTCTATCCTTCCTTTATCAAAGACAAAAAAGTCGCATGTACGATCTGCTTTGTGATTGACCCTCACTATCGTAATCAGAAAATCGCAACATCCCTTTTGGAAGCAGCAATCCAACATTATCATCAACTTGGATATGACGGAATGATCGCCGCACCCATTGAAGCCGATGGAGATTTTGCCTTAAAATACCGAGGAACTCCCGGTATGTATGAAAAATTGGGTTATACCCTGATTGAGAAAATCGATCGCTTATCCGTTTACTGGCTCGACTTCCATAAAGTCGATCAGTACATCGTGTAAAAACAATCGTCCGTCGTCACTGGGAAAAACATGGGTGTCGCTGAATATCAGCCACCCTTTTTCTATGTTTTTTTCGATTGCCTTATTAAAAACCGTCTCAATTGAAATACCAAAACGAGTTTTAAAGCGACGGAGTTCAATCCCCTTCTTCAAACGTAATCCCATCATCACAAATTCAAACATTTCATCAGTCACTGACAACTGAATATCTTCGTCAAATATGATTCCCTCGGTTAAGTAACGATGAATATTCTTAGTAATCGTATAGCGTCGATGATTCTCTTTGCCCGCAGCTCCTGGACCGATCGCCACAAAATCCTCATAATGCCAGTAAGTTAGGTTGTGACGACTTTCCATACCTGGCAAACAGAAATTGCTGATTTCATAATGCTGATAACCGGCATCACTTAGCATGTCGTCTGCCAGCTGATAAAAATCGCCTTCAAGGGAATTATCGATGCTCTGGACATGTTTTCGTCCAAACGCTGAGTTCGGTTCAATAGTCAAAGCGTATAGTGAAACATGCGGAAGTTTCTGATGGATCAGCCACGTCAATGTATCCTTAAAATCAGCCAATGTCTGGGTAGGAAGTCCATACATACCGTCCGCGGATATATTATCGATTCCCCATTTGCGAAGTAAAGAAATAACATTCTGAGCATCTTCCAGCGTATGTTTACGTCCGATTAAGTTCAACAGTTTTGATTGGACCGATTGCACACCCAGCGATATGCGATTGACACCATATTCGACACACAGCTTAATTTTATCTTCACTGAAGTTCTCAGGGTTGGCTTCCATGGTAAATTCACAATTAACATCAATAAACGGACGAATCAACATAAGCAAAGTCTTTAACTGTTCTATTGAAAGCGCACTGGGCGTTCCACCGCCGATGTAAATCGTTTCAAAGGTTTCGCCCTGTCTAAGAGATAAATCTTGCTCACAACGCTTTAAAAAGCGGTCTGCAAGGTCTTGATGGTAGCCGACACGCACAAAATCACAGTACTCACAGATGTGCTGACAAAAAGGAATATGAATATAAAGTGACTTGGCTTTATTTTGCTCCATACTTCGCTTTGACCTTTTCGATTTTCTGCTCGATGACCCAACGGAAATCCACATGCGCATCGGTACACATTGAAATTGCGTACATCAGTACATCCGCTACTTCATCTAATATATCCTGCTGATCACTTGGATTCTTCGATGCGGCTTCCAACAGTTCCCCGGCCTCAACAAACACCGACTTCGCCAAAATCAGCGTTGTATCACTTTTCTCCCAACCAAATTCCGCTCGCATAATCTCAATTTTTTTAGCTATATCTTCCATTTTATCACCAGTGCCATTATAACAAAAAAAATCCCCAAACGGGGATTTTGCTTAAAGCAGTTTAAAACGGGCGTTGAAGAAACGAAGCATCGGCGGTTCATATACAAACTGCAAACCGGTAATCTTCTCACGGTTCTGATACAAACTGATAACCGCATCCGCCACCAAATCCATATGAGCATACGTATACACCCGACGCGGAATCGTCAACCGCACCAACTCCAGTTTCGGACGATGATGTTCTTTGGTTTCCTTGTTTCGTCCGGCAGAAACGATTCCCCGTTCCATGCTGCGAACGCCGGATTCAATGTATAAATGCGCAGCCAAAGCTTGTGCCGGCAATTGATCTTGTGTCAGATGCGATAAAAATTTACGGGCATCCAAGAAGACTGCATGACCGCCAATCGGTTGTACCACCGGTACTCCCGCCGCAATCAGCTGATCACCAAGATAGGCGACTTGTTCAACGCGATGCGAAATATAGGCATAATCCACCGATTCCTTGATACCAATGGCCATCGCTTCCATATCGCGTCCAGCCATACCGCCATAAGAAGGCATACCTTCAAAAACAACGACCAACTCTTTACTGCGAGCAAACAACTCTTCATCATTCATTGCCAAAAAGCCACCGATATTAACCATGCAATCTTTTTTGCCGGACATCGTCGCGCCATCACCATAACTCATCATTTCCAACAAGATGTCTTTGATGGAAACATGTTTGTATCCTTCTTCGCGTTTTTTGATGAAATAAGCATTCTCAACACAACGCGTCGCATCAAAGAATACTTCAATGCCATGTTTATGACAAAGTTCACTAACCTCATGAATGTTTTGCATCGAGACCGGCTGTCCCCCTGCCAGATTGACCGTTACAGCCAAACAGACATAAGGAATCCGTTCTGCACCAAACTCATCAATCAACCGCTGGAGTTTGCGTATATCCACATTGCCTTTAAACGGATGAATGGCTTGAGGATCGTGTGCTTCATCAATAATGACATCCTTGAATATTCCGCCATTAGCCTCTTGATGATATCGGGTCGTCGTAAAGTACATATTACCCGGAATGATATCGCCGGACTTAATTTTTAATCGGGATAAAAGGTTTTCGGCACCACGACCCTGATGCGTCGGTACCATGTGTTTGAAACCGTAATACTCTTTGACAGTGGCATCCAAATGCAAGAAATTGCGACTGCCCGCATACGCTTCATCCCCAATCATCATCCCTGCCCACTGACGATCACTCATCGCCGTTGTACCGGAATCGGTCAACAGATCAATGTATACATCTTCGCTTTTAAGCAAGAAAGTATTAAATCCTGCTTCTTCCATCGCAATCTGACGCTCTTCCTTACTCATTGTCTTCATCATTTCGACTACTTTGATACGAAATGGTTCTGCCGGATAATTTTTCATATAGTCTCCTTTATTTTCACTCTATCTATTACTTTACTCAGCGATGTAAGCGCTGTCAATAAAACGAGGCATGTAAATCATGAGAATGAAAAGTAAAATTATACATTAAAATGTAAAAAAAAGACGGAGTGTTCCGTCTAATCTTCATCCATGGAAAGAACGGCCATAAACGCTTCTTGCGGGACTTCAACACTGCCCACTTGTTTCATACGTTTCTTACCTTCTTTTTGCTTTTCTAAAAGTTTCTTTTTACGGGTAATATCCCCACCATAACACTTCGCCAAAACGTTTTTACGCAAGGCCTTGATATCGGAGCGCGCAATGATTTTATTATTAATTGCGGCTTGAATCGGAATTTCAAACTGTTGCCGTGGAATCAGTTTACGCATTTTCTCGGTAATTGCCTTGCCTCGGCCATAGGCGAAATCACGATGAACGATGGTTGATAACGCATCCACGACTTCAGAATTTAAGAGTATATCCATTTTTACCAGTTTGGATTCATAATAACCGTCCAACTCATAATCATAAGACGCATAGCCACGTGTGGCCGATTTTAAACGGTCAAAGAAATCATAAACGATCTCACCCAAAGGCAGCAGATAATGCAAATGCATCCGTCCGGCATCGACGGCGATCATCTCTTTATAAATACCCCGTTTTTTCTGACAAAGTTCCATGACCGGACCGACATACTCGGTCGGTACCATGATCGTCGCCTTTACAAAGGGCTCTTCCATGTGATGGATCTTCTGAACATCCGGAAGCAAGGAGGGATTGTCTACGGAAATCATCGAGCCGTCCGTCATAAATGCGTGATAGACCACTGACGGTGCTGTGGCAATCAACGATAAGTTATATTCTCGTTCCAAACGTTCTTGCACGACATCCATATGTAACAACCCCAAAAATCCGCATCGGAATCCAAATCCGAGGGCTTGTGATGTTTCGGCCTCATATTTCAAGGAAGCATCGTTGAGCTGCAATTTTTCCAGAGCATCTCTTAAATCGTTGTAGCGATTGGATTCAATCGGATACAAACCGCAGAAAACCATGGAATTTAGCGTACGGTAACCCGGCAATGGCTCGATAGCACCGTTTTGAGCAAACGTAATCGTGTCACCGACATGAACGTCTTTGACAGACTTGATACTTGCGGCAATCCATCCGACTTCCCCGCAACTCAGTGAACTTCGCTTAACTTCTTTCGGAGTGCGAATTCCGCATTCGACGATTTCATAGTAGGCATTGGTTGCCATAAAACGAATTTTATCGCCGATTTTTACGGAACCTTCTTTGATGCGAACATAAGCAATGACCCCACGATAAGAATCGTAAATGGAGTCGAAAACCAGCGCTTTCAATGGAGCATCCGGATCACCTTGCGGTGCCGGAACCCTTGCCACAATAGCTTCAAGGACTTGTTCGACATTCAGACCGGTTTTTGCACTGATTTGCGGAGCATTCACAGCTTCAAGTCCGATGACATTCTCAATTTCCTCGATCACTCGCAATGGATCAGCCGCCGGCAAGTCAACTTTATTAATTACCGGAATGATTTCAAGATTGTTATCCAAAGCCAAATATACATTGGCCAATGTCTGAGCTTCAATGCCTTGAGAAGCATCCACGACCAACACTGCCCCCTCACAAGCAGCAAGTGAACGTGATACTTCATAGGTAAAGTCAACATGACCCGGAGTATCGATCAAATGGAATGTATATTCATTTCCATCGTTGGCCATATACTTCAACTGTACAGCGTTAAGTTTTATAGTGATGCCGCGTTCACGTTCTAAATCAAGCGTATCGAGCATCTGTTCCATCATTTCGCGGTTATCGACGGTTTTGGTCATTTCTAAAATACGGTCAGCCAATGTTGACTTGCCGTGATCGATATGAGCGATAATGGAGAAATTGCGAATATATTTTTGGTTCATAAAAATCCTTTCAAAAGCATAACCCATTATAACAAAACAAGCGCAATAAAAAAAGACTTACATCCAACTTTTGGGTCGTCACATCTATTTCATCCAAAAAGGACTAAAAAAGCGTCATCCACAGACAACGCTTTGTTATATCCTTTGCTTACTGAGTCAGCAATCGGTACGTTATATTAAAGGTTTCATCCTGGATGTAATATAGTCCACCCTCTTCAAAAAGATGCAAGATGTGTGATTTACCTTCTGAATCATATGTGGAGAATACGGCGATGGATGAAATACGCAGGGCATACTCGACGACCAACGTCGGAGCTTTGCCAATCAGATCTTTGACGAATGCTTCACGGCCTTCCTCAATGTATATCAACTGATCAATCGATAAGGTTATCACCATGTTACTCACTTCAGCATGAGCACGCATATCATAATTACTGGCATCTGTTTCAGGTGTATTATCTTTACTGGCAATAGCAAATTTCTCGATATTGTCTTGAATGGCGATGGCAGCCCCTTCATTGACATTTTTAGCCAAGTCATTAAATTGCGGGGTATTGGTCAAAAGCAAGGCAATGGCTAAAGCTGAAATCGCGGCTCCTTGAAACCAGAACATCGGTGTTTTAAATAAATCGTACTTACGATTCGTTTTGACGGATAAACGTTTTTGCCACAGATAACTGCGAATGATTTGCGTCAGCATCCATAGGACACCCAGCGCCAGAATCAGCCAAGATAGTTCTTTCATGCTATCCCTCCTTGCTTGATAAATATTCTTTAAACGATTTTGTATAACTGCGATTGACTTCAATTTTCTTCTTATTATCCATAATCAAGGTCAGTTTTCCGTTAAATCCAGATGCAATTGCTTCAACTCGTGCTACATTTACAATCACAGACTTTGAAATTCGGAAGAATCCGGCTTGAAGCAATTCTTCTTCGAGTTGATATAATTTAGCGGACAAACTGATTTCCGCTTTGTCCGTATAGGCAAATACGTCATTTCCATAGGATTCAATGGTAAACACCTGATCGAAACGGACTCTGACCTCACCACGTGCCGTCTTCCCTGAAAGGATTCCGCCGGTCGCCTTTTTGTATCGCTCCAACCAATCAACCAATAAATCCAGTTGGTTCAAATCAAAAACCAGATTGACCTTGCCTTCTTCGCTATCCGCGTTGTATCGGCATAACACAATCTCATAGTCCGGTGATTCTTCAATTTTCAAGGTTTGTTTGATCTTTTCCTTCCCTGCGGGATCAAATTTGATCTTAAACACCTTTTATCCTCCCCGGGCTTACACCCACATTCTAAACTACCCCTTAATACTGACAAAGCAAATAAAGGTAAGTTACGCTATTTATTCAATAACTTGCGCATCAATCTTGAGAATCCCGGTGCCAGCGCAATTGCAATCACAGCACAACCCATTCCCTGAATGATGTTATAGCTTGCGGAAGGAATAAAGTACTCCCAGCTTTGCGTTAAAAATACGTCCGTAAGACCATAGGCCAAAGTGATCCAAAGTCCACCCGCAATAAAAGGCACAAATCTCTTCATCGAACCTTCAAGTTTATGATACAAATATGAAACTAAGATACCTTCACTTCCCTTAATGAAAAAAGTAAAAATAATATATTGAGGAAAACCCAAGGCGAAATCTGCCAATCCGCTTCCTACCCCACCAATCACAAACATCATCGGCGCCGGCAGTACCGTGGCCAACAACATAATCAATGCATCTCCGATATTTAAATATCCGATAAAAATTGGTACTGCCACAAAAATCGTTAACGCCGCAACCATCCCTGTAAAAAGTGCAGTAACTGTAAGCTTCTTTGTTAATGTCATACATCAACTTCCTTTCCAATCCATGTCTTTCCAATTCCGTTATAAAAGTCAGCTGATAAAGATTTTTTCTTACCTTCCAGCTGCAACTGCTTTATATGAAGCCAGCCGTCATTCACAGCTAAAATGATAGCATTATCTTTGTACTCTGTAAAAGTCGGAACAGTATAACGATGCTCTCCCTCAACAAAATGCGCCTGATGGATCTTGCATTTCTTACCTTCCATGATAAAGTGTGCAACCGGCCAGCTGATCAGACCGCGAATCTGATTGTAAATCATCCGACCGCCTTTGTCAAAATCAATTTTCTCGTCATGCGAAGCGATATTGTAAGCAAATGTTACTTTTGATTCATCTTGTTCAACAAAGATTGCTTTCTCATCAACAACCAAAGGCAGATCTTCTCTTATGCAAAATGAAGCACAATCCATTAGGCAATCATGCACGACTTCCGTCGTATCGTCTAATCCGATATCGACTTCCCTTTGGGCAAAGATCGGACCGGCATCCATCTTCACAGCCATTTTCATCAGCGATATCCCGGTTTTTAATTCGCCGTCCATGACCGCTTTGTGAATCGGTGCACCCCCCCGATACTTCGGTAAAAGTGATGCATGAACATTAATACATCCCAATCGCGGTGTATCAAGTAAGCGTTTGGGTAACATTTGTCCATAAGCACATGTGACGATCAGATCCGGTCGGTAAGCAAGAATTTCGTCAACAGACTCTTTAACTTTTAAGGGTTGTAAAACCGGAATGTCAAAAGACAATGCCAACGTTTTGATGGGTGTCAGCATCATTTTTTGCTCGCGACCGATCGGTTTATCCGGTTGAGTAACAACCGCAACCACATCATATTTTTCTTCAATCAGCGATTTCAAGACGGCCGTCGCAAAGACCGGAGTACCCATAAATACAACTCTAACTTTCATAAGCCACCTCACTGCCCTATTATAGCATTTTTTATAAAAATCGTGATAATCAACTGTATTTTAAGTGTATTTTACTCGTGATTGTTTTATTGCATTTTCGTCGTGGCTCTGCTATAATTTTAAAGCGAAACTTCAAGGAGGAACAAGGATGCCAAACATTAAAAGTCAAAAGAAACGTTCATTAACAAACTTAAAGCGGTCTGCGGCGATTACTTCGGAAAAATCTGCACTGAAAACACAAATGAAGCATGTGTTGAAAGCAATTGCCGATCAAAATAAAACTGCTGCTGTTGAAGCGAATGATTTATTGAACTCACGCTTAGACAAAGCGGTTACCAGCGGAATCTATCACAAAAATTACGCCAGCCGTCAAAAAGCCCGTTTTTCAAAAGCTATCAACGCATTGGTATAAGACAACCAGCCCTGCTGGTTTTTTTATTTTAAAAAAGAGCCTCAAGGGCTCTAGTGATCGATATCTTCCGGCAATTCCCACGTGCACTCCGTGGCTAATCCGCCGAGTGAAGTTTCCTTCAGCTCCATCGCGATTTTAGCGCCGGTATAGTTCATCGTCCGAATAACCATATCAAAACTTACACGATTGGGCTTAATTGCGCCAATCGTTTTTGCCATAAAGGCCGCATCGATTGCTCTTAGCACCGCCGCCCCGTTGCGCTCAATGCACGGAATAATCACATATCCACCCACCGGATCACACGTCAGACCCAAATGATGTTCCATGCCGATTTCCGCTGCATATTCAATAATCTTCAGATTACCGCCTTCAAGATAAGCCATTGAAGCCGCAGCCATTGCACAAGCCACACCGATCTCCGCCTGACAGCCCCCAACTGCTCCGGAAATGGTTGCATTGGTTTTGACAACATTGCCGATGATTCCACCCACGGCCAAGGCATTGATCAGTTGTGCACGCGAGAAACCTAAGTCATTATAACAATGGTACATTAATGCCGCCATAACACCGCTGGCTCCCAAGGTAGGTGCGGTCACGACTTTACCCAATGAAGCATTTTCTTCATTGTTGGCATAAGCATACGCCAACAGTTTCATGCGATTGCGCTGGGTCTGGCTTTCCAAAATATTCGCCTGCAACATCATGGACTTGGCGACGCGTGGCATCTTCAGTTTACCCGGTAAAAGACCGGTACCTTCCAATCCGCGCTTGACCGCAAATAACATATCGTTCAGTATTTGGGACAAGTATTCCGGTAAGTCCGGTTCATAGGTAAATGCAAATTGTGGTAAAGTAATTTTATTGAACGAACAGAAATCCATGATTTCTTCCAGGTTGCGATGCGGATAAATCTGACGTTGAAAATCAAAGTCCTCATTAAGGATTATGATACTTCCACCGCCAACCGAATACACGACCCACTCCAGTAAAAGTTGACTTTCCTGATCAAACGCCTTGATGATCATCCCGTTTGGGAATGGATACTGCCAGTCCAGTTTAAACTCAACATTGCATGGCGTCGGTGCGAACGTATCCATAATGACTTTATCGGTGTAATGACCTTTTCCGGTCAGCGAAAGTGAACCATACAGTTCAACGCTGGCAAAGGCCAACCCTTTGACTCGCTCCATAAAAAGCAGAATTGCACGACGGGGAGCCAAGGTATGACTGCTGGAAGGTCCCGGACCTGATTTATATAGTTCTCTTAGTGATTCCATGGGTTACCTCATCGCTTCTATTAAAAATAATTCAAAACCCATCGGTCCATTAATCAGACCTGTCTTAATTTTCTGATCCAACTGAGCCAACATTTCTAAAAGTTCACAAACCCGATCCAAATTCGTCATCCGAGCATACCCAAGGGCTTTTGAAAACACAAAATCATGAACACCCAGCTTTTCACGTATATCATCATCCGAAAAGCGCTCTTTTTTATAAACCAATATCTGAAACATGACTCGCAGCTGCCAGGCAATGGATGGCACTAATGCGACCGGATCATATTTTAACACTTGTAAGTCCTTATAGATTCTTAGTGCTGCACCCAGATCTTTAGATACAACTGCGGCCGAAAGATCAAAAACATTGTCTTCCAACGGTCTGGAAATGAGTACATCCAATACTTTTTTGTCAATGGGGTCTGGAAACAAAGCCAGTTTATCCAACTCGCGCATGCAGGTTTCAATTTGTTTGGGCAGACGCTTCAGCAGATGGCTCATTTTATCATCATCCAATTTGATTTGTCGAACCAAACACTGACGGCGAATAATGTTATCATATTCGGTTTTACTGATTTTCGCAACTTCGATCCAAACGGTATTTTTCCCTTTATTTTTAACTAAAGGCTTCGTCATATCCGCGGTCTTATTCATTTTATCATTTTCAAACAATATCAGCAGAATCACTTCTTTGGGCATCGACTCAATCAGAGATGTCCATGTTTTTAATAAAACCTGATTATCAAACGTCTTCAATGTAAATCCCGGCGGATTGATCAGCTCAATGACTTTGATATCGGAAAAGAAAGAAATCGTTTGGATTTCCTCAAATAATTCGTCCCAATTAAAACTTGCCGAATATCCGTCAAAAACAGCCGGTTCAATGCCCTTGGCTGATTTTTCATTCTTATCGACCCATTCTTTGGCCTTTTGCTTTAAGAAAAAGCGGTCGCTACCAGTTATGACGACATTCATTTTATCACCGTTCTCATTATACCAAATCCACCTGCAGATGACATTACAAAATGGAAATTTCCCAAAGTTGAAATTCGGATATCACCATCCTTATGCGTTGACAGATAAGGTATTTTAAACTGCCACAGAGTTCTGAGTGTCTCTTTGTGCGGATGACCATACACGCGAGGGTCAGAACTGATGATGACTGTACGCGGTTTCAAATTACCAAGCAGGCCCTCAGAGGTACTTGTCTTACTGCCATGATGAGCAAGTTTGATTACATCGGCACCCAAAAACGGATATTTTTTAATTAACTCCGACTCACGTTCTTTCGATATATCACCTAGAAACAGGTAGTTCAGACCGTTGATCGAGAACAAGTGCACTAAACTGTTGTCATTATCAGTTCCCCCTTCTTTGTTTTCTAGCAGACTATACAGATAAAAACCTGTATGCTCAACATCCCTGTGTTCAGAAATTATTTTATGAATCAAAAAGTCCTTTTCAAGCATTTCTAATCCACCACTGTGATCGTTGTCCATATGCGATATGAAGACCGCATCCAACGTTGATATCCCCCGATACCACAAATTAGCTCTTAACAAGGCTGAAGTACTTGCCCGACCGGTATCAATGAGCCATTTACCCTGATTGAATGGCAACTCGATCAAAGCACTGTCCGCTTGTGCGACATTGAAAAAGGTCACAGTTGTAAATGGATTTAAGGAAAATCTCATCTGAAACAGCAGTAATAATATGCAAAGCCGCAAGACTATCTGTTTTCTCGATCGTCGCGCAGTCAAAATGTAAAGCAGCCAAATAACAGAAAGTAAGATACCGGGATTTCCGGTCATTTTAAAATACGAAAAAAAGTGTATTCCGTTAAAGGAAAGTAACTCACAGATTTTTATAAAGTGAACGATCAACGTGGGAAAGAACACACACAGCCAAGCAAAAAGATAGCCAGTGAGTGCAATAGCTCTGGCTACCGGAAATAACAATGCGGTCAAAAAGTCAAATCGATAGGTTAGTAAGGTTAATATCAAAGGCAAGATTGCCATCCTTGTGTAAAACTTGGGATAATCAAACACATGGATCAACGACAACGTTAAGGGTATCAGTAATGCCGGGTGTAACAAGTGTTGCGGATAAAAGCAAAGCAAAAGTATATAGGTCAGACTGACTCTGCCTAAGGATTTGAGCTTGAAATATCGACAGCCATCGGTGATCAGAATTCTTGACATAACAAACGAACTTCCCCACATCAACCCGAATATCAATAAAATCAGCGTGATTAACCGTTGACGTGTATTTTCAGTAAAGAAATAGCCCAAGGTACTTCGTAAAACGGACACCAATGATGTAGCAATTAAGCCGCTGGATAGAAATATTGATGTAAAGTGACCGGCTTGCGGTGCGGGGTGATTAAACAAAAAAGCGTTGAGCCATCCGGAAGTATCGATGTCTGAAATTCGCTCAAACAAGCGGTTTCTCAACGACCTTCCCCTTGCAATTATTTCGATATTCTCAACCTCAATACTTCCCACATGATTTCGTTGGCTCGACCATCGAAGGATGGGATCAGGCACAAATGTTGATCCAAACCGGATCGGTACTTCCCTGCCTGTCACACACACCTGATCATCCAAGGACAGTCCATCTTGTTCAAATATTGAGTATTCTTTACGGTTTATAGATAAGACAGTCACTTTTTCGCGTATATCCATAACTTTTCCGCACAGACGTTTCGATGTAAGCGGTAAATGAATAGCTAGGGAAGTAATAACTATAATGAAAAATAGGATGGCGAATCTTAAGTGAATTCGATTATAAAGAAATATCAAAAGTAAGCAGAAAACCAAGATGTTGAATGGAGCGGCCGTAAGCAAAAACATCGTTAAACTTATCAAAACATAGAACAGTCCCCGTTCTAAAGACATAAACGTTCCTTGAACTTTGCCAGTGTTTTCTCCCCGATTCCCTTAACATTGAGAAGATCTTCAATCGTCTGAAATAATCCGACGGAAGTCCGATAATCGATGATCGCCTGCGCTGTCTTTTCGCCAACTCCGATCAGCGTATCTAAATCAGCGAGCGACCCTGAGTTGATTGAAACACAGGGAATCATTTTTTTGAAAGGAATATAAAGCACATCTTTGTGATGCAAAATGGTTTGCAGATTGATTGCTGAAAGATCACCTTCCGGAAGTACATTGACACGTTTCAATACTTCTTCGACGGTAGGATAAGGATCCGTGATCAAAGTACCCGGATGTTCAACGGCTCCATTGACCGTAATTGTAAAGGTCTGATCCTTTTGAAAGTCAAACGGTCGGGGGATGGTACAGGAAGAAAGCAGAGCAAGTACACAGACAAAAATAAGAATTCGGTTCATAAGATCACCTCATTCTCTAGTATGCACAAAGTTGATTTTTTCCAAAAAAAAAGCACCGAAGTGCTATTCGATGCTTAAAATTTTGACAGTATACGGTGAATCTACATTCACCATGACCTCATCTCCGGATTTTTTATCCATCAACGCCTGCGCCAACGGTGTGACATTGGAAAGTTTACCATTGAGTGGATCAGCTTCAACCGAACCGACGATCGTATACCTTTCTTCTGCTTTGGTTTCATAATCCAAAATCGTAAAGGTCGTTCCTAAACGTACGACTTTCGATCCGCCTTTTCTTTCATCGATGATTTCGATGTTATTCAACATATTCTCAAGTTCACGAATACGGGCTTCAACACGTGCCTGACGGTCTCTGGCTGCATCATAATCGGCATTTTCCGACAAATCGCCTTGCGCGCGGGCAGCCTGCAAATCCTCGATCACTTCTTTACGTACGACGTGGATCAAATGCTGTTGTTCTTTATTAAGCTCTTGTAACCCTTCTAAAGTTACTAATACTTTTTCTTGTGCCATGGGTATCAACTCCTAACTTGCGACATTATAGCACATTCTCACGAATGATGCTACTGATTTTGGTCGTCAGTAAATCAATTGCAACTTCATTTTTCCCGCCTTCGGGAACGATTACATCCGCATAACGTTTGGTCGGTTCGATAAATTGTTCATGCATCAATCGAACCGTTGTTGTGTACTGCTGAACCACCGAATCCAAGGTACGTCCTCTGTCACGAACATCCCGTACCAGTCGTCGGATAAACCGAATATCGGCCGGTGTGTCAACATAAATCTTGATATCAAGACGCTGACGGATGCGGGCATCCTCAAGCACAAACAATCCTTCCAGCACGATGACATCGCTGGGAGCAACGATTTCGGTCTCATTACTACGCGTATGATTAATAAAATCATAGGTCGGTTTTTCAACCGTGAAACGATTCGCCAACTGATCAAGATGTTCAACGAGTAAATCATTATCAAAGGCAAACGGATGATCGTAATTGGTTAACAGCCGTTGTTCAAAGGGCATCTGGCTTTGATCGCTGTAATAATCATCTTGACGGATGATATAAACTGAATTGCTGCTCTCAAACGCCTTCTTCAGTCGTTTGGCAATCGATGTTTTCCCCGAAGCACTTCCCCCCGCAATTCCGATAATGACAGGTTTTTGCATAAATTACCTTCCTTTTAAATACTTCTCTACATTGGCATTATGCTCAGCATAAGTTTTGGCATAATAAACCGTTCCATCTCCATAAACATCGGCCATAAAATAGAAGAAATCTGTATCCGCAGGCTCAAGGACCGCGATAATGGCGGCTTCTCCCGGACTCATAATCGGACCCACCGGCAAACCGCGATATTTATAGGTGTTGTATGGCGAATCGAAATTCGAATTGGTCTCACAATCACGCCAAGAATCATACTCATACAGCGAATAGCAAACGGTCACTGAAGATTGCAGTGGCATATCGATTTCTAAACGGTTAAGAAAGACACTCGCAACCATTTTCATATCATCCGGCTTGGATGCTTCAAACTGAACGACGGATGCCAAAATAAAAACTTCATGAACTGAAAGTTCGCTCGATTCAAACTGTGCTTTGTATTTGTCATAAATTCGCTTGGTCTGATCCAACAGTTTAATTGTCACATCTCTGGCTTTGGTCGTAACAAAAAATTCATACGTATTCGGAAACAGGTAGCCTTCCAAACGGATTCGGGTTTTCGGATTCAAGATATCTTCGGATAAGAACTCATATCTAGCGATCATTTCCTTTAAAAATGTCTCTTCATTCCACAAATCAAGTAAATCCTGCTCCTCAACCGACGTTAAATTACCGATTTTATGAGCAAAATCCCGTGCCCAATCCCCTTCCGGGAAAGTAATGCGTATCGTATCAACGATTGTCTTGGTTGAATCATTGAGCGTCGTCAGAATCTCAGTCACAGACCAGCTTTTATCAACAACAAAAACCCCGGCCTTCAATCCTGTCAGACGTTCCAATCGGGCCATCAGTTCTACAACGATTGCCGAACGGACAATGCCTTGCTCTTCTAAGTTGTTAGCTACGGTTCTCAGCACTTCACCGGATTTGATTTCAAATAAAACGGCATCGCTTTCACCCGCTGCCGGCTTCGATAAATTTGTATATAGCACATAGGTGCTCGCCAGGCCTATAAGAATTAAAACCAACAGACCGGCGAGAAACTTAGCTAACCTTTTCTTCTTCTTCATTGATAAATGCGCCGAACACTTCTTCGACCAGCGCCCATTCTTCTTCATTCTCAATTGGAGTCAGATTACCTTCATCATCATAAATCGAAGCGAATACCTCGCCCGACTCATCTTCTGGGTTGAAATACAGCACATACTTGTGTGTGTTTTCTTCATTTTCGAAAGTAAACAATACTTCCATTTCAATTTCGTTGCCGGCATCATCAACGACAAACAATGTATTTGATTCCATAGAGAACCTCCTTCTATTTACGATCAAGATAGCTTTGCAATATTCCTACCGCTGCTACCTGATCAATTACTTCTTTACGTTTTTTACGTGAAACATCGGCACTGATCAACAGCCGCGTCGCAGCTACGGTTGTCAGACGTTCATCCCACATCGTCACCGATTCAAGCCCGGCCTCAAGAAGCATTTCTTTAAAATCCAACGCCATCTGACCGCTGACGCCAATGTCACCATTCATGTGTCTTGGCAAACCGAGAACAACTTCGCTGACACCATTTTGCTTGCACAGTTCGACGACTTGCTTGCATGCCGTATCGAGATCATAATCCGAAAAACGGACGGTCATCAGCGTTCTTGCCAGCATTCCCAAAGGATCACTGATCGCAACTCCGACGGTTTTACTGCCTAAATCCAAGCCAATCAAACGCCTCATTTGTTATCGTCCAAATAAGTACGTACCAATTCCTCGATAATTTCATATCGTTCGATCGATTGAATGACACTGCGGGCATTTTTAAAACTCGAGATATAAGCGGGATCATTGGAAATCAAATACCCCGACAACTGATTGACGGCATTGTATCCTCTTTCTTCCAAAACATCCTTCACTAGACGTAATACCTGCTTGATGTTTTCCTTTCGGATGGCCTCTGAATTAAAAGCCATTGTTTCAGCATTCTGCTTACTCATATGTGATCCCCTCCTTTGTGTACATTCTAACTCAAAGCGCTTAATAATTAAAGACTTAAACCCAATTTAAAACGGATAGTTTCGATAGCAAAAGGCAATTTCGACACCTCTTTACCCCCGGATTGAGCAAAATCGGGGCGACCGCCACCATTACCACCGGTAATAAGGGCTGCTTCCTTCGCCAATTCACCCGCTTTAAACCCAGAAGCGATCGCTTTCTGACTGCAATAAACCACAAAAGTAACCTTATCTTCTTCTTTTAACCAAAGAAATACTAACCCATCCACAAGTTGTCGTTTCAGTGATTCGCTCAACGTTTTAAGTCCGTGGGTATCGGTGTCCTCAACACTGCTCAACAAAATGTTCAAACCGTTATGATCAACAGCTTTCAAAGCAAGTTGTTGTGCTTTTAAATTCAACATCTTCTGATTGAGCTTGTCCAATTCACGCTTATTACTTGCGGCTTCCTCAAGCATTGCCGCAATCTTGTTTTCAAGATTGACGGTCGACTGCATGCGAACCAACTGGGCAATCGATTCCAACTGATTTTCCAAAGCCACGAAATCCTGATACGCCTTCATTCCGGACTTGGTTGTGATGCGTCGGATACCGGATCCAATGCTTTCTTCACTGTCAATCTTAAACACACCGATCTCCTTGGTATTGTTTACATGGGTCCCACCGCAAAGTTCTTTTGAAACACCACCCATCGTAACAACCCGAACGACATCCTCGTATTTTTCATCAAACAAAGCAGTGGCACCACTGTTTTTCGCATCATCAATGTTCATATGTTCAACCGTCACCGGATGCTGAGCAAAAACTTCCTTGTTGACACATGCCTCAATCTCCTTGATTTGAACGTCACCCACTTTTTCATAATGAGTAAAGTCAAACCGCATATATTCATCGCTGACAAAAGATCCGGCTTGGGCAATGTGAGAGCCCACAATCTTCTTTAAGGCCGCTTGTAACAAGTGAGCGGAGCTGTGATTGGCCATGATTCGTAAACGTCTGGCTGAATCGATTTCTGCTACGACTTTGTCCCCTAAACGTAATTCTCCCGATGAAATCTCGACACTGTGCAAATGCTGTTTGCGCGGTGCTTTTTGAACATCACTGACCAATGCCAGTCCCCAGTCACCCGATAGCGTTCCGGTATCAGCTACCTGACCGCCACTTTCCGCATAGAAACACGTATGATCTAAAATAACTTCACCTTTTTCCGTTAAAACATCGGTTGCATGACCGTTTTTAAACAGACCGACAACCACAGCATTATTTTTCATTGAATCATAACCTGAAAATTGAGAAACAAGTGTAAAATTCATCAGATCTACGGATTGAGAGGACATCGACTCAACTTCTTCCCGGGCCGCACGGGCACGGGTACGCTGTGCCTCCATCTCAACATTAAATCCTTCTAAATCCAAAAGATAGCCGCCCTCTTCAGCGATTTCCTGGGTCAGTTCAACCGGAAAACCATAGGTATCATAGAGCTTGAAAATCGTTTTTCCATCCAAGACTTTTCCGTCAAGTTTGTTCAATACATTGTGTAAGAGGTTCTCTCCATCTTGCAAGGTTGAATGAAAACGTTCTTCCTCTGCCTTTACTAACTTAGCAACCAACGCTGTTTTCTCCTGCAGATACGGATAAAACTCTTCCATCGCATCCGCAACAACGCTGACAAGTTTGTACATAAAGGAACCGCTGATCCCGATCTTAATACCATAACGAACGGCTCTGCGCAAGATTCGACGCAAAACATAGCCCCGTCCTTCATTGGCAAACAATGCTCCATCACTCAATGCGAAGGTTACGGTACGGATATGATCGGCGATGACACGATATGCCATCGGATATTGCTTGTACGAACCTTTTGCAAATGTTTCGGTCGCAGATATGATCGGCATAAAAATATCCGTATCAAAGTTTGTTTCTACTTGTTGAACCAGGCAGGTCAGACGTTCAAAACCCATGCCTGTATCGATATTACGTTGGGGCAACTCTTTATATTCACTGCGAGATAATCCCTCTTTACCGTCAAATTGTGAGAAAACGACGTTCCAAACTTCAATGTAGCGGTCGTTTTCGATTTCCTCAAAAAATAACCGCTCACCCAAGCCTTGGGGATCATACTGTTCGCCACGGTCCACATAAATCTCAGAATTGGGTCCGCAAGGTCCTTCACCGATTTGCCAGTAATTCTCCTCGGACTTCAATATACGCTTGGGATCAAAGCCGATGATATCTGTCCAAATCCGGTATGCCTCTTCATCGGAAGGATGCACGGTAACATACAGTTTACTTTTGTCAAAGCCGATCCATTTTTCACTAGTTAAAAACTCCCACGCGAATTGCAGGGCTTCTTCTTTAAAATAATCACCAATCGAAAAGTTTC
The DNA here is from genome assembly GCA_030694975.1 of Erysipelotrichaceae bacterium. Lineage (GTDB taxonomy): Bacteria > Bacillota_I > Bacilli_A > Erysipelotrichales > Erysipelotrichaceae > UBA2227. Next base: position 11,987 of record JAUYTU010000035.1, on the reverse strand, counting down.
CCAACATCTCAAAAAAGGTGTGATGCCGAGCTGTTTTTCCGACGTTTTCAATATCATTGGTCCGAATCGACTTTTGAGCATTGGCAATGCGGTTGTTGGCCGGCTTGACCGATCCGTCGAAGTATTTCTTAAGTGCCGCAACCCCGGAATTGATCCATAATAACGTCGGATCATTGATGGGAATCAGTGAAGCTCCCGGTTCGATCATGTGTCCTTTGCTCTTAAAATAATCCAAAAACATTCTTCTGATTTGATTGCCTGTCAATTGTTTCATATTTTGCTCCTTTTTCATAAAAAAAAGTTCCTATCTTACAGGAACGAAAGTCTCGCGGTACCATCCTGATTCACGCATTTGCGTGCACCTCTTGCGTCGTAACGTGACATCCACGGGAAAGTTTAATTCCTCTTCGAAGTAGCTTCATCCACCCATACCGGAAACTCGCACCAGCCGTTTCCTCTCTTGAGGCTTGAATTGGATTACTCATCTTCATCAACGATTTACAGTGGAATTATAGCACATGCTTTAAAATCGTACAACAGCAACAAATCGTAAAGTATGATAGAATAGTGTCAAATAAAACAGGGGCAATTATGAACAAACGACGATCTTGGCTGATGACTGTATTACTACTTATCCTGATGACCGCCGGATTCGCTTTTGCTTTGCAATTAAACAACACCCCAAACAATCCCGTTGATCTCTTCGATCACCAAAAAAACCTTTACGCAAACGCGCAAGTATGGGGTTTGGGTGAAACCATCACCACCTACAAAAGCAATGACCGTGATTATCTGTGGTATTTCGACCAGGCCGACAGTGGCATTCACTCGGGAAATAACTGTGGGCCCAGCTCCATTCAGATGGTTGGGAAGTGGGTGGACAAAGATTTCAAACTGACCGCCGAGGATATTCGCAAAGATTTCCGACCACTCGGTGGCTGGTGGTATGGGGAGGATATCAACGGATCGCTCGACAAATATAAGATTGTATATCAGGTGAAGACCATCGAAGATAAGCATGATCTGATGTTTATCATCGATGCCGGTAACATCGCCATCATTAACAACAACATGGACCTCATCACTCGTAACCCAAATGAAAACCAGCGAACCAATCGTTATTACGATTATGTCACTGGTCACTATTTCGTCGTAAAGGGTTATTTGACCGTCGACAATAAAACATTTTTTGAAGTGTATGACCCCAATAACTGGAGTGCAACCTATCAGGACGGCACCCCAAAAGGGCAAAACCGCTATTATGAAGCCGAAACCCTATTGGCTTCGATGTTGCAGTGGTATAACCAAGCAGTTGTCATCTATCCCAAGGCTAACTAAGCACCTCGATCAGCCGTTGTCTCAAATAGGTCTTGCGCGTATCCTTATCCACTGTCGAAACCGCTTTTTCAAAGGCGGTTTTTTGTCCGACCAAAATCAGCGAACGACTCGCGCGGGTAATCCCGGTATACATCAGACGTCTTTGTAGCATCTGACCATACTCCATGATTGCGGCCATAATGACGATGGGATACTCACTGCCCTGCGCTTTATGGACACTGATGCAATAAGCATGGGTGATGTTGATAAACCACTCCGGTGTGTATTCGACGATGATACCGTCAAAATCCACAAACAGGCGATTCTGATTGTTTTCATCTTCCGAAGCAAATACGATCTCAACCAAAATCCCGATATCCCCATTAAACACATCGTCATCCGGCTGATTTTTTAGCTGTAAAATTTTATCACCCTCACGATACAGTCGATAACCGACCTGAAGTTCACGTTTCTGTTTGCCTGGTGGATTACATAATTTCTGTAAGGCATGATTCAAAGCATCAATGCCCGCCGGACCGCTGTACTTTGCCGCAAGCACTTGAATATCCTGAATACGATACCCCTTCAACATCGCTTCATCCACGATGCGCAAAATCAGATCTTTGACATCATAAGGTTTCGACGCAAAAAACCGTACATCGTTCTTGCACATGGCCTCATCGAAGTGCCCTTCTTTAATGTGTTGTGCCAACTGAATGACATCCGAACCTTCTTTTTGACGGTAAATATGTTGTAATCGCACCATTTTAAAGCGATTTGAAGCAATCAAGTCGCGCAACACACTGCCACAAGCAACCGAAGGAAGCTGATCTTCATCACCGATAAACAAAATCTTGCGAACGTATCCGCTGGCCAAAGCCAATTGTGCCATCAGCCAACTGTCGACCATGGAAAATTCATCAATGATCAGCACATCCGCCAACAACGGATCAGTTAAATTTTTACCAAAGGTATTGGTTTCCAGATTCCACTTTAACAACGCGTGAATTGTGGTCGCAAAGTTACCAGTCACTTCTTTCATGCGCTTGGCCGCTCGGCCGGTCGGTGCACAACAAATGATTTCATAACTCGGATAGCGCTTTTTGCACACATCGATGATGCCTTGTACGATGGTCGTCTTACCCGTCCCTGGACCACCCGTCAAAATCATGACATCATCTTCAAAAAAACTAAGCACCGCTTGTCGCTGGATATCATCATACTCAATGCCGATACGTGCCTCAAAATCGTTTAACAGTTCATCAACATCTTTATCGCTGTGATCAAAGGTTCTTAATGGAAACGTCACAAAAAAATTGGCGATATCATTTTCAGCTTTATATTGAGTGAAATGGTAGAGTTTACCCTCTTCATCGACGACTTTTTCCTTGTCAATCAAACGATTCAAAACTTCGTCGATATCATTAAGCCATTCTCCAAACAGCCGAGAACAACGGTACGAAAGTGTTTCAATATCTGTATAGGAATCGCCCGTTGACATACAGGTATCCATGATAGCGGAAACGATGGCGGCTTCTTTGCGTAAGGGATGTTCAGTGTCAAATCCCATCGATAAAGCCAGTTTATCGGCCGTCGTAAACCCGATTCCATCGACTTCATCAATGAGACGGTACGGATTCTCACTAATCAGATCCAATGCTTTATCCCCGTAGATCTGATCGATTTTCATGATGTTTCGAATACCAAGACCGTGAGTGGTGAAAAACCGCACGGCTTCTTCCAGATTATCCTGCTGGCAAACACCGCTGATTATTGCTTCCCTTTTCTTGGGGTTCATCCCTTGTACATCCAGTGAAAGTTCGGGATCATCACGTATTAGCGTCAAAACATCTTCGCCGTAGGTATCGACGATGCGCTGTGCTAACGTTTTTCCGACACCGGGAAACAGCGGGGATGACAAATAGCGGACGATCGATTCTTTATCCGATGGCAACATTCGCCGATAGCTTTCAACCGAAAACTGCATCCCGTATTTGGGATGGTCGATGTACGTTCCGGAAAACTCAAAAAGGACATCCTTTGGTAACTCCGGCAAATAACCGGTCACAAAGATATCCTTTTCCGTTAATTCATACAGGCGAAAGCGCAACACGGTAAACGAGTTGCTTTCACTGCGAAAGAGCACTTGACGGATTTTTCCGGTAATGATACTGGCTTCACTCATAGCGAAGAACTTAACCACATGATGCCAAGGGCGATCGCATTGTTGGTGAAATGTAACAGAATAGCCGGGAAAACCGAACCGGTTTCTTCGTAGATTTTAACGAAGAAAAATCCCATCGCCATATACGTGAATATGTTCCATAAATCCATATAATCACCGGCTAAAAGAGAGCCGAACACGTGAATAAAGCCAAAAGCGAACATACTGATGAACATCGCCCGTTTATAAGAATAGCGATTTCGGATTGCACGATACAACCCGCCGCGAAACACCAGTTCCTCAACGATCGGAGCCATGATTAATGCCGCAAACATAATCAGTCCGGGTGATTCCATAAAACTCTGAAAAACCAAATCCTGGTTAGCACTGCTTTCCACGCCGGTAAAAGTGCTGATGGCCGTATTGACGATTAACAGTGATGCAAACAGAAACAAATAGTTAAGCGGAATCTTCTTAAGATGAACCCACCAGCGTCCTTTCGCCATGCGTAATGACTCACTTAGAATCGGTCTTGCCAGAAATAAGGTGAGTAAAATCAAAAAACCATAGATTCCATAGGCGACTTCAGGGGTCATAGCATCGGATTCTCCAGTTAACTGATACGTGATGAATATGCCTAAAATCGGATAAATGAATAAATATCCCAAAAAGTAATTGGTTATCAGCGCAAATACCTGAGAGCGCATCATTGGTAAGTTTTGATCCAATCGCGGATTTCTTCTGATCATAATTTCCCCCTCGACAAACGTTCTGACATCGTTAAACCATTTCTGAATGTTTCTTCAATGACACCACCACCCAAACAGACATCCCCTTCATAAAACACCGCTTCCTGCCCGGGTGTGACCGAAGCAATCGAATAAACATATGTAACAATCAGAGAACCATCTTCAAATCGAATGGTCACCGGATGATCTTTCTGACGATAACGAAATTTCGCCGTACACGAATATTCACCTTTAGGCAACTCACCAAACCAATTGATCCGTGAAATACGACATTCATCTGTCTTCAGCCAGTCATTATCTTCCTTAGCTCCGACGTAAAGTGTATTACTCTGTAAATCCTTATGGACCACAAACCAAGGACCTTCCACGCCGCCAATGCCCATGCCCTTGCGTTGTCCCAAGGTATAAAACATGACGCCGTGATGTTCTCCCACAGTATTGCCAGTATCGATATCGACAATATTGCCCGGTGTCTTTGGAATATAATTATGCAAAAATTCGCGAAAGTGACGTTCCCCAATAAAACAGATACCGGTCGAATCTTTCTTTTGAGCCACAGCCAAATCCAACTCCAGAGCGATTTTGCGGACTTCGGCTTTATTCAGTTCACCCACCGGAAATAAGGTATGATTCAATGCTTCCTGAGGAACCTGAACCAGAAAGTAGGTTTGATCTTTGTTTACATCCAATCCTTTGAGCATAACAGAATTATTACCCTCTTGGTGAAGCACTCGGGCATAATGTCCGGTCGCCACCCAATCAAACCCTAAAGACTTTGCATATTTAAAGAAAGCGTTGAATTTGATATGACGGTTGCACAGGATATCGGGATTGGGTGTGCGTCCTTTTTTGGTTTCTTCTAAAAACACTGAAAATACATCATCCCAGTACTCCTTGACAAAATCAACGCGCAACAAAGGAAGTCCAAGCTTATCTGCTACCTTCTTCGCATCGAGATAGTCTTCTTCCTGCGGGCAAATGTCATCCAAGCCCCCCGTCGGGTTTCCAAGAATGTCATTGTTGGCATAGGCATCCCAATTACGCATAAAAGCACAGGTCACATCATGACCTTGTTGTTTAAGTATATAAGCGGCAACTGCCGAATCGACACCACCGGATAAACCGACTAAAATTCTCATATTTCACCTCAACGCATCTATTATAGCACAATAAAAAAAAGCTATGAATCAACATAGCTTTAAATCTCTTGACGGACTTCTCCGCACGTGCAGAAATTCGGACAGTTTGGTCCACAATGTACCTTGGCAATATTGCGTAACTCCGGCGGAACGAATGCTCCGATTTCCTCTTCGTCGTAACCGACTAAGAAGCTCCGCTCATTCAGAATAATCGGACGTTTGAGTACCGAAGGATTGTTTTGGATAAACTTAACCAAAGCACTCATCGACAATTCATCTAAATCGATTTTCAGTTCTTGTATGACTTTTGAACGTTTCGAGATAATATCTTCCGTACCGTTTTCTGAGCGCATCAGCAAATGCTTGATTTCACTCTCATTCAGTAAGGTAGTAAATATATTTTTTTCGATGAATTTCAATTCACGATCTTTAAGCCATTGTTTTACTTTACGGCAGGAAGCACAGCCAGGGGATGTGTATACAACGATCATACTTTAATCCTCCTTGTCTCCCTATTATATACGATATGTCAAGATATTAATAGATACTACTTGACAATAATAGCGGTTACACTATATCATTTTCATTAAGTTTTCACATTATGAAAACAATTTCAAAAGGGAGAAAGAAATGGACTCACAACAACAACGGAAGTTTGGTCTTTTGACAACAGTTGCGATGATTGCGGGCATCGTCATCGGATCTGGCATTTTCTTCAAAACCGACGATATTCTACGTTCGGTCGAAGGCAATGTTTTACTCAGTTCTTTGGGCTGGATACTGGGAGCCGTCGGCATTATTTTTGGTGGTTTGACAATTGCTCAATATGCCAAAAAGGAAGATACGGTCGGCGGTATTATTACCTATAGCGAAATGGCTTGGGGAAAAACCTTGGGATATTTGGCTGGTTGGTTTCAAATCGTGTTTTATTATCCGGCGCTTGTCGCCATCATTGCATGGGTAGCCGCAAGTTACATCTTGGTATTGTTTGGTGCGCCCGGACCATTCTCATCGGGAGAATTCACTCTATTCTCATGGGTATTGACCGTGGGTTTAATGGTTGTATTCTTCATCTTCAACAGCTTTGCGACAAAGTCCGCTGGAAAATTCCAGTCATTCGCTTTAATCGCTAAAGTATCCGCATTGGTTGTACTTGCATTGTTTGGTTTGGTATTGGGAAATCCAATCGTCGCGGTTCAGGCAGCTTCTACCGGCGGTACGATGAGCGGACTGTTTGTCGCACTCATTTCCATCGCCTTTGCCTATGATGGCTGGCTTGTTGCGCCATCCGTAGCCCATGAAATCAAAAATCCCAAGCGCAACTTGCCATTGGCACTGACATTTGCGCCAATTCTGATCATGTTTGTCTACTTGGCTTACACGATCGGCTTAACATCCGTCTTAGGGGCCGATGTCGTTATGGAATTAGGTAATGCCGCTGTCGGTGAAGCAGCTACATTGTTCTTTGGCGCTTGGGGACCGAAAATCATTTACGTATTTGTGGTTATCTCGATTTTAGGAACATTTAACGGATTGATCCTCGGTTTCATCCGCCTGCCCTATGCATTGGCACTTCGTAAAGAAGTACCCTTCTCCGAAAAACTGGCAGTGGTTAACAAAAAATTTGATATCCCGTTGGCATCAGCGCTTTTAACATTCTTTATCAGTCTTGTCTGGTTGTTCTTACACTTCTTAAGTACATCAGGCGTTGTTACATACGGTTTGACCATGTTTCAAGGGTTGGAGATTGATGGTTTACCGATCGTTCTGACCTATGTCTTCTACGTCATGCTTTACATCGGCGTCATTAAGAAAGCAAAAGCAGATAATTTATCCATACTTAACGGTTACATCATTCCGATCTTGGCCGTTGCTGGAGCAGCGATTGTTATCTACGGCGGTCTGAGCGCTCCGAAGTTTAACGTGTATTTCATCATTTCTTTAGTAGGAATCGGTGCCGGACTATTGATTAAACCGAAGAAAAGTGCTTAAATAAAAGCATCAACGTAGAAAAAAGGAAGTAATATCGCAATCCTTGCTTAAAGAGAGACAATGTCGGTGAAAATTTGTCACAAGCTGCGATATGAATTGGGCTTTTGGAGTTGTGAGTGGCATCAGTCACTCACCGGCGTACACCGTTATCCCGCACAAGCGACTCTTTTGAGTAAGTTGGGTGGTACCGCGCATAAAGCGTCCCTACATGGGGCGCTTTTTTTTATTAATCAGGAGGAAAAACATGAAACGAATGTTAAGCGGCATTAAGCCGAGCGGAGAATTAACTTTAGGAAATTATCTAGGCGCACTGCGCAATTTTGTCAATTATCAGGACGAATATGAAATGGTGGTTTTTATCGCCAATTTACACTGCATCACCGTGTATCAAGACCCCAAAGAACTGCGTCAGTATCTGAAGGATGCGGTCGCCCTTTATCTTGCCTCTGGACTTGATCCGCAGCGATCAATCATCTTTTTACAGTCCGATGTCATGGAACATGCCCAACTCGGATTTATTCTGGCGTGTAACAGCTATCTGGGCGAAATGAACCGGATGACTCAATACAAGGACAAGATGGCTAAAGGTGAAAATGCTTTGACCGTCGGGTTCTACACCTATCCGACCTTAATGGCCGCTGATATTTTAGTCTATGATCCCGACTACGTTCCGGTGGGTGATGATCAGAAACAGCACGTGGAAATCGCCAGAGATATTGCCGAGCGCTTTAATAACCGCTATTCCCCTACCTTTAAGATTCCCGAACCGTTGATCCCCAAAGTTGGCGCGAGAATCATGTCATTAAGCGATCCTTCGAAAAAAATGAACAAATCCGATCATCAGGATAAAGGCGTGATTTATATGTTGGATGAACCTTCTGTAATAAGAAAAAAAGTAGGTTCGGCGGTAACTGACTCTTTAGGAAAAGTCGCATTTGATCCTAAAAACCAACCGGGAATTGCCAACTTGCTTCAGATTTTGGCATCATGCAAAAATACCTCGGTTGAAGGGATTTTACCTACCGTCGAATCTCTCAATTACGGTGACTTTAAGAAAGTCGTTGCGGAAGCCATCATCGAACTGCTCGAGCCGATACAGGTGCGATATCACGAAATCGTCTCCACGGATTTATTGGAAAAAACTCTACATGAAGGCAAATTGAAAGCGCAAGCCATCGCTTCTAGAAAGCTGAAGAAAGTCCAACAAAAAGTCGGACTGGAAATCTTCAAGAAATAACTATGGAAAAACTATTTATATTCATTATCCTGGCTATCATCCAGGGCATCACCGAACCCATCCCGGTATCCTCTTCCGGTCATTTAGTCATCGCCAAAAGTCTGTTTGGCTTACAGACCACCGATGCCACACTGGAAATCATATTACATGCCGGATCGCTGATAGCTATAATTATTTATTTCTACAAAGATATCAAAGATTTGGTTGTATTGGGATTGGGATATTTTATTAAACCGACCAAACAAAAACAACCGTATTTCCTGTATGGATTGAAACTTATCGTGGCGACGATCCCTGCCGGAATCATTGGTCTGTTGTTTAAAGACACCCTGGAAGCCTCATTGAACTCACCGAAGTTTGCGGGAGGGTTTTTGTTATACACGGCATTAATACTTTTTATTGCATCCCGTATTCAACCAAATAAATCATCCAAGGAGTTTGGATTTAAAAATGCACTTCTAACTGGATTGGCTCAAGCCCTCGCGCTATTGCCCGGTGTATCGCGTAGCGGCTCGACCAATGCGGCATCTCTGATTCAAGGATATGATGTCGACACCTCGATGCGCTTTGCGTTTTTGATGTTTATACCGATCGCACTCGTCGTTATTCTTAGCGGTATACCTGACATGCTCTCAAATCCTGAGTTTGGATCATTATTTGTCCCCTACATGATTGCCATGGTTGTCAGCGGTGTTGTAACTTTTTACTCAATTCGTTTGTTCAAAATCATTTTAGTGAAGCGAAAATTACACTATTTCGCTTATTATTGTGTATTTATCGGGATTTTCACAATCTTGTTTATCGGCTAACTTTGTAATAAAATTAACAATGTAACAGGGAGAAACACAAATGATCAATATTCAAAATGTAACTAAAGTCTATAATGGTAAGGTCAAAGCGGTTGATAACATCTCATTGACCGTTGAGGATGGGCAAATCGTCGGTTTTATCGGACCCAACGGCGCCGGAAAAACCACCACACTCAAAATGATTACCGGAATCTTAAATTGTGATACCGGTAATATTTCACTGAATGGCTATGACATCCGTAAAGATGCGATCATGGCAAAAAAACAATTCGGTTTTGTTCCGGATAACTCGGATATTTTCCTTCGTTTAAAAGGGTTGGAATATTTGAATCTGATGGCCGACATTTATGAAGTTGATTCTGCGTCAAGACGCGAACGAATCACAGAACTGGCTGCCCTTTTCGAAATGGATCATGCTCTAAACGATAAGATATTATCTTACTCGCATGGGATGCGTCAAAAAATCGTTGTCATGGGTGTATTGGTACACGATCCGAAAATTTGGATTTTGGATGAACCGCTCACCGGACTCGATCCTCAGTCCGCTTTCGCACTTAAAGAAATGATGCGTAAAGTCGCTCAACAAGGCAAGACGGTATTCTTCTCAACCCACGTACTGGAAGTTGCGGAAAAGCTTTGTCACAAAGTGGCTATTATCAATAAAGGTCAAATCGCTTTTTTTGGCACATTGGAAGAACTGAAAAAAGATTATCATCAGGATATGTCGCTGGAAGAGATTTTCTTAGAGGTTACTAAAAATGCGTAAGCTGAAATCATTGGTCTTGGCGATGCTGAAGAACACGTTCAACATGGTTGACCAAGGAAAGCGCAAAAAATCTTCAAAAATTCTGCTTTATGGATTTGCCATACTGATGATTGTGGCCTTTTTACCTACCTTGGCCATGCTTCACTTTCTGACCATGGATGCGGTAGCATTGCTTGCCCCCTATCAACAAAGCGGAGTCGTTGTCGCCCTGCTCTTCAATGCTTTAGCACTCATGATCTTCTTTTTTGGAATCTTCTTGATTCCGGCCGTATTCTACTTTTCCAGAGATATCGAAACACTCTTGGCATTACCGTTGAAACCCGTCGATATCATCCTATCTAAATTTGCGGTCACATTGATTTATGAGTATCTGACTCTTGCCTTATTCTTTATTCCAGTAATTTCGGGGTATGCTCGCGCTGTTAATCCGGATATGCTCTTCTACGTATATGTTGTTATCGTATTTTTGATTCTGCCCATCGTGCCGTTGATCTTAGCCGGACTGATCATTATGCTGATTATGTGGCTGATTCCCTTTGCGAAAAACCGCGACTTATTTAATATGCTCTCCGGTGGTATTGCACTGGTATTCGCTTTGTGGCTCAATTATGCATTGGCTGGTTTAGCAACGTTTACCGAAGGTGATTTACTCAAAATGCTGGTCGAAGGCAACAATTCTATGATTGCGATCTTTCGCTCCATTATTCCCAATATTCCCTTCGCAATTTCAGCCGTTGTAAACAGTGATCTTGTCCAAATGTTGATATCTTTGGCAATTACAACTGCAATTCTTGTCGCTTTCTTATTATTATCACAAATCCTTTATTTCAGAGGTGTTATCGGTATCAACGAAACGGCATCATCTCGCCGTCAGTTATCAAGTAAAGATTTCTCAAATTCCACGCGCTCGCAAAAAGCGATTGTGACCTACTTGTTAAAAGAATTGCGATTGTTATTTAGAACACCGATTTATCTGATGAATTGCGTTTCCGTCAATGTTCTGATTCCGGTTCTCTTTATTATCATGACCGCCGCCTTTCCGGAAGAAGAAGATATTTTCGCTATGATTCTTACGATTCCTTGGGATAATGTCCTGGCGATATCGCTTGCCTCTGCCTTTGGGGTTGCCTTTGGATTGGTCATGGGCAGTATGAACATGGTCAGTGCCACCGCAATTTCCCGCGAAGGTCAACAAGTTTACTTCATGAAGATGATTCCGATGGAAATGATGGATCAGTTGCATGCGAAAAGTTTAAGTGGATTCTTACTCTCCATGCTTGCCTTAATTCTTACGGTTATACCGGCGGGTTACTTTCTAAAAGCTCCATGGTATATTCTAGCTATATTTACAGTCATGGCAATCATTGCCTCGCTGTTCATCAACTATCTTTCAATCATCGTCGATGTTATCCATCCAAAACTGGTATGGGAAACCGAACAGGCCGCTGTTAAACAAAATATTAACTTCATCTTTACGATGTTGCCATCCTTCGGTTTGTCGTATCTGCTGGTATGGCTGGCACTCACGTTCAAGTTTGATTACCGTATCTTTGCTCCGGCCGCCTTTCTGATCATGGTGGCACTGACACTGATTACAATAAAAGCAACACAAATGGTTGCCCGTGTCCGGTTTGACGAAATAAGCTAATGAAAAGGAGAATCGCTTGATTCTCCTCAGACTGTTGACAAATACAATTGTAGATGTCGACAGTTTTTTTATTTGTTTGAAAGGCAATCTTTATCGGATATCCGAAAAATGATAAAATAAAGAGGACATTTTGAGGGTGAAATTATGTATAAAGAACGCAAAAACC
>JAUYTU010000033.1 GCA_030694975.1 Erysipelotrichaceae bacterium | reverse complement strand
ACAATCTACGGCGGCGACGGGGCCGACAGCCTTATCGGCGGCGATGGCCACGACTCCCTCATGGGCGGCGACGGGCCAAACACCATCAGCGGCGGCCTGGGCGACGACAAAATTTACGGTGGCAACGCCGCCGACCTTCTTCAGGGAGACCAAGGCGCGGACACCATCGAAGGCGGCAAGGGCGCGGACGTGATCAACGGCGGCGTTGGCGACGACGTCTTCGTGTTCCGCGCAGGAGATCTGGACGCGCAGAAGACCCTCACCGCCGACAGCGGCGACAAGCTCAAGGCCTATGGCACCCTGGACTTCCGCGATGCGGGGACCGGCCTGAACGGCTTCGGCAAACTTGAGCTGATGACCAGCGGATCCATTGTGCAATTCGCCAGGCCGCAACTGGATGAGCTGCTGTTCGTCTCCCTGCATGGCGATGGAGGAACTGCGGCGCAGACCCTGGTCATCCACATGGACACGACCGACACCGTCATGAACGCGTCAGGCGGCACCTTCGACGGCCAACTGGCCAACGATCTGGTCAAAATCTATGGCAGCACCGCAGGCGACAGCATCGGCGGCACGTCTTTAAACGACAGCATCATCGGCGGCACCGGCGACGACAGCATCCTCAGCGGCGCTGGGCGGGACAACATCGACGGCGGCGTGAACAACGACAGCATCGACATGGGCGCAAACCTGAACAACGCCGCCGCCCTGGACACCATCCAGGGCGGCAGCGGCGTGGACATGCTCAAGTTCACCGACAACAACGCAGGCGCAAACGACCTCGACACCACCAAGGGAATCGAGGCCATCGAGCTGGGCGACGCCGCCACCAACATCACCTTCCCTGGCGCAGCCACCTTCACGGCGGGCGACTGGGCCGACATCGGCGGCACTTTGAGCATCGACGGCAGCCTGGTCGGCGACAATTCTGCGGCCACCCTCACCTTCAACGGATCCTCCGCCACCGCAAGCGGCTCGTTCGCCATCGAGGGCGGAAAGAACGGCGACACCCTCACCGGCGGCGCAGGCAACGACACCCTTGATGGCGGAGCCGGGGCCGACAGCCTCACCGGCGGAGCCGGAGCCGACAGCCTTATCGGCGGCGCAGGCGACGACACGATATTTGGCGGAGCCGGAGCCGACACCCTCCAGGGGGGCCTCGGGTCAGACAGCCTCGACGGCGGTGGAGCCCTCGCGCAAGACGGCCATTACCTGCCGAGCACAACCTCGTATGTCCAGTTGCTCGATGTCGCCAGCTATGCGGACCTCGCCAGCAGCATCAACGTCTCAATGGGCAGCGCGTCCACGGTCA
>JAUYTU010000032.1 GCA_030694975.1 Erysipelotrichaceae bacterium | reverse complement strand
ATGCCGGACCGCAATGGCTCCGGTCATCTCCCGCAACACCTCGGACTTGGTGGTGGACTTAAGAGTGGGCAGCACCAAGCCGGGATCAAGATACTCGTCAAGCCGCATCGTTAGTTTCCAGGATCAATGAGACCGAAGTCTCCGTTCTTGGTGCGATAAATGACATTTACGCGAGAAGTATCCGCATTACGGAAGACCAGGAATTCAAACTTGAGGCTCTCAAGCTGCATGGCGGCTTCATCAACGCTCATGGGCTTGGGCTCAAAGTTGTCCGTCTCCATGATGGTTGGCGCACGCCCGCCAGCATCTTCAACGAAGCTGATGACATCCATGCGGGCGGCGCGGGGCGTACCGGCGCGGCGACGCTCCTTGTGGCGTTCACGCATGCGCTTCAGCTGGGCCTCAAGCTTATCCAACACCTGGTCGATGGTGGCGTACATGTCTTCAGACTCTTCGTAGGCGGAGATGTGCAAATTGTCCGCGAGAAGCACCACCTCAGCCTTGTGGCGGAACTTTTCAACGGTGAGATTGACCTGCAGCTCCGTCTCAACGGTATCGCCAATGAACTTGACCATCTTCTCGAACCGAGAAGATGCATATTCCTTCAAGTGATCAGAGGGTTCGAAATTCTTGAAGGCGAAAGCGATGTTCATGCAATACCTCCAGGAGGCTTGATGGCGGGCGACGCCTGTTTAAAAAACTTGCTTACGCTTGGAGGAAGACTCGATGTTCATGGCCGTTCGATATTTGGCCACTGTGCGACGTGCGATGTTCACCTCCAGTTTCTGCTTGAGGATCTCGCCTATCTGCTCATCGCTTAAGGGGCGTTTAGGATTCTCCTCGCCGATGAGCTGCTTGATCAGCGCCTTGACGGACTCGGAACCGACCTGGGTTCCATCGTCAAGATCCAGCGCGCTGTTGAAAAAGAACTTGAGTTCATAGATGCCGTGCGGCGTTGCAACATACTTGCTGGTGGTGATGCGGCTGACCGTAGACTCGTGCATGCCGATATCCTC
>JAUYTU010000001.1 GCA_030694975.1 Erysipelotrichaceae bacterium | reverse complement strand
CAGGCGCAACAACCGCCACAGCCTTGAGTCCGAAGCGGGTCATTAGTTCCGCCGCGTCCGCCATGGAGCGGTTTGACTCTATCACCTTGGGCGGTTTGGACATGAGGCTCGCTGCCGTGATCTGGGGATTGATGTGGGAGTAGAGCAGAGTGAGGAGCTCATCGCGAACCTGGCTCAAAGTCTTGTCCTTTACCGTGGCCGAGGCGGCATACCCGTGACCACCGCCGCCAAAAAATGAACAGATGAAGCCCACATTGACATCACTGGCGCGCGAACGCGCAACGATGTGAATCCGGTCGCCCATACGCCCCAGGGCGAACATGACGCGGACATTCTCCATGTCGATGAACTTATGAACAAGGTATGCGAAATCACTAATGAAACCTTCGGTGCTAACCTCGGCGACGGTGACTTCGATACCGTGAAAGTCATGGGTCTTGGCTGAATCAATAAGCTCAGAAAGCACCCGGATCTGCTCTGAGGAAAGGTCGCGTGCGAGAAGGTCAGAAATGACGCCCAGGTCCATGCCGTTTTGACGGAGCCAGGCCGCTGCACGAAAATCCTCCGGCGTGGTTGAATTGAATGTGAAGGAGCCCGTGTCCTCAAAAATGCCCAATCCCAGCACAGTGGCTTCTTCAATTGTTGGCGCGATGCCTCGGTCCATGAGTTCATGGGTGATGATGGTGGTGGTGGAACCCCAGTTTTTAACGCAGGAGTATTCCGGCTCTACGTCCTCCTCTGTGTCGGGGTGGTGATCAAACACGTGAATGCGGATTCCCGGCTTGTCCACCAGAGCCTGTACATGGGACACTCTGGACTTCTGCCGGGTGTCCACGATGACGAGCAGCTCTACATCAGCCGGATCGATATCCTTGAAGGATTTGAAGTTGAACAGATACGTGGTGCTTTGAATGTAGAAATTCCGGAGGTTCTTCTCCTGGCTGCCTGGGAAGATAAGAACGGCGTCAGGGTATAGCCGATTGGCCGCTATCATGGCCGCCAGGGCGTCGAAGTCGGCGTTGGCGTGGGCTGTTATGACCGTTTTAGGTCGCGGACGGATAG
>JAUYTU010000029.1 GCA_030694975.1 Erysipelotrichaceae bacterium | reverse complement strand
CCGCCAGCGTTCATCCTGAGCCAGGATCAAACTCTCCATTTGATCTGCTCATTATTTTTTTAAACTCTGACGAGTTAAATTTTTAAAATTTTTGTCTTGTACTTGGTGTTTCCTATTTAGTTTTCAAAGATCAATCGGCTTCTTTTTTTTGCCCCTCATCGAGCAGGCTTGTACATAATATCAAATACCCTAACCCTATGTCAACACTAAAACAGTACTTTCTTGAAAAAGTTTTTCAGGCGTTGGAAAATGATAAAAATCACAAAAAAAGCCGGTCGTGAAACCGGCAGTTTAAATCGGCAGATTACGCCGTTTGAAAATCAACAACGACAAACCATAAAATACAAAGCCTGTCACTGCTAATGCAAACATCGGCCACGGCTGATAACCGGCAATGATAATTTCATTCGGTTGATACAAAGTTAGTAAAGTAAAATATTTAAGCACCTCTAATTTGTCCCCTTGAGCACCTAACATTTGGAAAATCAAAAACCCGACCGGCAGCGAAGTTCCAAACAAAACAGCATTCTTCCCATCATTAAACAGACACGAAGCTAAGAAGCTGATCGAACTGATCGCAAACAGATAGAAAAACAACGTAACATTGATCAAAAAGAACTTTTCCATTTCCAGTTCACCTGGAAATCTCATCTCCGAAAAGATGACACCGGCAATCACAATGCCCAACACTAACAGTGCCAGCATCAAGACAAATACGATGGCTTGTGTTAAAACGATTTTAATCCTGGAATTGGGAGTCGCCAACAAATACGCCATCGAGCCGTTATCCACCATTTTACCCACAAGGCGATATCCGATGATGACCGTAAAAATCGTCGGAAATCCAACTGCCAAAAAACCATAGAAATAGGAAGCCAGAAAACCTACATAACTAGGTACTTGCAATTGATATCCAAAGGCCTTGATCAGTTCTTGAGGCAACAGTTTCAACATAACCTCCATCGAATCAATAACCACAGGATCAAACATGTACATAATTGTCAGAGAATAGAAAATCATGACTGCGACAAATATCGACAACAACTTCCAATTCGCCTTTAATGTTGCTTTAAACAATGGAATACTCATCGGAAGTCATCCTCCTTACCGTAAAAATGCATAAATATATCTTCCAATCGCTGTGTCTTAACATCCAAATCCACAACATCGATTTGTTTAAGCATTTCAAAGAACGGTCCGAAATCTCCCAATACCTCAACATCCGCAGAGGAATCATTTTCAAAAACCACCGAAATCCCCAATTGCTTCATCTTGGCAATTTCCATCGGATTACTCACGGACACCGAGAATATTTTACGTCGGTGTTTTTTAACGACTTCAATATCTTCTACCAGTACGATTTTACCGTCCCGGATCATCGCAATACGGTCGCACGTCTTATCCACTTCCTCAAAACTGTGCGAAGACATCAGTATTGTTTTACCGCGCTTACGCTCTTCTTTAATAAGATTGACAAATACCTGTTGCATCAAAGGATCCAGACCACTGGAAGGCTCATCCAGAATATATACTTGGGGATCATGCATAAAGGCCGCAATTAATCCGACCTTTTGCTTCATACCTTTTGACATCTTACGGATTATACCTTTAGGATCAAGATCAAAGAGCACCAACAATTCATTTAACCGGGTTTTATCCTTTACACCACGCATCTGTAATAAGAAATTCAAAAACTCGATTCCGGTCATCTCATCAAACAACGACATTTCCCCGGGAATGTATCCGACACTTGACTGAATTTTTGCGGCATCGGCCCAACTATCCAATCCATTAATGATAATCTTACCTTCTTGAGCTTTCATAAATCCCAACATGCAGCGAATCGTGGTGGTCTTACCGGCACCGTTAGGACCCAAATAGCCAAACACTTCCCCTTCTCTTACATTAAAACTGACATCCGTGACCCCTTTTTTACTCGAATAAAGCATCGTACAATTCTTAACTTCAATCATGCAAACCACCCCTTTCTATACTCGGACGACGTAATTCTACCCATGATCGTCCAATTCTTCCAATAAATTCCAAGCTTTCAGAATCCGATACGCTCGCAATGTATTTATTCGACTGTACTTCCCTGATTTTTCGAGTTGAAAGTGCATATTCCCAGGATACTTGGGACTCAAAGGAAACTTGCTTTCAACTTCATTTGATGACAGCCAAGCCAACGCTTCTTTCAAGCGAAAATCGTAGGGATGTTTGGTAATGGCAAAATACTCCAGTGCCCGAAAAACATCGTAATGCCAGTGAGTCGGATAGTGCAAAGCAAGAAATTGCGGGTCGATTACACGAGCATCTTTATCACTTAAATACAAGTGATGCATCAGCAAGAACTCCTCAGCAAGCTTTCTTGTGGCAATGACCTCAGCGATACGATTCGTATAGCCTTGACTTTCATACTCCCACAACCCTTCCAACACACAAATTGTCGTATGGAATGAAGCATGATGAACTTTATAGCGGGGATGTCGGCAATTATATCCGCCATCCGGTAATTGCATTTTAATCAGATAATCAATCAAAGAGTTAATACGCTGTTGATCAATACCGAAATATGCCGAGATATTCAAAAACATGCCCGTGATGCAACAATCACTGTGAACACGGTGAGCTGTCGGTGATATTCCTCCGTCACGGCCCTTTTCTTCATCCAGGACGAGCCCACAAATCTTAACTAAAGATTCACTTGACTCGATCCCAAGATTCTTCAACATGAGCAACGTGTAATGCGTACTGGTCCATTTCGGCTGATAATACCCCAATCCCCAGTGACCGTCATCTTTTTGTAACTTTAAAAGTTGCTCACCCCACCCATCCTTCGATATATCTTCTTTAAGCATGCATAAAACGGAATCTTCTTTTTGATAAAGATCCCGATTTACCTGATAGATGATGGATGGATCGCCTTGACAAAGCCAAGCGATGATATCACTGCGCATAATTATTGAACTTGATTTTTTGTTTGCATCGCACGAATCGTTTCTTCGCGATTGCTAGATAACTCGGCTTTAAGATCTTCGATCTGTTGAAGATTTAAATTCTTCTGCTTTGTCAGTTCATCGATGGTGCTTTTTGCTGACTTTACGTCTTTATGCAAATCCCAAACGATTTTTTTATGTTTAAAGAAAGTAACTAACCCAAAAAGAAAAACCAAAAGTCCACCCAGGGCAACAGAAATCAGTATGACCAACGACCCGGATAAATCATACGTCCAGAAAAATAAGCGTACCGTCATGATGTCGGCATTGGTAATAGCGAAAAATGCGATGATAATCGACAGCAAAACAAATAGAATAAATTGCTTTTGCATAAATTTGACCTTTTACCTTTATATGTTTAAGTATATCCATATTATACATCGATAAATACAAAAAAAGAAACGGCTTAGGCCGTTTCCTTCACATTCTTTTTCGATTTACGCCAATATACGTATCCACTTGCGCCAGCTCCCAAAGCAAACAACAGTAAATAAATCCACAAATTCGAACCGATACTGCCTGAATCAACCACCACGATTAACGTTTTTGCCGGTACGATGATCGTATTCCCGGAAATCTTCTCAATGACTTCGGTTCCGGCTTGTTCGCCATTGACAATAACTGCCCAACCCGACTTTTCTAACTCGACTTCGACTTCTTCATCATTGGCATTCATCAACACCACAATCGTTTCCCATGCATCGCCATTGGCATTACCAGATAACGTATAGCCAACCATATTGGCTGCCGGCATTTCCAGAAATTTCAAGTTTGCTCGGATCAGCGATGCTTCTGGCATTCTAAAAGCCGGATGTTCTTTACGAAGTTTTATCAGTCCTTTAAAGAATTCAACATTATCCATATATTGAGCTTTGCGATTGTAATCCAACTGATTGACACTGTCTGGCGATTTATAGGAATTATGATCGCCGTTTTTGGTACGTAAGAACTCACTTCCCGCATGGATAAAGGGGATGCCTTGCGATGTCAGCACGATGGCATTGGCCATGCGGTGCATCTTAATCAGTTCTTCTTCCGATGCTTCAGGATTGGATTTCATCAGCTTATCCCACAGCGTCAGATTGTCATGGGCTTCCACATAGGTAATCGTATGATACGGTTCCTTCGCCCAAGGCGTCTTCGAATATTTGACTTTAGAGTACTCAATGGCATTGAACATGATCGATGCCACGATTCCAAATTTAACACTTTCTTCCATACCTGGTTCACCATTAACAAATCCTTTGTCCGTATCGGTGAACACATGACCTTTTAAGCCATCGCGGATATCATCCGAGAAAGCAGCAATTCGCTCAAGCAAACCGGCATTTTTCTTCAATGCTTTTTGATCATTTGGTAAAGGTGATTCGCCTCCGGTCCAACCTTCACCATAGATAAGGATGGTCGGATCAACTTCATCCAACGCTGCCCGAATGGCATTCATGGTTTCGATATCGTGCAAAGCCATCAGATCAAAACGGAAACCGTCAACATTGTACTCAGTCGCCCAATACACGACCGAATCCACAAAATGCTTTCTGACCATTGAACGTTCGGAAGCTGTTTCATTACCCGTGCCCGAACCATTCGAGAATCCCCCGGCATCATTAAATCTATAATAATAATTTGGAACGATTTTACTGAAATCGGAATCGGCTGATGCACCGGTGTGATTATAAACAACATCCATCACGACCCGAATTCCTGCACTGTGCAATGCCATGACCATTTGCTTGAATTCATTGATCCTCACTTCACCTTTGGTCGGATCGGTTGAATATGAACCTTCCGGAACATTGAAGTGCTGCGGATCATAACCCCAGTTAAACGAATTATTTTCTAAAGTTGTTTCGTCGATTGAGCGGAAATCAAATGCCGGCAACAAATGCAAATGCGTGATGCCAAGATCGATCAAATGATCCAATCCGGTCTTAACACCTTTCGGACCGACCGTTCCTTTTTCCGTCAATCCCAAAAATTTCCCTTTATTTTCTATTCCGGATTCCGGATGCACCGAAATATCACGGATGTGCAACTCATATATGATCGCATCGGTCAACGCTTTAAACTGTGGTCGCTTGTCATTTCCCCATCCTTCGGGATCCGTTTGACTCAAATCAACAACCATTCCACGTAAACCATTGACACCCACCGCTTTAGCATAAGGATCGACAGCTTCATTGACTTTACCCAATACTTCGACCGAATAGGTAAAATAAACACCATGCAAATCCCCGGTCTGCTCAACGATCCATACACCTTTTTCAGATTTGACCATTGGTACACTCTTGATCGGTGTACCACCGCTACCGGCTGCGTACAGATTTAGTGAAACATTGGTCGCACTGGGTGCCCAAAGTTTAAAGGTTGACTTCTCCTTAGTATAAATAGCTCCCAACTCACCTTCGTAGGTATAGGCTTCCTCAAAAGCTTTGGTAGAAAAAACATCGTTAAAGATGATATTGATTGAACCGTAACCTTCACGACTTAATGTATATGGTTTTGATAAATCCAGGGGTTCACTTAAGAGAATCGTAAAACTGCTGCTTGCGACCGGTTTACCGCCATCTTCACGGAAAACGATGTTGCGGATACCGACTTCGGTTGTACCGGTCTTAACAATCAGCTTTTCTTTTTTATCATAAACCAATGGAATCGGCACCGAAGTTGTGACCGTGATTTGATCAACCGCGTCCAGTTTCGCGCTTAAAAACTTCGGCGACAAATCCACATCGTTGGGATTGTAATAAATACGTGAATCTCCTTGTAACAGCCATACTTCCAGAATTCCGTTTTTCGCACGGCTTACAGGAATAAAACGATCCGAATCCACATCTTTGGCAAGCCATTCACCCTTACGAATGATAAAGCCGACATCACTGGCACCTTTAAGATCGATTTTAAAAGTGGCGATTTTTCCGTAACTGTCCTCGGTGGTAAAATTATACGCATTACCTTCTTGGCCTCGAGCCCACATCCATAAATTCCATTGATCGAAGTTCTTATCAAATCGATGATAATGGACTTTTAATGTTAAATCACCCACTAAAGGTGGTGGAGGTGTTACCGGACCAACGGATGGCGCAGTTAAATACACTTCTGGATCTGCCGATTTTAACCAAATCTCCGCTTTACCGTCAGTGACAGTAAAGAAACGGTCATCCCCAATATCCTTTTCCTGCCAGTCATTGAGACGGACAATAAAGCCAAACTCAGTCGTATCGGTTTCCAATTTGATAACGGCGACTTTACCGAACTCATCATCCCCGGAAAAACTGAATGATTTACCGTCTTTATCCTTTTCCCACAACCAAAGGTTCCATCCTTCGTATATTCCATCCGGACGGTTATAGTGAATGGTTATTTCTACAGAGGAAACAGCTTTCACTGATTCTGCACTTCTTAACGATAAAAACGGGGTCAGCAGCATCAGAAATGCCAAACCCCAATGCAACCAATTTTTTCTCATGATTTACCCTCACTTCAAGGAAATTTTAACATGTAAGCGCTTAAGTGACAACTGCCACACAAAAAAAGGCGCTAAGCGCCAAGTTCGATGATTTGATCGGCCAACATCGCTGCATCCTGATGATCATGAGTCACAATGATGACGGTCACACCTTGTTCTTTGAACCATAGTTTCATCAATATCCGCATACGCTCTTTGAGTTGTTGATCAAGATTGGAAAACGGTTCATCCAATAGCAAAAGCTTGGGTTGATTAGCCAATGCCCGAGCGATGGCAACGCGTTGTTGCATACCTCCGGAACATTGTGAGGGATATTTATCGGCGTCTTCCATCAGTTCGACCATTCTAAGCAATCGATCTACAACGTCTTTCTTAGTCTCTTTACTAGAATTACGGACACCGTACTCAATATTCTTTCGGACTGTCAGATGAGGAAACAGCGCATAATCCTGAAAGACCAAACCGACTTGTCGCAAATGTGCTTCGGTGAATTGGTGGGGATCAAAAATTACTTTATTGTCTAAAGTCATGGATCCTTCAACCGGCTTTTCCAAACCGCTGATCAGCCGCAGCAATGTGCTCTTTCCGCTGCCACTGCTACCGATGATTGCCGTAATGCTTCCTTTTTCAATAGCACATGAAAACGATTGGATCACTTGTTGATTGTCATATTGAAAGGTTAAATCGTTGAGTGTCAGATACATTAGTTATCCTCCTTGATGATCCAGCGAATGACTTGCCAAAGCAAAAGTGCTGATATCATTATAATGACCAATGATGGGATGGCCGATTCGACAATCCGCTCATCCGATGCATATTGATAAACCTGGGTTGCCAGTGTGTGGTAATTGAAGGGCCGTAAATTGAGTGTCAGTGGCAATTCTTTAATTACATCGATAAACACCAAAGCAAATCCGGCGAACAGTGATGGCAAAAGCAGTGGCAGGTCGACGCGAATGAATGATTGCCCGTAATTTTTCCCTAGCAATCGTGATGCTTCGTTGAACTTCATTCCTACTTTGCGCATGCCGGATTCGATATTTTGATAACCAAGTCCCAGGTAGCGCAGAATTAACCCGAACCCCAACATCGTTAACGTGGTTTGCGTGTTAATATATACAACTTCTTTAACTGCAATAAAGAAAAAGATGACGAGCATGGCCACGACACTACCCGGAATTGAATAACCGAGCAATGTAATCTTTGAACTTAGTACCGCAAGCCAAGAATTACTTAAGCGGGTATAATTGGCAATCAGTACGGCTATTAACAGGATTGCAACGCTGACTAACGTGCTCAACATCAGGGTGTTGGTCAACATTTGACCAAACTCTGACCATCGGATATTGGCATAACTGACACCGGACCAAAGCAACAACTGTGTTACCGGAATAAACAGTGATACGAACAAGACGAGAACAAAACAAGTAATAACCAACTTTTCGCGGATGCCCCTCAATCGTATTCGGGTGAGTGAGCGAATCCGAACGGGCATACCGACCGATCGCGGTTTACGTAATACATGTTGTATTAGTAATAAAGTGATAACAAAGATCATCAGTATCGCCGAAAGTCTCAAAGCGGAGTCAAAATCGCCCAACGAGATCCAACTGCGGTAGATGGCTGTTGAAAATGCCGGAATATTTAAGTACATGACCACACCGAAATCACTGAGGACTTCCAAGGCAATTAACGTAAACCCTGCAAATATCGCCGGTGTGGCTAAGGGTAAGGCGATGGTTCTTAGGATGTTTAAATGTCCGTGTTGCAAGGTTCGGGCGGTTTCTAAATAGTTGCCTAAGTATTTTTGCATATAGCCTTTTGAAGTGATATATACATAGGGGAATAGAGTGATGGTAAAAACAAAAATCCCCATCTGCATGGAAGAGTAGGTAAACCAAGCAGGATTGACGGGTAAATTTAACTGATTTCTCAGAAACGATTGAAGGATGCCTGTATATCCCAACATATGACTGTATATATATGAAGCAATATACGGTGGGATTGCTAAGGGTAAGTAGAGTAGAAAACTGAAAATCTTTCTTCCTTTAAAGTCATATACGACGACGATGTAAGCGGCCAGAAATCCGATCATGGATGCCAAAAAGCTACTGAGTAATACCAGCAGTAAGGTGTTGTTGATCACATCGCTTAAGACAAAGTTGTAAATGTGATCCCATAATTCGGATGGCACAGCAAACAGACGCGCAAAGGCTTCCGTAAATACGAAGAGAATAAGCAGTATCCATACAATACTGCTTACCCCAAAGAAAGATTTCCAATCTTTCATTATTGCCACTTCACCTGGTCGAATATTTTAACGGCTTCAATCATGGTAGTACCTAATTGTTCAAAATCGATATCCTCCGCTTCAAAGGATCCCCACGACAGAATTAAATCAGATGCGGGCACATCCTTGCGAATCGGGAACTCCCCATTTTTCTGCGTATAGATCGTCTGTTGTGGTTTGGCTAGTAAATATTCAATTAACTGTTGTGCTTCTGATGGATTCTTAGAACCCTTCACTATCGCAGCCCAACTGATGTTGACGTGGGTGTTTTTCGGATAAATGACCCCAAGTTTTGCGGCGACCGCAACTTCTTCAGCATCCGATGAAACGGACATTGTTCCAATATAATAGGTGTTCATGATGGCATAATCGCCGATACCTGCCACCGCTGATTTCGCTTGATCACGATCGTTACCGGTAGGTACACGGGCAAAGTTATTTACCATACCTTGTGCCCAAACCGTCGCTTTTTCAACGCCTTCACGCTGAATCATCGCCGCAAGCAGGGCAACGTTATACGATGAAGTCGCGCTGCGAACCAAAAGTTTTCCCTTGAATTGCGGATCCAAAAGATCCTCATAGGTTTCAATGGTCGGATTGATGATGCGGGTTTTATCGTAAACAATGACTCTCGCCCGCTGAGTTATCGCTACCCAGTTCTGACCAAATAAACGATCGTCCATAAAAGCAGCGAATCCGGAGGTATCCAGGTTTTCAAGTAAATCGTTTTGTTGGGCAAAACTGATATTCTCGGCACCGACCGTCATAAAGACATCGGCCACACTATCCGCTTTTTCTCGGTTGATGCGCTCTAAAAGTTCATCACCTTTTCCTTCAATCAAATTAACCTTAATTCCGGTTTCTGCCTCAAAAGCAACGAGCATGTCTTTATCCACATCGTAATTACGTGCGGAATATACGTTCACTTGGCGGATTGTGTCGGTTTTCGGTGCACAACCCACAAGCACTAAAAATAAAACGGCTAACAATATGTAAAGTCTTTTCATAACTTCCTCATCTCTAAGCGAATTGATTCGCAAACAAAGTTTACCAAAGCTAACTTTTAATGTCAAACGAAACATATCGAAATTTGTGAAATATTTCTCTATTGATAAATATTATCATTTGAAATAAAAAAGCCCATAGGGCTTTATTGAACTTCGACTTTAATCAAATCATATCCGGCTTCATCAACCGCATTAAACAACAATTGCACATCAAATTCTTCTTCAGTTTCTACCAGTGCACTTTTTGAGCCTAAGTTTACCTTAACGCTTTTAACTCCCGGCAATTCGGATATTCCGCTTTCAACCCGTTTAACACAGTGATTACAGCTCATTCCTTCAATGGATAATTTTTTTAACATGATGGTCCTTCTTTCTATTTCATCATTTTTTTAACAGTTTTCAATACTTCTTCTACGACTTCGGTGTCGCCTTCTTTAATCTGTCCGACAACACAATTCCGGATATGACTTTCCAGTAAAACGACTTCCACCGATGCCAAGGCCGAACGCACGGCTTCGATCTGATTGATGATGTCATCACAATATGTCTCAGTCTCAATCATTTTACGAATGCCTCGCAATTGACCTTCAATTCGGTTGACGCGATCAAGCACAGACTTTTGTGCCAGTACAGCGGGTTCGGTTGGATGTTTCATGATATCACTCCTTTGAACCTATTGTAATATACCCCACAGGGGTATGTAAATACCTTTGCCCAAAGAAAAAATCCTTTTCAGGATTTATTTCAATGTGCCGACAACTTTTAAGCCATTTAACACCGATAAACCATGGGGTGACTTGCTTATATACTCTGTTGCATCAATTCCTGCGACCACCGTATTTTGATGACTACCGCCTCGCCAGGCAGGAACATCGGTTACGTCATACACTTTGCCATTAACCGCTACATAGGCTGGATTTCCATCTTTACCATTGAATTGAGCCAATTCTTCAAGTGTAAACTCACGCAGTTCTTCTCCATTATTATCGTTGTCATTGTTGTCATTATCGTTATCTGTGTTTGCTGTCGCACATCCGACAGTGAGCAATCCGATCAGCAAAATCGATAGGATAATTAAGAACGATTTTTTCATATAGTTAATTTCTCCTTTTCAATAAAATATCATATACAATTAAATTTTACAAAAGATATACTCTCAATCTTCAAAACTAAGTTCAACAGGTTCTTTCATCGTCGTTAATATCGATTGAGTCAAAATATCCGGCAGTATATTTTTACCATTTTCAATCCACTGACTTAGTACAGCAATAGCTACCGCACTCCGTACCGTTTGATGATAGCTATCCATCCTATACTCAACAGAATCACGTTGCGTCCTGCTTTTTTCAAACGATTGAATCATTCGCATAAAAGCTTCCCTGATTACATCTTGTTTATTGTATCGAATCAGTATTTCCAGAATCTGCGAATCTTGATACCAAAAACGCAAAAACGGCTTTAAAAATGGTTCATGAGAGGAGTGATTGTGATAATAAACTTTCAAATATTGGTGAAGCTGGTCGAAGCGGTCATCACATTGCTTTTGCAAAACATCATGTACTGAGTCGAAATGACGGTAAAACGTGACTCTGCCTACCCCGGCATTATCGCACAATGCTTTTATCGTAATCTCATCCAGATTCTTTTGTTCTAAAAGCTTATTTAGTGATTCGCTGATCAACTGTACGGACAGTTTTGAGCGTTTGTCATGGGATATGTGATACATTTGGATTACCTCTGTTCCACTTTGTCAAATAGGCTTGTTTATATCTTGGATATACCATACAATACATTCAATTACAATACATTTGTATCGTAAATGGAGGATTAATTGCGTGAAAGATATAAATATTTTTCCCTCTCGGGTATTGATGGTAGTCGGCATTTTGGATTTACTACGTGGATTTATGCATACATTTAATATTTACTGGGCTGTCGATTTCTTTGCTAAGTTGGATCTCTCCGTTGCCAAAGATGCGCAACTTATGCTTTTAGCGGCATTTGGCATTTCAAATTACCTGACAGGTTTTATATTTATCCTGATATCAAAAAAAGCGAAGCACTTATCTATCTATATGATTGCATTAATTGTCGCCGCATATGCCTTAGGAACGTTGGCAATCCGTATCGTCGGTTTAACCAGAGGACCCAATGCCTTTAACGGAATGTACTTCATGATGGTTTACTTACTGATCTGTTTTGCGACTCTAATCAAGTATGCTTGGGATCTCAAAAAGGCGAAGAAAATTCTATGATTCATCGAATATTTCCGTCGTCCGCGGATAATCATTACTACGGACACAAAATTGCAGACTTGTTTTTTACCTTCATTGCTATTGTAAGTTTAGGGCGAAGTCTGATTCATGTCTTTCTTCCAGATGGTGGAGCCGGTGTCATTGCCGGACTGGATCTGTCCCTGAGCCAAGAAAACATTGTTTTTGCCTTTGGCTTATGGGGTGTATCTCAAGTGATTTATGCGTTGATCCAGTTGCTTGTCGCATTTCGTTATAAAAGTCTGATCCCATTAATGTATATCCTTTTGATTGTGGAAACACTTGGAAGAATGATGATTGGTGTGATTAAACCGCCGATTCTTTTTCATACTCCTCCCGGAGGTATTGGAAATTGGTTACTTTTGCCCATAGCTATGATCATGTTGTATTTATCGCTCAAAGAAAAAACGTGATTGCTCACGATTTTTCATGTTTCCTTTTTTATCGGTAAATCGCACAAATTCCGGTGGTGGTCGGCATCATGGCAGAATCGATGATGTACACCTTACCACGGTTTTTCAGTACGACTTTTGCAATTTCATCAAATAAATCGGTATCATGTTCACCGCTTCTTTTGACAATTTTCATGGTTTGCCAGTCAATCGATGCTAAATAGCGTTTCTCATAATCGATTAACAAAGACTCAATCTGACCGGCAACAGCAGCGGTTGCTACCTCATCCACATGGTCACTCGCCCGCTCATCGGCAAGAGCTTTGGCGCCACGTTCGACAAGCGTCTGAAGACGTTTTCTTTTTGCCGGTTGAAGCACAGCCCGCGTGTGTTCACAGAGTTCTTCTACAGATACTGAATCCGGCGATATCGGGATACCTTCGACACTCAAAAAAGGATTATTGCTTATTTTACGAAACACCGTTTGATTTTTACTTACTGAAGTCAAGATGACAGGAATCGGCTTCTTTTTCGACAACTCTTCATGGACGGTTTTATCTACGTAACGGAAGAACTTCTCCGTATCCACATCCACTTCTTCCTTCTTACCCCCCTGACCGTAAAATAATCCGGTCGAATTTCGGGTGCCGGTTGAACCAAAGCCAACGAAAGCGTCGGTCTTCTGATCTCCCAATACTTCTTTCAGCGTTGTTTCGATTGAATCAGGAAGCTCGACGGGTTTAATTGATACCGCATCACACTCATAAACATTAAAGTGATCTTTTGCTAAAGCGAGTACGTACGCATTGATTTGATTTTGAAACGTCGCAATGGCCGGTCGGATATAGATGCTATCAGACACAAATACTTGATTTTCCACCGGTTGACTCAGTCTGAACACAACACACTCATCCTGATTGACGTAAACCGCAATCCCTTGAGTTGCATACAGCCAGAAATCAAGATCACTGATGATTTCCTGAAGTTGAGAGGCGTATTTTTCAACGATGCGCTTGTCATATCTCTCCTCTATCAACTTAAGTGCTTCTTTCATTAAATTCTTAAATGTGATGATATTACCTTTATCCAACGGATGAACTTGGGTCGTCTGATACATACTGATAAAGGGACCCTCTTTGTCCAAAGGTAAATCTTGTGGAAAATTCTTGACGATCTTATATGTCATAAGATATCCTCCTTTTTGTTAATAAGAAAAAACGCGATTATTCCGATCATGATGTGAATCTTGCTTCTATGGGTATATTGTACCATTTTCAGTGATTCATTGCACTTTCTACTCATTATTCCTACGATGAAAGTGTTTACACTTATCTTTTATTGGTACGTGAAGTATGATAAAATCTAACCATGAAGAAAGGCATTTTCACAACTTATGCGCATTAAAAATCATCCGATTTTAACATTTACACAAGAAGAAGAGATCGCATTTACTTTTGAGGGGAAAAGTGTCAAGGGCAACAAGGGCGATACGATCGCCTCAGCATTAAGTGCTTTGGGCATTATGACGTTGGGTCATAGCATTAAACAAAATCGCCCGCGCGGTTTTTATTGTGCAATAGGCAACTGCGCTTCGTGCAATATGGTCGTCAATGGCGTGCCCAATGTACGGACGTGCATTACGCTGCTCGAAGAAAATATGGACGTATGGCGTCAAATGGATAAAGGAGTTTATAAATGATCAAAAAAGAATGTATCATTGTCGGTGGCGGTCCGGCGGGACTGTGTGCCGCATCCATGGCATTATCTGCCGGTTGTGAAGTGCTGTTGATTGAGCGCAGTGCGAAACTGGGTGGTCAGCTGATCAAGCAGACCCATAAATTTTTCGGTTCAAAAAACCAGTATGCCAAATGGCGTGGGTTTGATATTGCTGAAAAACTGATCAGCGAAATCATCGACCATCCCAAGCTGACGGTTTTGTACAACACGACGGTTGTCGGATTGTATAAAGACCAAGTCATTACTGTGCTTTGCGGGCAAGAATATACCCGCTATCAAGGCGGTGCTCTGTTGGTTGCAACCGGTGCCAGCGAGAAGTTTCTGGCTTTTGAAAACAATGACTTGCCCGGAGTATACGGTGCCGGAGCAATTCAGACCCTGATGAACATCTACGGCGTTTTACCCGGCAAGAATGTCGTTATGGTCGGCAGCGGAAATATCGGACTGATTGTTTCTTATCAGCTGATTCAAGCGGGTGCATTTGTATCTACGATTGTTGAGGCAGCGCCAATCATTGGCGGATATAAAGTTCACGCTTCCAAACTTGTTCGTTTAGGAACGAAAATTTTAACTTCAACCACGGTAAAAAGAGCCATCGGTAAAGATCATGTTGAAGCGGTCGAAATTATTTCTTTGGATGAAAACTTTAAAGAGATCGAAGGTTCATCTCGCATTATTGCTTGTGATGCTTTGTGTGTTTCCGTCGGATTGTCACCGATGCATCATTTGTTATCTATGATTGGTGCCCAAACGAAATATATCCCGGAATTGGGAGGATTTGTGCCATTGATTGACAGTCGCTTTCAAACCTCATTACCAGCCATCTTCGCGGTTGGCGATTGTGTCGGTATCGAGGAAGCCAGTGCAGCGATGATGGAAGGGTTTTTGGGAGGACTTTATATCAGTGAATACCTAAATAAAAAGCATCCGGATCACAATCAGCTCATCGATAAATATGAGAAAGAATTGTTTCTGCTTCGAGACGGTCCTTTCGGTAAAAAGACCAAGGTCGGATTGAAAAAAATGGAGGATGCCAAGCAACATGTTGAATAAAGACGGTGTAGCAGCCCCCGAGCAAATCGTTTCACTATTCCCCGATAAACAAGCACTGATTAAACCCAAGGCGATCCTTGAATGTTTTGAGGAAATCCCCTGCAATCCGTGCAGTACCAGCTGCCCAGTCAATGCTATTGAAATCGGCGAGAACATTAACGATATGCCCCAGTTACATGTCGATGTGTGTACCGGGTGTGGGATTTGTATATTCAGTTGTCCGGGCTTAGCCATCATGGTCGCCCAACTGCGTGGGGATCAGGCTGTTTTCAGGGTTCCATATGAACTGTTACCCTTGCCTGTTAAAGGCAATGTATGGCATGGCATCGATCGCAGCGGTGAAATCATCTGTGATGCTTTGATTGAGAATATCTCATTTACCAAACGTCAGGATCGAACAGCCATTTTGACCGTCGTGGTTGATGCGACCCATTTGCACACCTTTTCGACGGTGCGGGTGAAAGATCGATCATGAATAAAAAAGATATCATTATTTGCCGTTGCGAAGATGTTACCTTGCAACAGATCCATGACTATTTGGATCAGGGTTATACCAATTTCGAAGATCTCAAGCGATTGCTACGTGTCGGAATGGGTCCATGTCAAGCCAATACCTGCGGACATCTGATTCAAAGAGAGATTGCCAATTATTTAAATGTGCGCATTGAAGATGTGCCGGTACACAAGGTTCGTCCGATGCTGTTGGGAGTACCGTTGAAATCAATTGCGGAGGACAACGATGAAGAATGTTAACTGTTTGATTATTGGTGCCGGTATTTCCGGTGTCAGTATTGCCTACAATTTGGCAAGCAAAGGCATGAAAAACATTCATGTCGTCGACAAAAGTTATTTTACCAGCGGTGCGACAGGACGTTGCGGCGCCGGTGTCCGTCAGCAATGGAATACGGAGACCAATTGTCTCTTAGCCAAAAAAAGCATTGATTTCTTTGAACACGCAAAAGAAATACTTCAATACCCCGGTAACCTTGAGTTTAAGCAGGAAGGCTATCTGATATTAGCGACTAGCCAGCAAGAACACGAGCAATTCATCAAAAACGTTGACTTACAGAATTCACTGGATATCCCCTCTTCGCTGCTGAGTAAGGAACAAGCATTAGCTATTGTCCCTCACTTAAACCCCGACTCATTTGTATCCGCGACTTTCTGTCCAACGGACGGACATTTGAACCCGTTCAAAATGACCGAAGCCTACATGTTGGCTGCCAAGCGATTGGGTGTAACATTCTCTTTCTTTGAGGAAGTGAAGAAGATCAATCGTGATAACCATAAAATTGTCTCTGTCGAAACAACCAAGGAACTTTATATCGTTGATGTGGTCGTCAATGCGGCCGGAGGCTATTCAGCAGAAGTCGGAGCCTTGGCCGGAATCGACATTCCGGTGTATTCGGAAAATCATGAAATTCTGGCAACTGAACCCGTTGAACGGATTCAAGGGCCGATGGTCATGTCTTTTTCCAAAAATATCTACTGTCAGCAGGTTCCTCATGGTGCATTTCTGATGGGCAGAACTACGCCGGGCCAACCGCATAATCACGACGTTGAATCGACGTGGCAGTTTCTCGATGAGATGGCGAAGACCGCCATTCATATTCTGCCGCTTTTGGGTGAATTGAGGGTTGTTCGTCAATGGGGCGGATCTTACAACATGTCCCCTGATCGCCAGCCAATCATCAGTGCAACCGAAGATCTTGAGGGATTTTATATCGCCTGCGGTTTCAGCGGACACGGATTTATGTTTGCACCGATGACCGGATTGCTGTTAAGTGAAATCATATTGAAGGAAAACCCGACATTACCCATCGCAGGTTTGTCGTTAGAACGATTCAAACATATCACCGACTTCGAAGTCGAACAGTCTGTCGTATAAAGGAGGAAAATCTATGGCAACTACCCCATACAAAACGGAACCGTTTACCGATTTTACACTCGCTGAGAATATTAAGAAGTATGAAGATGGCCTACGCACGGTCGAAAGTTATCTTGGCAAAGATTATGATTTAATCATCGGTGGAAAACGCATCAAATCTGCGAAAATGATGTCTTCAATTAACCCATCGGATCACAGTGAAATTATCGGACATATCTCGCAGGCGAAAATCGAACATGCGGACATGGCGCTGGAAGCCGCACTCAAAGCTTTTGAGAGTTGGAAAAATGTACCGGTGGAAGTTCGGGCGGATGTTTTATTTAAAGCTGCCGCGATTATCCGTAAGCGCAAATTTGAATTCAATGCTTTGTTAACCAAAGAAGCCGGAAAACCATGGGCGGAAGCCGATGGCGATACTGCGGAAGCGATTGACTTTTTAGAGTACTATGGCCGTCAGATGCTGACATTGGATCGCATTGATGATGTCGTGTTAAGTCGAAGAAACATTGAACGCAATGAATACCGCTATATCCCTTTGGGTGTCGGTGCAATCATCGCTCCCTGGAACTTTCCATTGGCGATTTTAGCTGGAATGAGCAGTGCCGCAGTGGTATCCGGAAATACAATTCTTCTAAAACCAGCAAGTACGACCCAAGTCATCGCCTACAAGTTTGTGGAAGTGATGGAAGAAGCCGGATTACCGGCGGGTGTTATCAACTTTGTGCCGGGTAGCGGTCGTGAAGTCGGTAACTATATCGTCAATCATCCGAAAACACGTTTTATTTCCTTTACCGGTTCAAAAGCGGTCGGTATCGATATTTATGAAAAAGCCGCAAAAGTACAGCCGGGTCAAATCTGGTTAAAACGCGTCATTGCGGAAATGGGCGGTAAGGATTCGATTATCGTTGATAAAGAAGCCAACCTCGATTTGGCTGCGGATGCCATCGTGAAATCCGCGTTTGGTTTTAGCGGTCAAAAGTGCAGCGCTTGCTCACGTGCGATCATCGTTGAAGATGTGTATGATGAAGTCGTCCGTAAGATGGTCGAAATAACTCAAGCGATGAAGGTCGGAAATCCTCAGGAAAACAGTATTTTTGTGGGTCCGGTCAATGATAAGAATGCGTTCGACAAGATTACTTCGTACTTTGAAGTCGGCGAAGCCGAAGGACGTTGTGTCATCGGCGGAACTGCGGATGGATCAAAAGGTTGGTTCATCGATCCGACGATTTATGTAGATGTTGCGCCGGATTCGCGTTTAATGCAAGAAGAAATCTTTGGTCCGATTCTTGCCGTATGTAAGGTTAAGGACTTTGATGAAGCGTTGTCGGTTGCCAATAATACTGAATATGGTTTGACTGGTGCGGTCATTTCGAACAATCGTATGAACTTGGAAAAGGCCCGCAATGAATTCCATGTCGGCAATCTGTATTTCAATCGTAAATGTACCGGTGCTATCGTCGGATATCAGCCGTTTGGCGGTTTTAATATGAGCGGAACCGATTCTAAGGCCGGCGGTCCGGATTACCTTATTTTACACATGCAAGGCAAAACGATTTCAGAAGCTTTCTAAAATGCACAAACGTGCATTTTTTCTTAACAAATGATGTTTTTGTTGTATACTTGAACATGGATTGAAAGAGGTGTCTATGCAACGACTGAATAACTACATAAGTGCAAGCGGACTATGCTCCAGACGGGATGCCGATCAATGGATCATCGACGGTCGGGTTTCGGTCAATGGTGTTTTGGCTGTGGTCGGAATGCGGGTCAGCGATGATGACCAAGTCTTGGTTGATGGTGTAAAGATAAATTCCAAAGAAGAACATGTGACCTTGCTCTACTTTAAACCAGCCGGAATAACCTGTACCAGTGAGTCCGATGTTAAGGGTAACATCATTGAAGCGATTAACTATCCGGTGCGGATTTTTCCGATCGGACGTTTGGATAAGGACAGTGAAGGACTCATTCTGCTGACCAGTGATGGCAGCATTGTCAATAAGATCTTGCGAGCAGAGAATGCTCATGAAAAAGAATACATCGTTCACCTTTCCTCTTCGATTAAACCAGACTTTAAAAAAAGCATGGAATCCGGTGTCAATATTTATAATCCGGTGCGCAGTGAGATGACCAAGACGTTGCCCTGTCGGGTGAAGATCGTCAACGATACGACCTTTATCATCATATTGAATCAAGGGTTAAATCGTCAGATTCGTCGGATGTGCTCAGCCCTGGGATATCATGTGGTGCGTTTAAAACGGATGAGAGTCATGAATTTCCAGCTCGGCAACCTCAAAAAAGGTGAGTGGCGTCAACTGAGCCGTCAAGAAGTTGAACAGCTGATGAGTTTGCTTGAAAATCAATAATTCTAAAACAAAGGTCTGCCTAAACAGACTTTTTCTTTTTTTGCACTGTTTTTTTTAACATTTAGTGATACGATATTCGTATAGGAGGTGTTGTTATGAGAATCATTTTCGATACGACTTGTCATATATCGAAGGAAGAAGCAGCTGTCCTAAACGTTCGTCTGGTGGCGAATCAAGTGATGATTGGTGAGACAACGTTTAAAGACTACATCGATATTGATTCAAAACATTTTGTTGAGTTGATTAAATATCATCACCCACACTTCACAACCTTCTGCCGGCGATATCCTGATGGCGTACGAAGAAGAGACGGTTGAAACATTGCATATCACGACAGGAAAAGGTCTGAGTTCAGCCTTTGATACGGCGTGTGGCGTAAAGAAAAGCATGGACGCTGATTATGTGACGGTATTTGATTCTCAATCGGTTGCTGGTGTCAATCGATATCTGACTCAGTTGGCTGCACATCTAAAGGACAAAGTTGACTTTGACGGTGTTATTGTGCGCTTAAATG
This sequence comes from Erysipelotrichaceae bacterium, assembly GCA_030694975.1. GTDB lineage: Bacteria > Bacillota_I > Bacilli_A > Erysipelotrichales > Erysipelotrichaceae > UBA2227. The sequence continues at coordinate 17,153 of JAUYTU010000029.1, read as the reverse complement.
ACTGTCTTAAAGAGACTCAATCCTATGTGATTCCGGTTGATTTTGAATTCTTAAAACGCTCGGGAAGACTGACGCCCACCGCCGCAATCTTAGGTAGTTTCTTAAATTTAAAGCCCATCATGGCTCAGTCCGACGATCGGCAGCACATTGAACGTTTCGGTGTCGCAAGAACGTGGCACGGTGCCATTAAAGCGGTTGTCGAAGATTTGGTGAAGCGCGGGATTAACTCCAGGCATCGGATCTATGTTGCCCATGCCTTTAACATTGAAAGCGTGAATTTGGCGATTGAACTTATAAAGGATAAAATAATTGATGCGGATATTGAGACCCTGTTACTGGCACCGGCGATGATTACCCATGGCGGTCCGGGATCGTTGGTTATACAATACATTCTAAGAGATGATGACATTTAAAAAGACGAGGGTTGAACACCTCGTCTTTACTTTGGTAATGATATCGCAAATTCACACACATCATCCCCATGTAGAATGGTTTGTAATATATCGATGTGAAGTGTCTGCTTGTAGATCAGTTCAAACGGTTTCTTGATGAATCCGGCACTGCAAGCGCAAAAGTGCGGTGAGACTAACTGTATTCCACTGTTTGATTTTATGGACTCTCTTGCCCAAGGACAATGACAGTAAAAGTAACGTTTCTCTTCATCACTATCCGCATGCAGCCAGGCATCGGTCATATAAGGGATTTTAATGATGTGAAGTTTGTTATTCTTTATAGCTCCACGACTAATTCGATCATTATTTTCAAGAAACAGAAGGGCTGAATTGGTGATTGGTTGGCCAAAGTAGAGCTGTCCGCTTCCATTGAGCCGTCGCATTTCATCTAAAAACAGCTCTTCTCTTTTGTCAAGATACTCTTCAATATCTGAACATTGCTCGTATAGTTGAACCTGTTTTGAATACATTGCATCCGGCAGATCACGCAGACATTGCAATAGAATAGGTTCCCAATGACGCTTTTCAACCATCGTTTCGAGTCGGTTCATGACGATTCCCATTGCGACTGCTTTCTTACGATTATCTGTACCCCAAGTCGGCATGTCGATTCCTTCAAATACTTTTTGCGTTGTTTCATCCCCCAGACTGACATTCAGTGCTTTCTGGAAGTTCCCCATCACTTCCCCTCCATCGAGAAGTGAGAGCATGACTGTAAATAAAGCAATCTGATGATGATGACGCCCATAACGGGCCAAGGCAATCAGTCGGTCCAGATCGTCTTGATTTCTATCGATTAAAACCTCAAGATATCTCTCAATCTCATGTTGATTCAATGTCTCAAATTCTAAGTGATGTTCCTTGAGATAACATTCAAATTCGGATATGACTTTGATGGAAAACTTTATCGAATTCTCGCTACAACCGATTTTGTAAAGGTAATCCATAAATGGGTGTTCTTGCATAAGGTCCTCCTGTGCTTGCACAGTTATTTTCTAAACGCCAGGTGTATCCTGCGCTTTTGTGCTACTTCTTTTTGTGTCCGATGTTTGAAATAGTTTACTAATTCATTGATATCAATTGCCTGGGTCATGTGAACACTCAAAACAAAAGGCAACGTTGTCTTTTTTGTTATTACAAGCCATGATAGCGCAGGCCAGACATTTGAATCCGTGCAAGGAGAACTGCGGGTGTGATCGAGTGATCATGTCATTCCCTCTTTTTATCGGATATCTCTGCTTATCTACTTTCATTATATATCAATCATTATCATTTGATATAATTATTCGATAATAATGTATCTAATTTATCAATCAATCGTTCATACTCCGTTAAAGATGAGTCCAATTCTTCGCTTGCTTGAATGACATCTGAAAGGATGATAGAATATGATTCATCACAGGGAGAATAAAATCATGAACATAACCATTGAATATGCCTATGACCGATTGGACATTATTAGAACGCTCTTTCGTGAATACGCGGGTTCACTCGGTATCGATTTGCAATTTCAAGATTTCGAAAATGAGCTTTTAAAGTTACCGGATAAATACGCTCTTGATGATGGCAGATTATATATTGCCTCTGTTGACGGTGAAGTTGCCGGTTGTATCGGTTTGCGCAGATTAGATGATACGCGATGTGAGCTGAAGCGATTGTATATCCGACCACCCTTTCGCCATCTTGGGCTTGGGGCTATGCTTTCCTTAAGAGTTATCCATGATGCCCGACAAATCGGTTACCATCACATCTTGTTGGACACGTTATCATCCATGACGCCGGCGATGAATCTGTATCAAAAGCTGGGATTCAGAGAAATTCCCGCATACTATCATAATCCGATCGAAGAAGCTGTCTATTTCTGTTTGGATTTGAATCCGATAAAACCTTTGACCTGATATTTTTTTTAAATCATGGATTATTTACTTTCATTTGCCTACTTTCTTTCGGTGATATGTGCTATATTAAGTCATGTTTAATAAGCAGTAACAGGGGGTACGGAGATGTTGTTTATCAAAAAAAGTTTGTTCACCACATTTTTCATCATCGTCGCCGCAACCGGGGTAGCACTGGGATTAAAAGCTGCGGTAGGGGTTGGCGCATGGGATGCCTTCAGTCAGGCCACTTCGATGGTAACGGGAATTAAGGTTGGAACATTTTCAATGATGATGAACATAAGCTGTGTGCTTGTACAAGTCGTCGTTTTAAAGAAAGACTTCAAGATGATCTCTTTCCTTCAGATATTTATGGCGGTGTTACTGGGATTTTTTGTAAATATCGTGTTTTACGAAATACTGGCCAATGTTACCATTGACAGTTATCTGATCAATATGGCAATATACATGGGTTCATTGCTGGTCATTATTATGGCAGTAGCGCTCATCATGTCAATCAACTTCTTAAGTTTTCCGCTCGAAGCTGCTTGTATGGCCATCGCAACCAAGACCCGCCTAAAATTTGGTACGATTCGTCAGTTAGTTGATGTCTTCGCCATTATTGGGGCTCTGATCATTGCGATTTCTTTTCAAAAACCGATTCCTGTCCGTGAAGGAACTATCATCGGTATGTTACTGTTTGGACCGTTGATTGCCTGGTTTATCCCAATATTTCAACCCTTCGTTAAAAAATTGGGCTTTGTTGATTAATTCCCCCGCAATGCGGGTTTTCTTTTGGTTGAACTGAATTATTTTAAATAATCATTCCTTTCAATATACTGCAATTGACGATTTGTGATATGATAAAAACATGAAATTCTCACAATATCTCGGAGGTTTGGCGAATATGAACCGTGTAGATGCCATCGTGGTTGGCAGTGGCATAGCCGGACTAACGGCTGCCGCATATCTGAGCAAAGAAAAACTTAATGTATTGCTTTTGGAGAAGGAAGCGGAGATTGGCGGGTTGCTTGGGGCGTTTACCGTTGATGGTCACGTTTTGGACAAAGGTGCCCGTGGTATCATTAATTCGGGTATCATTTTTCCAATGTTAAAACAATTGGGAATTCAAATTGAATTTGTTCCCAATCCGATTAAAATCACGATCGGTACGAAATCACTTACGCTTGTCGATGATTCCGATATTGATACGTACGGATTGTTGCTCAAAGAAATATATCCTCAAAACCAACCAGATATTGATGCTATCGTTACGGACATTAAATACGTCATGAAAACCATGGATGTTTTATATGGAGTTGAGAATCCGCTGTTTCTGCCTAAGCCTTATAATATGAACTATTTAAGTAAGACCTTGTTGCCTTGGTTTTTCAAGTTTGTAATCAATATTCGTAAAATGTCAAAACGGATGGATCCCATCCATGATTTCTTACGCACCCGCACTCAAAATGAATCATTGATTCACATCATCACTCAACACTTCTTCTCATCGACCCCGACCTTCTTCGCATTGTCCTACTTCACCCTCTATTTACAGTATCATTATCCCAAAGGTTCAACCCAAACCATCGTCGATCAGTTAAAGTCACTGATTTTGGTGCAAGGCGGTAAGATTGAAACAAACCGAAAAGTCGTTCAGATCGATGTTGAACAGAAACTGGTTCGTACAGAGGATGGAACCGAGATTTTTTATGATCAGATGATCTGGGCTGCCGATACTAATGTTTTTTATAATACTATTGATTTGAAGAGGATCAAATCATTGAGTCTTACCCACAAAGTTAAGCAAAGCAAGAGGCTATACGAAGATAAAATCGGTGCAGATTCCGTTTTGACGGTATATATGCTTGTCGATTTACCTCCGCAACATTTTGAAGAAATCACCGGCCCCCACTGTTTCTACACGTTACACAAAGAAGGATTAACTAAGATATCACTTAATGACATTCAGAACCATGGTTCGTTTATCGACGATAAACAAATGCTCTTTGATTGGATTTGCGACTATGTGAAATACAACACCTTGGAAGTTTCGATTCCGGCGTTGCGCGACCCTACCTTATCTCCCCAAGGACAAACCGGATTGATTGTCTCCTTGTTGTTTGATTACAAACTCGTCAAACATTTCGAACAGTTGGGCCTATATGATGAGTTTAAACAACATATCACATCACTGATGATCTCACAACTTTCGGATGGCTACATTGAGAGTTTCGATAAGCATGTTTTGAAAACGATTGTATCTACGCCTTTGTCTATTGCTAGAAAAACATTGAACACACAAGGTTCTCTGACGGGATGGTCATTTATCAATAAACCCTTCCCTACCGAATATCGGATGATCCGAGTCGCCAAATCCGTGTTGACTCCTGTAGATTCAATAAAACAAGCCGGTCAGTGGACGTTCAATCCGGCGGGTGTGCCGGTTTCAATTTTGACCGGAAAATTGGCTGCGGATGCGGTCATCAGCGATTTTCAAAAATCTTATCGCAAGCAGAAAGGCGGAACTGAAGTTGAGTAATCTAGAAACAGCGCTTGAACAAGTGAATGAGCCACTGGAAGAGCTAACGGTCGAATCCGTTATTCGTCTATGGTCAAAAACGTATAACAAAAACGGAAAACCGGACTGGGCTCATATATTCCCTTATTATCATCCCAACATCATCTTTCAAGATTCCATTCAGCGAGTAGATGGGTTTGAGAACTTTACAGCTATGTGTAACCGTTTGACCAAGCGATGTGAATCTTTGGTTATGGACCTTTCCCATGTGATGAAACATGAGAATATCATTTCGATGGAATGGAGAATGACGATGTCTTTCAAAAAATCACCAAGTACACCCGTCTATGGTTGTACGCGGTTGACGCTCAATGATGAAGGCATGATCATTGAACAACGCGATTATTACGATCTTTGGGGAGATATTTTCAATGGAATCCCCCGTTTTGGCAAACTGTATCGTAAATTCATGTTTAAGCATTTTGGATAGGGAGAAGTTATGAAAAAATTTGAATTACCGGATGAGTTATTGTTTTTAAGAAATTCCAAAGCTGAACAAAAAACCAGTTCTGCATCCATGGAGAATAAGGTCGTTGTTTTAACCGGTGCGACTTCCGGAGTCGGACTAGAAGCACTGAAACGCTTGGCCAAGGGACAGGCGACCATCGTTATGGTGGTGCGAAATCAGCAAAAAGCAGAAGAGGTCAGAAGCACAATACTATCCTTATTTGATGTTTCGATTGATATCGTTATTGCGGACTTCAGTCATTCCGATCAAGTCAGACATGCCGCAAATGTCATTTTAGCCAAATATCCGAAAATCGATGTCCTCATCAACTGTGCCGGATTGCATTCTACCAAAGTTACTTATACATCGGAAGGTTTTGAGACGGTGTTCTTTGTGAATCACTTAGCCTCCTTCTTGTTTACGAATTTGTTGCTAAACAGACTTATTGAAAGTGCTCCTTCCAGAATATTGCACATCAACTCTGAAGGTCATCGTTTCAATGGTTTGAATATCCATGACATTCATTGGAAAAAGCGTCCATACACCGGATTGCGAGGCTATGGCGCATCCAAGACAGCGCAACTGCTAACCATGTGGGAAATGGATGACCAACTGAAGAAAAGCGGTGTAACGATCAATGCGATGCATCCTGGTGATGTGAAAACGAGTATCGGCAGTAACAACGGTTGGTTGTACCGGATGTTTTCAAGGCTGTTTATTCAGCCCCTGTTAAAAGATGCGAAGATTTCTGGTGAAGCCATTTATTACTTGGTCGCAGATTCTCAGATGGCCAATGTCAGCGGAAAGTTCTTTCATTTAACACTCGAAGAAAAACCTGCCAAACACGCAATGGATCGCATATTGAGCAAGCAGGTTTATGATTTAAGCATGGAGTTAACCGGACTGAAGAAATGAAACTTAATTATTCTACCTTGAACCACTCATTGTTCATGAAAACATAGACTGTCATTGTATCTGGATTCAATTCTTCTTTTGTATAAATTGAAAATCCCTTCTCGAGTATTTCATCTTCAAAATCTGTGTCCTGATAAATTGGAAAAACTTCGTAAACGGTGCTTCCATCCATCAGTCGCACCGCAGTGATTTTCTCTGAAATCTTCTGATCCATAAATCGGGCGTTCAAATAGAACAGGTCCGATTTTTTTTCTTGATCAACTGTTATATCAAGTGAAACTGTTGATGTTTCAGTGATCGAAATCTCTTCACCAATTGCCTGAAGGATCGGTGTGGCTTGTAACAGCCAGTTAACATTTCGCTCCGCAATTTCAATGATCAGATGCTCCAAGCGCTCTGTGTCAATTTTTGTATAATCATATGGAAACAATCGTGAATAATTCACTTGTTCAAACGACTCGGAAATAAAGGGGATCAGTGCATTGGCAAAGGAGTCTCGAAACATAAACAGACTTCCCTCTTTTGAGGCATTGACTGATTCTATCTGCAAGTCTTCCAATGTTCGAATTGCTTTTGTAAAAGTGAACTGACTGGGTAATTTGAAATAGAACTGTTGATCGAGGGTAGATTTGGATGGATATAACATCCGTGCCAGATCCCCTTGCCAATCAACAATGTTCTCGTACGGTTGTTGTGTCAGAACAAGACTTTCTTTATTCAGAAATTTCATGATCAGGTCATAACCGATGGCTGCTCCAATGTTGTTCCAATGGGAATCTTGATGGTGATACAACAAATTAGCCGAAATCATCTTCTGTTTAATAAGCTCTTCTTTCAGATCAATGAAACTCATGTTCAATTCCATTTCGCTTATCCGTTCTAAATTACTTTGTGATCCAATCGGCTTCACTAAAGATAGCATGAATTCTGGATAAATCGTCGCTTTATTGGGTACAATTATGAAATGACTTTCAATCCCTTCCAACTGAAGGTATTTCTGTTGAATGCGCAACACTTCGTTAAGCCGTAACAAATCATAATCGCTGAGCTGATCAACTTTGAGATAATCGTTTAATGTTTCCTCAAAAAACAAGAAACCCTCTTTTCCGACGATGACTTTGTCATTGCCGCTTTGCTTAAATAAATGGGCATAAATCTGATTATATGCCGTAATTAGGTAGGTTCGAAAGGAAAACTGATCCGTATAAAAATCATCGAACTGCGATGTGTATTTTGCGTTGATTTTATTGTTTTCAATCAATGCCGGCATGGGTGAAAGTGCGCTTTTATCCAAATTGAGTGAGTCAACCCCAATGACGGTGCCAAACAAAGGGATAAGAGCGGTGCCGAAGATCAGAAAACAGAAAGTGATTTTGAGAAATTTTTTCATTTTTCCTCCTAGAACCGGAAGTAAATAAACGGATTGTAGGTGTTAGCGGCCAAACTGAGCAAACAGGCTATCCAAAGTATAATTGTAAATCCGTAGGATAAATAGGATACAACAACAGACTTAAATCTGACTTGGATCATCTTCACGATCGGAGTTGAGGCAATCGCGCTGATGATAAACATCACTATAGTGAGCGGTGTTATCAAGATCATGAGTTCTTTCATCGCCAATGCAGTGGTTGAGGTGAATGTGAACATGGACTGTATAAATATCATGGATTGAATGAAGGTTTCTGATCGAAAGATCACAAAGCCGATCAAAACGACCATTAATGTGTAAATACGGCGAATAATAACCGGCCAGCGCTCGACCTTAAGAACCGTTTGTTCTAGCAATAGGAAAAGTCCGTGATATAAACCCCATACGACAAATGTCCATGAAGCACCATGCCAAAGTCCGGTGAGGAAGAAGACGAAGATTCGATTAAACATTGCCCGGCTCTTCCCTTTGCGATTACCGCCCAGTGGAATGTATAGGTACAGCCGAAACCATGAGGATAAGGAAATATGCCAGCGACGCCAAAAGTCTTGCACAGACATCGCGATGTAGGGATAATTGAAGTTTTCTTTGAAGTGAAATCCAAACATTTCTCCCATGCCGATGGCCATATCCGAATATCCGGAGAAGTCAAAGTAGATTTGAAAGAGGTATGCGATGGAAGCAACCCAGGCTACGGGCATTGAGATTTCTGAATTCGGCAAGGCAAACAGTCGATCGACAATGATGGCCATGGCATTGGCCAGCAGAACTTTCTTTGACAATCCCACCACAAACCGTCGCAGTCCGTGGACGGTATTGTCCAAGGTCACAAATCGAGATTCAATTTGCTTAGCGATGTCGTGATATTGAACGATCGGTCCGGCGATTAGCTGCGGGAAGAAAGTGATGTAGAGCAATAAGGAAAAGTAGTTCCGTTGAACGGAGGTCTCTTTGTTGTATACATCAAACACGTAGGACATGGTTTGGAAGGTATAAAAAGATATTCCGATGGGTAAGGGCAAATTGAGCATCGGAAATGATGTATTCAGCAATCCATTGACAGTTAAAATCAGAAAGTCCGCATATTTGAATAAGCCAAGAATTCCAATGTTGAATAGTATGGCGATGATCAAAATGATTTTTCGTCGGCTTGAATACGTATCGATCCATATCGTCAGGTAGAAGTTGATCAGCGCTGAGAAAATCATTAAAAAAACATAGAGCGGTTCGCCCCATGCATAAAATATCAGTGAGAAAAGCAACAGAAAAATATTACTGAAACGTTTAGGTATTACCAAATTGATTAAGTAAACCAAAGGTAGAAATAGGAATATAAAAACCGGAGAGCTAAAAACCATAGGTCCTCCTGAAGCGATTATTCAACTTTATGTAAATAGGATATCGATGTGATAACATCATCGATTACAACGAATGACAATTCTGTTAATCCAAGGGAATAGGTGTACGCACCATAATTCTCTTCATATTTATCGCCGTAAGTACTTAACATTTCGGATAATTTCGATCCGATTTTAATGCCTTCTTTGGTCGAAAAACGATCATCTAGCAAATATACGCCGGTGAAAATTTCTCCTTCCACAGAAAGGTATGTTGTGATTTGATAACTGCCAAAATCATACACAGTGTCATCGCCGTCAAATGCGCATGAAGGTGCTGAGTATTGTTCTATAGGAGTACCGGTCTTGACTAGAAAGTCACTCGCTTTATCTCCCATGCTGATTTTAAGTCCATTGGTTTCAAAATAATAATCATTTAATGTCTCAGCATTTGAAGAACAACCCGCAAACACCAAAGTCATCAGAATTATTAGTAATAGTTTTTTCATAAACGCTCCTTTCAGTTTAATCAGTATATTTGTATACAACTGTAATGGTTGATTCGGTAAATGTACCGGAAGAATTACTTGTTTTGGAAACGTAGGTATAACCGCTGACTGTCACTCTGCTTGTTGAGTAACTCGCACCGGTCATTCCGGTAAGAGTCACGTTGGATGAGATAAAAGCTCCGGTCGTTTCATCAATGTGCTGCACAATGACCGTTCCGTACACCGGTGGTTCCGTATGCCAGTTATCATCATTAACTGAGGTTGTCAGTGCTCTGTTGTATAGATAACTATCTGACACTAAGAATATGCCAGGAAAACCGATATCGATATTTTGCCAGCCGCTGCCGATGTCGACCTGATTCCAAGAATGTTCCCCATTGTATTTGATTCGCTCGCGATTGTTTATTCCGGCACGGGTATACATTGCTTCCATGGCGTACATTCGGCCATAGCAATTTCCTAATCGGTTATTAAGCGTCCAAATCGCTCTTGCTGTCCATTCAGATTCCCAAATTCCTGCCTGATAATGAATCGTGCGGCCAAAGTCATAGATTTTCTTGGTAACTTCATAAGTAGACATGTCGCCATGCAACATCTTTGCGAAGATCTTGTCGACCAGTGCGTTTAGTTCACTGTTACCGGTACTGCCCTTGGCTTCAAATGGCGGATGAGTTTTAACAGTGATCGTTATTTTTTCACTGGCTGAATTACCGGCTTTGTCTTTTGCCGTAAACGTTATGGTGTATATACCTACTTTTGAGAAATCCACACTTCCAGTGGCAGTTACTTTGACACTGCCATCACGATTATCAGTCGCAAATACCTGTGCTTTGTAGTTATAGTTCTCGCCAATATAGACAGTTCTGTCTCTTAACCCTGTTCCCTTGATAACCGGAGCTACAGTGTCTTTAATTACAACGATTTTCCCGACAAGTTCGGTCACATTGTTTCCGGCATCCGTTAGCAGAATAATGGGTGAAAAGGTACCTTCTTTGGCTGTAATGTCGGTATTGTCTTTAAAACTGACGGTTACGATGGATTCATCAATAATATCCTTAACAAATTTTGAAGCCGCTACGGTATCGGATACAAATGCATTGACGGAAACCAGCGTAGCGGTTGGGGCGATGGTGTCGATGACTTCTAATTGAGAAATAAGAATCCTGTCTCCAACTTTGATTTCGATCGGATAAATTCCGACGACCAGTTTCAAGGATTCCAATTTGGTAATAAAGGTCTCATCGACTCTTTCTTCCATCAGAAAATCATCGATGACCGGAATCGGATTTCCAGCTTCGATGGTTACTTTTTCTTTGATTTGAGATATTAAAACGGAGGATGTCTGGACGATTTTATTATTCCCTAAATCAGATATTTCGATGCTTACATCCTGGATGCCGACTGTATTTGGATCGGGAGCGACAATAAACTCATAGTGCAATTCGGTATTGTCTTTGGCTGTTAAAACAAAGTCTTCAGGATTTATTTCTTTTCCTAATGGAGAAATAATCTGCCTTAGGGTTACGATGGGTTTAGTGGTATCGATGATATACAATGTTGATTTGTAGGTCATAAACCCGATTTTGACACGGACGTCATATTCCCCAGGAACATTCAAATCAATTTCCCTCGTCTCTTCTGTAAAGGTTCCTTGATCTTTGGTCTTAATGAATTGATTTTCACTCAATTTTGCCAACTGACCTGCTTCTATTGTTATTTCAGGGTTGAGTCGATTGGGCAAAAATATCACAGCAAAAATAGATACGGCAACAAAACAGAATCCGATAACAGCGGTTAATAGAAGTTTCCGCTTAAATTTCTTTTGCAAATTCTTCTCCTTTTGCCCTAGGACAATCTTTGGTATGGGGCATATCTATATTTTTGGGTCTATATGATTCACACTGAAAATATACCTAGTTTCATTATAGACCTATTTTGACAAGAAATGTCACTGCTTTTTTACGATTCACAAAAGTTTCATAATTGAACAATCCCATATTACATACGCAATTGCTCATAATGTTCCCTTTAAAAACCGTAAATTTCGATAGTAATCAGTATTTCAAATCACTTCATTTGTAGCATGTAATCATTTAATCTATGATGAGCCTAGGAGGATGATTATGAAAACCAATAAAATTTCAATCATCGGATCTGGTTTTGTGGGATCCACTTCCGCATTTGCGATAATCGTTGCAGGACTTGCAAGCGATATTGTTCTTGTGGATATTAATCACGAGAAGGCCGAAGCAGAAGCGATGGATTTATCGCATGGTGCCGCATTTGTTAAAACAGTCAATGTGACTGCCGGTACCATTGAAGATACGCAAGATTCTGATTTGATCATCATAACCGCCGGAATTGGCCCAAAACCCGGAGAGTCACGATTGGATGTTTTGAACAAGAATATCCCTGTATTTAAGGATATCGTTCCTAAGTTAGCTCAATACAGTCCGGATGCGATACTTTTAGTGGTGTCCAATCCCGTTGATATTTTAACATACATTACTTATAAGTATTCGGGTTTTCCGTCAAATCGGGTCATCGGATCTGGAACCGTTTTGGATACTTCACGATTTAAATCAATTTTATCAAAGCAGTTTGACATTGACGCTCGAAATATCCATGCATACATCATTGGTGAACATGGTGATTCTGAGATTGCGACGTGGAGTCTGACGAAGATTGCCGGTATGAGTGTCGATGAATATTGCCAAACCGCAGACAAAGATTGCGGAGATCAGTTTAAAGAAGATATTCATTATGATGTTAAACATGCGGCGTATGAGATTATCAATCGTAAAGGTTACACAAATTATGCGGTTGCGCTTGCGGTTCGCAAGATCAGTGAGGCTCTGCTTGATGATGAGCAATCCATCTTGACCGTCAGCGGCCTTCTCAATGGTGAATGTGGCATCCGTGATGTCTACATGGCTATGCCTTGTATCGTCGGTCGGGATGGCATTCGTAAGATTCTTCCAATCCCCTTGTCAGAAAAGGAGTTGAGTCAACTCAATGACTCTGCGAAGCTGCTTAAAGATATTATCAAAGACTCGAATCTTGATATCTAAATGTATTTATTCGTTTAATTCTATTGCGGTCAACTTTATAAATTAAGTTGGCCTTTTCTTTTCTCAAAAAGTTCCATTAAAAGTTCTAAGAATACTTAAAAGGTTATTGCATTGGTCAACGACATATATCATAATTATTTCAAATATATCTTTTCATTAAGTCGTGGGTTCTAATATAACTTGGGGGATGTACAATGATTGAAAGTTCAACAGTTGACAACGATTTGATAATTGAGGAAAAACCGGCTTTTGAATTTTCGGTCAAACTGAACTGGTTGAGAAACAATCCAAAGCAGATGATAAAGTATGTTTTTCTGTTGCTTTTTCTTATGTTTCTGGATGATTTCATTTCTACCAAACTAAATGGAAGTAGTTGGATCGATGTTCTGTATTTTATGATTTACCAAATACTCTTTTACTTCTACTCTGCCTGTCGCCTTATTCTGGTTTTCATGTTATATTGGCTAATCGATTATGGTGTTTCCAAAACAAGATTGAATTTGTTCTTCCGATGGATTATTAATACGTTGCTTCTGGCAGTAATCTATCTTACCTTGTATACTCTTATCGTAAGTTTAGTCATTGGAACACTTCGACTCGATGTTTATATAATATTATTCCGAAACAATTTCACCATTCATTATAGAGATTTTGCGGACTTTCTTAATCCCTCAATTATTAATTGATAACAATCCTGACTTTGAGAAAGTAGATTCGGATTTCTTTAGTGACGGTGTATTTGGGGCCATTATCTGTGGACTTGACGAGATAAGTCAGTATTTTGTGTTTGAGAAGCCTAAGAGTAATGAGAAAACTAAGAGTTGATAATCTACTATCTGCAATTTACTTATTTGTTTTTTGTTGCACCGATTCAAACACATTTTAGGCATTTTTCCCCTACGTTTTGCGAATATTACATTTTACGAGATCGTTTGTATGGTTAGTTAATTTTTAATATCTACACTAATATTTCAATTTTTAGGAATTTTCATTTTCAACTGATATAATTAAATAAAGGCTAAGGTGGTTATATATGGATAAGTTTGATGTCATAATATTTAGAGATAATGATGTAGAAATTGAAGTTAATGTCAGTCCACAAGAAGAAACAATTTGGCTTTCTCAAAAGCAAATTGCTGAGCTTTTTAATAAAGAAAGATCTGTAATATCGAGACATATCTTAAATGTTTTTAGAGATGGCGAATTGGATGAATCGACTTCTGTGCAAAAAATGCACAGAAGTGATGCCTATAGACCTGAAATGCAATATAACCTTGATGTCGTAATTTCTGTTGGTTACAGAGTACACTCCAATAAAGGTGTAGCATTTAGGAAATGGGCGAATAAAATTCTGAAAGACTATCTGATTAAAGGCTATGCAATCAATGAAAAAAGGATGAGAATACCCAATTTGGTTGAGATTACCACACTTCTAGATGCCTATCGACAAATTGATGGTGATTTCTCATTGAGCGGGAATGATATCTTACAATTCCTAATTGCATATAACAGAGGTCTTACAATTCTTGATGATTATGATCATCGAACATTCAGGACTCCTGAAGGAATCAGAGATACCTATCTTATCAACTATAGTGAGTGTATGGATATCATTCACCGGAGCAAATTCTCCGGGAAAAGTGATAATTTCGCCAAAGAGCGTGATCAATCCTTTAACTCTAGTATTTCCACGATTTATCAAACATTTGGCGGATAGGAACTTTATCCAACACTAGAGTCGAAAGCAGCCCATCTTCTTTATCTGATAACAAAGAATCATAGTTTCATCGATGGAAACAAAAGAATTGCCTCAACAATTTTCTTGTATTTTCTTGACAGAAACAAAGCCGCAAATTGCAATAACAAGTCGTCCACTTTGTTAAAAAAGGAAACCAAGAATCAGTTCATTGCTTAGATTTGATTGAAGTGGAGCAGGATGGCTTCTGTAGGCGTAAGATAATGTAGAATCTTGCGCGGTAAATGATTGAGTTTTTGTGTGAATCGTTGGATTTGAGCAGTGGAGTATTGTTTCAGTGACTTCCCTTTTGGAATATAGCGTCTGAGCAGACCATTGTGATTCTCATTGGTCCCTCGTTCCCATGAGGAATACGGATGTGTGAAGTAAACATCGCTGATATTGTATAACGCTTCGGAAAGACTGGCAAATTCTGAACCGTTATCACAGGTTACGGTTTTGAAGAGTTTTGCGAAGTTTGGATTGCATTGAGCCATGCTTTCAATAGTTTCTCTGACCGAACGTTCATCTTTGCTCTTGATCTTTATGACTAGCTGATAACGCGTCAATCGTTCGATCAGCGTCAAGAGTACCGGCTCCCCCTTTGTTTTCTTGCCAATGACCGTGTCGAATTCCCAATGACCAAAGGTTGTTCGATCACTCACTTCCTGAGGACGTTCTTCAATGGACTGTCCCAAGATGCGTTTACGCTCCCGGGATGGCTTCGGCTTTGTCTTTCTACGTACTTTTAGCCATAAATTCATGTTATTGAGATTTATGATCAAGCCTTCGTCAATATAGCGATAGAGCGTCTTTGTACAAACGGTAGGTTCATCTTTGTATTCAATCTCTTGTTTGAATCGTCCTACCGCAGCATCGGGTGACCAGTCATCTTCCAAGATATGTTGGGTTGCATAAGCGATGAAAGTACCCACTTTCAAGATTTTTCCTTTTGCCTGACAGGCCTCACGATGGTTTTCGTAGACCATCTGTCCGGTTTCGGCATAGTAATCGCTCCTGTAGATTCGCTTTCCATTAACAATCTTAACTTGAAGGGCTGTTCCACGCTGGATTTCATCGTTGATCGTACTGTGACTTCGAGAAAGTTGCTTGGCAATAAAGCGATTGGACTTTCCAAGTCGCTTCAAAACTTGGATTTCAATTCGTTCTTTGAGTCGCAGGTGTTGTCCTTTACGACAAGGTATTGTATCATTGAGGTGCATCATTCATGGATCCTTTCTCATGTGTTTCGCAACTTAATGATACTTGGATTCTGTGAGTGATGCTTTTCTTTTGCTTAGGTGGACGACTTCATTTTACAATTCGCCGTCTATGAATTCATGTAATGTCTTTTATTTTAAATTAATTTTAATGTCATGAGTAATCCATTGATCAATAAACAAAAAAAGACACTTAAGTTTAAATACTTGGCTTAATGTGTCTCCATATATACTTATTTAATCAACAGGATGGTTATCTTAATGTAAATTTTCGTATTCAATAATAAACCCCGGATGTGCCGGCTGATCAAATTCCGCTTCCAGAACTTTGTAAATCATATATCTAGTTTTCCATAACCGCACAAGTGCTTCCTTATCTTCAAGAGTAGGTGCTCTTCCTCGAATGGTCTTATCTATAACATACGATCCGACCATATGGTACTTTACGGATGCGCGACCATCAATCACAACTATGAAATCCTTTAAGTCAGTGTTAACCCCTTCATCTTCATAAAAAGCACTAAAAATCTGATTCTCATAATAGTTCTTTCGATCCGTGTACTCTTTCCTTCGATATACAACTTCCCCTTCTTTAATTACGTACTCATTGCGATATCCGACATGATCCACTTGATCAATCGGCTTTAACGTCCGATTCTTAGTAATAACCATCACACTGAAATCAACAATCGATTCAAACTGTCTCTCAATCTCCTTTACAGTTAGTGGTTCAACCATATAGAATCCCAAACCATATTTTGAGTAAAGCTCATCGTAATCCACTTCTATCCCATCATGCATTAAAACACCCCGCTTAATCTCAAGCACTTCTGACATTGGCATTAGTCCACTGCCTATCCACAGATTCAAGATATATGCGAACACTACAAAAATTATTATGTTCGGCAATGCGTAGGGTAGAATTTTCTTCCAAGACTTTGACATGGACATGGATCTTTGCTTCTTACGCAGCGCCTTAAACTCTCTTAGGTTTGGATCTGATTTCTTATTATTGAACATAAAATATCCCCCTTTATAGTACTACATTAGAACACGAGTAGAGTGAATATAGTAATTTGTGGACAAGATTTAGGATAAAGTCATTATCATTTCAATTTAAGAAGAATGAATCTTGATGACATCCAATTTTCAGGAATTTTAGACTTTTTGGCATGTGCGATAGTTGAACATAAAACCTGAACTCAATGTAATACTCTATGTGTGTGTAATTTCTGCTAGAAAACTATCGAAGCGTTCTTTGAGAGTAGTTAATTCATTTTTAATTGTCAGATAATTGCTGTCATCAAAGTGATATCTTGCTAATGTTATGGTGTTTCCATTAGAACGATTAGTCTTCTTAAAAAAAACATTATCATCAACTTGTTTATTGAAAAGCAATAACTTCTCCAATATAAAATCTCTTATAATGCGAGCCTTCTTATGATTACGTTGTTCAAATAGAGCCATCGCATCGGATGTACAGAGCCACGACGTCGCAAAGAAAGAGCCACTCATTTTGAGTAGCTCTATTGGTTCAATTTTCCACTTTTGCTCTCATAGAATCACCTTTGAGCAGTAGCGT
>JAUYTU010000025.1 GCA_030694975.1 Erysipelotrichaceae bacterium | reverse complement strand
GATGAATTAACATAACAAGTGCAACATTAAAAAGGCTCATAAATCCAATGTTATAATGTCAGTGACCAAACAGACAAAAACAGGAGGATTTATGAGGTATTATCATCTTACCATATCTGAAAGAGCGTTTGTATATCAGTTCAATCAGATGGGCATGGGTATTCGAGAGATTGCACGAGCGCTTAATCGAAATGCCAGTACGATATCGAGAGAAATTAAGCGCAACCATTGTGGTAGAAAATTCAAGTATCTGCCCCATATAGCCCAACAGAAGTATGAGAAAAGAAGACTTTCATGTCATCGCAGAACCAAGATGGATGAATCGATCAAAAACTACATTGAAAATAAAATTCATCAAAACTGGTCTCCTGAACAAATTGCATGTAGAGAATGTGGAAGACCCGATAATTTTCCTTCGTTCGCAACGATTTATCGATGGATTAATCACGGGTATCTAATTAAAGGCGATAAAACCAAGCTAAGACGAAAAGGACGATTTACACGACCACAAGAGAAGAGAGGTCGCTTCAATATCGGTAAAACAATTAAAAGTCGTCCCAAAGAAGTTTACAAACGGAATATCATGGGTCATTGGGAAGCCGATACCGTTGAATCCGGACGCAACGGACACACCCGAAAGAGCAAATATTGTTTCGTAACCATCGCTGAACGAAAATCGCGACTGTATCTCGCAAAACTACTTCCAGATCGCACAGAAAAAAATGTAACAGCAGCTATCATTGAACTCTTATCTGACTTCCCGGATGAGCTGGTTCAAACGATTACCTGTGATCGAGGAAAAGAATTCGCTGGATATAAGGAGATTGAAGAGAAGTTGCACTGTGACATGTACTTCGCAGATCCCTATTGTGCATGGCAAAAAGGAACGAATGAGAACTCGAACGGCTTACTAAGAGAATACTACCCAAAAGGAATGGATCTATCCAAAACGACTCAAGAAGATTTAAGTGAAAAGCTAGCCCTACTAAACAACCGGCCTAGAAAATGTATTGAATTTTCAACACCATTGGAAATGATTGAGTCAAATTCTACTGAGTGTTGCACTTAATTTGACAAATTATCTTTAAATAAAAGCCGACCCAATTGATCTTTTCCACAAATAGGTTGAGTAAAGAACTGATGTTGGCACAGTTGGCGATAAAGTCGGTTTCTCCTTCAAGCAGTGCTTGAGCTTGAGCGAGTAATAGTTGATAGGCTTCAATACGGTCGGTCGGTTTTCCTTCAAATTGATACATAGGTGAGTTCCTTTCTTTCGTTTCATTTTCGAGTGTGATATAATCATCGTGTGAACAGGGGAGCGTCAGCTGAGATGTGCAAACAAACCCTTAATCACCTGATCTAGATAAAGCTAGCGTAGGGAGTTCCGTTTTTTTCCTTACGCCTCTTCTCAAACGGAGGTGTTTTTTTATGAGTACAAGAGATCTAGTTAAGATGTCGGCCTACTTGGCCATGTTTATTGTTTTGGATTTTATATCCAATATGATCGGAATCTTTAAGATGCCCCAAGGGGGTACACTTGGATTAGGGGTCATCGCTTTACTTTTAGCCAGTTATGACTTAGGTTGGAAAAAAGGGGTTGCGGTTGGTCTGATGTCGGTTTTATTGCAATGGATGACCGGAGCAATGTGGTTTCTCAATTGGTTTCAGTTTATTCTGGATTACTTACTCGCATTTGGAATTTATGGAGTTGCGTGTATGGTTCCATCAGCCAAAATCGGAAAACAATCGTTTTTATGGGGGATTGTCGCGGTCAATCTGATCCGGCTTGCATCTCATACGGTTTCAGGTGTTTTATTCTATGAAGTTACTTGGTGGGGATCGCTGGCGTACAACAGTTGGTATATGATACCGACGATGATCGTTGCTCTGATCGTTGTGACGATGGTGCTGCCGCGATTACGTATCAATCATTGACTTGAAACCTCATATGAGGTTTCTTTTATTATGAATCGAATATTTAAGGTTTTCAAGTTATTTCATATAAGATATAATGATAAAGCGCAAAGGAGGGATGTCTGTGTTACCAATTGTCGGAACCAATGTTTATATTCAAAGTTATAAGCATGATGGAACATTGCATCGCACGTGGGCGAAGGGCCTTGTTTTGCGTTCTTTGGAAGATGTCGTAATTGTGGTTACTCATAAAACGTGGGTGACGGAAGCGGATGGTCGCAGCTGGTATACCCGCGAGCCTGCCATTTGTTTCTTTTATCCGGACAAGTGGTTCAATATTATTTCGATGATCCGTAAAACCGGTATCTATTATTATTGCAACCTTGCTTCTCCCAGTGTTTTTGATGGAGAGGCTATTAAGAACATTGATTATGATTTGGATGTTAAAGTTTATCCGAATCGAGCGCTCGATATATTGGATGAGGACGAGTTTGATTTGCATCGTGAGCAAATGAAGTACTCGGTTGAGATCATTGATATCGTTCGTGAATCGTTGGATCAGTTGTTGCTGATGATTGAAAATGAGGAAGTTCCTTTCGATAAAGAGGTCATTGAAGATCTGTTTCAGGAGTATTTGAGAGATTTCAAGAAGAAAACGTGATGCTTTGTGACAGTGGGTAAGACTTATGAAAAAAAGCATAAAAAGGAGTTAATTTTGGTTGACTTATGGTGCCTCATTTGTTAATATAATATGGCACCGACAAAAGTGCGCAAGCCGATTGATCTTTGAAAACTAAATAGGAAACACCAAGTACAAGACAAAAATTTTAAAAATTTAACTCGTCAGAGTTTAAAAAAATAATGAGCAGATCAAATGGAGAGTTTGATCCTGGCTCAGGATGAACGCTGGCGG
>JAUYTU010000013.1 GCA_030694975.1 Erysipelotrichaceae bacterium | reverse complement strand
CTCAGACTGTTGACAAATACAATTGTAGATGTCGACAGTTTTTTTATTTGTTTGAAAGGCAATCTTTATCGGATATCCGAAAAATGATAAAATAAAGAGGACATTTTGAGGGTGAAATTATGTATAAAGAACGCAAAAACCAACAAGACGAATTGATTCTTATGACAATGGAACAGATGGTCCCCGAGGATCATCTTTTACGTAAAATTGAGGCTTCGGTCGATCTAACGTTCATCAATGAAAAGACACGATCTCTTTACAGTCAAGACAAAGGAAGGAACTGTATCGAGCCGGTGGTTTTATTTAAGATTGTCCTGCTCCAGTATCTCTATGGAATCAAGTCGATGCGGGCAACGATCAAACAGTGTGAGACCGATGCTTCCTTCCGTTGGTATTTAGGCATTCCTTTTGGACAGTCGGTCCCACACTATTCCACCTTTTCGCAGAATTACCTGCGACGCTATGCCAATACTCCCATATTTGAAGAAATCTTCGCAACCATTCTCAAACTCGCCATGAAGAGGAAACTGGTATCGGGACGTGATCTGTTTAGCGACTCGACTCATATCCGTGCCAACGCCAACACTCGGAAATATACCAATCAGATAGAGATGGTGGTGAAGCAACGCAAAGCGGCATTGGAGAGAGAAATCAATGGTATCCGAGAGGAATTAGGGAAAGAAACCTTCGAGTTCAGCGACGAGAGTGAAACCAAGCATACGAAAGTGAGTACGATCGACCCTCAAAGCGGCTATTATCACCGGGATGAGAAGGAAAAAGGGTTCATGTATTTGGATCATCGGACCGTAGACGGATTAAACAACTTCATTGTCGATGTTCACATCACTCCCGGCAATGTCCATGATTCGAAACCTTATCTCAGTCGGGTGGACTATATTCTGAACAAATATGGATTTTCAACCGAGAATGTCGGACTAGACAGTGGCTATTACAGCTGGGAGATTATGGAAGCCTTAGAGCAGAAAGACATCTTCAGTGCTATTGCTTATCGGCGGTTTAATACCAACCGCGAAGATCGAAAGAACTTCACCTATGACCAAGAGCGAGATGCCTATATATGTCCCATCGGATGTGAACTGCCCATGCGAAATATCGATAAGTTGGGATACAAACATTACTTCGATAAGAAGCAGTGCGAAGGTTGTCCGATGTTGATGAATTGTGCCGGAAAGAGCAATCGCAAGGAAATCCGCAGACATGTAAAGCAGGAAGTATTCGATCGCGCTCGTGAACGAAGGCTGAGTGAACATGGGAAGAATCTCTATGCTCGTCGCAAAACCACGGTAGAACGCAGCTTCGCGGACAGTAAACAGAATCATGGGTATCGCTATGCGACTCATCGAGGGTTAGCCAAAGTACAAAGTTACGCTTGGCTGTCTTGCGCTGCCCAAAACATGAAAAAGATGGCATTACTGCTCCATCAACAGTCTTGTTTTTCTTACTCAAACCTCAAGAATTTCATCAGTACACACATACAGCGTCATCAACGCTGTTTATTTTTGAAGTATTAAAAAGTGCACCCTGTTAAAAGGTGCACTTGTCATCAGTCTGAAAAGGAACTTGCGTTCCTTTTTTTCGTTTACTATTTTTTACCTAACAACTTAAACATATTGCGCTTATATACTTCGACTCCTGGCTGATCAAACGGATTTACATCCAACAGATAGACACTCATACCGCAAGCCTTAAAGAAGAAATAAACTAAATATCCAAAGGTGAAGGCGGAAGTGTCTTCAATATTCAACAGAATATTACTCACATTGCCCTCATCCACATGCGCAGCCAACGTACCTCTGAACGCCATTTTATTCACCCAATCCAAACTCTTACCCGCAAGATAATTCAACTGATCTCCATCATCTTCCGCAGATGGCACCGTGGTATCCAGCATTGGCTGATCAACAACGATGACCGACTCAAACAGCTTATTCGAGCCTTCCTGAACAAATTGTCCCATGGAATGCAAATCGGTTGAGAAGTTGACAGACGCTGGCAACAAACCTTTACCTTCTTTACCCTCCGACTCACCAAACAACTGCTTCCACCACTCCGCCAACATCGTCAGATGAGATTCATAGGAAACCAGCATTTCCGCAAATTTTCCTTGATTTTCCAAAATTCGACGTGCGACCGCATACTGATAAGCTGCGTTAGTCTTAAGACTTTCATCATTTAAAGTAAGCATCGCCGATTTTGCGCCAGCCATCACCGCTTCAATGTCAATACCTGCAACCGCAATCGGCAACAACCCGACAGAAGTCAAAACTGAATATCGACCCCCGATATCATCAGGAATCGTAAATGTTTCGTAACCGGCCTTATCGGCCAATACCTTCAGTGTACCTCTGCTTTTATCCGTTGTCGCAAAAATCCTTTTTGCCGCTTGCTCAACACCATATTCCGATTCCATATACTGACGAATCATCCGAAACGCCAATGCGGTTTCTGTGGTTGTCCCGGATTTTGAAATCACATTGCAATATACACTTTTACCCTTAATATATTCAAGTAATTGAACAATAGCCGTGGATGAAAATGTATTACCGACATACAAGACTTCCACATCCTTTTTACCATATAATCCTTGTACAAATTCGATTGCTGCACGAGCTCCCAAATACGAACCACCGATTCCACAGACCAAAAAAACTTCTGCATCCGCACGGATTCTTGCAGCAGCCGCTTGTACGCGGACAAACTCCTCTTTGTCAAAATTCTTGGGCCATTCGACCCAACCGAGAAAATCATTTCCCTTCTCGGTTTTTTCATGTAACGCATGATGATAGAAAGATACCTTCTCCTGAAAATCCTCTACTGAAGTCTCTAATTTCGCATAAGTCAAATCGCATTTAATCATGTTTTTTCTCCTTTGCTTGAGCAATCCACTCTGGCAAAAGTTTTGCCAAGGTGGTAAATCCTAAATTTCCCTTCGGAATCTTAGCGGTCCGATTTCCCTTCGAAGCAGAACGAAGCGTTTGTTGTCGGGCAGCCTTTAACGACAGACGAAGCTGATGACCGGTTGAATCAACATCAATAATCTTTAATGTCACACGCTCACCGATTTGCACATATTGAGCAATATCACGCACAAAAGAATCCGATAACTCGGATATGTGAACCAGTCCACTGGTATTTTCATCAATATATACAAATGCGCCATAGGGCTGAATTCCCGTAATCACGCCTTCAACTATTTGTCCGGGTATGTACATCGTCATCGCCTCTTTTTAAATCAAAGTAATTATACCACATGAAAACTTGAATTGTGTTATAATATTCGACGGAAGAGGTGATGTCGATGCTAGGGATAATGTACCCCTTTTACGCAGCGTTGTTTGCGAATTTGGTGGCGCAAAGCTTAAAACCTGTCTTTCATTACGTAAGAACGCGCCAATGGAAACCCTTGCTCATTATTGAAAGCGGAGGCTTCCCAAGTTCCCACACATCAACAGTAACAGCCTTGACAATGGCCGTTGGAATACAGGAAAACTTCTATTCCACGATATTTGCGGTAACTTTAGGATTCAGTCTGATAGTTGCCTATGATGCGGCGAATGTCCGTTATTATGCGGGTCAGAACATCAAAGTAACACAACAGCTGATCCGAGATATTCAATTATTAACCAAAGTGCAGCTAGACGATCCGATATATCTTGTGAAAATAAAAGAAGTCTTAGGTCACAAATGGACCGAAGTATTCGGCGGCGTCATCGTCGGATTGATTATGGCTGGTATCGTATATTATTTGAAATGAGGTAAAAAATGGATACAGAACTTAGAGAACAAATCGTCGAGACACTCGATAAAATACGACCGTACATCCAAAGAGATGGCGGTGATGTTGAATTTGTGGATATAGATGCTGAAGGTGTCGTTTATGTACGTATGATGGGCGCTTGTGTCGGTTGTTATGCGGCAGACGATACAATAAAATTGGGTGTTGAAGCCATCCTAATGGACGAAATTCCCTTCGTAAAAGAAGTTCGCATCGTTGAAGACTAAAAAATCCGGTTCCGGATTTTTTTATTTGTGTTTACGTTTAAATTTTATACCTTTGATAATCAATAAAAGTGTTAACAATGTCAACCCCGCCAGAAGTCCGAATAACAGATGGAAAACCAGAAGAAACTTCGAGTCAGATCCGGCAATTTCCAATATACCCCTCACCAACATCCCATTGACAAACACAACGATAGACGAGTGATACAGATATGAAAATAGTCGGTACAAGCGGTGATTCCAAAGCCACCCTTTCATTATCCAACGCAAAGTCACAAACAGGATTCCGCCAAGTAAAACCGGCAAAAACATGAGTGTCATATTCAATGAACTGACCCCATGACTGAAAATCGCATAGGTGCGATCAAAGGCCAGTAAAAGCACTGAAATAGCCAAATAGAGGATAAACTCTCTTCTTGCCTGAATCATATCAGTAACCTATAAATAGAATGTCGCTGATGGAGCGTTCATCCGAAAAAAGACCAGAAACGGACGGTTGATTGATGATTTTCCCATTGTACCACAAGGTCGAGGATCCACCGCCATCAAGATTATAAGCACTCACAGCCCCCAAGCGCACAAATAATTTAGCCAACGTATCCAATCGCATCCCTTCGCTCTGCTTACTGCGACCATCCACAACAATCAGAAGATAATGTAAGGGCTCAATCATTCCAATTGCGGTTCGCGGGTTTTCGATTTTCGATATCTGAGTGTTTAGCTTCTGAACTTTGCCATCTTCCACCAACACCGGACCAAAAGAAAGACTATGTAGGGCTCCTTTTTCTAAATAAGAACTTCCATCGACGGCACCCTCAGTTACAAAAATAAAATTACCTTGATCGTTAATCAGCAACGAACGATTGTCCGGTGCTTTTCGTGGTTGGTCTCTATAGAAAACTCCGTTACGAATAATCAATCCATCATCTCTTGAACCATAAAAATCGCCATTAATTGCCAAAATGGCTTGGTTCTTTTCAGCTATCTGCGAAGTTGTCTGGAATACATTTTTTCCATAAATATCCTTCGCAAACGCACTTTGTAAATACCGAACATCTGACAGACGCATATCCACAATATGATATACTACATTATCTTCAGTGATTGTAGATATTGAAATCGCAATATTTTCATCGTTGTACGAATATTCTGAGATAACAGCCGGATTGACCGGCGGACTCAGTTGCTCCGCTGAATTTTCAATGACTTCATAAGTCTTTGGTAACAAAAAAGCATCCATCAATACGAATACGCTTAACAATATGCACACAGATACCGTAATCATTGCCAGTTTTGCGGTTTTACTAAATTTAAACTTCATTATAAAAACCTTTCTAGAAACTTAATCCACCTTTGTGTCGATGATTAATCAATTATCATTATAAACGATGCCAACGTTTTATATATAAAAAGATAAGAGGAATTGTGAAATATCTCAATAATTATTCAAATTAAAGCCTGCCCATTGAGCAAGCCTATAATAATCCAACATGGATACAAAAATTAAGGTTTCAAAAATCCATGTTTTGTTAAAAATGCTTCGATTACCGACCGGGGAATCGCTGTTTCTTTATCACTGGTCAACGGTGTCCACTCAATTTTATCAATAATTTCCCCTTGATTTAGCATGATCAATGTCGGTGAATACATCACTTGATAAGCATCGATCATCGGTTGACGAACATCTTTGTCAGTCAGACCTTCAGGAAGCTCAACATCCAGATCAACTACATAAATCTGATCTTTCCACTGTGGATTTGACTTAAACATTGGATTGAAAAAGTTATTTTGGATATTCACAGCATCTCCACAGCCCTCAACCCAACCAAAATAAACCAAACCGCTCTTCTTCTGCTCGATCATTTGATCTAAATCAGAAAAGCTAATCCTTTCTAAATCATCAAACGATATTTGATTGGTTCCAGGTGTTTGCACACATCCCACCAAAATCAGCAACATAAGTATCAGTACAATCATTCTTTTCATGGCATATCTCCTTGCTTTTGTGATTATATCACAAATCTCAAGAAGCGAAAATTTAAATACCTTCTCCGATATTGAAATTTTAATCACAAAATAAAATCCGGTTTCCCGGATTCTACCATTTGCCCTTACTTGCGTGACCAGCCAATTCAGCCTTTGAAATCTGTTTGATCAACAGAGCTTCCTCCTTGGCTTTCTTAAAAAGCTTCACACATGCCGGATCTAAATTATCATCAATGCCGGCCTCAGCCAATGCTTCAATTTTATTGCAATAATTAATTAAACGCATATGCAAATCATTGGTATACTCCGAACGGAACACTTTTTCAGCATATTCATCCGACAACAAATCAAACTTTTCCCTAGGTGCATTGCACTTTGGACAAAACTCATGCAACTTCTCTTCATCCATAATCAAACCGCAAACTTGACATTTAACCAATTTACCCATGTTGCTACCTCCAATAGCTTTATGCTGATATAATTATATCACAAGGCAACCGTTACGATTCATACCAAAAGTTCGACAATTTGTTTTCATAAATTTTCATGAAAATCATGTCATTCCCTCTATACAAATTTGTACTTTTCGCATAAAATAAGAGAATGTTAAAAAGGGGGCTTCCAAGATGAGCAAACACCCATTTGAATTGTTTGGCAAATATTTGTTTAGTGATGCTGTAATGAAAGAACGATTACCACATCCTATCTACTTGAGATTTAAAACATCACTAAAACACGAGACGCAACTTGATCAAAAGACGGCCGAGGCCATCGCTCATGCGATGAAGACTTGGGCAATCGATTTAGGCGCTACCCACTATTCCCATTGGTTTCAACCAATGACCGGCGCAACCGCCGAAAAACATGACGCATTTTTAGAACCCGGAGAAGACGGTTTGCCATTAGCAAGATTTAGCGGAAAATCCTTAATCAAAGGTGAGACCGATGGATCCAGCTTTCCAAACGGCGGACTCAGAGCCACTTTCGAAGCCCGCGGTTATACCTACTGGGATATCAGTTCCCCAGCATTTATCCGCGATAACGTCCTTTGTATTCCGACCGTATTTGTTTCATACAACGGTGATACACTCGACAAGAAAGCCCCGCTTTTGAAGTCCATGGACGTTTTGAGCAAACAAGCCACCCGGGTTTTGCATTTACTCAATGACAAAGATGTCAAACGTGTAACACCTTCCTTAGGTCTGGAACAAGAATACTTCTTAGTGGATGAAGCTCACTTCAAGGCCAGACTTGATCTTTTATTAACCGGACGCACGTTGATCGGCCAATTTCCACCCAAAGGCCAAGATTCTGAAGATCACTATTTTGGATCAATTCCATCAAGGATCAAATCCTTTATGGAAGAAGTCAATCTGGAATGTTGGAAATTAGGCATCTATTCTCGGGTAGAACACAACGAAGTTGCCTTCAATCAGTTTGAAATCGTACCGGTATTCGCGGCAACGCATATCGCCGTCGATCAGAATCAGCTGATGATGGACATCCTGAAGAAAACTGCCAAAAAGCACGGTCTTGCCTGTTTATTACACGAAAAACCATTTGCCGGAATTAATGGTTCCGGAAAGCATAACAACTGGTCATTAATGACGGACACCGGTGTTAATTTATACGATCCAGGGGATACCCCGGAAGAAAATCTTCGTTTCCTAATGTTTGTTGTATCGCTTGTCAAGGCCGTTGATCAGTATCCTGAACTTCTGCGCATGGCCGCATCCGGTCCGGGAAATGACCATCGTCTAGGCGCAAACGAAGCCCCCCCTGCTATCATCTCAGTCTATTTAGGCTCCATGTTGGAAAATCTGCTCAATGAAATTGAAGCTGGTTTGGGATTAACCGCAAATGACAACAATACCCACTCACCTCTTTCAACTCTTAAAGCACTACCCAAAGAACTCTCTGATCGAAACCGTACATCCCCATTTGCTTTCACCGGTACGAAGTTTGAATTCAGAATGGTAGGGTCATCACGTTCGGCCGCTTCAGCCAATATTGTTCTCAACACGATTCTGGCCGATTCACTTTTGGAAATGGGTGATCATCTTGAGAAACATCTTGAAACGATGGATGAAAAAACTGCGGTATATGCCGTTTGTACGAAAATCATGCAAGAACATCGGCGGGTACTGTTTAGTGGCGATGGCTACGCTGAGGCTTGGGTACATGAAGCTAAAAAACGCGGATTGCCCAACATCACTTCATTTACTGAATCCATTGACAGTTTAATTGAGCCAAAGGCCGTGACGCTGTTTGAAAAACATGGCGTCTATCATGAACATGAATTGGTTGCACGCGCCGAAATCTTACACGAACAGTTTATCCGAGCCATCAAGTTTGAAGCGAAAACATTGATTGACATGATTCGCAAACAAATTCTACCGGCAGCCGTTCTCGATCTGCTTCCTTATCAACAAGCCACCGCAAGTGCCTACGCAAAGAAAATGGTCAGCCAATTGTCCGATGGCATTGATTGTTTGGATGAAGCAGTTACCGTACTTGAAGGCTTGATAGAAGAAGGTTACTTAATTGCCAATCACCGTGAAAAAGGCATGTATCTTCACCAAATTGTGCGACCGCAACTTAATGCAATTCGTAAATGTGCGGATGCTTTAGAAGCCATCATGAACAAATTGACCTATCCGATTCCAACGTATAGTGATATCTTATTCAATTTCGACTAAAACTTTGATTCAAATCAAAGTTTTTTTTATTATAAGCTCTATAATGGAAGATGGAGGTACATTTATGACCACAAAATATCAATTAGAACCATTGACATGCCCCAGCTGTGCAATGAAAATAAAAGCCGCGCTGGGAAAAGTTGCCGGTGTAGAAACGGTTGAAGTATTGTTTAATGCCAGCAAAGTCGTAGTTACCTGGAAAAAAGAAGCAGAGACTGTAATATCCATGGCTGAAAAAAGTGTTGAGGAAACCTTAACACGTATAGGATATCCAATCGTCAGCAAGCACTGATGAAACTCAATGATCAAAACCGGCTTTTATTAGGCACATCATTAATCATAGCCGGATGGATTGCCAATTGGGTTGGACTGTCATTTTTCTTTCATCTGATGATGATTTTGGC
Organism: Erysipelotrichaceae bacterium; assembly: GCA_030694975.1. Classification (GTDB taxonomy): domain Bacteria; phylum Bacillota_I; class Bacilli_A; order Erysipelotrichales; family Erysipelotrichaceae; genus UBA2227. Next base: position 114,223 of record JAUYTU010000013.1, on the reverse strand, counting down.
AACATCTCTTACGATTTTCCCAATCGCAAAAACAGCGATTTCCGGATTAAGATACAAAGTCATCGGAATTGACACATTGGTAAGTATCGCTGTCATCGGCGCACTTATCATTGGTGAAACCTGGGAAGCAGCGGCCGTCAGCTATCTGTACACCTTAGGACACTATTTAGAAAATCGCACACTCAAGAAAACCAGAAATGCGATTGCATCGTTGCTCGACAATGTTCCCAAACGTGTGACCATTATCGAAAATGGCATTCAAAAAGACATTGCGGCCGACCAACTGAAAATCAAGGATACGCTGCTTGTAAGAAGCGGAGAACGCATTGCGGCCGATGGAATCATCATCGAAGGCAGTGCCATGATTAATGAAGCATCGATCACCGGCGAATCTGTTCCACTTGTCAAAAACATCGGCGATTCCGTATACAGTTCAACCTTGGTGGATACCGGTGTCATATCGGTAGAAGCTCAACACATCGGCGAAGATTCTACCTATGGCCGAATCATTGCTTTGGTTGAAGAAGCACAAGACAAAAAAGCCAAAATCCAGCGTTCTTTAGAGCAGTTTGCCCAATATTACACTCCTTCAGTCATTCTTCTGACGATTATTGTCTATATCGTGACCCGTGATATTCGACTCGCACTGACATTACTTGTCATCTCTTGTCCAGGCGCATTGATTATATCCGCACCCGTCTCCATCGTCGCCGGCATCGGTAACGGTGCTAAAAACGGAATTCTATTCAAAGGTGGCGATGTTATGGAGAAATTAAGTGCTGTCAAAGTTGTCGCATTTGATAAAACCGGTACGTTGACCAGCGGTGATTTGGTCATAAAGCAAGTGTTCACCAACGATATTGAAGAAAGTGAATTACTTCTTTTAGCCGCTTCGCTGGAGAATTCCTCTGAGCATCCCTTAGCCAAAGCCGTCATTGGTTATGCAAAACAAAAAGACATCATCTTAACCCTGCCGAAGCAAGTAGAAATCTTGCCAGGATTTGGGCTTAAGGGCATGGTCAATGATCGATTGGTTGTCATCGGCAGTCCTCGCTTGTTTGATGATGAGCAACGCAAATCAATAAACGAGAAAATCAGTGAACTCGAATCCGACGGATTAACCGTAATTGCAGTATCGATTGACCATCACGTGCGCGGATTGTTTGGTATTGCCGATCAGATTCGGCCAAGTGCCAAAATCGTTGTTGATAAATTAAAGAAAATGGGTATTCTTCCCGTTATGCTAACCGGCGATCATCCGTTGGTTGCTCAAGCAATCGCAAAACAAAGCGGAATAGAAAATTATAAAGCTCACTGCCTTCCGGAAGACAAAGTTAATTATCTGATGGAACTGAAAGCACAGTACGGTCTGACCGTCATGGTCGGCGATGGTATCAATGATGCTCCGGCACTAGCCAATGCAGACTTTGGAATTGCGATGGGTTCGTATACCAATCATACAGCCATGGAAAGTGCGGACGTCATTCTCAGTTCGTCAAAACTCGATAAGCTTCCCTATGCGATCGAACTAAGTAAGGCAACAACGCGAAACATGAAAACCAACATTGCCTTTGCTCTAATCGTTGCTTTTTCACTGATGATTGGCGTACTGACTAAACACGTATTTCTTTCCGTGGGTATGTTGATTCATGAGTTGAGTGTGTTGATTGTAATCATCAATGCTATACGACTGTTAAAATTCAAAAACAAAGATGCTTAACTATGCATACTAAGAAACACGCTTTTATAAATTCAGCGTGTTTTTTTCTGTTGAGTTTGAAAAAAGTTAAAATAAATCTTGCTAATTACTTCCTGACAACTCATAAATTTGATATTTACCATCGATCAGTTTTAAGTAAATGACCGTTGGAATTAAGTTACCTTTTGGTTGGACGGAATACAATGATTTTCCAGTCCAACTCCAGTGACTCATCCAATATTTAGGTGTTTCACTATCATTCAGTGCTTTTGGAGCATGATTTGAAATGTTATACCGCCTACCGTAGCAAGTTAACTTTTCTGGGGTACTCAATGGATTCCAAACCCCAAATGCTAAGTAATTACCCCCCAACAACATTACTGATATTAGTATCCCTGCAATAATAACCCAATATTTCTTTTTCACAATTACTTACCCCCTGTTTTATTGTGATATTAATAAATTACGACGATTCTATTTCTTCTACACTTCAACTTCCTTATCTATTAGTCGTTGATTTACAATCTCTTTAATGATTACATAGACCACCGCAAAAACAGGCACACCCAGAAACATACCAATAAGTCCAAAGAATCCGCCGCCTAAGATAATAGCGAACATAATCCAAAGACTCGGCAATCCCATGGAATCCTGCAAAATTAGCGGACCGATGATATTACCATCGATATGCTGAAGGATGATGATAAACAACGCAAACCACAGGGCTGCGGTTGGATCGACGATAAATAATAAGAATAATGCAGGGATCGCGCCGATAAACGGTCCGAATACCGGTATCATATTGGTTACTCCGATAATCAGACTGATCAATACGGGGTATGGCCAGCCGAAGATAAGCATTACGATGTAACAGATGACGCCAACGATCAGTGAATCCACGGTCTTACCGATGATAAAGCTATTGAACATTCGCGCACTGAGTTTTGATATTTCAAACAATCGATCGGAGTGCTTTTTTGAGAATATCGCTAACGTCAGTTTTTTAAATTGCACGGTAAAGCGTTCCCGATCAAGCAGAATGTAAATCGATACGATAAAGCCTACGATTATCCTCACCAAAACGCTGACAAAATTCCATGAGAAATTCAGTATCATCGGTATAATATCTCGAGTGATCTGAGCTAAATTCTTCAACAATTCATTGCCCGTGTCGATCAGTATAACTAACACCTCCTCACGAAAATTCAAACTCAAAAACCATTGCGTCAGATACTGTTCAGCTGAAGCAATGTAATCCGGAAGTAAATTGGATAATTGGGCGATGGATGATAGTACCTGAGGTACGATGATCGCAATAAAAGCGCCAAAAACGGTAACGGCCGTAAAAAATGCAAAACTCGCAGATAATTTGCGCTTGTTCCGCGCACTGAATTTCGATTTCAACAGTACTTTGTCCTCAAACCATAACATAAGCGGTGTTATTAAAAATGCGATACCGAAGCCAACGATAAAAGGCAATAGTAAATCAATCATCGATTGAATAAAAGTAAGTATACCCGGCAAATTGAGCAGTGCAAAATATAGCAATAGCACAATGATCAATGCGATGGTCAATGGCAATGAATTATTCTGTTCTTTAGAATTAAATTTAAAGGGCATGTTTTTCTCCTGTTTTGTTAATAATCTGACTTTTCAAATCATTAAACTTATCGCTATACTGAAAGCGAACTTGACTTTCGCGATAATCCTGACCAAAACTGCCCCTTGAAACCATGATGATCGGTGGCATCTGAATCCGTTTGTATACGGAATTTTGAATGCTGTTTAAAACCCATAACAAATCATCGATGAATTTCTGAGGATCATCCAATCCGTAAAACTTCATGAATCGTCCGGCCTCAGTCTCAAATATATTTCCAGACAGATAATCCTCCATCAGTTTTTCAACTTGAAATCCCGGATACTCCGTAAGCTTTTGAATAAGCCAATCATGATATCCCCATTTCATCGGGTCGATTTGTGCATCCTTCAATTCTGCGGAAGGCGCAAACTGCCAGGATATTTCACCATCACCGACGATGGGTAACAGATTTTCAGGAATTATCTCCTTCTCAAAATACTCATTGATTTCCCTGCCTAATTGCGCCAATTGCATTTTAGTACAATCGCCCAAAGGCGCTAAGGCACCAATCGTATCTCCATATAACGTACAATATCCCAAAGCTGTTTCAACTTTATTGGCATTGTTGATGATGATTGCTTTTTCAATCGAAGAAATAGTTGACAGACAATGGCCGCGCAATCGTGCCTGAATATTCTCAACCGTCAAAGATGCATAAGGCTCAGGATAGCCAAACTTCTTCATCGTTAACAAGGTAGAATCGACCATGGCTTCAATATCGGAGGCAAGATAACGGATTTTTAAACGCTGACACAGAATTTGGGCGTTGTTTTTGGTAATTTCCGCATTATACTTCGTCGACATGTTGATACCGATGATACGTTCACTGCCCAAAGCCATCGACAAAAGAGCCGCACTGATACTGCTATCCATACCTCCGGAAACCCCAATCAGCCAGTTGGGTTTAAAGGGAAAGACCTGGCGGTCAAACTCTTTAATTCCACATAACAAAGCCAATAACAACTTGTTCTTCGTGACAGATTCATCCTTGATTTCATCCTGGGTATCCACGATCTTACATTCACTTTCGAAACGGTCATTACAGCCATCAACCCGCACACCCTTGCGATCGTACAACGTCGAATTACCATCAAACACAACCACCGTTTTTCCATTATTCTGCATACCCACCGCATTGACATAAACAAAAGGTGGCATTTTACCGGCAAATTTCTCATGATGCTTGACCAGCTGTTTGATTCGCGAAAATTCTTTATTTCGCGTCCAAGGTGAGCTGGAAATATTGATAATCAGGTCACTTTGATATTCAATCGCTTTTTGGGTGGGACTGAAAGAATAGTCATGATCCCATAAGTCCTCACATACCTGAAGCGATATTTTAGTTGTCTGACCGTCCTTTTCAAATTCAAAAGGCTCGCAGATATCCTCATTGGTCCAAGCCGATAAGGTAATCCCATCGATGAAAAAGCGAGTATCGTCAAATACCCGATAGTCTGGCAACAAGTGCTTCACATATTGCCCCCAAGCAGCGTTTGGCCGAGGTACCCACTGTTGATTAAAGGCAAAGAATGCACTGTTAAAACGAGCCGGACGACCGTCATGACCCACAAATCTCTGACCGCCATACATCGGACTGACATTACCCCAAATAATCCCGATGCCATCGCTCAATCCTTTTATTGTTTCATTTTGACTTTGACAAAAAGCCACAAACTCGCTGTCTGTCCATTTATCCTGAAGAAAATAGCCGCTGATAGCCATCTCTGGAAACACGATGATGTCCGCATTCTTCGCTTTCGCTTCCTGAATCATCGCCTTCATCGATTCGATATTTGCTACTATATTTCCACTTTGAACATTGAGTTGTCCTAGTGCGATTTTCATATCTGATCCCTCGTTTTCCTACCATCATTATAAGCGACCTTTTCGCCCTTGTCTATTTACTTAAGGTCGTATGCAGTGATATACTCAGTTTAACGATAGGAGTGATTCTGATGAACAAACAAGATTATCTCCGTTTAATTAAACAACAACTGAACCAAATGGACACCGATACATCACTGGATATCATGACACAAATCCTTCGGACGTTTGATGAAAAGGCTGCCAAAGGTTATAGTGAACGTGAAATCATTGAACAGCTCGGAAATCCCTCAAAACTCATTTTGAGTTATCAAAATTCATCTGCTGAGATCATGGCTCCCAAGCTGAAAGTACATGAGGAAGTCCGTGTTGAAGTCACTGAAAGTGTACCTGCAGAAGAAGAAGGTACTGTGGTTGTACCTTTAGCGTCAGAAGTTGAACAAGATACCGTGCAATCTGGCGGTACCGGCAATTCCGGGGCCATTGTACGCTTCTTATTGGGACTGATGATCGGACTGCCTATTTTGCTAGTGCTTTTTTCGGTCGCACTTGCAGGGATGGCTGCTGCAGCATTTGCGTTTCTGCAAGGTCTGATTATGACGTTTGATTTACCTTATCAGATTTGGCAATTCCCCTTTAACATCCGTGAAGATTTTTCTTTGTTGGTCGGTATCGGATTGATTATGGTCGGCAGCGGGCTAATCACCTTGTTTATTTCCGCTTTAATCGGAATATATCATGGCTTTAAGAATCTTATTAAAGGAAATTTCAGGTCCATATAATGAGAAAGTCTTGGGGAGTAACCTTAATAACGTTAGGAACTCTACTTTTAACCTTCGCTTTTGTGTGGTTTCTTTGGGCTGGAAAGGATTTGATTGAGTATGACGATACGCAATCCATTCAGTCTCTTTCATTTAAGCAAAACTTCTCTGAAGTAAATAACATTACGATCCATGGCGGACTTGCGGACACGATAACATTATCCATCGGACCCGAAACACAAATAATTGCGGATATTACCGGACATATTGACGCCATTTTCGCTGTAAGAGAATCCAGGGATTTCATTATCGGATCACCTTCTGAAGGCATCAACATTCGTTCTTGTCCATGGTTTAAAAAATGTCCGCCAATCAGCCGACTGGTCAGTATTGAAGTGTTTATTCCCAGCGATTTTACCGGAAACATATTCATTTATGGCGTCGCACCGTCCATCATCGTGAGTTCACCCCGCCTAGCGGATAATCTTAAATATCTAGCAATTAATACGGCGGATTCAAAAGTCGAAATCACCAATATTTCCTCGGATATATTTATCAATACCGCAAAACTGGATCTCACATTGAATGCGATTGCAAATAAACTGTCGGTAAATTCATCGACTGCAGGTATTAACTATACCCCTTCCGACAATCAAACGGCCAATCTCAACATATCCGCTGGCTTTGTTGAGATGAACATCCTCCATATGCCCACCAAAGGTGTCATGATTGAATCAACCGGCATTAACACGACCATCACGGAAGATAACATCGAAAAAAGATACTTTGCATCTCAGACCTTTGAGTTTGATTATCCGGCCAGTGAACATAAAATCGACATATCCCTCAACGCACTCTATACTATAATAAATATTGATAAAAAAATAACTCCGTAGAGTTATTTTTTGCGTTGCCGTACGACTTCGAAACAAAGCACAGCCGTTGCCTGTGCAGCCGGAAGTGCAACCTTGGTATCCGTTGGATAGGCAATATAAATGTTTTGATGCGTGTGCTGAATAATGGCTTTTGAAAGTCCCCTCATTTCACCACCGATACATAAGCACAGCGGTTGATTCAGATTCGCTTCACTCATTTCACTGGCAGAATCATCTCTTAGCGCACAAAATATCTTAAATCCAAACTCTTTGATTTGATTACCCATCTGATCAAAATCATCTGTCAATATCCAAGTCAACCGCTCACTGACACCCGCCGAAGATTTGCAAATAACACTCTCACTGAAACTCCAGTCTCTGGCTCGGGTGATAACGGCTTGTGCTCCGGCGGCGGCGGCGGTTCTAAAAATATATCCTAAGTTAAAGGGGTCTTCAATCCCTTCAACCAATAAAACAAAATCCAATCCTTTTAACTTGTTTACATCATCAAATCTTCGCTGTGAAGCTGAGGCGATGACACCGCCATGCGTTTTACCATTAGCAAGCGCATCAATTTCCTCACGCACTTTCCAGATAAACGGAATCTTTTGGCCCTCACATAAACGCTGAATGTATTGAAAGTCCCGTTCAGACCGCTTATTTTTATCCGCCCAAACCTCTGTAACATCTCGTTTATTGCCCTGAATGACGGCCTTGACCGACAGTGCTCCTTCAAATATCATGTTCTTACCTTTCTTATAAAATCTTCCGATTGTACTTCAAACGGAATTTTTATTCTAACGATTTCCATCGGCTTATACACTCGCTCCGTAAGGATGTTGTCACTGTTTAGGATGTCTGTGATCACAAACTGAACATGATCTGTCTTGGGTCCAAAGACCTCACATAACCAATCTTTACTGAAATGATTCCGGACTTCAATGGTCGCCATCTGACTGTCTTGATCGTACGATAGTACCGTAGCGAGAAACTCCTGCGTGATTCCCGTCCCGTTTTTATCATACAGATGGCCATCCGCCAACGGCTTGTTTAGAAAGAATCCGCCAAAAGTCTCACGATTTTCAGCCTTAGCAAGCTCCAAGTTGCACTCATTTATACATTCTTGCTCATCTTTTCCAATATGCAAATCATCCATCAACCGCCGGTACGCGCCTACCACCGTAGCTAAGTAGTACTCCGATTTCATGCGGCCTTCGATTTTCAAAGACGAAACCCCGATGCGGATCAGATCTGAAAGAACCACGGTTGCATTGAGATCTTTTGAACTCATAGAAAAAAGCGTGTTTTCATCATGCAAGGGCTGATCGTTTTCATCAAAACAAAAATACTTCCATCGACAGCTTTGAGCACACCCACCGCGATTGGCATCGCGAAGCGTCATATAATTACTTAACGTGCAACGACCGGATACATTGACACACATGCCGCCATGAATGAATACTTCAACAGGCATCGTCTGTCCGTCCACGATTTGTTCAATGTCTTCAAGTGAACATTCCCTCGCCAATACGACTCGATCAATACCCAACGCTTTATAGAAATTCAAAGTTTCAATGTTGGAAGAGGATTGTTGGGTACTTAAATGTACTTCCATTCGATCACTGATCTGGCGGGCAACTTTGGCAATATGTAGGGATGCCACGATAACCGCATCCACGCCAATCTGATCCAAGGCTTTTAAATATTCTTCAAGTCCTTCAAGATCTTCCTGATGCGGGATCATGTTGACAGTAACATAACATTTAGCTTGATGTTGATGGGCATATCGCACACCTTCTTCAATATCTGATAAGTCAAAATTACTGGCTCTTGAACGCAAAGAAAACTTTTTGCCGCCGATGTACACAGCATCCGCACCGAAGTGAACCGCCGTTTTCAAACGGGCCAAATCTCCTGCAGGCGCTAATAGTTCCGGTCGTTTCATAGACTCACCGCCTTCACCGCACTGGTCGGAGTATAGTAGAGCGCTTTTGACAATGGGTATTTACTCGATATTTGAGCAATAGCAACATCGATCGGTATATTTTTATTAAACGTTTCAATGACCGTATGAACCGTTTCCTCATCAATAAACAATGAATCAATGATCAGATGATTTAGTCCGATTCTTTCCAGCATGTTTACTTCATCAAAATTCTCGAGTACGGAAGAAGTAAAAATATGAAATCCATGGTTGTCCTGTATCGCCGGATAACACTCCATACGACCTTCTTCTTGCAGAGTAAACCGTTTGTACAAAAACTCGACATCTTTTTCGATATACTCAAAATAATTGCTCATCAACGGTCGATTGGAAGTGCTCATGCTCTGATAGCCAAAACCGGAAATCAATACCTGATTACCATATTGTTTTACAATTTCGCTCACTTCATTCAATGTCAGTTCTCGGGCCAAAGCCACAAAATCGACTCCCAAAGACAAGAGAATCTCAACATCTTGGACATTGGTAATGGTCGTATCGGTTTGCAAAACGATCTTTTGATTCGGATAATTCTTCTTAAGATAATGCATGACACCAAGATCAGAAACGATAAAACCGGTTGGATGGTACGTGATGATCTGTTGAATCTCATTTTTGAAAGTTGACCATTCACTTTGTAAAATCATCCGATTGACAGATAAGTACCAAGGCAAATTCATCTCAGCTGCTCGTTTGGATATATTCGACAACTCATCTATAGTCAATGGATATTGCGTCTTCGACGAACAAAAAGCCGTCGAAAGGATGACGGCACTTACCTTCAATGCAGAATATGATATTAACTGATCATTTTTATGGACGGGTACAAATAGGTTCATAGTCCCTCCTTTGTTTATGATTCGATAAACTCCCGGTTTTTCTTATTAAAACCGATAACTATAGACAACATGGTCAGCACGATCAAGCCGCTGATCAATGTGAAAACAAGCTGATATAAAGCAGATCCTTCAAAGGTTTCCGGGATGTATTGAAGAATCAGTGCATAGATCTTATCCCCATAATAAATACCGATAGCAAAAAATGTCTGATAGATACCCATGGTAACTTCACGCATATCTTTGGCGAAAGGCTGTAAGGCCAATCCTAACAATACATTGTACGTAATGCCATAGCCAAAACCATTAAGGCTATAGGATATAAATAAAATGATCGGATTGGTTATAGTCGTTGCCAATGCCGTAAACAACAGACTGGCACCCAACCCCAATAATAACGTATTTTTCACACCGATCTTCTTCTTCAACCATAATCCGGCCATAACGCCTGCTACCAATTGAAACAAGGAGAAGATAACATCAAGATAGGCAATCAGAAAATCTGCCATCAGAACATCTTCGGTTTTGGCATAAGCCACCATGTTGCTGCCGCTGGAGGCAAAGCGAATAAAAGACACAGCAACCGCAAGAACACAGATTAAGAGAAATCGGCGATCACTTAAGGCAATACCAATTTTCTTCCAACTGAAATTACGTACTTTCGCTTTATTGTCCTTAACCCGAAACAAAAACAGAAAACCGAAAAAGGCCAATCCGGCACTGATCGCCCAAAGCAGGCCATAATCTTTGATTGGATTCTGAGTAGCCAAAAACTGCAATGGAGCTACGATAAACTCAGCCAAAAGCGGAGCAATCGATAAGATCGATACCGATACCATCGCCTGTTTGGTTGAAAAGGTTTCTGAGAAGAGAACATTAAAAAGCGCAAGCATACTGGCACCGACACCCAGAGCCAATGAAGATGACATCAGACTGAGATAGTCCGGTTTAAATACGACCCAGATAGAAGTCAGAAAGACCATCATCAGTGCGGCACCGATCAACGCTCGCCGCGATTTTAAGGTATCACTTAGCGCAAATACCGGCATACGGACGAAGATTGAGACCAAACCATAGGATGCGGCAATATTGGCTCCCAAGATACCATCCATGGCCAATCCACCGATATCTCCCGACGATACAGCATACGCTTTGCGATAAGCACGGACGATATTGATGGCCGACCAGAAAATGACTAACAGAATAAAAATCATCATCTGATACTTGGTCAGAGAATATTTCTTGTATATATACCAGGTCAATGCCATCGTTAAGATGACGGTCAGAATATAAACCCAAGACTTCCATTCGATCAGTACTTGGGGATTAAAAGCAAATGTCACAAATATCCCTCATTTCTACATTAGTTTAAACTAAATACGTTGAAAAATAAAGATGAATGTTATAATACTGACATAGAAATGAGGCGATACTTGTGAAATATATTGATTTACGTTCGGACACCGTGACGATGCCCACACCGAAGATGCGTCAGGCGATGGCACAGGCTGAAGTCGGCGATGATGTGTATCGAGATGACCCCACAGTAAAAGAACTGGAAGTGTTAGCAGCACGTGTTACCGGTCATCAAGCCGGCTTGTTTGTTGCTTCAGGCACCATGGGAAATCAGTTGGCCATTATGACCCACACCCGACGCGGAGACGAAATCATCACAGGTTCAAATTACCATATCGTCGCTCATGAAGTCGGGGCGGCTGCGGTATTATCCAATGTCAGTATCCGCATGATTCAACATGACAACGATCTGATTTATCCCCAAGATATTAAAGCTGCCGTTCGCAGTACGGACATACATAATCCCACAACATCCCTACTCTCACTTGAAAATGCTCTATCAAACGGTACGGTGATGCCAAAGGATCTGATGCTTGAAAACATCGACACAGCTCATTCACTCGGTTTAAAAGTCCACCTGGATGGTGCAAGAGTGTTTAATGCGGCAGTAGCGTTAGACTGTGATGTCAAAGAACTTACGGCACCGTTTGATTCCGTCATGTTCTGTTTATCGAAAGGTTTGTGCTCGCCGATCGGTTCAATGCTGGTAGGAAGCACTGAATTTATTGAAAGAGCCCGTAAAAATCGTAAATTGTTGGGTGGGGGTATGCGTCAAGCAGGTATTCTGGCGGCTGCCGGTTTGATATCCATTCATGAAATGACCAAACGTCTGGTGGATGATCATGAGAATGCTAAAAAGTTAGCTTCAATGTTGTCAGATGTGAAGGAAGCTGATGTGTTTGAGCAATTACGGGACATCAATATGGTGTATTTCAAGTTGAACGTTGAACATCCAGAAAAACTCGTTGATTTTGCGATGACACAAGGTTGTAAGATAAATCCACCAGGACATGGTGTGTTTCGAGTTGTAACGCATAACGACATTTCATTAAACGATATTGAAGCTTTTGTGCAAATCGTCAAATTGTTTATGAAAGAAAACCCATCAGCCATTACTTAGCGGATGGGTTTGTTTTTAATAAAGATCGTGAAGGTGATCATAATGACAATCATACTACATCCAATCACTATTCTGACGATTGGTTGATCCGTCAAAATAAGCGGAATCAATAACATCGTATATGCCGTGGCTACGATTCTGACTTTCGTCCTTATGGGCATCTGACCATCCTTGATTGTACTTTCCACATGTTTTTTATAGAAAGCGGACTGAGTCAGACGTTCATGGAATTTCTGTGAACCGCGAGCAAAGAAAAAGGCGGCAAGCAGTAAAAAAGGGGTCGTTGGTAATATCGGTACAAATGCTCCGATAAGACCGACAGCCACAAATATCCACCCCAGCGATATGAAAACAATCTTCATTACAACGCGTCGATAAAGGTCAATACTTGTTGAACATCCTCTTTCGGATCGACATTTTCAAATATTTTCAAAATGATATTATTAACATCTAGAATAAAGGTTGTTCGGGCGGTACCCATATATTTTTTACCGTACAACGATTTTTCTTTCCAACAGCCATATTCCTGGATGACCGTCGTATCCGGATCACTCAATAAAGTAAAATTCAATGAATATTTCTCCAAGAACTTTTGATGACTTTTTAAATCGTCTTTACTGATACCAACGATTTGATAACCGCGTTTTACAAATTCTTCGAAATGATCTCTGTATGAACATGCTTGTGTCGTACATCCCGGTGTATCATCTTTTGGGTAAAAATATAGAACAACCCGATGATTCTTAAAATCCGACAATGTTACATTTTCACCTTTTTCATTTAAAAGGTTAAAGTCTGGTGCTTTTTGTCCTGCTTCTAACACAATACCACTTCCTTTCAAGTTAATCATAGCAGATAACGTCTACATCGTATAATTCTATGCATCCAATAGCCATCCGTTCTAATGTTTACTTAACTCACGGATGCGACCTTCATAAGGAGCGAATACCATTTTATGATTCCAAGGTGCTCCGTCGGTGTGCGTCGTCAGAACATCTTTGCCTTCAATTTCATCGAGTGAAAATGTTACCGGTTTCGACGACAGGTTGATAATGATTTGTAGTTTTTCACTGTCATCTTCACGGACATACGCAATGATTTGGGGATGATCACTAAGAATTTCAGTCCAACGGCCAAAGGTCAGCACGGGATGTGCCTTATAAAATCCGGTAAGGTTGCGATAGAAATTCAATACGGATTGTGAATCATTTTCCTGATTTTCGACATTGATATCAAGGTAGTTTGGATTTAGTTTGATCCATGGCTTGACCGTTGAAAATCCAGCAAAAGCAGCATCCGACCATTGTACCGGAGTACGGGCATTATCCCGTGTTTTCTTCTGAATTACCTTCCTAGCAATAAATGCCGGCAGTTTCATCATCGTCTGCAATACTTTATAGTCCGTGATTGCCTCGATATCCTTCCACTCATCCATCTCAAGTTTACAATCGGTCATACCGATTTCCTCACCTTGATACAGAAAAGGTGTCCCTCTTAAGGTAAAGTTGAACATAGCCCATGCTTTCGCACTTTCAACCCGATACTTTTTATCATTGCCATAATGAGATATATGTCGGGGTTGGTCATGATTGGACAGATAATTGGCCATCCAGTAGTTACGGTTTTGCATATCCATTTGCCATTTCCGAACAATCGTCTTAAACTCTTTGATGGTCCAATGATAAAATTTACGGAAGTCATATTTGCCCAACGGACCACAATCGATCAGCGCCAAATCAAATTGAAACATCATATCAAACAACGGATCGTCGCAGCGACTGTAGCGCATGGCAGCCTCTTGGGTTAAAAGCATCCCCTCACCCACCGTGAAGAGTTCAAATTCTTCTCTTACTTTTCCCATGACTTCTTCCATGAAATCAAAAGCTCTCGGTAAACTGTTTATATAATCATCCGCGAATTGATATCCCTTTTTATGTGGATTTTTGTCCGGTAATCCTGCTTTTTTACTGATAATATTGATAACATCGTATCTGAACCCGGCGACTCCACGTCTCAACCAGAACTTCATGATATCAGCGATTCCATCTCGGACGTTGGGATTTTCCCAGTTTAAATCGACTTGCTGAGGAGCAAACATCGTCAGTACATACTCATTCTCAGAAACTTTCGTCCACCCGCTTCCCCCAAATAAGCTGATCCAGTTATTGGGTTCCTTGCCGTTTTTACCTTTTCTGAAAAAGTAATAATCCCGATACGGAGAATCGGGGCTTTCTAAAGCCTGTTTAAACCACTCATGTGAGCTGGATGTATGGTTGGCCACCATATCCATAATAATTCCAATCCCACGTTTCTTCGCTTCCGATAATAGATTGTCGAATTGCTCTAACGTACCATATTCAGGTTGAATATTATAGTAATCATCGATATCATAACCATAATCAACATTACCAGATACATAAACGGGTGACAGCCAAATATAGTCAACATTCAACGTTTGCAGATAATCTAGTTTTTCAATGATACCGCCCAAATCGCCGATACCATCTCCATTGGAATCCTTAAAGGATCTTGGCCAAATTTGATAAACAATTGAAGCCAGTTCTTTTTTCATAGGTTACCTTCTTTGTTTTCTGAATTTATAATCTGCCGAAGTCAGCGGTTTATTGAATTTTTCTGCGATAGTAAAAGGAAGCACCAGTATCAACCAAATTATAACTACAATAATAATCATCACCGGAATATATCCTGGCCAACCGGTTACATCGGCTACCCAGGCAATCGGTGTATCTGTTGGTGCCGAGGCAATAAACAAGTAATTCCCATCGGTGATGACATTTACAAAACCATCAAATAGCGCTATTAAGACAATTAATCCGGTCGAAGGCAAGATATATTTCAGTTGAGGACGAAAACCGTCAAAAACCATCAGAAAAATCGGGACGATCATAATTAAGGTGTGTATAACAAAAGTTTGTATGGATTGAAAATGGAAAACCGGGTATTTATAAAATACGGTCTCATTAAACAATAAAGCCGCCAGCGCACCGGGAAACGCGGTCAGATACACAAAGTTTTTCAGTAATGGAAGCTTCGTTTTTAACATCAATGGCATCAGGAAAATCTGAATCCCACACAAGTGAAGGGGTAACATTTCAGACCATAAGTAATTACCCATTGAAACTGCCCATAGCTGACGTGAAATCTCCAAAGCTACGATTGTAAATACGATGATTTTCATTAGTTTTTCATTTTGCTTTGGATTGTTTATTGAACCCAAAACAAAAACAAAGACCGCCAGTAAAAAGCTGATCAGTAACATCCAATTATAATCCGATGAAAAAGGCGTCAGCACGTCTTGATAGCTAAATTTGGTATAATGCCCAAAGAATTTGGTTAACATAATTTACCCCCCGGCAATGTAACTTAATTATAATGTTTCTCATTTAACTATTCAATTGGAATCGGTCCTCAAGTTCCTGGTTTTTTGATATAATGTACCTATGAAAAATCGTAAAGCATTTATTCAGCACCTTCAAGAGAAAGTCACCGTGATCGCTGTCAGTAAAAACCGCTCAAGAGAACAGATCGAGCAGTTATATCATGAAGGCATTACGGTCTTTGGCGAGAACAAAGTTCAACAGTTACTTTCGAAAGCTCAACCGGATGATCCATGGCAATGGCATTTCATCGGTCATTTACAAACCAACAAAGTAAAAGACGTCGTTGCCCGTTGCACACTGATCCACTCAGTAGATTCCGTCCGTTTACTCAACGAAATAGATAAGCAAGCAAAAAAAATCGCAAAAGTCATGGATATCCTCATTCAAATCAATCTGTCTGATGAGGAGTCGAAATACGGATGCGCAAGAGAAGAAGTTGATATTCTTATCAACATTGCCAACCATTGTACCAATGTTCGCCTGCGCGGTATGATGGTGATGGGTCCGTTAAGTGAAGATAAAGTAGCAACTGAGAAAGTTTTTCAAGAGGCCCTTTTGTGGTTCAATAAAATAAAAAACGCCCATCCTGACATTGATGTATGTTCAATGGGGATGAGCGGTGATTACAAATCAGCTATTGAAAATGGTTCGACGATGGTACGAATCGGTACAATGCTCTTTGAATGGGATTAATCGAAGAATATCCATCCACAGTACACAATGATCGCGTTTTGTATGGTTTCATGGATACCTAAGTCATTAACAACCAACCAGAGGGCATCAAATTCAATCCAACCCAATCGCTTGCCGACAATAATTAACAGAACAAACGATACCAGCAGCTTCTTGAACCAACCTGAGGAGCGCTTTTTATGTTGTGATAAAAACATACCGAAAATAAATAAGAGTGATGCTGTCACAATAATCGCAATGACTGATTGAAATTCTTCAGGCATAATTCCTGCATTAATACGCAGAGCAAGCCCTAACGCCAGTAAAATCAATAACGGCAACAGCCAACGTGTATATTTCTTATCCATACTATTTTCCTGCCTTACTTGAATTCTCATTGATCGTGCGAATAAATACCCCAAACACAAATCCGATGCCCGGAGAGGTTGCGGTCAAAAGCATCAGTGGTGATCGCAAGTCCGGTAAGTTGATAATACGATTCATAATGACGGCACTGGGATAATTCGACAATATGTAAATCAACCACGTCGATTGAGAAAAGCCATTGGTGCTAAGAAGATAAGAGATTGCCCATAACACGGAAAGTGTCACTGTGAAGATTACGGCCGCATAGATTGCAGCTCTTAAGAGATGTTTCTTATTTTCTTTGCCAATCACAAACAGAAAACCGGCAATAGCATACAAAGGAATTGCTGTAGCAACACTGGCAATGATCACACCGATTACCCTGTTGATTTCATAGTGTGAGAAAAATGGGTGATTAATACCAAAAACAAGCGCAAATCCAATCGTAATGATCACATGGATTGCGGCCAACGCAAAATAACTATTCACCAACTGTTTTTTCATCCTGCTTCACCCCTTTGCCTATTATGATACTTGTTTTAAGCCGTTTCCTCAACCGTTTGCCGGTTATTTCGTATAAAGTCAGCAATTCTGTCAAATGCCGGAAGTGAAATCTTTATGTCCGTCGCCAAAGACGTGCGAACGTAACGATCCATCTGAGCACCAAATACTTCCCCAGGTATTACTGCGACTTTCTCGGTATGCAGAAGTTTTCTGGCAAAAGTCCATGAATCCATATTACATTGTGAGATATCCACAAGCAGATAAAATGCTCCTTGGGGTTTAACAAACGGGATGCCTCTACTCGTAAGAAGCTCACTCACTTGGACCATATTGCTCTTATATTGATCCAACATCTCCGTTACATCGGTCGACAAGGCCGCAATCGCCGCCTGTTGAACAAATGGCGGTACTCCCGAAGTACCATAGGACTGAACCTTAGCAATCTGTGTAGCTACCGGCTGATCAGCCATGACATATCCGATCCGCCAGCCCGTCATCGCATAAGGCTTAGAAAAACTTTGAATATAGATAATATTCTCGCGTATCGACTTTCGACGTACCAAAAAATCTGTATCTTCAAATATCAGTTGATTATAAACATCATCACAAAGAACATATAAATCATGTTCAACAACGATTTTCTCTAGAATATCATTGGATTGACGGCTTAAACTGATCCCACTGGGATTATTGGGTGAGTTGACTATGATTGCCTTAGTCTTCGAAGTTATGACATTTCTCAGTTTTTGCTCATTAATTTGAAAATCATCCTCACTGATATCAATCAAGACGGGGATCGCGTCCGCAAACTCTACGATTGGTTTATAGATGGTGAACGACGGTAAGAGAATGATGACTTCATCCATGGGTTGGCATATCGTGTTGATTGCTGTAAAAAGACCGCCGGTCGCCCCTTGGGTGATAATGACTTCACTTGGAACATAATCCAAGTCTTGCGTTTTTTTCTCAAACTCGCAACAAGCTTTACGTAAGGACAAAAGCCCTTGAGCAAAGGGATAATGGGTGTCATTGGCAATCAATGCATCAATCGCTGCCTGCTTGATGTTCTGTGGCGTATCAAACATCGGTTCGCCAATCGTCAAACGGACGACACCTTCGACTTGATTCGCCTCTTCACTGAAACGTCGGATACCACTCAAGTCCATGTTTAGCAGTATTTCATTGAGAACATGTTTCATAAGTAAACCCCCTTGATATTTACTGTTTATTATAAACTAAAAAAGGAATCAAGACTATTCTTCTTTGACTCCTTTTCGATTTTTCATATCTTCAAATGAATAAATGCATCCGCAATACGTCTGACGGTACATGTTATGGATTTTGGAGAGCTGAACCGACCGGTCCATCCCCTTATTCTTTTTAAAATTACTGTAAAGATATTTTACGTAAGGAAACTGCGGCTGTAGTCCCTGGGCAATTTTATTAATAGCAACCGAGTCCTTTTGACGGCTAATCGTCATGACGGTAGTCATATAATCAAAGTCATGCTTTGCCGCAAATTTGAACGCTTCTTGCATCCGCATCGAATAGCACATCTTACAACGCTGACCGCCTTCTCTGTCTTCACTTCTTGATGCTAACACCTTTGTAAAGGTTTCATCTTCGTAGGTTGGCAAAATCAGCTCGATTTTCACATCGTTTTCCTTCTCAAAATACTCGACATAACGTTTCAGTTCTTCAAAGCGACGAACAAATTCCTCATACGGATAAATATTGTGATTATTAAAATACAACGTCAATTGAAAATATGGGGACAAATACTCTATCGGAAAACTGTTGCACGGTCCGCAACACGAATGCATGAGTAATCGTGGTTTCGAAGGTAGCCCTTTGACTTTCTCAAGTTCAGCTTCACCCATCAGATAATATCCCTTTGCGTCCATTTCAGTCTCCTTTCGTCAAGAACATACTATCACCAAACGAGAAAAAACGATAGCGGTGATTGATGGCTTCTTGATAAGCATCGAGAATAAGTTGGCGATTGCAAAAAGCACTGATCATCATCAGTAAGGTTGATTTAGGTAAGTGAAAATTAGTAATTAGGGCATCCACAGCCTTGAAAGTATACCCTGGATAAATGAAAATCTCCGTTGTACCTTCGCATTCTTTGAAACATCCGAATTGAGTCATGATCGTTTCTATGGTTCGGGCCGAGGTCGTTCCGACACAAATGATGCGATGATGATTTTCCTTTGCCTTATTAAGAACATCCGCTGTATCTTTTGACATCCAATAGGCTTCTTCATGCATTTTATGTTCAAGTATATCCTCTTTGTCAACCGGTTTAAATGTTCCCAGTCCGACATGCAGAGTTACATCGACGATTTGTACACCCATTTCTTCAATTTGCTTTATAAGTGATTGTGTAAAGTGCAGTCCGGCCGTCGGAGCTGCCGCACTGCCATCGATCTTGGCATAAACTGTCTGATATCGATCTGGATCTTCGAGTTTGGCTTTGATATAAGGCGGTAATGGCACTTCGCCTAATTTCTGTAAAACTTCAAGAAAAACCCCGTCAAAATGCATCTTAAACTTGCGTAATCCCTGATCAAGCACTTCGATACATTCCGCTATCAATTCTCCATCACCAAAGCTGACTTTGCTTCCTAATTTGACAACTTTAGCATTTCCGACCAGGCACTTACAAATATCTTCCTTGATGTCCAAGATAAGCAATTCGACATGCGCGTTAGTTTCTGGTTTCGTCCCAAACAAACGTGCCGGTATGACTTTCGTGTTGTTTCTGACCAAGACGTCCGTCGGACGCAGGTATTTGATGATATCTGAAAAGTGCTCATGCTCAAAAGTGCTTGTCGTCGTATTGACAACCAACAGACGTGACTCACTGCGATTTTCAATCGGTGTCTGAGCGATGAGTTCTTGAGGTAAGTGGAAATCAAAATCAGATAGTTTCATTAGAATCCCTTTGCATTCGGTTTATCGAGATGATGTAATTTAAAATATTCATTCTTAAAGTCCAAGAAGCGATCTTCAAGTATTGCTTGGCGCGCTTGCTCGGTTAAGTTGATCAGATAGCGTAGATTATGAATCGATAATAACCGCTGTCCTAACCCTTCGTTGCATTTATTCAAATGCTTGAGATAAGCCCGAGTATAGTTTTTACACGTGATACAATCACACTCAGGGTCTAGGGGTGTAAAATCACGTTCATACTTCTGATTACGGATATTGATTCGGCCTTGAGAAGACATTGCGGTACCGTGTCGGGCAATACGTGTCGGTAAAACGCAGTCAAACATATCGACCCCACGTAAAACCCCTTCAAGGATTGCATCGACGGAGCCGACACCCATCAAATAGCGAGGTTTTTCCAGTGGCAGATACTTAATACTGTAATCGATCATCTTATACATGATTTCTTTGGTTTCACCAACGGAAGTGCCTCCGATGGAGTACCCGGGAAAATCCATTTCAACCAGTGCTTTCGCACTCATTTCACGTAAATCTTCAAACTCTCCGCCTTGAACGATCCCAAACAATGCTTGGTCATCCGATCGTTGATGTGCATCTTTTCCACGTTTCGCCCAACGCAAGGTGCGCTCCACGGAATTTTTCATATAATCATAGGTACTTGGAAAAGGCGGGCATTCATCAAAACTCATGATGATATCCGCGCCTAAATCATTTTGTATCTGAATCGACTTTTCCGGTGTTAAAAACAAGGTGTCGCCATTAAGATGATTCTTAAAGGTCACACCATCTTCATTGATTTTGCGGGTGTCACTAAGCGAAAACACTTGATAACCGCCGCTATCGGTAAGAATCGGTCGCTCAACATTCATGAATTTATGTAATCCACCGGCTTCTTTGACAATATCTGCTCCCGGACGTAGCCACAGATGGTACGTATTGGACAGTATTACCCCGGCATGGATGGCCGTCAGCTCTTCCGGTGAAACAAATTTTACAGTTGCCAAAGTTCCTACCGGCATAAACATCGGTGTCAAAACCGATCCATGGGGCGTGTGTAAAATTCCGGTGCGGGCACCGGACTGTTTACAAATATGCGTAATTTCAAATCTAAATTTTTCCATGTTCATCACGTACCATATTCTACCACAATTTTACACTTGTCACACCCCTTTTGTTTGTTTATAATGTACAAGTCAGGAGAAGTGATTATGAATAACACCTTATTGGGTTTACTGTTTATTATCGTTCATTTTGGATTGGTATTATTTGCCTATCGACAGTTTGGTAAGACCGGACTGATGGTTTGGATTGCCATCAGCACCATCCTTGCCAATATTCAGGTTCTTAAGGGCATCGAGATCATCGGCCTTCAAGCAACGTTGGGAAACACATTGTATGGATCGATTTTCTTGGCGACAGATATTTTAACTGAGAAATACGGGAAAAAGGATGCAACCCGTTCTGTTTATCTTGGTTTTTTCAGTGCAATCACTTTATTAGTCACCATGCAAATGGCGTTGGCTTTTGTTCCGCTTCAAGACGATTTTGCCTTAGCCGTTCAAGACGCCTTTGCTTTGATCTTCGGATTCTCCGGTCGGATTGTCTTTGCCAGTTTGACAGCTTATGTTATCAGTCAATTGCTTGATGTTTCAATTTACAGTAAGATCCGCCAATGGTTGCCATCGGATCGTTGGTTGTGGGTGCGTAATAACGGTTCGACCATGTTATCTCAAGCTGTAGATACAGTCATCTTTGTCTCAATTGCCTTTTGGGGAATGTCCTACGACCTGATGCAAATCATGTTATCCACATATATTTTAAAGTTTATTATAGCAGCAATGGACACGCCATTTCTTTATCTGGCCAAACGCATCGAACCGAAATCAAATTAAAACCGTCTTGCGACGGTTATTTTTTTGTTGATAAAACCTGATTAGCAAAGTCTACACCGAATTGACGACATAGAACTAACTTCTCCTCGTTTGGATTAAATTTAACGGATAGGCCTTCCATAACCTTGACTCGCAACTGTTTCAGACGTTCAATGATGTGCGGCACACCTTCACCGCTCCACCCGTAGGATCCAAAGGCTGAAGCATGTTTATCCTTAACAAATACCGGATTTAAAAATGCGGTGATGTCCCAGATTGGCTTCAGTGCTTCACTCAATATAGTTGGGGTTCCCAGTAAGAATCCATCTGAATATAGAATTTCATTAACGACTTTTTGTGTGTCTTCTTTAACCATATCAAACATTCTGACTTCAAAATCACCGGTCGCCTCAATACCTTCTTTGATTGCAAACGCCATTTTTTCCGTATATCCGTACGCACTGACATAAGGAATCACGATCGTGGTTTTGGTATTCGGATTATCATCTTGAGCCCACTGGCGATAGAGTTCAATCGCTTCGGGGATATTTTCATCGATGCACGGACCATGTCCGGTTAAAATCAGCTGAATGTCCAGACCTTTTAATTTGTCCATTGCCCGCAAGACAAAGGGCTTAAACGGTGACATAATGTCATGAAAATAATCTTTGATTGCTTTTTTGTGGTCGTCTTTTACCTTTATTTTGGATAGCAGTACGTCTTCAAAACTGTAGTGCGATCCAAATGAATCACAAGAAAACAGTACTTTATCTTCTTCTACATACGTGTACATGGCATCGGGCCAGTGCAGATTCGGTGCCATCAAAAAGCGCAAAGTCTTGTTGCCGAGCGAAATCGTCTCGTTTTCCTTAGCCATGATTGCATTGAATGGAATATTCAGTATGTCCTGAAGATTCTTAATGGCTGGTGGAGATCCGATAACTTTGATGTTTGGATTTTTTTCAATCAAATACTGTAACGAACCGGAATGATCAGGCTCCGCATGATGAACGATCACGTAATCAATCGCATCCATGGGTGTCACAGATGTTAGCTTATCTATATAACTTTCAAGAAATTTGTGCTTGGCCGTGTCGAGGACTGCTGTCTTTTCGCTGCCTTTAAGAACGTACGAATTGTAAGTCGTTCCAAATTCCGTATACATAATGATGTCAAATACACGGATATTCGGATCTAATGTTCCAATCCATGTAATATCATCGGTAATCTTCAGTGTTTTCATATGCTACCTCCATTGAACCTTTTCATTCTAATCATATACCTCAAGTCAAGAAGGTGCAAATGCTTTTATATGTCAGTCTTTTTTAAAGTCATTCGATAAAGTGCAGCGGTAATTAATGCGGTGATGGGCATGGCGAATAAAATACCTAAACTTCCGGCAACCGCCTGCATGATTTCGGATGCGATATACTCTGAGTTTGCTAGTAGATTTATGGGTCTGGCATAGATAATTAAAAGTAAAATGAAAGGAAGTGCACTGCCGATATATGCCAATATCAATGTGTTGGACATGGTGCCCATGATATCCCTGCCAATATTCAATCCCGACTTAATTACTTCTGTCGGTGTAATATCGGGTGAATTAATCATGATTTCTTCAAGGGCTGATGCAATTGACATCGAAACATCCATGACTGCTCCCAATGCACCAATTACAACTGCGATAAACATGATCCCGCGCAAATCAATCGGAATGTCATCTTTCAATAAAATCAAATGAATATACTCATCTGAAAGTACGCCGGACATCTTCATAATCTCCATCCACATATAGGCAATCAATGCCGCTGTTGCAATACCGCCAAAGCAACCCAATGTACCCGCAATCATTTTTTTGGTGAATCCGCTTAGTAATATAAATGTCAGCAGTGTGACATACAATACGATACCCAAGGAAACTAAATATATATTCGCATTGGCTAATATGGCGGGTATTAAAATAAAGAATATTGCATATATGGTAAAACCCAGAGAGACTATTGAATTGAATCCCTTCATTCTTCCAAACACTATAATTAGCAAAATAAACAGACCGGCAAGCAGCCATAGGGAATTTTCTCTTTGATAACTGACCAAGGCCCATTCAACATTGCTGCCAAATTCAATACGATACAATATGATGGCATCACCTACTTCTACAGGATAAAGTTCTTCAAGAGTCTGCAAAGTAAATTGCTGTTTCACGGTTATTTCACGATGTTGATATTGCCCTTTGGATATTGTGGCTTTAAATACTACTTCACGAACGATACCAAAATCGTCAACGTCACTCGTCGGCTGATCCGATACAACGGCTGTTATTTTGGCATTATGAAACTGAGAGGAATCATATTGAGGGTTTTCAATGGTTGGCATTTGCGAGGTATAATAGGCTGATCCGAAATAACTAATCAAAAGTGATATTAAAATCGTCACTATGTAAATCAGAATGGTCTTAATATTAAGTTTCTTCATGGATTTTCTCTTTCTATTCTTCCGATGCTATCTTTTCACATCGAATCTGATCTGTGATTTCAAATCGGTTTCCCTTAAACTTGATGACATTCTCATCCTGAAGAACTCTTAATTCTCTTGATAATGAAGGTCTTGACACATGCAAATAGGAAGCCATTTGATCTCTGTTTAGGGGTATTTCTAAGATTGATGTTTTGTTCTTCTCTGATTGTTGCAATAGATAGTAGCATATTTTTGCTTTTATCCCTTTTATCGTCAAAATCTCTACTTTACTGTGAAGCAAAAATGCTTTTTGAGCAATGAGTTTCGTTAGGTTTATCAGCAATGCGTGTTGTATATCCTGGATAGAATCCATCACATGCGTGATTTGTGTCGGTTCGATATACAAGACTTGTGTCGAGGTAGTCGCTGTGATTGACGTCGGATACGATTCCGTCGGAATGAACATCAGCACTTCCGCAAACGTATCAAGCTCACTTAACCACGTAATGACATTGGATGTACCATACGCTGAATCTTGATGGACCGTTGCTTTTCCTTTCAATATCAGTCCGATTTTATGAAAATGTTCGCTTCTTCTGACGATGACTTCATCTTTTTCGTAAAAATGAATGTTGGGAGGGAATATGTCAAAATACTGTTGACACTGCTGTTTGCTTATCGAATGAAACAATGGACTTTGTTGGATTTTATCTATTAATTCTTTCATGCTATCACCCCCCTTATCATATATTGATTTGGCTGCTTAGGCAAATAAAAAGATGTTTCCATCTTTTCGTTAGTTTCGTTGTATTTGATATTGCGGATGCTTACCAGAATAGGTAAACTCGCTGCCATCTAGCAACCCTTTGATCCAGGCATCTCTTAATAAATAGAAGTCTTCAATATCTGCATTTTCACTTTTCCATGTTTCTTGATGCATGCAATGTTCTACGTGCCAAACCAAGTGATCCTCATCATGGCTGATGACCTGGTTGGCTTTGTCACAAGGCATACCTTCCGTCAGTGCATCTGTTATCGCACGGTACACATAGGAAGGTTTTAGCCATACCGGCTGAGTTATATCTCTGTGGTTTTTTCCTAACTGATAGAAAATATTTTCTAAATTTTTCAGGGTGAACGGGTTGTCTTTAACTTGAGTGATTAACCATGCCAGCTTACGATCAGTTAAAATCAAATGTTTTTCTAACCACTGATGAATATTTTCATGATCAATGATTTCATCCAAGTTTCCGTTTGGAAACGGAAATGATTCATTCGATTGATTACTGATTCGATCTTTTTGTGACTCGTCCGATAATTGATTGATAATTTCATCGCTGAAATTGTTCTGCGATTTGATTTTATTAAACATCCAAACATGAATTTCTGCGAATTTCTCAGCCATTTGTTACCACCTTTAATTGATCAATTAATTCTTCCACATCATATCCGTGTACATAACATGCCTCTTCGAGTGTTTCATCTTGTGCTGACGGACATCCGAAACATGCCATTTCAAAATGCATAAGCAAACTTAAAGTCTGAGGGTATTTTGTGATCAGCTGTCTGATCGTTAAGTCTTTAGTTATCATGTATTTCACCATCCAATCTTATTATACGTGAAATATGCCAAAATTATGTATCCCAGGATACAAAAGCATAGCCATTGGCTATGCTTTCATGTTTGGGGGTTGTATTGTGGGAGGATAATTGCTCGCACGTGAAGGCTCAATGATGAGTTTGCCGCTACGAACAAGTTTTACGAATATTGATGCCAATTTTGGATCGAACTGTTTACCTGCATATCGCTCAATTTCATCAACTGCATAGTCTACACTTAAGTAGCTTTTGTAATGTCGATCGGAAGTGATAGCGTCGAATGCGTCCGCAATTGCGATACAACGAGCAGCAAAAGGAATATTCTCTCCAGAAATCTTCCTTGGATATCCGGTTCCGTCCCAGCGTTCGTGATGCCCGATGACCGCCGGAATTACATGTGAGAATGATGGCAGATATTTGATGATCGTTATGGACATATCCACATGTTTTTTCATCGTTTCATATTCTTCGTCTGTAAGCTTGGTATATTTGGTTAAGATATTTTCGGGAATTCCGATTTTACCGATATCATGAAGCAACGATGCCTGACGAATCAGTTCAACTTCGTCCTTGGAAGCTCCGGCTTCTTCTGCTATTGTGACCGCATAACGTGCAACGCGTTGTGAGTGTCCGAATGTGTAATGGTCCTTGGCATCGATTGCGGCTGTAAGCGCATAAATTGTGGCCATATTCATTTCTTCATCGCCGTTGTGGCGAGCATCATGCTGTTCAGGGTTGTAAATCAGTGATTGGTTCTTACCATTAACTTTTGCGGCATGAAGTGCGAGATTCGCTTTTGCGACAATATCTTTTTCATCAAAAGCCAACGTTGGTGCAACGCAAATACCCGCCGAAATCGTTACGAATCGATTCGTGTCTTCACTTTGTGCCATGGTCTGATTGACAATTCGTAATCGAATCTTCTCAGATAATTCGTAAGCACCTTTTGAGTCGACATATGGCAAAATGATGGCGAATGTGTCTTCACCGAATCGGCAGATAATCCCTTGTGAACCGCAGACAAATTTAATCGCATCCGCAATCTTTATCAAAGCATGATCTCCGGCATAATGGCCATATAAGTCATTAAACACGCTGAACATGTCAATATTCAGAATGATGAGTGATACTGTCTGATTTCGCAGATTCACTGAATGTTTGGCAATCTGTTCCATGAAATATCGTCTATTATACACATTGGTCAAGCCATCCATGATGGCTTCACGCTTGGTTCTTTCATACATGCTGGCATTGGAAATGGTGATGGCGGCGGTCGCACACAGAGTTGCTACATGATTCAACTCGGTTTCAGCAAGTCGACTGGTGCTGTCCTTTGAAGATATCAACAGAATGCCGGTTAAGGCTCCATTGTATTTAAGCGGTATAGCCGCTTCAAAACGCATCAATATCAGTTCTTGACGTTCGTTGTCCCACATGGTTTTAAAGAACGGATGCACATCGATGTATTGCTCATAAATAATATCATCAAATTGTTTAAACCAACGGACGAAGGGGTGCGTCTTTTGAATATTAAATGACAATTTATCGAGCTTCTTGATGGAAGCATAATAATCATAGTCTTCGGTCTCATCATTTTTTAAGAATATAAATGCTCGGTCGTTATTGGTAATTTCATGAACGACTTTTAACAGTTCGTCTGTGATATTCTCTAAGTTTAAGTTATTGGATACGGTCATCGTAAACAGCTTAATCAGATTATTGTGTTGATTTTCGACTTTATAGAAATAATTCTCCACCAAGCGCTGTACGATATTAAACAACGGTAAAAACATAAGAATAGAAACGAGCGTTGAAACCAAAATCTGTCCTTCACGACTCATTCCATTCATGAAATCACCAAAAGTACTCATGATTTGATTGACAATGAATACCGTGATTGTTACGAGCAATGTTAATAGACCAGTGAATACGACCGCGCGGGTAATAACGAATTTAAGTTCGATGACCCGTGTTTTATATACGGCGTACATCATAAAGAAGGATGTGACGATACCAAAAGCAAAATCGACAGGATATTTTCCGATAGCTGGTAACAAGTTGATAGCAAATCCGACATAAAGAATGAACAGGCCTGTAAGAACAGGTTTTAAGCGGTTGGATGATTTGTTACCATAACGGATCGCCTTGCGCATCATCAACATACAAACACTTAGCAAGATAAAGATCGTGCCAAAGGCAAAGTATGCAGGAATTCCTAATGAATATTGCAACTCATAAGATGTCGTTCCATTGATGATGATCGGTACCATTTCGGCTTCAGTAATCAAAAACCCCATGCCATTTAGTACATTCATCGTTATGATGACAAGTGTCCAGAATGCAATGGCCGTCTTTTTAATTTGACCGGTAAAATTACTGATAAATATATAGGCAAAGTAAGGTACCAGCGTTATGGATGATACCATCATGCGATTCCAGAACAAAACTCCTGGTTGCATCTGTAATTTCATAAACAAAGATGTAGCAGCCCAGGCAGTCATAGACAATATAAATAGCATAAAGGATCGGATATGACTATCCTTTTTCGATAATACAAGAATTAAAAATAACACGAGGTTAATCACCAAAGCAAGTGAAGGGATACCCCAGTAAATGATATCACGGATTAACAATAGGGTTCACCTCCTTTGTTAGTCGAGGCGATTTTAAGAATCTCTGTTACGTCAAAATAGTTTGGATTGACTTTAAACAGCGTGTGCTTAATCGTCCGTCGGTATCTCTCGATGCTTCCAAAAGTCAAAATGTGTACTTGAAGCGGGTCGATACCCAGCATTTTTTTCAGATTCTTGTAATCTTCATCAATATATCGGAAATAAATTTCCAGCTGATCGCGAATTAGATCGACATTATCCATACCGAAACCGGACTTGTGATCCAATTCGATATACATATTCACATACGGACGTTCAAGACTGTCGTAAGATTTTACGGCAAACCAGTCATGAATATCAAGTTTTGAAAGTTTTATGACTTCACTGATAGTGCCTTCGGTAATGCGGGTAAATCCTGCCAGATCGATGACTGGCGCTATGCGGTCGACATATTTAAAGTGTGGTAGCATAATGCCATCTTGTTCCCGGGTTAGCGATTCGCATTTAAATACATCTCCAATACGGTAACGGGCAAAAGCACCACCTTTTAAGGTTGTGATGACGATTTCATAGTACTCATCAGCTTTTAGTTCGTTGAGTAAATACGTTTTTGGTTTATGTTTGGGATTTTCAAGATTCTTATAAAATTCGCTCATTGGAATGAACTCATAGAAACAGACATTCGGGAACAAAATCAAACCGTTTTTGGTCCATGATTCGGCAGCTATACACGTTGCTTCGGTGCCACCAAAGATTTCCAGAGGTTTTACTCCCCAGTAGAATTCGATTTTTTTCTTGAAATGTGTCGAGTCAGTTCCTGCACAGATGAATCCTTTTAGATCGAATATATCTTTTGGTAACATTGGCTGTTTGGACATTTTACTTCTGAACTTAGCTCTTATCAGTTTGCTAAGCATTGGAAGTCGATACGACAGCAGGTCAAGTTTTCCGCTGGATTTGGATCCATCAGAAAAGCTTTCGCTCATTCGGACGATTACACTGCTAAGTCCGTAAAAGAGATCAATTCCTTTTTGCATGCCTTGCTTGAAACCGGCTTTATTGCGCTCACCAAAACCCATTTTATTGCCTTCTTCAATGGATGGCATAAAGTTTACAGAGTATTCACCTTGAATCGTGTACGGCAGTAGGCCTGTAAGATATGGTAACGGAGCCATTCCGTTTAAGAAATTCATATTTGGTTTTAGATTAAATTTGCCTTTTTCGGTACTGGTTGCAAGAATAAAACAGGTCAAGGCAACATCTTTGTGATGGCTGATCATGGTTTTAGTGTATGGGGCCACTTTGATGGGGGACTTGCCGCCCTCCCAAGTCGTTTGAATCCAAACAAGTGGTTCGGATGGTAATATGTCTTTATTTTTAGGTAAAAGCATATCAGCATAATCGTCGTATACAGTCAATGGGACGATTCGACGGAATTCCTCCACTGAACGTGGTGTCTTCCCTCCCATGATTTTTTTGCCTAGTTCGCACTTGGCGTACATATCTATTTGTTCCATCAATAAACGGTTTTGTATTTCCATGAAGTCGTCAATTGAAAAGTCTAAAAATCCGCAGTATTTCTGCCAGATTTCATCATATCTCTTCTCCTTGAGCATTTGGTCCATGTTCATAGTTTGCCCCTATTTCCAATGGTTTGGATAAATCGTTCTAAACTTTCCCTTGTAAAGATTAAAAATGGTGTTGATTCTTGATATTTTTTATAGCCGGGCAGCGTTTTAGGAAAGAAGTATTTATCTTGTACCCAAACGTGGATGATATCCATCCCTGTCCATAAAATACAGGCGAATAGTACGATCCATTTTCCGCTGGCAGCAAATGCAAAAAGATACATTAAGAAGAAGCCCCACACACCTGGATGGCGACACAGTGCGTACACACCGGTATCAATCAGTTGATTACCATTACCTTTGATATATGTCTTTTTAAACGGAAGAGCACCGAAGAGTGCATATAACATAAAAAGCGCACTAACACCCGCAAGACTGTAGAAGACTGCGGATAGTACGACGGGAACAAAGAATCCTGCAGACGGCGAAAAGATTACTTGCCATGAAGAATATGCCAATATCATCACGCCGATAGCAAAGAAACTGTTTAGCCATTGAACTTTTGCTTTAATTTTATTGTAATCGAAAATATAAAGCAATAAAAATGCAAGACAGCCGATGATTAAGTCGCTCATATTCTTTCCCTTTATGTAATACGAGTAAATTATAATCGAATTGTCATGACATAACAATAACGTGAACTGGCATAATGACACATTTCTTGACAAAACATAATTAAGTGCACACAACTGAAGCATTTTTATGCCTTTTCTGGAGTATTCAGTGCATTTTTGGTATGATTGTCTTGCGAGGTAGCAAAATGGATGACAAATACGTAAATCTGTATGAGGCGTTTTTAAAATGTGATACGGAAGATGAAATACGCGTTTTTTTAGAGGATGTGTGTACTTATAATGAAATTGATGCTATGGCAGATCGTTTTTGGGTCGCCGATTTACTGTCGCAGGGTTACACATATGAGTATATTGAAAAGATCACAACCATCAGCAGTGCAACGATCTCCAGAGTCAATCGTTGTCTAATCAAAGGCAGCGGCGGATATCGGAATATTTTGGCGAAGATTGTTAAAAAGTAGTTGATTTGTTCGATTTTGATAGCGCTTGATTTCGATATTTATCTGAGTGAATGTAACTATCTATATTTTTGTGAAAGTTTTGTGAAAATAATTGTGTGAGAGTTGTAAATTTTTACAATGATTGATATAATTGCGCTACCAACTTGAGTTGGGCAATAAAGATATCTCACATCAATTTATAGTTATGTCAATCAACGAAGCATCTTCTTCCCTCCTTGTTTCGAAATCCTTGGGTGGACTTTACCGACATATAACGCACTATAAATTGATATTAAATCGTTCACCTTTAAATGAAAAGAAAGAAGTGCTTTGGCACTTTTTTCATTGGTTTGTTATATAATAAAGAAGGTGAAATTATGATTGCAAAAGAACTCGTAGAATGGTATAGACAAAATAAAAGAGAATTGCCATTTCGGTTGACTAAGGACCCTTATTCCGTATGGGTCAGTGAGATCATGGCACAGCAGACGCGCATTGATACGATGCTGCCCTATTATGACCGTTGGATGAAACAGTTCCCTAACATTCAAGCATGTGCTGAAGCAGATGAAAATTCCGTTTTAAAAGCATGGGAAGGCTTAGGATATTATCGTCGTGTAAAAATGCTTTGGGCAGGATCAAAGATGATTATGAGTGAGTTCGATGGAGTGTTCCCAAAGGATTATCATGATATTAAGAAAATACCTGGGATTGGAGAGTATACGGCTGCCGCAATTTCCTCCATTGCCTTTGATCAACCCATCGCTGCAGTCGATGGAAATGTCTTGCGAGTGATTGGTCGTGTTTTAATGATGGACCGTGATATCGCTAAGGATACAACTAAAAAGTATGTAGCCGAATTATTGAATCAGTGGATGATCGGATCGGATCCTTCGGATTTCACTCAGGGTTTAATGGAGCTTGGAACTCTGATTTGTAAAGTGCCTACACCTGAGTGCCCACGATGTCCAATAAAAGATCATTGTCTGGCTTATAAGTCTGGCATGCAAAGTGAATATCCGGTAAAAAGCTCATCCAAGAAACCAGGTATTGAATTCTATTTTGTTCATATAGTTTTGGATGATAATCAGCTGTTGGTATCAAACGACTGGTCCGATGGGTTGATGGAAGGTTATATCCGACTTCCTCAGACCGATCGTGATAACACTTGTTTCGAAGTCGAAGAATCTCTGTTTACAACCAAACATGTGTTTAGTCATAAGATTTGGAATCTTTCTGTTGTAAAATCGAAGCTTAAAGAAGGTGCGGATCATCCCGATTATTGGAAGTGGATTCCGTTAACTGAAGCAGATGCACAGCCTTGGATATCCGCTCATCGTAAAATTTTATTTGAATACCTAAAAAAGAGCGATTTTTCTTCGCTCTAGAAATCAAAATTATCAGGATCTGATCCGGTTCTAAGGTCTTTATTCAACTGATTAATTGCTTCGATATCCTCTTGACTCAAACGAAAGTCGAATATATCGAAGTTTTCTTTTATACGTTGCGGAGTCACACTTTTGGGGATGACGATGACATCGGTATCGATATTCCAACGAATAACAATTTGGACAATCGTCTTTTTGTATTTTTTGGATAGTTTTTGAAGCAGTTCAATATCTGCTACTTTACCTTTCATTAAAGGACTCCATGATTCCATGGCAACTCCTTGCGACTCGAGGAACGTTTTTAGAGGTTTTTGTGTCAGTCTTGGTGTATATTCGACTTGATTGACCATTGGCTTGATTTTTGCGGTTTTCATTAATTCATCAAAATGATGCCTATGAAAGTTGGATACGCCGATAGCCCGGATTCTTCCTTGTTGGTACAGCTCTTCAAATGCCCTCCACGTCTCACTGTTTAGCGGTTTTGGCCAATGGATCAGATAGAGGTCAATATAGTTGGTTTGAAGACGCTGGCAACTTTGTTCGAATGCATCCAATGCTTTTTGATATCCTTGATCGTCATTCCAACATTTGGTTGTTAAAAAGATTTCTTCACGAGCTACTTGGCTCTCTTTAATTCCCTTGCCAACGCCAACTTCGTTACGATAAATGGCTGCTGTATCGATGTGTCGATATCCTGCCTTTAAAGCGCTTTTAACAGCCTCGGTGACTTGATCATTGGGTATTTTAAATGTTCCGAAGCCAATCATTGGTATTTCTACACCATTGCTTAATTTTTTGGTTATCATATTTTTATGTATAATCTGCTATAAGATTATACTTCTCCTTTCTTTTCGGCTAATCAAAATATAACACATTTCAGTTTTTTATACAAAAAAGGACAAAGTGTGATGGGGGCACTTTGTCCATTGCTTCATCATCTTGTGAACCGGCTAAGGTGTTCACGTGTTAGGGAGGTAAGCAACCATTGGTAGATTGGTTGATAATTTAGATGGATGAAGTGTTAGTTAATTCTAACTATTTGGATTATATCATTTGATTTAATTGTTTACAAAGAATATGCATTTAGACTATGCGTTTAGACTATGCATTTAGATAATCTTGTTTATTATCGGTTTGCCTTGATAGAACGCAAGTATGTTTGAGGAAATTAAATCAACCCTTCGTTGGTCGATTTTGTCAGATATAAATGAACTGTGTGGAGAAATGATCACCTTTGGGTGAATCCAAAGTTCGCTTGTTAGGGGTAATGGCTCTACTGACATAACATCCAAAGCCACTCCCATAAATTTTCCTTGTTTTAAGCTTTCAATCAAATCTGTTTCGTTAATCAATGTTCCTCTGCCAATGTTAATCAATATTGCCTCTTGTTTCAAGTCTTTCAGGAATTCGGTGTTTACCAATCCCGCAGTTTCATCGTTATTGGGTAGTGAGAATATCAATATATCATAGTTCTTGGCAATCTCTTTGCCTTTTATCATGTCAAAACACTCATGAAAATGTGTTATATCTCGACCATTGCTGTTGATACCATCAACGATTACATCGAAAGCGTTGAGTCGCTTGGCGATTTCCTGACCAATCGAACCTGTTCCGAATATCAGTGCTTTGCGGTTGGGAAGTTCAATCATATTGTAGTTTTTCTTCCAAATATTCTGGGATTGATTCTGATAGTAATATATACTTTGCTTAATGATTTCCAGTAGTTTTGAGATGACCCATTCGGCGATAGGGATGCTATAAACTCCCGATGCGTTAGCGAGTGTGATGTTTCTGCTTTTTAGTTGTTGCAAAGGAATTCTGTCGTAACCTGCACTCGGCAGTTGAATCATTCGTAATTTCGGAAGGGATTCGAGGTTTATATAATTGGGGGATGGTGTGCCTACAACGATTTCAATTTCTTCCAAAGGTATGTCGCTTGGATTCTTGATTGAGAAATTATAAGTTTCTATATCAAACTCTGCAAATAGCTGTTTGCATTTCGCTTCTATATCCGACATTTCTATAAACAATATTTTCATTTTGTTTCTCTCCTTCTACGTTATCTTACTATTTTAGCACGAAACCATCTATTCGATGGTTTCGTGTGGGTCTTTCAGTTTTAGAATGAATCCTTGTTTACGGACGACATTCAAAATCTCTTGACGTTTAGCGCTAGCTGTTGTCAGTTTTGAGATGATTTGATTACTAAAACTGTCCACTCGCTGATTTATGTTGCGCAAATCATAGTATGTTTGCATTTCTTCGTCATATTGCGAGATACTTTCGAGGTAATTATCAAATACCTTATAGGAATTTTCAAACACTTTAAATTCATTGCCAAGTCGAGGCTTAAGAGCCGGTTCTTGATTTGGAATTCCAATGCCAAGACCTACCACGGGAAAAGTCAATTCTGGCAAATTTAAGACTTCGATTAGTTTCTGTGCATCATTTAGTGTGCTTCCCAAATACAGCGCTCCATAACCCATCGACTCCGCTGCATTCACAACATTTTGAGCTGCAAGGCATGTATCGGTTACGGATTGAAAGAAACGATCCATATCCCCTGCACTCTCTTCAAAACAACCTTTATCACGAGCGATTCGCATATTTCTATAACAATCGGCTACAAAAACAAATAGCACTGGTGCTCTTACGACATATTCTTGTTTACAAATATCAGCAATCTGTCTTTTTACCAATGGGTCTGTTATCCGGATGATGGTTGTTGATTGCATACCGTTTGATGTCGCTGTACGCCGTGCGACTTCCATTAATTTTGATACAATTTCCTCATTGATCGATTCGGGTTTGAACTCTCTGACTGTACGATGTGAGAGCTGCTTTTCTATCATTGCATTGTTCATGTTTCCTCCGTATATCTCTTTTAGTGTTGATTTCTATTAATTCTATTATAGATTGCATGTTAATCAATTGCAATTTCGTTTGAGGTTGATTTCAATTAAATAGGCTCAGCAGAGTTACCCGCTGAGCTTTTAAGCCATCTGCGATGGTAGATTCTAGGTTCGATCCGCACGGTGTTCTTTTCAGATTGCTTAACAGCTACGGGGTCCACCATGACCCTTCCCTACACAGTGCATGTAGCATGCAGGGCTAGTTCGATTTACTCGAACTATAGTTGCAAATGTTTATTGCTCCGACAATATCTCGATGACTTTTAAAACCACAAGCACATTTATACTCACGTTTACTGCTATGATTTAGTCTGTTGCATTTTGGACATCGTTTTGATGTGTTATGCGGATTGATCATTTGGATTTTTATCCCATGTTTTTGCGCTTTGTACTCAAGAAACGACTTCAGACGCATGTACGACCATGTAGAAATCTTCTTTCCAGAATCGATTCTTTTTTGAATATAGGCGAGATTTTCCAAGGTGATTGTACTTATCTTCTCTTGAATTGCAAATTCAATAATTGACTTACTAATCTGATGATCAATCGTAAGAAGTCTGTTTCCCCATTTGTGATCCATTTTTCTTATTAAACGATAGTTATTGTTTTTCATCAACTTGCTTAACCTGCTGGTTTGACTTGTGCAAATATACCTTACTTTCCTACCATTACCAAAAAACCTGATTTTACCTGTTGAAGTTGCGGCTACTGCCGGAACTTTTATCCCCATGTCAACCCCCATAACATGTTCGCCGTACGGTTGAGGATCAGACTTAAGTATCTTGATGTAACAAACCCATTTTTTGTCTTTTTTTTCAATTTTTAATGATGTCAAGCAGCCAGATGAGAGAAGCTCTTTTTGATAGTCATCCGCGTAAAATTCAATACTTAGTTTCGATTGTTGGCCGACTTGTAGGTTTAGTTTGTAATCAAGAGTGAAACTATCGCAATGCCATTTGCAATAGTCTCCTTTGAATCTTGTCGGGGTAGCATTGCTTTTGTTTCTTATACAGTCTCTGAATATTTTTGTTGCTTCTTTGATGACTTCTTTTTTTGACTCCCAAGGTAGATTCTGGTCAAGTGTAGAGTATGGAATCCATATGATTTTTTGGTTCAATTGGAATTTCCTTAAGCACTCATTTACTTCTGTTTTGTAGATGGTGGCCAAATTTTTGAGTGTTTGGGCTTGTAGAGGGGTAGGATGCAATATAATCTTTGACGTTAAGTACATTTTTATCACCTGTTACTTAATATTCTGTTTTATTGTGTTTTCCTGCGTCGGTTCGTTTCTTTTTTGTTTTTATTTGCCACAACAAAAAAACTGCTTTCGCAGTTTGTTTGTTTGTGGAGCGGATGATGGGAATCGAACCCACGTAGTCAGCTTGGAAGGCTGAAGTTCTACCATTGAACTACATCCGCGATTTGGTGACCCGTAAAGGACTCGAACCTTCGACCCACTGATTAAAAGTCAGTTGCTCTACCACCTGAGCTAACGGGTCACAAATATGGCTGGGGTACATGGATTCGAACCATGGAGATGTCAGAGTCAAAGTCTGATGCCTTACCGCTTGGCTATACCCCAATAAACAATGGTGGGGGGAGACGGATTCGAACCGCCGAACTCAGGGAGAGTTGATTTACAGTCAACCGCGTTTAGCCACTTCGCTATCCCCCCAGCTAATTAAATTGGGTATGGTGCCGACTATAGGACTTGAACCTACAACCTACTGATTACAAATCAGTTGCTCTGCCAATTGAGCTAAGTCGGCAAAAAAAAATGGTGGAGGTTAAGGGACTTGAACCCCTGACCCTCTGCTTGTAAGGCAGACGCTCTCCCAACTGAGCTAAACCTCCATATTCACCGTAGTGCTTAAATAATATACCATATACCCGCTTGCTTAGTCAATAATAAATACAACTTTTATAAACAGTCCCAAACCATGCGCACACCAAACAAAAATGGGTTTTTGAGAACTAAAATATATGCTATACTGAATTATGTCGGAGGAAAAAATATGTTGAAAGTCTTCAATTCTCATGCAATATCCAGAAACCAACGATTTACCAAAGCGATCTTATGGGGTATCCCAACTGCATTGATCATTGGTATCGTGTACGGTATCATTAGTTATATCTTGCCTTTTGAGTTTTCGATCGTACATATTGGCGTCGGATACTTGATTGGATATGTAATCAAAATCAAAGGCAGAGGTGTGCATCTGCGGTTCTCAATACTTGCTGCAGGCTTAGCCATACTAGCCATTTTAATCGGAGATGTGCTTTCCTTTTTTGGTCCGGACGCTTTCGCATCCATAGACAACGTGATACTCGCCTTTTCAACAACTTTTATGTTTTGGTTATCCGTTAACTTTGGTACATTGTTAGGGCTTCTGTTTAGAGTTGCCGGAGTATATTTTGCTTTTATAAACGCAAGGATTGTTTAGTATGACGAAATTCAGAAACACATGGGTTGAAATCAACCTCGACCGCTTGGCTCACAATATTGGCGTAATCCGCAAAACGTCCGAAAAGTCAGTTTTTGCTGTGATTAAGGCAAATGCATATGGTCATGGTGACATCGAGGTAGCTAGATTTCTTGAATCATTGCAAGTGTCATATCTATGTGTCTCTTCCCTTGATGAAGCTATTCACTTAAGAAATCATCACACAACAACCCCAATAATCGTTTTGGGGTATACTGAACCCGAATATCTAAATGAGGCTATCGACAGAAATGTGACTTGTGTGGTCCCTTCGAAAGAATGGCTGGTAAAATCACTTTCACTAAATGATTCGCTCGCCAACTTAACCTTACATATAAAAGTCGACACTGGCATGAATCGGGCTGGTATAAAAACGATTGAAGAGTTTAAAGAAGTACTTCAATTATGCAAATTAAACAAGTTGAATATCGAAGGACTCTATACACATCTGTCAAGCAGCAATTTTACGGATGGAGCGATTACAAGTCAGCAGATCACTTCATTTCAAGAGTTCATTGACTCTGCAGATGTAAATTTTAAATGGGTACATACTTCTAACTCAGATGCTTCACTATCGTTAGGTGAACTTGATAAACATAGCAATGCTGTTCGATGCGGAATTGCAATGTATGGTTATTCAACCTTCGATTCAGGATTACAACCTGTTTTGTCGATGTATTGCGGAATTAACCAAATTAAAAATCTGAAACCAGGGGATCAAGTGAGTTACTCTGCGACTTATGAAGCCACAAATGATGAGACGATTGCCATTTTGCCTATCGGTTATGCGGACGGACTTGACCGCAAACTTCAAGGCTTTAACTTCTATATCAAAGAAGTACCATGCGAAGTCGTTGGTCGTGTGTGTATGGATTTGATGATGATTCGGGTGCCTGTTGGTACTACCCTGGATGATGTAGTCGAGATCATCGGTAAGAATAGCGATGCCGTGGTTATGGCTGAGTATCTGCAGACGATTTCATATGAAATACTTACATCCGTCAGCCCAAGGATTACGAAGCGGTATTTCATTAATGGAGCTCACCACAAGACAATCAATGAACGTTTTGACTAAAAACCTCCGAAAATTTTCGGAGGTTTTTTCGATTATTCCCACTCAATCGTTGATGGCGGTTTAGAAGTAATATCATAAACGATTCGGTTGACGCCTTTGACTTCGTTCACGATTCGGGTAGATACGATTTCCAGTACCTCGTATGGTATACGAGCAAAGTCTGCGGTCATACCGTCGATGGATGTGACGGCTCGGATGCCGACTGTATAATCGTAGGTTCTTTGGTCTCCCATTACACCGACGGATCGTAGGTTGGTCAGTACCGTAAAGTATTGCCAGATGCTTCCGCGTAAGCCGGCTTTTTCAATCTCCTGGTGGAGGATTGCATCGCTTTCTTGTACGATTTTTATTTTTTCTTCGGTTACGTCCCCGATAATTCGGATGGCAAGTCCGGGCCCTGGGAAGGGTTGTCGGTGTACGATTTCATCCGGTAATCCTAAGCGTTTTCCGACTTCGCGCACTTCATCTTTGAATAGGCTTTTCAACGGCTCAATCAATTTAAAGCGCATATCTTCAGGCAATCCGCCAACGTTGTGGTGGGATTTGATGGTCTGTGCAGTTTTTGTGCCTGATTCGATGATGTCGGTGTAGAGGGTGCCTTGGGCGAGCCAGTGGATGTTGCTGAGTTTGCTTGATTCGGTGTCGAATATATAAATGAATTCTTTTCCGATGCATTTGCGTTTTTCTTCAGGCGAGGATATTCCTGCCAATCTAGATAAGAAGTGTTGTTGGGCGTCGATCTTTATGAGTTTCATTTGGTATTTGTCTTTGAATACTTTGACGACCCAGGTTGCTTCGTTTTTGCGTAATAGTCCGTGGTCGACGAACATGCATGTAAGCTTATCGCCGATGGCCTTTTGTAAGAGGGCGGCGACAACAGCACTGTCAACGCCGCCTGATAATGCACATAATACTTCTTGGTCGCCGACCGTTTCTTGGATTTCTTTGATTTGTTCTTCGATGTATGCGCTCATGTTCCAGTTGGCTTCTGCTTTGCATATATTAAAAACAAAATTGTGAAGAATCTCTTGTCCGTATAACGAATGTCTGACTTCGGGGTGGAATTGAACACCATATAATCTCTTTGTTGGATTACCGAAGGCTGCTACCGGGCAGGATGGGGATGTGGCATAGACCTCAAATCCCTCGGGTAGAGAAGTCACACTGTCGCCATGGGACATCCACACTTGCATTTCGTTGGGTAGTATTTGAAATATGCTGTTTTCTTTTTCTATTTTAATGATAGCTTTCCCGTATTCACGATGGTTGCTTGGTGATACTTTTCCATTAAGATTGTAAGCGATCAGTTGCATTCCATAGCAGATTCCCAGTACCGGTAAGCCCATCTCCAGGATTGCCGGGTCGAGTTTAAAGGCGTCTTCATCGTATACGGAGTTTGGTCCGCCGGATAAGATGATGCCTTTAATTCCTTCGATTTCTTCGAGCTGCACTGCGGTGATGTCGTGGTGGCGAAGTTCGCTGTAAACGCCCATTTCACGGATGCGTCGGGCGATGAGTTGGTTGTACTGGCTGCCGTAGTCCAATACGATAATTTTATTTACCACGGTAGTTCGGTGCCTCCTTGACGTTATCTACATCGTGCGGGTGTGATTCTTTTAACCCAGCGATGGTTATCTTCATAAATTTCGCATAATCTTTCATATCTTTAATCGTTTTGCAGCCGCAGTATCCCATACCTGAGCGTAGTCCACCGAGCATTTGGTACAG
This sequence comes from Erysipelotrichaceae bacterium, assembly GCA_030694975.1. Taxonomy (GTDB): domain Bacteria; phylum Bacillota_I; class Bacilli_A; order Erysipelotrichales; family Erysipelotrichaceae; genus UBA2227. The sequence continues at coordinate 73,463 of JAUYTU010000013.1, read as the reverse complement.
GACTTCGTTGATTGATCCTTTGTATGGGACGGTTGCTTCGATTCCCTCGGGAACCAGTTTCTTTAGTTCTTTTTGGCCGCCTTGGAAGTAGCGGTCGCTTGATCCGCGTTGCATAGCTTTGAGTGATCCCATGCCGATGTAACTTTTAACTTTTCGGTTGTTGATTTCGACGATTTCGCCCGGGGTTTCTTCGCATCCTGCGAGTAGTCCGCCCAACATGACACAGTCGGCTCCAGCAGCCAGTGCTTTGGATATATCACCGGATATTTTGATTCCGCCATCGGCAATGATGCCCACGCCGTATTGTTTTGCAACTTGGTAAACATCATTGATAGCCGTTAGTTGTGGGACACCGACGCCGGCCACGACGCGGGTGGTACATATCGAGCCAGGACCAACGCCGACTTTGATGCAGGTAGCCCCTGCATAAATCAAGTCGATGGCGGCTTGTGCTGTCACGATGTTACCGCCGACGATATCCAGATCTGGGTACATCTGTTTCACTTTTCGCACAGTATCAATGACACCGGCGGAGTGACCGTGAGCGCTGTCGACGGCTAGGATATCTACTCCTGCATCTACCAAGGCCTGAATGCGTTCGAGTGTTGAACTGGTTACGCCTACCGCAGCCCCTACCCTTAACTTTCCGTTGTGGTCAATACATGCGTCCGGATGAGCATCGGTGATCTCGGTTTCTTTAACGCGTCGGACCATATCCGCCTGTTGTTGTACGGTTAAGTTTTTGTGGATGAATCCCAACCCTCCGGCCAAGGCCATCGCCCGTGCCATGGCTTCTTCGGTCACGGTGTCCATGGCTGCCGATATGATTGGGACATTGAGTGATATTTTACTTGTCAGTTGGGTTTTGAGTGTAACATCCGCGGGAACTACTTGTGAGAATGCCGGGATGAGCAGGCAGTCGTCGTAGGTATATCCTTCTTTTTGAATCTTTCCGTTCATGTTGTCCATTAAATATTTCCTCCTTATGCGACAATATCTGTCAGTGCATTGATTACTTGTTGGGTATTGACATCGATTAGTCCGATATCTGTCAGTTTAAGTTCCGGTATTACAGGTAATGATATGAATGATAACATCAAAAATGGATTAAATGTTTTGTTTTTTAGAATGTATCCTGCCTTTGTGTGTAAGTCATTCATTTGTTCTATAAGATCCGGTAACTGCATTGTTGTCATTAAGCCGGCGATTTCAAGCTTGAGATGTGCAAGTATTTTTCCGTCATTGGCTACGACATATCCGCCTGCGTTTTTACGGAGCTGTTCAATGGCCATGATGATATCAAAGTCGTTGGTTCCAATCGCGATGATATTATGGGAGTCGTGGGCTACGGTGGTTGCGATGGCTCCGCCCGATAGACCAAATCCTTTCACGGCACTCACTCCGATGTTGCCAGTTTGATTATGTCGTTCAATGACGACTAATTTTGCCTGGTCTTTTTCAATACTCGGAATGAATTGGCCAAATAAATTTTTATCAGTAATCTCAATGTGCATGGGGGTGATAACACCACCCGGGATGATTTTTATCATTTTCAGAGCATTATGATCACCCATATTACATTGTATATCAGACACCTGGTATTCTGCACAGTTTATGGAGAATTTCACTTTTTCCGGAATAGGTACTTTCATTTGTGCCTTTGGCTGTAGTGGGATTCCATTTAATGCCAACAACTGACCGCTTTTATACACTTGTTGCGCTTCAATATGATGCAGATCACTAAACAGAAAGAAATCTGCAGCGTAGCCTGGAGCAATGGCTCCTTGGTTTTCGAGTTTATAGTGTCTGGCCGGGTTCAATGTCGCCATGGTAATTGCTAGTACTGGATCAAGTCCGTTTTGAATGGCCAGATTGACAACATAATCGATACCGCCTTCTTTAACGATATCGTCGGGATGACGGTCGTCGGTACAGAAGCAAATCTGATGAGCGTTGTTTTCGTTGACTCCCGGCAAAAGGTCCTTCAGATTTTGGGTTACACTGCCTTCACGGATGAAGACTGTGATTCCGCGTCGTAAGCGATCAATCATTCCATCGATTGTATCGCATTCATGGTCATTACGGATTTGGAGTGAAGCGTATAAATCTAAGTCGCTGTTTGTCAGAACACTTCCGTGACCATCGATTGTCCGATCTCTTTCGATGGCGTCGGCAATCTTCATTAGCATATCCTCATCGTTTCTGACGGCATCCAAGTCCATGATTTCGGCGAGTCCCAGTACGTTGGGGTGTTGGTAGAAATTTCGAAGGTCATCCGCTTTCAATATAGCTCCGGCATGTTCGAGTCGCGTAGCGGGTACACAGGATGGTAACATGATTTGAATATCCAAGTCACAACATGCAACGCTGTCTAACATGTATTGAATTCCGGTTTGTCCGCAGACATTGGCAATTTCGTGTGGATCCGCAATGATTTTACCGATTCCTCTGGGCAAGAAGATGTCGTTGAGGACCATGGGTGTGACCATGGTCGATTCGATATGAATGTGTGCATCCGTTAACAGGGGGGCGGCGTATCGGCCATTGCCATCAATTGTTTTTTCAGCTTCCATGCATTCAAATCCAAGGATCTTGCCATTATCAATCACAATATTCCCTTTTTGAATCTCACGGGTCAAGGTGTTGATGATGTTGACATTTTTTATACATAACTCCGGCTTTATTTTACCAGTGTGAATATCTCTGATTCTTCGTAATTGCTCAATTTTCATAAAACCCTCTCTGTATAAAGAAACGGAAAGCATCCCTACTTTCCGTCTTCATATCCCTTGGTTTGTTGGTGTCGATTGTCATGAGGTCATTCATCGCAAAAATACCGCAGTTTACGGACTTTTTCGAGTGAATCATGTCAATGTTCAAGATTTTCATGCAAATACCCCTTTAATTAACAAAAAACTTCCGTCCATCGACGGAAGTAGCTGAAAAATGTGCTGCTTCCATCGTAGTCCGGCCATTTACGGTGGCCAGGTAGAGACTCTTGCGCCTTATTCGCAAGGATATACGGTGTTTTAGTTTGGGATTATTCTAACACACCACCTTCAACTTGTCGATATTGATTTGTCGTTTTTATTTACTTGAACTATAGCACGAAATAAGGTTTAATGAAATAAGTTATCCGTCAACGGATATGAGGTGAAGTTATGGAGAATATTCATCTATTTGTTTTTGATATCGATGGAACCCTCATTGAACAGAAATCCAATCAGGTTTCGATAGCCACTCAACAGGCGATTCAACAATTGAAAGCCGCTGGCAAGGAAGTGTTGATTGCCACAGGAAGAGCCTTTTACTTTATCCCTCAAGCTGTCAAGGATGTTGTCAATCCGAATTATTATGTTTGTATTAACGGACAATGTCTTCTGGATAAAAACGGTCAGTTCCTCAAAAGATACGATCTTAATCAAGAGGAAGTTATTCGACTGACCCAGTGGTGTATCGAACATAAAATCGCCGTTGGATTAAAGATGGCAGATGCCGTTGAAGTGTATTATAACTTTAACGAGTTTATAAATACGTATGTCAAAGGTCAGGATTATCGCAAGATTCTGCGCGATTGTACCCGTAAGGATGTCCGATGGAGTCAGGAAATCCCGATGGGCATGTTTTTAATTGGAGATGATGAAGCCGTATTGAGTATCAGAAACGACTATGAAACATTGTCCATCACACGTAGTTATCCTGGTGCTTTTGATGTATTCGCCAAAGGAGACGGAAAGTCTCGGGCGATTGAGCATGTTCTTGAGAAGTTGAAGATTGATTGGGACAATGTCATGGTGTTTGGGGATGGCGAAAACGATGTTGATATGATTCAAAAAGCCCGAATCGGTGTAGTCATGGGCAATGCGCATGTCGAGGTCCAGTCCCATGGCGATTTTGTAACAAAATCAGTTGGCGATGATGGCATTGTATTTGCGCTCCGGCATTTTAAGATCCTATAGAAAAGAGAACGACGTTCTCTTTTTATTCGACATAAATCATTTTTTTAGTCATACCGCCATCAATGACAATATTTTGCCCATTGATGAAGGAATTATCTTCGAGCAACAAATAATCAATCGCTTTTACGATATCTTTGGGATACCCGGTGCGATTACTGAGGTGTTGGAAATGGTCCGCATCACTCAGTTGGATATCTTTGGTTACGATCCATCCTGGCGATATACTGTTGACTTGAATATTGTAGGGTTGAAGCGAATTTGCCAGTGCATGGGTAAGGGATACTAAACCGCCTTTACACATCGCATATACTTCGCCGTGAGGTTCACTCATGCTGGCTCGGGTCGAGGCGATATTTATGATTCGTCCATAACCAATGGTTGTCAGTTCCCTGCGCGTGACCCATTCTCTGCTGATTAACAGGGGTGCGCGTAACATTAAACCGTATCCGTCTTCGATGTCTTCATCGGTCAGTTCAATCAAGTTCTTGACCATGCCTTTGCCGGCGTTATTGATGATTGCATCGATGCTGATATGTTGGCGGTCTGTTTGCTTAAATAGTTCAATTACTCCCTCGGTCGTGCTTAAGTCAGCGTTTATGTATGTGCACCGGTCGACATAATCCTTGCATATTTCGCTACCGGCAGCTTCATCAATGTCCACAATAATCACGGTATGTCCTTCACTTAACAGATGATTGCAGATTGCCTTGCCAATGCCGTGTGATCCGCCGGTAACTAAAATCGTTTTCATTCAGGTGACTTTCGGCGCAAGTTTACGACGGTTTCAATCAGTGGAGTGTGACTGAACATGTCAAAGGGTGTGATTTCGAGAATCTCGTATACCGATTGAATGGCTTCGAGATTTTTGGCTAGAGTACTCGGATTACAAGAAACGTAGATGAGCTGACCGATATTACTGTTTTTGATGATTTCCAGCATTTGTTCGGACAGTCCGCTGCGTGGGGGGTCAACAACCAATACATCGATTTTCTTAGAATCCGCAATTTTTTGTAAGCTAACAGCGGCATCACCGGCTACGAATTTAACATTATCCGCCTGATTAATTTGAGCATTGATGTTGGCGTTGTCGATGGCCGCTTGGATACTGTCGATACCGATGACTTCTTTTGCTTTGTGTTTGATCATCAGTGACATGGCTCCGATTCCGCAATAGGCTTCCACAATGCAATCACACGGTTCAATGCTGGATACGACTTTGTTGTAGATGGCGTTGGCTTGTTTGATGTTTAATTGGAAGAAGGACTGTGGTGATACGACTAAATCAATGCCGTTCATCGTGCAGGTGATCGTTTTCGTTCCCCAAAGGATGTCCGTTTTATTCTTAATAATCTCGCGGCTGTGTTTTACATCATTGATGCTTTGGGCTACAGTTTTGACACCTTCAATTTTCGATATATCCTCCACAAATTTTACGGGCAGTTTTAATTGTCCGGTAACCAGAGTTACTTGAACATTTCCTTCGAAACTGCGTAAAACAATATATCGCAATCCTTGATACTTTGGTGGGTTGAATGATGGTAGGCGGTATTCATTGCTTAATCTCATGACCTCTTTACGAACATGTTCGATATTCTTATCATGCACGATGCAATGGTCGATGGAGACGAAGTAGTTTGAATTGGGTTTATACATACCGCTGGTTAATTCACCCTGGTTAAGGCTGATTGGAAATTTGCATTGGTTTCTATATCCCAATGGCGTAGGATTGGCCACGATCGGTCGGATGCGTGGAACTTTTCCCGTCATATATTTCCTTAGCGATTCATAGAGGAGTTTTTCTTTTTCTTTGAGTTGTTGTTCAAGACTGAGTGTCATGATGGAACACCCGCCACATTGGTCTTGGATGGGACACGGGGAAACGATACGATGCGGGCTATGCTGAATCAATTCTAATCGCTTAGCAATCACGTATCGATCAAAACGTTTGGTTATTTCCGCTTCGACAATTTCGCCGGGGTAGGCACTTTCAATGAAGGTCGGTAGTCGGTCCGTATAGCCAATTCCTTCTCCATTGATTCCCATTTTTTCAATTTTTATTTTCATTTACACCATCCCCTTCATAAATATTCTATCACAGTGATGAGAAATTATTACAATGATTTTTCTAGTTATTATGATTGTTTTTCATCATTTGATTACTTTTTTGGCTTTTACGTTTTAATACAACAAAAAAGCATGAATTTCATGCTCATTTTTGTTACTCGGTTGTAGCCCAGGTAGGTACTGTATTCCCACGGCGAACCAAAATTGTTTTTTGGAAATCCGTTTGATTCAGAAATCGAAGGATCTCTTCCTCTTCCGCCAGTGTGCACCCGACAAGCAGTTTTACATCAATGTCTTTCTTCAGGATATCTGCAGCAATTACGATCGTACTGATGGAAGATGCTGGTCCGCTGCCGCGGTATACCGCGATCCCTTCTTGCTCTTGATTGAACGTATCCTCAAGATATCCGTAACTTACAGGATATACCAAGTTGTGATATTTGGGATGTACATCCCCTTTTCCGCGAGAAATCACCAGTTTTGATGAGAAATATAGCGTGTCCAGTTTTTGCCAGAAATATGCGTTGTTTTCAATTCCGTTCATTAAATCACCCTCATTGTTTATTAATTATAACTTTATTTTCATTTTCTGTAAACATGTAAGTAAGTGAAAGAAACTCGCAATGTTCGAAGATGAGACAAACACCTTATCGTTCTATACTCTAGAGATACCAACTGCTGTTAATGGGCACCATCAATGCATCACACAAATCCCATGGATGATAAATACCTGTTAATATCATCGTCTGATTAACAATCTGAGCACAGGCAAAGGCATCGCTACCGGCATCGTGGTGATCCAAGTGGATTCCTAAGTTTGATGCGACAACATTCAATCGATGACTCGGTAAAAACTTGAATACCGACCTGGATAGTTTGACGGTGCAAAAATAGGAAAAGTGATCGTATTCTAACTTATAAAGTGTAATCAGGCTCATAAGAACTGTCATATCAAAAGAAGCATTGTGAGCCACTAAAATGCCATCCTTAAATATCTCGCGGATCGTCGGCCACAGTTCATTGAATTCGGGTTGATCTGCTACATCTTCCGGATGTATATGGTGGATGTCAATAAACGACGTGTCAAAAGAATACACGGATTCGTGCGGCCGAATCAGAAAAGAAGCTTTGTAGGTGAGTACTCCTTCTTGAAAGACAACAATTCCGATAGCACAGGCACTGGCCATGTTACGATTTGCGGTTTCAAAGTCAATCGCTATAAATTTATCGGGTTTCATGGTGCAAGATCCTTACAGCATTTAAAACGGCAAGTAAAGCAACGCCAACATCCGCAAACACAGCTGCCCACATTGAAGCATAACCCAATGAACCCAGGATTAAGATGAATATTTTGACAGTAAATATAAATGTCAGATTAGTAATCATGATCTTCCTTGTTTTTTTGGCAATCTCAATGGCTCTGACAACATCCATTGGCTGGTCTTTCAATAATACGATATCGGCGGCTTCAATGGTTAAATCGCTGCCAAGACCGCCCATGGCCATGCCACAATCACTCAGCGTGATTATCGCGGCATCATTGACACCATCACCGACAAATGCAAATCTCCGGTTTTCAGCCTTCATCTGCTCTCCCACCTCCAGTTTTTGATGGGGTAGCAGTTGACTGAAGTAATTATCAATTCCCAACTGCTTTGCGATGCGTTGCGCCGATGCTTCCCTGTCACCGGAAACCATGATCGTTTTGATGTTTAATTTGTGCAATCGACCAATGGCCTCGACGCTGTCGGGTTTGATTTCATCATCCAGAAAGTAGATGGCTACTGCAACAGCATCAACTTTAAGTACGACTGCCATTGGATATTGCGCAGCAATGGCCAGTAGTTTTTGATCAAGATCAATCTCTTTGAGACTGACTATCTCCACTTTTGTTCCATTGATTTCGCCGCTTATGCCCACACCGGCGGTTTCAGTTATATTCATCACTTCGGTTTCTACGGCAGATTCCGTGGCTGAAACCAGTGCTTTTGCGATTGGGTGGCTGGAATGTTTTTCCAGGACATGAACGATTTGATCGGCTTTATTTAAATCAAATTCTGTAATGGCTGCTTTGTGAACGACGACGATATTGCCTTTGGTTAAGGTTCCGGTTTTATCAAACAGAACCGTATCAATATCGACAGCGGATTCCAGTGCTTCCCCGCCTTTAAAAAGGATGCCTTGTGAACCGCCGTATCCCATCGCCGCAAAATAGCCCAGCGGTATGGAAATGACCATTGCACACGGACAGCTGATGACCAAGAAAATCAAGCCTCGATACAGTCCTTCATTGAAGTCGTTCAAAACAAGTGATGAAACCACAAAGACGACCAATGCGATGGCAACAACGGTTGGGGTATAGATCGCCGCAAACTTACTCATAAATGATTCAGCTTTGGCTTTTTTAACGGATGCCTGCTCCATGTAGCGAATTAAACGAGACAAAGAGGAGTCTTTGTATGGCTTATTAACCCAAATGGATACCGGATTCCCAAGATTAACAGCACCGGCATCAACATCATCATCAATTTTCCGTTCGATCGGCAAAGACTCTCCGGTAATCGATTTATTATCGAACATGGATTCACCTTTGATGATCGTTCCATCACATGGGACTTTGGCTCCTTTAGCCACAAATACAATCTCACCCGGAAGTACTTCGTGAGGTTTCTTTATGATGTGTTTTCCATCGCTAATTACAATGGCTTGATTGACAGAAAGATCCAACAGTTGTGATATCGCATTTTTTGATCGGGCCACAGCTCGGTCTTGAAAGTACTCGCCGATCGTGTAAAAGACCATAACACCCAAAGCTTCGGGGATCTCATTGATGGCGATGGCACCGATTGTTGCGAATGACATCAGGAAATTTTCGTCAAACATATCTTTGCGAAGTAGTTTTTGAAAAGCTTTTTTAAATACCGGGTAGCCGATGAAACCATAAATCGCTAACGAAATAATTTTAAAAATGATACTGTCGTGGATTAGCGATAGGAACAAACCGAAAATACCGATAGCCATTCGGATCTGGTCGATGGAATATTGCTTTTCTACCTTCTTTAGAGGTTGATCTTCAATGATAATATTGACATCTTCGATAGCTAAAATTTGTTCCTTTATCTGGTCCATGTCTACCAATGCCTTCTCATCATTAAACTGTATGGTTAATCGGTTGCTTAAAAAATCGAGGGTTGCAATCTCAACATCCGGTCGATCATTCATGCTTTTTTCTATCTTATTACCACAGTTGGCACAAGTTAAACCGTCCAACACAATTGTTATTTGTTTCATATCATTCCCTCGCATGTTCTTGAGCCTGCCGGAAAATCTGGCGGACATGATCATCATTGAGAGAATAGAACACGTTCTTTCCACGCTTGACGGATTTGACGAGTCGTGTCTGTTTGAGTTTGGACAGTTGATGGGAAATAGCCGATTGAGACATTTCTGTAACGATCATCAAGTCGCAAACACACAACTCTCTGTCAAATAGTACATTGATGATTTTTAAGCGCGTGGGGTCAGAAACCATCTTGAAAAACATCGACATGTAGTCGTATTCTTCATCAGAAAGCAAGTCGCTTTTCGCGGCTTCGATAACTTGGGGATGAGTAAAAAACTCTTTGCATACATCTGCTTTCATAAATACCTCATATGAACAGTTGTTCATATGTAGTATACTTTCAAAAGATGATAATGTAAAGAAAAAAAGAAGAATCTGAAGATCCTTCTTAACGTTTTGCGGGTACGATTTCGATCCAATAGCCATCCGGATCAAGTATGAAGTATATTCCCATCACCGGGTTCTCATAACATATGACACCCATTTCCTGATGGTGGGTATGTGCTGCATCATACTGGTCCGTAATAAATGCTAGATGATACTCTTGTTCACCCAGATCATAGGGTTCCGTATGATCTTTAAGCCAGGTAAGTTCCAGATAAAAATCTGATTCGCGGTCTTCTAAAAAAGTGATGATATAACTGCCATCGGCAGCTTCCTTGCTTCTTCTTACGGTTAAACCTAAAGCATCCTGATAAAACTGTATACTTTTCTGCAGGTCGAGCACATTAAAATTAAAATGAGCGAATTTGAATTTCATGATCATAGTCTCCTTTTAAGTATTTTAACATAATCTGTGTTATTCATCTTCATTAACAACTGCGTTTGCGTCAATGAGAGATTTTGCAGATAGAGAAGTAAGATGAAGAATAGAAATCTGTGATGAAATAAAAAAGATTCCATCAAGGAATCTTCATGACCGGTGCCCACACACGCATTGTTTATACATCAATCCCCCACCCAGTCACCAATATAATACACATTTAGTGTTACAAAAGGAATGTCATGACACAATTTGTCATTGACATTTTTTGTCAATTTCTGTCATAATGTGATAAAGAGGTAAAGCTCATGCAATTCAAAGATAAACTCAATCAACTGATGGAGCAGTTCCATATTTCAAACAGCAAACTGGCTAAGGAAATCAACATCGATCCTTCTTTAGTCAGTCGTTGGCGTAACGGGGATCGTGTTCCAACCATGCGTTCTTCACACATTCCTTCGATCGCGGATTATTTTTTGTCTCAAAACGGTTACTCCTATCAGCAGGAGTATTTGCGTCATATCTTAGAAGAGCAAAAAGCTGAATTACCCAATATCAGCGATCAGGTTGCCTTGCTTTCTGACTGGCTGATTCGCGACACAGCTTCGTCGACCGTGATTCGACCGTTTGTTTCAAGTGAAGAGTACGCGGAAGTTCTTTTGCAGCAGATTCAGGGACTGGCTAAAGATCGGCCAGCCCAAGCTGCGATGCCTTCTCTCGATTTCCCATTACCGACCTTAACGACTCAATACAAAAAGGATTTTCATTTATTTGCCGGTAATTCCGCAAAACGAAAAGCCGTTATCTATCTTTTAACTTCCGTTTTGCGAAGTGAAGAGAAAACTGAATTGTTTTTGTTGAGCGATGAAGATATGAGTTGGCTGACAGAAGACCGGGTATTTCAGGTGCAATGGCATGTGTTGTTGCGCGGGATTATTGAAGCCGGGCACAAGATCAGTATTATCCATACGGTGCATCGGGACACGCACGATATCCTGCAGGCAATCAATTTGTGGATGCCTTTGCATCTGTTAGGATCCATCAAGTCGTATTATAATCCTCGGTACCAATCACAAATCGTGAAAACCTCTTGGTTTGTTCAAAAGGATATGCGGGCACTGGTTTCATCATCCGTAACATTTGAAGATGTTGAGAATCTGTCTTACTTATACGAACTTCCTGAGGTAGCACAGTCGTTTCAATCGCAATTTATGGGACGATTGACCGGATGTAAACCGTTGTTTGAAATATTTAAGAAAACTCAGCAGTTTGAACTGTTGGATCGAATGATCCAAAATATCGCAGTCGTATCACCGACGACCAGTTGGCATTTGCATGTCAATTCTATTTTCCTACCCGACGATGTCTACACGCGTTACAGTAAAACCTTACCTCCGACTGCGCAGAAAAACTACATCGACAAAGTTCGGCAGTTGCGTACTCGAATGCTCAATTCGCTTTCGATTGCGCCTTATACAGACATATTCCCGTTGCAAGTACTCAAAGATTCAATAACCCGCGGTGCCTATGTGCACTTTGATCCCGTATTCTTTTTAAGAGATGAAATCATCTGTACCCGTCTTGAAATTAAAGCCATCATCGAAAATATGATATTTGTAATCGAAAACAACGAAAAATTCCAGCTGTTCTTTGGCAACTATCACCATTCGGAAAATGAAATCACCATTAATATTAACCTTAAAGAAAATACCGAAGCTTTCTTGACTGCCAATGTACAGGGATTGATACCTTTGTTAGGATTTTATGTCCATGAGGGAAATATCCTTTCCTCAATGAATCATTACATGGAAGAAGTCATCAACCATATCCCGACCATGCGCAGAAGCCGCCCCGATGTACTCAAAGAGTTGTATAAAATGCTTGAATCCATTTAAAAAAGCCGCGAGGCTTTTTTTCATTCATTCATCAGTCTTTTTTCACCAACAAGTGCCCGAATCGGTTCAATATCTTGCGTGACTTCCAAGGTTCCCAAGTATTCGCCTTTTTCGTTACGAACGGCATAATAACGGATATGAACAAACATTCCTTTGAAATTGATCCAGAAGTCTTCGTGGTCTTTTACGCCTGAACGCAAATCTTCCACAATCTTCTCGACAACATGAACACTTTGAGGAGGATGACAGTTCTTCACTTCCCGACCGATAACGGAGAGCGGACGCGAGAAGACTCTTTCTTTCCCTTGAGTAAAGAATTTTACTTTATCATCAGCTCCGACAAAAGTCATATCAAATGGAACCGTATTGAATATCGCATTGGTTTCCTCAAATGTTAACGAACCTGCGGATAATGGTACAGAACCGGATTGTATTACCAAATCCTCTTTTTCTTCGATGACCAGTTGTGGAAGATAGGCAGGCGGATTAACGACCCAAGAAGTCTCAAACTCTTTCGACTGAGCAAAAATAGTTGCCCACTCCGCTTCACTGAAAGTATCCATAATCATGGGAAATAGAATGTTCTCTTCCTTAGAAATCATGTCTATAACTTTCTTGATAGCTGCCTTCGTGTTGTTGATCAACTCTTCAACCGACCATGCTTGTGAGAATCTTAAAAGACTCTTTAAATCATTACGTATTTCATCATCCACACCCCACATAACTTTGGGAGGTGCTGTAATCCCGTGTTTTTCCATATAAGGAAAGACAACGTTTTCTTTGCGGGCATAATGCTTATCGATTTCCAGCAGTCTGCCGATCATTGCAAACAAGGTTGAACGATCAAACTCTTCTTCGAGTAAGGGCAGAATTTCTCTTTCAATAAGTTTTTTAATTTTGATATTCTCCAAACGGAAAGTATACACCGGATGTCCCGGCGTGTGCTCGGGCTTGGCCGTGGAATGAATTTGTTCGATTGAACCTTCGAATAAGGATGCGTGCACATCGCATAGGCGTTGGATTTCGGCAGGTGCCATTCCTTCTTCAACCAAAGATCGTTCTATCGCGGATATCTCAGCGGTACTGACCGTCCCAAAATGTTCCTTAAATTCAGCTTTCACTGCCTCCAGATTGGCTCCATCGTGTAATTTTAAAATCAATTCTTTTAATTTTTCTTGTCGGTTATTGATGATTTCGCTCATTTTCATTCCTCCACGGGCAATCCTTTGGATCGCAACAAACGTACTAATTCTTCATAATCAAAGCCACGCATCTCGCAGCCCTTCTTTAATGTCATATATCGTCCCACCGTCTGTATCATCATCGGTTGTTTGATTTGAGTAAAACCAAATTCATACAAAATATCCATGACTTGGGGGTAATGACTGTATATCTCATAAATCGTGTCTTCGAGGGCAATTGATTTCATAGCATCTCCTCTGCGAGTCCATTATATCTTTTTAAAAGTCAAGAAAATGTGACTTTAAGCAAAAAATGTCACATTATTTATGTATCAGTAATATCTGTTTATGCCCAATCAGCTTGATCTTCCCTTCATCCTGATATTTGGCAAGTTTCCGACTGATGGTTTCACGGGTAATACCCAAGTGGTTGGCCATTTCTTCACGACTCAGCGGCAGTTGAATCAAAATTCCTTCATGTGTTTTACGACCGAATTTTATTGAATATTCTTCAATAAGATTGAATACGCGCTTATCAACCGAATTGATTCCCAAACTTTCCACCAACTCTTCCATTTTTGTCAATCGATGGGACATGACTTCTATCATCTTAATAGCTATTTGCGGCATCTGTTGTAACAGCGCTTGAAACTGCGCTTTGGATATGGTGCATATGCCGCTGTCTTCCAATGCTTCAACCATGATGTCTTCCGACAGTCGACTGAATAGGGCTTGCTCACCAAAAAATTCTCCGACCGTCAACACATAAAGAATCTGTTCTTTGCCATCTTTGTTGGGACGGATTACTTTGACCTTTCCCTTGTTGATGATAAAAAGACATTGCATGACTTTGAGCGGATGAATGATAAATTCCCCTTTTTTATACTCTCTTTGAACAATCAGTCGCTGAACTTCGCTGATTTCCTGTGCAGAAAGCGGTGCAAAAAGCGGTACGCGTCGCATACATGTTGTTCCTAACGGATGGCTGTGTAAACAAGTTTGACAAGTCATGGTATTCCTCCATATTTACTTTATCAGATAGATTGAACAAACGCAAAGAAGACTATTTACTGCTACTTGTATGTATGTGCGTTAAAATCTATAATTAGATAAGCAAGGAGATCATTATGGCTATATTTAAACGTTGGGATGCGGATGAGATCAAGTTGAATCCCTATCAAAAACTTGAAGCTCACTTTTTGGACGACCGAATCGGATCATCGGTATATATGTATATGGATATTGATGCAACCCACATACTTCCTTACATTGAAAAAAATAATTCGATGATGTTGTCTTACTTTTTGTATGCGATTTACAAAACAACGACACTGCATCCGGCTATCAATCGATTTGTGATGAACAATCGCTTGTATCAGCGCAATCACATTGCTTTCTCGACGGTTGTTAAGCAGAAAATGACAGAAGATGGTCGGTCAATCGTGGTGAAATGGGTTTTTAAGGAAGGATTGTCATTTACCGACTTTAACAAACAGGTAATTTCAAGCGTGATCAAAGCAAAACGGGATGAAGGTGCGACAAGTGATAAATTTTTTGAATTGCTTGGACATTTACCGCATTTTCTTCTGCGCTTGATCATGCGATTCGCACGATTTCTAAATAATCACAATCTGTTGCCGAGGTTTGTTTCGGAGGATGATCCCTTGCATGCCACAGCCATGATTGCAAATCTTGGCAGTATCAAAATCAATGCCCCCTATCATCACCTTTATAACTGGGGAACCATATCCATGGTATGCGTGTTAGGTAAACTCAATGAGGAAACAAACACGATACGCGCTACGGTGGTCGCAGATGAGCGAATTACCGATGGTTTGGCGATGGCCAATGCCTTGGCGACCTTTAAAGAGATTATGGAGAACCCGACGGAAAATTAGCCGACGGGTTTTTAATTACTCGTAAAAGTCAGCGTAAAACAGGTCTGAACATGGGGTTGACTGGTAACTTCGATGTTTACATCGTGACGTTTAGCAATTTGTTCGGCAATCGCCAATCCCAACCCGGTACCGGCAAACCCAGCATCTTTATTACGATAAAAACGGTCGAATATGTATGGTAAGTCGTCGGGGTGTATTCCATGTCCATGATCACAAATACATACAACGTTACCCTTGGCACTGACATCGATCGCACTCTCTGGATTGGAGAATTTTATCGCATTGTCGAGTAAAATTAAAAGTAACTGTCGTATCCTGCCTTCATCCGCATCAATTTGCGATAAATCTGAAAGTGATACATTCCATGTAATATTCTTGCTTTTCCCCTTAATTTTGGCGGCTTCTAAAGCACTATGTAAAGGACCTGCTAGGGCTATTGCCGTTTTCTCAATGGAAAAATCTGAACTCGACAATCGCGTCAATTCCAGGAGATCATCGGTCAGACGACTTAATGCCAAGGTCTCATCATGCATTTGTTGATAGTAGCGTTCGATTTGATCCGGTCGGTGAGCAACTTTCTCCATCAGTGCTTCCAGTGATCCTTGTAAGACAGTTAACGGCGTTTTTAATTCATGCGATACGGTGGCCATAAAATCCTTGCGAATTTGATTGAGTTGTTCCCGCTGCAGATCGCTTTGTTGTAGTTTTATGGCTAAAGAATTCAGATTATTTGCTAACTGCCCGACCTCATCCTCTTGTTCAATCCGGTTTCGGACAGTCAGGTTGCCTTCACTTAATTCCGTTGCCATCGAGGCCATTTGATTCAGCGGTCGGCTAAATGATAATGACAGGAAAGTTCCCATAACCACAGCAATGGCCAGTGCAAACAGCAAACTGAGACCCATAATCCACACGGCGGCCTGATATCCGGCATTCAGTCCGGTGATCTGTGTATGGACCAGCACAGCTCCG
Source organism: Erysipelotrichaceae bacterium (assembly GCA_030694975.1). Lineage (GTDB taxonomy): Bacteria > Bacillota_I > Bacilli_A > Erysipelotrichales > Erysipelotrichaceae > UBA2227. The sequence goes on along the minus strand of JAUYTU010000013.1, from coordinate 57,388 downwards.
GCGATTTTACCGGATGTATCGAATAGCGGAGTGGCGACGGTCATCGATGATCCATCAAGAAAAGATGAAAAATCTTCACTTAACTGAGTCTCTCCGCCCAAAACATTTTCAACGACTTGCTGAGCGCTTTCGGGAAGCTGGTTGAATGTAATGGAATTTTGTTGACCCATTCGGCGAGTAACGATGGAATAATCGCTGTTGATGACCCAGACATCCTCATTTCCGTTGCCGTAGAGGGTTCTCAACAACATCCCCATACCGCCGGTCGGTCGCAATTGATCCGATGATTCGGAGATGGTCGTTGCGATTGTCAGTGCTTTATCTTTCAGTTTTTCTTCATTGTCCGATAGTACGTAGTTACGAAAAACCAGCAAAAAGATGCCGCCGATTATCACAGTGAATACCAGCAACGTACTGCCGAAATAAAGGATCAGCTTTTTAGATATTTTACTTTTCATGGGTGTCCTCCATTTTATAACCGACTCCCCATATCGTAATGATTTGCCAACCTACGTGTTCAACAGCATCACATTTTGCGCGCAAGCGTTTAATATGAGCATCCACCGTACGGTCATCGCCGATATAATCAAATCCCCAACATCTTTCCAGTAAATGTTCGCGGGAGAATACTTGATTGGGATTGGCGGCCAAGGTGGTCAGCAGCTCAAATTCCTTTTTTGTCAGATTGAGGGGTGTATCATTGATACTCGCCTGATAGGATGTTTCATCAATCATCAACGAGTGCAATCGTATAATCTTGCGATTATCAGATTTTGATTCGACTCGTCTGAAAATGGCGTGGATGCGTGCGATGATTTCTTTAGGCGAAAATGGCTTGACGATGTAATCATCGGCTCCGATGTCCAATCCCATGATTTTATCAAAGTCTTCACTGCGAGCAGTAATCATGATAATCGGCACCATTGAGGTACGGCGGATTTCTTTGCATACCGAAAACCCGTCCATTTTTGGCATCATGACATCAAGCAGGATCATATCGGGTTGCCACTGATAAAAGACGGACAATGCTGCTTCGCCATCGGATACCGTTTTAACATTCATTTGTTCCTTTTTAACATAATCACTCAGGATATTGACGATCGAGGGATTGTCATCCGCAATCAGTATTTTTTTCATCTAAATCACCTCACTTAGAGTTTATCACTGAATTATGACTTTTCGATGACGAAAAAAGATAGAATATCACATAAATACCCAAATTTTGTCATAATTTCGTCATAACTTAATTATAAACTATAGTCATTCAGTAATACTGAGAACAGGAGATGTTTCTATGAAAAAGTTATTTATTACATTAATGGTATTGGTTGGTTTATCACTGACTCTTGTCGGTGCTATGGCTACCGGAAATGATGATGCGTGGGATTTTGTTGGAAAACTAGCTGGTAAAACACCGGAAGAAATCATTGAGCTACGCGGACAAGGATTCCATATGGGTCAGATAGCATTGGATGCGGATAAATTGGATGAATTCAAAGTTTACATGACGGAAAGGCGCACAGAAATCCTCGAACAAAGAGTTTCGGATGGCTTTCTGACACAAGCAGAAGCGGATGCGCTGAAAGTTGAGATGGAAGCACGTCAGGCCGATTGTACCGGTGATGGTACCAATCAAGGTTTCGGCGGGATGAGAATGGGTGGTAATGGTGGTTTCGGCGGTCAAGGTCGACGCGGTAACCGTTAAAAAAAAAGTGATGTCCTGTGGGATATCACTTTTTTTATTCTATTCCGTTTTAAATGCCTTCAGTCTGTTCAATATATGGGCCGGTCCTTTAATGGTCATCAAGTACCCTTCTTCTTCCTCCATGGAAGTCAGCGTCATGCATTCTTCCTGAATTAAGAACAGCATGTCCATTCGATCATAGGGTAATAAGATTTCCATGCTATCACTTTGAAAGCGAAAGTCAAACAGCGTTTTGACTAATTCGTCTACACCATCTCCCGTTAGAGCAGAAATTTTTATACTGCTATGACCATTGGGCATGATTGTATCCGTTGTCATATCACTTTTATTCAAAACCAGAATCTCTTCAATCAGTCCCGCTCCGATATCACGCAAAGTTTCACGGGTTGTGTCTATATGAACTTGATGATCAGAATCGGAATAGTCCACGACATGCAATAAAATATCTGCCTCGATAGCTTCTTCTAAGGTTGAATGAAACGCTTTAATCAGCTGATGTGGCAGTTCACTGACAAATCCGACCGTATCTGATAGGATAAATGGCGGATAGGGCGGAATGTGAATATTCCGAACGGAGGTCTCCAACGTAGCAAAGAGTTGATCTTTAACATAAACCTCTTTTTCGGCCATTCCATTCTGACTGATTGAAATCAAACGATTCATTAAGGTACTTTTACCGGCATTGGTATAGCCGACCAAAGCTACATTATACAATCCTTGTTTTTTGCGTTTTCTACGCTGAACCTGACGCTGTTGAGCAATCAACTGTAAGTCCTGATTCATCTCATGAATCTGACGTTCGATACGACGACGGTCCAATTCCAGTTTCGTTTCACCGGTACCACGACTGCGCATCGCACCTTGTGAACCGGCTTGACGGCTTAAAGCCGTATAACTGCCAATCATACGTGGCATTTCATATTGTAATCGTGCCACATCGACTTGTAATTTGGCTTCCTTACTTTTTGCTCTGCGGGCGAAAATTTCCAATATAAGAGCTGTTCGATCAAACACAGCCAAGTCGAGTGCTTCATCCAAGTTGCGCAATTGTGATGGCGAAAGCTCATGGAGGGTTATGACTGTACCTACGTCGTTTTCTGAGCAAAAACTCTTGATTTCTTCAATCTTACCACTGCCAATATACGTTGATGACCCCGTCGAAGCGACTTGCTGAAAGGAAGCAACCACCTCCATATCACAAGCGGATGCCAAATTGACTAATTCTTCCATGGCACGATTAAAATTGCTTGCTGATGTATCTTTAATCCCCAGAATTACAACACGTTGCTTTTCAATGTTCAGTTGCTTTTCGATATTCAGTTGCTTTTCAATATTCATTCGATTTCTTCTCTGGTGAAAGTGAGTACCACAGAGCCGTTTTCAAAATGGCCATGGGCTGAGTCGATCATCCTTCCGACAACACTTAGTGACATATCAGCACCGCTTTCCCCAAGCAGTGACCAATAGTAAGTTTCTAGTTCAATTTGTCTTGGTTGATTCAAAACTTCCAGTATTTCATCCAGCTTCTCTTGTGGCATTGAACAGTTCTCACTTACAAATCGAAAGGTTGTGACTTTGCCTTCAGGAACAATCGTTAATGATAACGTTGAAAAATTCTCTAACAATAGAAAAGTCATGATTTCATCAGCAATACTTGCTATGCGTTTAACGTGTGTCCTCATTTTTCCCCGCCTTTCAATGTTTGGATTATGATGATGAGTACCCCGGCAACCAGTCCCCCGGCAAAGCCGTTATTATATAAATTCAAGCCCCCGTGGAAATCCCCGACTTGTCTTACCACAAATACATGTAAAAATCCGGCAACGATTCCCCATCCCGGACCATAAACCCCGGCGATTGGCACTAATGTCGTCGCAAACAATATCGAACCCAACGTTGTCGTTGAATTTAAAGGCAAACCAAGCAGCATGCTTGATAATATAGCTCCCGCAAATATCGGCCATATATTTTTCGGATGTTTACCAAAGGCTCCAAATCCGATAATCGTAAAGATTGCAGCCATAGTAAAGCCGTTGACTATTCCCCCTAATATTAACACCAAAGCAGTACTCATTAAACCCACAACGCCCATGTTGAACAAAGTTGCCCCAAATCCGGCGGGTTCAGTGAAGTCTGAAATGGCACGTCCACTGACAGGAAGTATTAACTTCCATTTCTTAATCAGTTCTTCTTCCGCGAAGTATCCGACGGTCATCAGATACAGACATGAAATCAAAGTAAGTGCCAAGATAATAGAGTTGTGACTTTGATAGAGCAGTACTACCCGTTCGGTTGGATAGCCCAATGACTTCATTACAGATACGAAAATAATACCGATGATTCCTGAGGCGAAACCAATATTGTATAGATTAAATCCATCGTGGAACTTCAGTAAGTGTCTGGCAATTGGGATTACGAAGAAACCCAAAACGATACCCATCGATATTCCCAGGGTCCAGGCAAATATTCCAGTGAAACCATATCCAAAAATCAAATGACTGACAACCGGTCCTAAGGTTCCGGCGAAAACACTTAACATTATGATCGAGCGGAATTTGATTTTGGCATATCGGCTGTATAGAAGTCCGCCTAAATAAATCGGAATCAAATTGACGAGGGTCATTCCCAGAAATGAAAATCCGAAAATAGTGAAGAATGCCGCAAACATCAATCCTGTATAAGGCAATTTCAAATGGTAAAACAATAAGATGTTCATTAATGCGATCATGCCGACATTAAGTAAAGTTGCGGCTACACCGCCGATCTCCAGATAATCCGTCAGTAAAATGGCTGGTGACAGCTGAATTTTAATGAAGTTTTCTAATACCTGCGGATCGTTCGCTATGACGACACCGATTAAACAAATAAGCGGAAAATAGAAAAGAAGCGTTACCCTTAATCGATTTGGCAGCGGCTTCTTTAACCTGTTAAATAATTCCATAATACATCACTCCCGCATTATTTATATCAGAAAATGCGGATGTTTGCTAGTTGTTTCTCAAGTTTATACTCTTTTTACAGTTCTTCCCTCAATATAACCGCGTTCTCCCCGTGGTTCCAATTGGAAACTTCCACCTAAATCATCCGCCCACTCGTATCCGACCCGACGGGGATCGTAGTGTTCCATAACCTGCCAAAGCTGTCCGATAGCCTCAGAAAAATCGGCATCCGGATAAGGAGGTCCTTGGAAAATCATCACATCACAAGCCGGAAGCTGCATCATCGAGAATCCAGAGGGAATATCTCCTTGAAAGTTTAATGGCACTTCCACACCCTGGATATATTTCGACGTACCGCTCTCAACCAAGTGTTCACCAAGCCACATTCCCATGGGCTCACCCAATGCCTCTTTAATTGTCAGAAGTGTATCCCATACATCACAACCTACTTCCTCACAGTAAGCAAAATAATCCTCAGCAACTTTTCCTTTTTTACAAACAAGTTGTCGCTCGGGCTTAGAAATCACCTGTACAAAGACAGGAATTGGTGTTTCACTCATTAAAATTCCTCCTTCTTCGATGCGTTTGCGCACATCGTTCATCGTTTTAGCTACAAATTGAGGGTCCAACCGCATTTTCCGTTTATATTCACGCGGCGATACATCAAACATTTTAAAGAAAGCCCGACTGAACCCCTCATGCGATCGATAGAGGGTATCCAAAGCAACGTCCATGATTTTCTTGTCAAACATGTTATTTGCGGCGCAAATCATACGTGTCCTTTTAACAAAACTCATCAGCGTCTCACCGGTCTCTTCTTTAAATTTGCGCGTTAAATACCATTTCGAGTAGGATACTTCTAACGCGATATCATCAAGGGTGAGTTCTTCATTGGTTGACATTAAAAGCCTCAACACTTGATCTTTCAGGTTTTTTTGTGCCATAGTTGTACCTCATAGAAAGTATAGCTTGTTTTATTTGTGATTTCTTGATAAAAATTGCGGTGATTTCGGTGTTCTGATTGTAAGCGGTTTGTTTAGGATTTATAATATCAGTATATACGATAAAGGAGTCAACAAATGAATCAATCTGTAAAAATGTTTGTCGGTAAAGGTGACAAAGAAGTATTTTTGTTATCAAGAATGGCCAATCGCCATGGCATGATCGCCGGTGCGACCGGTACCGGGAAAACCATATCATTGAAGGTTTTAGCTGAGCATTTCAGCGACATCGGTGTTCCGGTTTTTCTGGCGGATGTTAAAGGTGATTTGGCTTCCGTCGCTCAACCCGGTGAGATGAATCCGAAATTGCAAGATCGGTTGGATTTTTTAGGATTAACTGACTTCAAATTTCAGTCTTACCCGGTTCGTTTGTGGGATGTATTCGGTGAATTGGGTCATCCGATGCGAACGACCATATCCGAAATGGGACCGCTTCTGTTAGCAAGGATTCTAGGTCTTAATGATGTTCAGGCCGGAGTGCTTAATGTTACGTTCAGGGTTGCGGATGATAATGAGTTGTTATTGATTGATTTAAAGGATTTGCGCAGTATGTTGCAGTTTGTCGGTGATAATGCCGATCAGTTTACAACGGAATATGGAAATATTTCCAAGCAGTCCATTGGCGCGATTCAGCGATCACTTTTAACTCTGCAAGATCAGGGTGGTGACCACTTCTTCGCTGAGCCGGCACTCGATATCAAGGATTTAATGAAAGTTGACAGTTATGAGAAGGGATTTATCAATGTCTTAGCTTGTGAGAGACTCATGATGTCCCCTGCCCTTTATTCGACATTTTTACTGTGGCTATTGGCGGAATTGTTTGAACAGTTACCGGAAGTCGGTGATGTGGATAAACCGAAGTTGGTGTTCTTCTTTGATGAAGCTCATTTATTATTTGATGATGCCCCCAAAGCACTTCAAGACAAAATTGAGTTGGTGGTCCGTTTGATTCGTTCCAAAGGAGTCGGCGTTTACTTTGTCACGCAAAATCCGATCGATATTCCCGAAACGGTTTTAGGACAATTGGGCAATCGCATTCAGCACGCCATTCGTGCCTATACGCCGAAAGAGCAAAAAGCGATCGTTGCCATGTCTCAAACATTTAGACAAAATCCGAGCATTGATATTCCCATGGTCATGACCGACTTAAAAACGGGCGAGGCACTGGTTTCAATGTTGGATGAAGAAGGACGGCCAAGTATGGTTGAGCGTGCCTTGATTGCTCCGCCACACAGTAAGTTTGGTGTAATTGATGCGATCAAGCGCAATGATTTGATTCAGAATTCACCATTTTACTATAAGTATCATCAGGTTGTGGATAAGGAATCCGCATATGAAATGTTGCGCGCGCAGATGGCTGTTAAAGAGAATGCCGAAAAGCAGGCTGTAGCTGAGATCAATCAAAGAAAAGAAGAAGTAGCCCTTGAAAAAGAACGAATCCGCGTAGAGAGAGAACGTGAAAGACTCGAGAAATCTAAAAGAGCATCGGCACGAACTTCTCAAAGCGAAGTTTCAAAAATGGCTAAGTCCTTTATGGGTACGATGAGCAGTTCGCTTGGCCGACAAATTGCCCGTGGCATTTTCAATACCTTACTAAAGGGAAAGTAGAACCGTACATCCGGTTCTTTTCTTTCGGGGACATTACTTGAATTATTTTGTCGAGTATGTTATATTTCGATGGGGTGATGATATGGCACGTATAGCACGCAAAAATCAGATGACATCGATTTATGCGATCAATCAGGTAAGTGAGCAAATCTTGTTTCGAAATGATCTTGATCGACAAAGCATGATGGAAACTATCAAAGCTACCCAGCGAAAGTATGGGTTTCATTGTTATGCTTTTTGCTTACTCTCTGATCACGGGTTTAAAATCATTCTTGATGTAAACGATAAGAATATTTCCAGTATTCTATCATCAATATCAATTGCTTATGCATTATATCGCAAAGCAGATAAGAAACTTTTTACCCAGCGCTTTAAAAGTACGCCTCTTCACTCGAAGGAAGAGGTCGTAGCTGAGGTAAATCGTATCAATCAAAAGTCAGATTCATCGTATAACAGTTTTTGTTTTTACGATGACACTTCACAGCAATCATTGGATTGGCTTGCCAATATACATCAGACAAGTGTTGAAATAACCCAAGAGAAAAAGACTTCAGACATCGATGGTGCCACACTTATTTTGGATGCGTGGATGAAAGACAATGGCTGTTGTGATGATGATTTGAAGAAAGATAAGCATCTGCGCAATGAATGTATCGCTCGTCTGCATCGACAGACAAATTGTTCGATGAAGCAGTTAGGGGTTTTGTTTGGCGGAATCAGTGAGTCGACCATATCGAAGATTCTAAAAAATAAAGAGCAATTCTGAGGGATGTTGAAGTAGTTTCTTGAGCAATAGCATTGTAATTCAAGTAGTGTCCCTATATACTTAATCATGTAAGGAAGGTAAAATATGAGTTTCAACTTTAATTTTAATATCAACGAAACCAAAAAAGCCGTCAAATTAATCAATGATACGATTTATGACTTGTTGGTGATTGGTGGAGGTCCTGCCGGTCTGAATGCTGCATTATATGCCAAGCGAAAAGGTCTAACGACCGGAATCATTACGCAGCGGATTGGCGGTCAGCTGCTCAATACATCCTCCGTCGACAACTATCTGGGTATATCGCAAGTCAGCGGTGAAGAACTGAGTGAAAAGTATCTGTCACATCTTAAAGAACTCGATGTCGGGATTCTAGAAGAAGCGGAAGTCACTATAGTAGAAAAGATTGATAAACTTTTCAATACAACACTAAAAGATGGGACCATCTTTCAAAGCAAGACGCTGCTTCTGGCCACAGGTTCAGCGCCTCGTAAACTCGAAGTACCCGGTGAGGTGGAGTTTTCCAACCGTGGTGTTGCGTATTGTGCAATCTGTGATGCGCCTTTATTTAAAGATAAGAATGTCATCATAGCCGGTGGTGGAAATTCAGCGGTTGAAGCGGCCATCGATGTCGCTAAATTCGCGACTCAAGTAACCTTGGTACATCGCAGTCAGCTGCGCGCTGATCAGATATTGATCGATCACATGATGAATCAATCAAACATAACCGTCTTTCTTCAGACACAAATACTTCAGATTGTCGGTGATGACAAAATGACCGGAGTGAACGTACTTAACAAGGAAACCTCCCAAGAACGTGTGATTGAAGCAGATGGCATCTTCATTGAAATCGGTAACTTACCAAGCAATGTTCTTGTCAAAGATCTTGTAACACTGAACTTACAAGGTGAAGTTGTTGTCGATGAAAAGAATATGACTAGTTTATCCGGATTGTATGCGGCGGGCGATGTTACGCAAATGCCCTACAAACAAATTGTCATTGCGGTGGCTGATGGAGCGAAAGCGGCTCTGGCTGCCAATGAATATATCAATCAAAATTTCTAAAAGGAGAAAATAAAATGCAAAAAATGCTAAATGAAGAAATTCAAAATCAATTACGTCAGGTGTTTGCCGAAATGAAAGAAGATGTCACGATGGTATTGTTTACTCAGGAAGGTGAATGTTACTCTTGTGAAGAAACGATGGGATTGCTCGAAGAAGTTGAGCAATTAAGTGATAAAATCCACCTGAAAAAGTTCGACCTAAATAAAGATGTCGAAGAAGCTAAGAAGTATAACATTGAAATGGTGCCGAGTTTCGTTTTGCTGAACAGTCAAGGCGAATATCAAGGCGTGAAATTTAATGGGATTCCGGCTGGACATGAAATCAATTCATTTATTCCGGCACTTCTTGAAATGTCCGGCGTGAAACAAGATGTTCCGGCTGATTTTGCCCAACGCATTGCGAAAATTGACAAGCCCGTCAATATCAAAGTCTTTGTGACCTTAAGCTGTCCGCATTGTCCAGGTGCTGTGCAAAAAGCCCATGTATTGGCCATGCTTAACAAGAACATCGAAGGCGAAATGATCGAAGCACAAACATTTACGGATCTTTCCAATAAATTCAATGTTTCCGGTGTACCGAAGATTGTCATTAATGACAAATATGAAATGGTCGGTAATCAGCCGATTGAAGAATTCTTAGCTCAAATCGAAGCTATGTAAAAAACAGCGACCGCAAGGCCGCTGTTTTTATCTGAACAATAAGTATATGGTTATATATCCGGTGATCACCGCAATCAACGTAAACGGTACTCCGATTTTCATAAATTCGGACGTCTTGGTTTCAAATCCCGCTTTACGCAAGATACCAATGGCGGTTATGTTGGCGGAAGCGCCAATCGGTGTTAAATTTCCACCCAAGGTTGCACCAATCAGTAAACCAAAGTACAGTAACGTCGGATCAACATTCATCAATGTGGCAATCGATGCAACGACCGGCAACATGGTCGCAACATACGGAATGTTGTCGATGAATGCCGAGAACAACACCGACCCCCAAACAAGCAGTGTATAAATCACAAAGACATTATCTTTTGCCAAAAAGACAAACGCTTTACTGATGTCGGAAATCACACCGACAGCACCGATTCCGCCAATAACGACAAACAGCCCGGCTAATAACCCCAACGTTTCTCCATCGATCTGCAACAATACCCCGGTAATACCACTAAAGTCTTGTTCACGCAAGTACTTGCGTAGCAAACCGATGGCCATCAGCAGTATACAAATAAATCCATTGGTAACGGCCGGTCGATTTTCAATAAATGAGGCAAACACGAGCAGAACAATCATTCCACCAAGAAGGAAGGTCGGGAATAGATCTTTGACTTCTGTGGTCCCCTGCAAGTGAATGGATTGTTTGTTATTTCGAAATGTGTAAAGCAAGGTAGCTGTAGCGAATATAGCACCTAGCTGAACAATCCAAAACAGGCCGGGTTTTCCTTGATAGACAAAGAAATCCAAGAAGTTCATGTTGGCATATCCACCCAGTAAGATAGAAGTCGTATCCCCTACCAAAGTAGCGGCCCCTTGTAGATTGGATGATACAGCGATTGCAACAATCATTTTTACAGGTGAAATCTTTAATTTTCTGGCAATATCCAAGGCTACGGGAGCTACCATCAAAACCGTAGCTACATTATCAACAAACGCGGATATGATTCCGGCAAAGAATGCCAAAACAATAATAGCCCAACGTACATCCGGCATTTTATCGATTAATATATCTGCCAGTTTTGCGGGCATTTTCGACTCGATAAACAGCGCTACGATTCCCATCGTACCGCCAATCATCATCAATACATTAAAATCGATCATCGTCGTAACTTGGGATAGTGGTGAAATACCCAATATCACAAAAAGTACGGCTCCGGAAAGTGCGATCCACGTTCGATACTTTGGAAACACCAGCAATCCCACATAAATACCCAAAAATATAATCAATGCTATCGTCTTTAAGTTATCCATTTCTCTCTCCATTTATTCCCATTGCAACAATCGTCGTTGACCCTGTAATTGTTGAATTTCAGTAATATCCTGACTTACTTCCAACGTTCCTTTATACTCTCCGAGCGGATTTCGCAAGGCGTAATATTGAATTAATAATTTTCTGCCACGCATATCGATCCAGAAAGTCGCAACATCTCTCTCATTTTTTCGAAATGCTTCAATGATTTTATTGACAACATCCACACTTTCCGCCGGATGACAGTTTCGCACATCGCGGCCGATGATTGCCGGTGAACGCGGGAAAATTCGGTCTTTCGGACGGGTGAAATAGCGTACTTTGTTATGTTCATCAATCAATGTACAATCAACCGGCAAAGCGTTAACAAACAATGTTAACTGCTCATAGGTGAGTTCTCCGGTTTCACTTCGGTAAATCCAGTCATTGGTTTCAACAGAAGTTTCACCCATAGTTTCTATGGGTGTTTCAATGAATGCAAATCCGAGTTCAAAACTTTGTTTGCGCATCTGGACATGCTCGGATGGCGTTAATACTTTCCGTGCTACGGGATACAAAATCAGTTCTTCTTTTTGTATCAATCCATAAACCTGAAAAAAATAACGACCGACTTCTATTATAAAGCCTTTCTGATTGAAATCAACATTTTTCAACTCTGCCAATATGCTCTTTAGGGTTCTGCGCATTTGATCATGTAATGTCCACATGATCGAGACCCCGGTAAATTTCTGATCTTTTTTTTCCAGATAAGGGAATAGAATATTCTCTTTCTTGATGTAGTGTACATTGAAATTCAACAACTCCTCAAACATAACAAACAATTCGTCTTTATGTTTCTCAACATCACCTTTGGCAAGGTAACTCTTGATAGAATCCATGCGTTTGGCCATTTCGAAATTTTCTTTTATCATGTGATCCAAAAAAGAATCCTGCAAAACTGAGATATCCTTAATTTTTAGAGCTTGAGCAAATACATGCATCAGACGATCCAGATAAACCAATATTTGTTCGGGCGTTTCGTCTTGGTTCAAACGATTAAAAAACAAGGTGAACAATTCTTCTGCTTCAATACTTAAAATATCTTCTTCATACGCACGATAAAGTTCCATGGTATGTTGACCCTTAGCAATTTCATCAAGATATTTCGCGATACGCTCTATTTTTTCCATTTAAACACCTCGTTTTAAGTTTATCACAAACTTTGCGCTTATGATGGATTCCGCTGTTTTTTTCAATGTAGAAATCATTATTTCTTTCAATGTTTACAGAAATATTCATGCCGTTATCAATAGAAAAATATGTGGGCTATGATACAATGATTACAAAGAATATTGCGGAGATAAAAAAAACATGCAAAATAACATGCTTACTATCAGCAAAATGGAATCAAAACACGGTGGCGTAATGATTGAAAAACCGATACCGGAAATACTGGATGATGAAATCCTCGTTAAGGTACTCGCTACATCCGTTTGCGGTACCGATGTACACATTTATCAATGGGATGCCTGGGCCCAATCTCGCATACCTGTCCCACAAACCATGGGTCATGAATTGGCTGGTAAGGTTGTAAAAGTCGGATCACGTGTCAGTCATATTCAGGTGGGTGATGTCGTTTCAGCTGAAACTCATATCGTCTGTGGATTGTGTGAATTCTGTTTGACCGGACAAGCTCATATTTGTAAGAACACCAAAGTGTTGGGTGTTGATCGCGATGGCGCATTTGCTCAATACATAGCTCTTCCGGCCATCAATGCCGTAAAGAATGATCCTAATGTTCCGCCTGAACTTTTATGTATTCAAGAGCCTTTAGGCAATGCGGTTCATACCGTTTTATCCGGAGAAATCATTGGTAAAACTGTTGCCATTGTTGGTGTCGGTCCAATCGGGATCATGGCTGTCGATGTCGCAAAAGCGGTTGGTGCTGCCAAAGTAATTGCCATTGATATCAACGATTATCGATTGAATCTGGCAAAGGAATTAGGCGCAGATCATATAATCAACGCTAAAGATACGGATGTTGTCGCCGTTGTTCGCAACCTGACTCATGGCGCAGGCGTTGATGTTGTCTGTGAAATGTCGGGCAGTGGTTTCGCCTTAAATCAAGCCCTGAATTATGTCAAAGACGGCGGTCGTGTTTCCATTTTGGGCATTCCGACCAAACCGGTTGAAATCGAAGTCGGTAAAAATATTGTTTTCAAAGGTTTAACCATTCATGGCATTACCGGTCGTCGTATGTATCAGACATGGTTTCAAGTTCGAGCCCTAATCGACAGCGGTCGACTTCATTTGGATAAAATCATTACACATAAACTGCCTTGGGAACAATTTGAACATGCGATGGACTTGATGGAAAGCGGTAATTGCGGAAAAATCGTTTTAATGGTATCGCATCCGGAGGAGAACTGATGGATGTTCATGATTTAGAATTTCTGCAAAAGCAGGTTCAACAATTAAAAGATGACGGTGTTTATCGCAAAATTCCCATCATCGAAAGTGCCAATGAAGCCGAAGTGTTGATCGATGGCCGAAAAGTTATCAATCTATGCTCAAATAATTACTTAGGATTTGCCAATCATCCCCGCTTAAAAAAAGCAGCAATCGAAGCGATTGAGAAGTACGGAGTCGGTGCCGGAGCTGTAAAGACGATCGTCGGTAACATGGACATACACGAGCAACTCGAAGCAGAATTAGCAAAGTTCAAAAAAGAAGAAGCCGTTATGTTATTTCAATCCGGTTTCAGTTGTAATGCCGGAGTTATCCAGGCCATCACGCAAGCCGGCGATCTGATTGTTTCCGATGAGTTGAACCATGCCTCGATCATCGATGGTACGCGACTGTCAAGAGCTGATCGCGCCGTGTATAAGCACAGTGATATGGCGGATTTACGCAGAGTTCTCGAGGAAAAAAGAGAACATTACCAGCAAGTACTTATTATTACAGACGGAGTTTTCTCAATGGATGGCGATATTGCTCATCTGCCTGCGATCGTTGATCTGGCCGAGGAGTTTAAATGTCTGACGTATGTCGATGATGCCCACGGCTCGGGTGTTTTGGGTGAGAGCGGACGCGGAACCGTCGATCATTTCCATTTGCATGGACGCATTGATTTTACGATTGGCACATTATCCAAGGCTTTCGGTGTAATTGGCGGATATGTCGCATGTCGTCAGGTAGCTAAAGAATGGTTGGCACATCGTGCCCGTCCCCTTTTGTTTTCAACGTACTTACCTCCTGCGGTTGTAGGTGCATTGTTAGAAGCCGTAAAGATGCTTAATGAATCAGAGGAATATACGAAGGCCTGTTGGGATAATGCCCGCTATTTCAAAACTAAAATGTCGGATGCCGGTTTTGATATCGGTCATTCGCAAACACCGATCACTCCGGTATTTATCTTCGACGAAGCCAAAACCATGGCATTTTCCAAAGCACTTCTACAGGAAGGTGTCTTTGTATCGCCCATCATCTTCCCCACGGTTGCCAAGGGCAAAGGCCGGGTGCGCGTGATGGTTACGGCGATCCATACCAAGGAGCAATTGGATAAATCAGTCGATGCGTTTGTTAAAATTGGTAAAGAGATGCAAATAATATAGCGCCTGCGCTATATTTCTTTTTGCTTGATTGATTGTTTTGAAAGTACCGTGTACAATAATAAAAAGAGGTGACAGAATGCCTTTGACAACGAGTGCCATGGGATATGTTTATCTACCCGTAAAAGATATAGTTACGGCTATTTTTTGGTATCAGAAAAACCTGAACACTTCGTTGATCCGCTGTTACAAGAATCGCGGTTCACTGATTGCCCGATTGAAATTTGGGGATAACGATGAGTGTAATATCGTGTTGGTTGAAACTGTCAACGACATGCCGTTGCGAATTATCCGTAATTTTGCACAATTCCCCGTCTTCTGTTTCAGTCATCCGGATGTTGAAAAACTTTACGAACACTTGAAAAGTAATCATGTTGAGATCACCGACATTCGCGAAAATGAGTTTAAGAAAACCTTCACGTTCTATGACTGTGCGGGCAATCTGCTAGAAGCCATTAATCAGTAAAAACTCAGCCATGGCTGAGTTTATTTTTGTATATGAAGAAACAATTTTTCCGCAAAAGTGTCGATGGCCTTTAATTTCTGAGACACTTTTATTTTTATGCCGGTTTTCTCGCTCAGAGCTTTAAGTATAGCTTCACTTACATCATCCCTTACCCATATCTGCTTTGGTCGATTCAACTGTAAGATTCCTTCGATAATGATCGTTAAGAGAATATCTTGGTTGTTGTGTTTCAAATGCACGAGTTCATGTTTGTGTACAAAACCACTTTTATGATCCGCCAAAAGTGCAAAGCGCACGATTCCCTGGCGTTGCCCTTCGATTTCATCAGCGACAATCGGTGTAACGATTATGTCCAGTTCAAGTTGTTGGGTCGTCATGGGCAGTTGATTGATTTCATCAATGATTTCCGGATAAATACGGGGTGGCTGAACTTGTTCCTCACTCCATTCCAATTTCTCGACAATGCTATGCCATGACTGAGTGAAGGAATCAAATTGGCGATGAAGTACTTGCCCACTTTCGAAATCAACATTCATTCTTTCGGTTATGATGTCATCGATAGCCAGGATTAATTGTTTATAAACATCAATTAAGATTTCAACTTCGCTGATAGTACACGTTGAGGGAACTAAATTTAACAAAGCGGATTCAAATAGGATCCAGTTCTTTCCTCTAAACTTCAGTCCTAACTGATTCATTCGATCTTTGTCCGCAGGCGAAACTTCATCCGAACCGACAAAGAAAGTAGCTAAATGTTGTTGATATCGCATGCGTTGAAACGGTGGCATTTGATCACTTTTTACCGTTCGCCATAAGCCATCAATGGCTTGATAGCCCGGATAAACCATGATCGCTTTCTGTGATGATTCATTGCCCAGAAATGTGCAGAAAAAAGGTTCTTTATACGTCGGTAAACTGACCGGAAAGACGTCGAGTTCTAAAAATACTTTCCACGGTTCCGATTTTTGAATTTCCTTTGCTAGCGTATAGAGCTCCAGCCATTGGGCTTTCTCATTTTCTTCCATCATCTGCCTCCTTTTTCTATGTTAGTTTCCAACATCTCAAGGGCTGATAAATCAACTCTCCCTCGATGCGGGAGGATAAAAACACGCATACCTGATCAAACTGGACGTTTATAGTTTCAATTCTGGGTAATTCACTCAACAATGTTCCATGTTGGGCAAGGGTGATGTGTGGTACAAAAGGTGTCTGGTTCACAGAAATACCCGCTGAAACTGCACAACTTGTCATAGCTTCACTCAGCTGAGTCATGGATGGGTGTGCCTGGCATCCAATCCACAACGTATGATTCTTTGTGGATTTTCCAAAGAATCCCAGTTGATTCAATTCAACGTTCAATAAAGCATATTCACAGATCGTTCTATCAATTTCAGTTATCAATCGATTAAACTGATCAATTGTAACATCCCCGATATATTTCAAGGTCATATGCATATTTTTCGGTTGTTTGAATCTGCCATTTGGATAAATTGGTTTCACTTGTTCTTGAATGAAAAGAATCTCACTTTTGGTTTGTTCATCCATCCGATAGGCAATGAAAATTCTCATATATTCACCCTTTTGTGAAAAAAGTCTGCGATTTCATTGAGAACCTCTACACTTTTAGCATAGCTTAATCTTGTGTTGAATACATGGGGAAGTCCAAGTTTCTTTTCAGCGATGATGGACTTATATATGACTTTTTTTTCATTCAGTTTGTTGATCAGTTCTATTGTTTGAGGGTAAAGCGGATCGGACTGACTCGATATGATAAGTGTATCTGTAAATGATTCTTCCATCAATGAAAGCGTAGATGACCATCGATACATAGGATGTGTTCGAACGTCATTGACACCAAAAAGCGATCGCAAGGTATTGGTTTTTTGGGGGAACTTAATCTTTGAGGTGTTGAATGAATCAAAATCATAAACGCCGCAACTAAGTGCAACCGCTGATACGTGTATTTTTGATTGAAACTGAAACGGATGAGAAAGTCTGGTTCTTTGTAGTGCTATAAACAATGAAACTAAATGTGCACCGGCAGAATCACCAACCATGAAAACATGTTGAGTGTCCAATGAATACTGTTTGGCATGTTTCTCGATAAACAGCATGATCTGATCGATGTCAACCAGCTGAGTTGGAAAATGTTGGGTTGGTGCCAGCCGGTAATTGAAGGTGATGACCGCAAATCCTTTTTGTGCCATGGCCATTCCATACGCTTTGTAGATCGTGTCTTTTGTGCCATACACCCAGCCACCGCCATGTACCTGAACGATCACCGGATAGCTATCCATGGGTGTTTCGGGGTAAGCGATGTCCAAGCGATGATACATCGGATCTTCGCCATAAGACAAGTCAGTTATCAATCGGACATCTTTAGGTAATTGAACACTTTCAAAATAAGCCAAGTCCATTTGAGCAATGGCTTTCCATAAAGTCAGTAAGGGAGCATAGCGAATGTGTTCAAGGTTCATAATCATGTCCTTTTTTTCATTATAGAACAAAAAAAACCGACTGTCTAAACGGATAACAGATTTAACAATCGGCTGATCTTGGTAAAGTCAATATATCGGCTTTCTCTTAGCACTTCTTTTTGTTGGTGAATGATTAAAACGGTGGGCACCGCAAAGACCAGGTACTGTCCGGAAAGTTCTTTAAATGTAGAAGCATCGACTTTTAACAGTGGAAATTCAAATGCTTGAAGTTCATTCAGAAGTCGTGGATAGAGCACTTTACACACACCACAGTCAGGCGTTGTGAAGTATAAAAGAAAGGTTTCTTGGTTTTTGATCATTTCAAGATATTGTTCTTCATGGTCGAGAATCGTAATTTTGTTTTCCATGTTATCACCTGCATACAACATTATGCGCTAATGACCCGTGTGTCAAAACATTCGCCCAAACAAAAACGGACAACCGTCCGTTTTGTTTGTTATTCTCCCGCTTCGACTAAAAATGCTCCGGCTTCCGTTAGGTAAGCTTTGACAGCTTCTTTATAAGCTACAAAATCTTTCTTCTCAACTCCCATAAAGGATGCCCCTTTGCCCATTAACTTAGCAACATCCGTAATATAATTGCCGCCATCTTTACCTTTTCCGTAACGATGCTTAACTCCGGCTTCTGCCAACAGTTTTGTAGCAACAGCTGTAGCTGCAGGATACTCGACTTCAGCAACCTTTACAGTTACAGTTTTCTCACCGGTATCTGTTTCTACCTTTTCTTCAGTATCTTCTACATCATCATATAACGTAATTTTGTACGTAAAGGTAAATTCAGCTTCTTTCTCACCTTTTTCAAGTTCAGGTGTTGTCCAAACCAAAACGCTTAACCAATACTGTTCTTCTTCTGGCAAATCCACATCAAATTCATCTTTGGTGACTTTTTCTAACGTAGCACCTGTCATGCATACTTCTTCTTCACCAATTAACCAACAATCAACGCCATAAGCGCCTGAACCGAAGGTTTTTGCGGTCAATGTGACCGTTGTTTCTTCAGCAATTTCCACAGGATCAACGATAATTTCCGTTTCTAAGGCCATTACCGGTAGAGCAAGTGCAAACACAATCGATATCGCAAACAATGCAGATAGTATTTTCTTCATTGAGTTCTCCTTTCTCGAGATTAAATTACAAATATTCAACGTAATTACAATATATGTTCATTCTAGCATGATTTGTCATGACTGCAATAGCCTCTCATGATTTGTCATGTTGTTCAACATAATTACAAAAGGTGATGACAATTTCAGTGACTTCTAAAACTTTTAACCACTCTTCTTTGATTGCATCCATTCCTAAGAAAGCTCCCAGGATATTGCCAGTGATCGATCCGGTGCTATCACTGTCACCATCGTGAGTTACGGATACGGAAAGTGCCTTTATCAGATCATTGGAATATCTGAGTGAGCAAAATACAGCAATCGCAAGTGCTTCTTCACCGACCCAGCCTTCCCCAAGTGTTTGTATGCATTGAATATCACTCTGGTCAGATTCGGCTAAAATCAGTGCTTGGTTAAGCAATGAAACTTGTCGTTTGGCTAACGATGACATCTCGAGTTTGGAAATTGTCTGTAACACAGAATCTTTTAGTTCTACGCCATCAAATATCAGTGACATCATATATGCAAAAGCACCGGCAGATAGGTATCCCAACGGATGTCCGTGGGTGATGGCAGCGCAAGCACAACCATAATCATATGCCAAGTCTTTGTCATAAAAATAACCAATGGGAGCAACGCGCATCACCCCACCACATCCCTTTGAGTCATTGATGGGAGTTTTTACTGTTCCCATAATACCCTTAGCTAATGTTGTGGTACAGGTAAGGCCGGGTGCACGCCGATGAAAAAGCTGAGTGTATGACATTAAGTCGAAGTCAGCCGTCAACAGGGAAACAATCATACCGGATTGGGTCTTGTACCAACGTAAATAACTTTGAAATACGGATTCATTCAAAGACGAGAACTTTTTTAAGTAGCGATGATTGACAATGCCTTCAAGTGTAAACAGTGTCATTTGAGTATCATCGGTAATTTCTGCGATTCCTTGCGTGTTTAATTGCAACTTTGTAACTCCTGAACTCCCATTTTCTTCAATGATTGCATTGTAACTGCGAAATTCGACGGGCCATCCCAACGCATCCCCGACGGCTCCAGCTAAAAGGCTTGCCTTAAAATGTTCGATTGTTCTTTTCATCTTCTACCTCCCTAGGTTTAATTATAGCTCATTTATACGTTCCGATTGTTCACAAAGATTGACGGGTCTAAGTCAATCGATTACGATGAGCATGAACAGAGGTGATCAAAATGCTAAAAAGCATTCTCTTGTCAGTCGCAGCGTTAATATGCGGGGCACTGATTTCTTTATATGGTGTATTTTTATCTGTGTTTGCGGATGGTGGAATCAATGAACGTTTGATTCTGATTGTTATCGTGCTCTTACTTTTATTTGTACTATCAACAATCTTCGCTTATATTCAGCCACACAACGCTTGGTTAAATGCTGCATTTCTTGGCGGTGGCGGTGTAATTATCTTATTGCTTGATCCTCAGAATGTTTATTATTTTCTATATAGTTTCATGATTTTTCTGGTTTGTTTAGCGGGTGTTTGGGTTGGAAAAAAGCTGAATAGCAAATATAAAAAAGTGAATAATCATAGCACAAATTAAATGTCAAATTTTCGTAAATTTCTGTGCAACACAGAATCTTTTATAGTCAAATCAGTTATAATATAGGCAGAATGTGAGGGAGATCCTTTGACAACAAAAGTTACCAATCGCAATGTCCCTGTTATAGACAAAGTTGGATACGGAGTGGGCAATCTCAGTATCGGAATCGCCATGCAAGTTGTTGGGACTTATTTGGTGTTTTTTTCTACCGTTATTCTTGGCATTCCCGGCTATTTAGTTGGCTTGGCTGTCAGTATCAGTATTTTTTGGGATGCTATCACCGATCCTTTGATGGGATATTTATCGGATATCACAAAATCAAAGATCTTTGGTCGGCGACATTTGTATTTAATCATTGGAGCTCTGGGAGTTTCAGCGACGATTTATATGATGTGGACGATACCGGCAAGTTTGGATACCAATACGAAATTTATCATTCTGTTTATTTACATCATTTTATTTAAAACTTTTATAACCGTTTATGTCACACCTTACACGGCTTTAGGTGCAGAACTATCCAGTGATTATAACGAACGGACTTCGATCCAAAGCATTAAGACTGTTTTCTTTCTACTTGGTTTAGCCTTTGTTTCTGTTGCGGGATTGTATATTTTCTTTCAGCCAACCCTTGAGTTTCCCAGTGGTCAGCTGAATCCTATGTCCTATCGCAATATTGGGATTATGTCCGCGGTTGTGGTTATGGTATCTACTTTTGTATGTTATTGGGCTACGATGAAGTACATACCGATTCTCAATAAACACCAAATCAATGAAGTAAAAGGAAAAAAGCTGGATATTTTGATTGACTCACTAAAGAGCACATTTGACAATCGCGCATTTAGAGCAGTAGCGCTTTGTTACTTATTCAACAATCTGGCATCCGCATTTCTGACTAATATTGGCTTGCATGTGTTTACGTATACATTTGTACTTACCAGTCAACAAATTGCGATTATTCTTGGTGTGCAGTTTCTGATGAGTATATTGTCCCAGCCGGTTTGGATGTACATTGCCAGAAAATATGATAAGCGTCCGGCAATGAATATCGGTCTGTTATTCAGTGCAATCGCCGGTGTTATGTTCGTCATTATGGTTCTGTTTAAAGATTCAATCGCTTCTCAACCGCTGTTCTTCTTCCCTTATGCATTGATTGCGGGATTTGGTACGGGAGCGCTGTTTACCATTCCCCTATCAATGGTTGCGGATACGATTGACTTTGATGAATACAAACGCGGCTTGCGATTTGAAGGTTTCTATTTTGGCAGTTTGACACTTTATTACAAGCTTTCCCAAGCTGTAGCTATTTTCGTCATTGGGATCCTATTGGATATCATCCGATTTGATTCATCACTTCCCATTCAAAGTGAATTTACTTTGTTCAGTCTGGGAATGATTCTGGGTTTAGGCTCGATCATCAGCTTCGTTTTAGCTTATCTCAGTTTACGAAGGTATCCGCTGAATGAAGAGCGGGTTCGACACATTCAGAAACAGATCAGAAAAATGCAACAGGAGTAACCGTTGCATTTATTTTATATTCAGTTTTATTATTTTCTTGGGACAAACATCCACACATTCAAGACAAAGGATGCAGTCTAAATCATTGATTTTACCCTCTTGAACCAATTCCATGACGGATAAACTCATCGAACATTTCTTTGTGCATGCATTACAGTGGATGCATTCCTCTGCCCTGGTTTGTAGATACAGGTGAGGAATGTTCATTTTCTTTTGTATCCACATGCCCAGTTGCATAAAAGGTGCCATCCAACAAACGGTATGACAAAAGCCACGTCTGCCCAAGATCAAAGCAAGTATCAAGATCAGAAAAACAACGCCAAAGTATATGATAAATCCATAGGGATCAGATATTGATATTCCATACCAAGTTTGGTAGAAGAAGTCGATTGTTAGATTATCCTTTGCTAGTAACAGTAAAATCAATATCAGCGAGATCCAAGGCAGCCATATCAGATACTTGATGAGTTTAGCCTTTTTTAATGTTACTCTACGGTCATTGATGATTGTGGATGCTTCTTGAAGACCACCTGCCGGACATAACCAACCACAAAACAGTCTTCCGAAAAATATTGAACCGAGCAGCATGAGCGTAAAAATAATAAAGCTGCCCGCAATCACTTGTTGGGTTAGCGCTTCAATGACTAGATATGGAGAAAAATAATATAGAGTGACTGGAAACAAGATGAACGAAATCAGTATGCTCGTTTTTCGCATGCCTTGTCGATTCACTCAATTTCCCCGATACATTCCACTGCCCATAATTGCGCTTTTCGTCTGTTTTCTTCCGGATTCTTTAACACATCCAAAAATCCCAATGCGGAAACAAATTGGTTTGATTTCGAGATTACTTTTTCAGCACGTCGCTCAGCATTTTGAGCGCCGCCTTGGTGAGTATAGAAGTAGAACATTTTTTTACCAATAAAAAATCCATCTTCCATCAGTGTTTTGATTGGTGGAGCATAAGTTCCGGCCCAGATCGGCGATCCTAAAAATATCACATCAAACTCATTCAAATTACATTCGATGGGTTCAAGTTTTGGTTTGATCCCCATAACGACTTGCCCGCCACCCCAAACATATTTACCAAATCCGGTAGAGGTTAAATCGTTGGTTGGATGGATACGGATGATTGGAGCATTTAGCGTTTCCGAAATTGCTTCCGCTATAAATTCTGTGTTTCCTTCATACGAATAGTACAGTACAAGTGCTTTCATTAATCTACCTCACCTTTTCGGAATTTTTCATTCACTCATCAATCGTAGTTTATCAGATTTTTGCATTTTCTCAAGTGCATATCGAAAAGCAACTCTTGGCATCGTCGATCGATTTGATTCAAGATAGCCAAGCACTTTATCATATTGTGTACTTGATAATACTTTTAACATCCAGCCATAACCTTTTAGCACTAAGTAATGTGGGTCATTGTACAGTCGATTCGCTATTTCCAGAGGATCGACCGTCAGTAAACTCTTCCTTTTAATTGGTAAAATCAGAATGACAGGTGCACAACGGCGCACTGCGAAGTTCTCATGATCACACCAAGTTACGATTCTTTGTAACAGATGCGGATATTTGATCATCAGTTCCCCAAAGGCATGTGTACAGAAATCATCACAATCCCACCAATCGGAAATATAGTTCTTCATCCATTTCTCAAATACTTCGAAAGTCGATTCATCATATTGATTTCTTTTACGGTGTGCCCAATCATAGGCGGTGATGGTCATTTCCCAAGTTCGCAATTCCAACAATTGTTCACATAGAGTTAAAACATAGGTCAAATCGTTGGGTAACTTTTTGAAAATCTTTGCGGAAACCTTGCGCACTTCGGACGTTAACAATCTCTTTTCATCTCTAAGTGTAGCAAACTCACGGATTAACTCTTCAATATATAAATGGTCCATTTTTGTCATATCATTTCCTCGTTCTATATCCACTCGAACCATCGCATGATCCAAAAAACTAAAAGTATCCATATGCCGATGATTGGTAAAGCGTGATACCACAACCCTTTGGGCAAGTGAATGTCCTTCGCTTTATCCAGACATTCAGTCATAATTTCTTTAGGAATTAACTTAATGCATAGCGCAATTAACCCCGGTAAGATCAGCAAGTCATCCAAGTAGCCGACAATTGGGATGAAATCCGGAATGAAATCGATGGGAGAAATTGCATAAATAAGTGCAACTGCAGCAATCGCTTTGGCTAGCCAAGGTGTTTTTTTGTGTTTTAATGCCAAATATAAGGCTGGTAAATAAACCTTGATACTGGATACTCTATCTCTAATTTTCATCTGAGGACTGTGACACAACATCCATCGGTTCAAGTTCTTGGTTTTTCCAATATTGACTGCCATCCACATGACGTTTGAGATAACCGACATCAATCAGACCTCTGCGCAAGATGAAATAATCGTTGAATGTATGCCATTCTTTGAGGATTTCATTGACCTGAGCTTCCGTATATTGTACCTCATCCTCAAACTTCGATAATAAATATTCCAATATTTTATTCTTCATGATCATTTTGGATGGCCATTGCTTAATTCTGCCATTTTCGTCCAAATAGTTATCAATTCCCTTTTCCATGGTGAGATTCTCCGTTCAGTTCACTTTTTATGCGGGACAAGTAGTTGACCATGTTGTCATGATCTTGTTGATTATAAAAATAGTTCATCTTTTCTCCGACAACTTTTGCCATGAACTCAAAACATTCAACGGCCATAAACATTGCGCTCCATAAATGAGCATAATCACTGTCGCTATAGGTCGCTTTGATCATCTGATAGACTTCGGATGGCAGATGTCGTTTGAAATATTTACCCATCTTACCCGCAGAAACTGAGAAATCAGTTAAAGTTCCGATATACCAAGCGGTCATGGTATTGAGTTCTTCACGAACGACATTGTTAAACATTTCCATGGCATAAGGCAGTTCATCCCGGGCAATCCCTTTGGCTACGTTTTGAAGACACCACAAGAAATTATTGCTACAAGAGTTATATTCCAATAATGTTGGCCTCTTAACATGATAATCACGATCACTTGAAGGTTCTACATCGGGCAATTGCTTCGACTTATCCAACAAAACGACGGTCATTTTATCGGACATGTTCAAATTTCCGATAGGCATTAATGTCAGGTCAATCCGATGACCGTCTTTAAATAACATCAGATACCCAAAGTTGCCATCGTTCTCAGGATTTCTCATCGTTTCAGGCATTTGAAGCATGACTCGCTCACCGAAGATATCAATCCAATGATGATCTGACATCCAAGATTCCATTTCTGTAACAACATAAACAATATCAAAATCCTGATACTTGTCTTTTGGTGCATTGGGGTTGGCGCGTGAACCGTTGAGTAAAACGGCCATCACCCGTGAATCCGATTTCGCAACATTTAAAATCAAGTCGTACATTTCATTATCACTTCTCATATTTTTTACCCTTTATATCGACAGTACTACCGCAATCAGTAATGCATTTGGCTCATACTGTCACTTCTAAAATACTCAGTTAGTTACAATTTCCGTAATCTTTGCGATAACATCTCTTGATTCCGTAGAGTTAAAAACCATCCAATCATGAAATAATCCAGAATATTCTTCAACTCTCATCATTATTCCCTGTTGGTCCAACATTCCTTTTAACTTCCGGGCATCCGCATTTAAAATATCATTTGTGCTTGTAAACAAGCTGATGGGTGACAGATTTTTAAAATTCCCATAAATCGGGCTGATGTAAGGGTCTTTAGGGTCCTTATTTCCGGCATATGCCTCACCTGCCATTTTCAAACCTTCAATACTTAAGATCGGATCTAGTTTATCGATGGCCAGAATGTCCGGATTTTGCATCGTGACATCCAACCACGGTGACAATAAGATGATTTGCTTTGGTTGCGGGATATTGCGATCACGTAAATACTGAGCCAGCCCTAAAGTGAGTCCACCCCCCGATGAATCTCCCATGAGCACAATTTTGTCAGCAGATTCTTTCTCTGTTATTTCTATATATAATCTTGTGACTACATCAAGTGCATCATCCGCTGTATAGCGAGGTGCCAACGGATAGTCCACAATTGAGACTTTACATCCGATGGATTTTACTAATCTGGATATAAAATTATAGTGATGGTTTTTTAGTCCTAAAACATATGCGCCACCATGAAAAAATAAGACATGCATATCCGACGTTTGATTAATCGGTGTAGCTGTATAAATGACTCTTCCCAATAATTCTGTACTGGTAACGGTTGCCAATGACTTAAGCATTCTGTTCGGCTTATTTGAAACTTCCGAATTTAACTTCCCACGCTTAAAATAGTGTTCAAACGATCGCTTCGTATTTAATTTGTGAAGAATAAACAGTATTATTCTACTTTCGAAACTAGCCATAAAATTCCTCACTTATCTATTACTTGTTGTTTGTTTTTCCGCTTTTATATTCAATGGTTACGGCGATGATACTGACATGATCCCAGGCTTCTCTGATTTCTTGTTGACCTTTCTCAAGAAAATCAGGTGAATACTTTCTTACAAGACTTTCCAATGCCAATTGGCGTTGTTGAGGATCGGTGATAATTGTTGCTCTTCCAAAAATAACAACACTGCGAAAGTGAGTTGTAAAGGTTTCTTGAATGACCTCATCCTGATCGATTACACAAAAGGATACTTTATCATTATTTCTGATCGCATCTATTTTATGGCCTTCATTTGCGCTGTGAAAAAACAGCTGATTGTCATCATAAGTGTAACTGATTGGAATTGTATAAGGATAACCGTCATCTCCGTTGACAGCCAATATGCCGGATGTGTGTTTGTTCAGTATTCGCTCAATATCCTCATTATTTAACTGTTGCTTAATTCTTCTCATTTCACGAAACATGATTTTTCTCCCTCTAAAATTATATGCGTATGCATCCTCTGAAGCCGCGAACACCATAATAAGAATCCGCTCCGTTATGATAAATAAAGACATGGTCATAGCGCTTATCCCCGAAAATCGCACCGCCAAGCTTACGAATCTCAATCGGTGTTTTAAGCCAACTTGAAGTTTTTGTATCAAAATCTCCTAAGGTTTGTAAGTATTGATATTGTTCTTCAGTCAGTATTTCGATTCCCATGGCAATTGCCATGTCCATAGCGCTGGTTTCCGGCTTATATTGTTTGTGTTTATCCAGTGCTTCACGGTCATAACAAATGTTGCGTCGATCTTTCGGTGTCTCAATTGAACAATCAAAGAAAATCACTTCTTTTGAGATTTTATCCACTTCAACAACATCCGGTTCTCCACCGGTCTTTTCCATTTCGTGTAGCGACCAAAGTTTAGCGGGGTGTTGAATCAATCGGTTGTAAACATCTTCGAAATCAATGGCTGGATGACGATGGCTGTATTTGTCAAATCGGACTCTAAGAATATCAAGCAACTCATCGCGTTGCTCAAGAGTTAGCTCAAGATTTTCCTTTTTCATAGTCAGTCTCCTTGTTCATTGATTTTATTATACTTCAAAATGCTGATTGTTGTCTTAATATGGCTAAAACAAAAAGACAAAACATTAACCGTTTTGTCTTTATATTATTCAATTCGTTTAAAATGGTTCGTTTATGCTAAGATTCGAACAGACTTCTCACGATCCCATTGACGAGTCATAGCAGCAGCGATGAATGCATCGGTATCTCCAACTTCCAGGATACCCGGGTCTTTTTTGACTCCTGCCTTCTTTAATAAGACCTGTCCGCCTTTGTCAGCAGTAATCGCTTTAAGATGACCAAATGCATCGCGCACAAAGTCGATGGCAGCGCCTTCTTTTAATAAAACTTTAGAGCTATCATCACTTAGAATGATGGCGACCGCATCGAACAACACGGAGGGCGTTCCAGCCAATTGTCCATCGGCTGCCATCAACGATCCATCCGCAAGTTTTGCACCACCGACTTTAGGAGCAATAATTTTTACATCCGCTCCAGCGGCCAGTGCGGCTTTCTTGATATCCATAATAGCCTCTGGGTCAGATCCATCCGCAATAAGTATTCCGACAGCCCGTCCAAGCAGTGTCTTTTTCATCTTACCAATAATTTGTAGAGCGGGTGAGGGGTCGAGTTTCTTGATTGGAACCTCTGCTTTTAAAGCTTTTGGAACTTTATCCAATCCAAGACCTTTCGCCACTCGCTTAGCCAAATCGTCATCGACATTTAACAAATGACTGACCATTCTCTCGCGAATATGCAAGTGCTCAACTTTGGAAAGTTCAAATACAAACGCCGAGGCAATGTGTGCCTGTTCATATGCTGTTTGACTGATATAGAATTGACGTGCCTGACTGTAATGATCGGAGAAGCTTTTTGAGCGAATCCGCATTTTCTCACCGGTTTCACTTGCCTCAAAGCTACGGAATCCCTGCATTTGTGTTTCCCTTGGGGAATTCTCAGATAAGGAGTTAGGTTCATAGGCTACGCGACCCTTCGGTACACCCATTTGCATTTGTCCGTCCCGTTGATGATTGTCGACCGGACGCTTAGGAGCATTTATTGGAATCTGATGAAAATTAACAGTTCCCAAACGTGAAAGTTGTGTATCTTGATAGGATAGTAATCGACCTTGTAACAACGGATCATTGGAAAAATCAATTCCAGGAATAATATTTGCCGGACAGAAAGCTACCTGCTCCGTTTCAGCGAAGAAATTGTCTGGCCAACGATTGAGTACCATACGACCAATCACTTTTAGTGGTATCAACTCTTCAGGGATAAGTTTGGTTGCATCAAGATGGTCGAACGGAAGTTTATCTGCTTCTTCTTGAGTGAAAAGTTGAAGGGCAAGTTCCCATTCCGGGAATTTACCTGCTTCAATTGATTCAAACATATTGCGGCGATGGAAATCTTGGTCAGCCCCAGCTATTTTGACAGCTTCATCCCAAAGGGTGGATTGTAATCCAAGTTTTGGACGCCAGTGAAATTTCACGAACGTTGACTTGTTTTCCTCATTAACCAAACGAAAACTATGAACACCAAATCCTTCGATCATGCTCAAAGCTCGGGGTAATGTACGATCGGACATAAGCCACATGATCGTATGCATGGATTCAGGGGTTAAGGATATGAAATCCCAAAAAGTATCATGAGCACTGGAGGCTTGAGGGAATGCTCGATCAGGCTCCATTTTTACAGCGTGGATAAGATCAGGAAATTTGATGGCGTCCTGAATGAAGAAGACAGGAACATTGTTTGAGACCAGATCCCAATTTCCTTCTTGTGTATAGAATTTTACGGAAAATCCGCGAATGTCTCGAGGCGTATCGATTGAACCGGCACCCCCCGCAACTGTGGAGATACGTGCAAATACAGGTGTCTTTACACCGACTTCCGTCAGGATTTTCGCCTTTGTGAACTTCTCCATTGATTCTGTAAGTTCAAAAAAACCGTGAGCCCCTGTACCTCGGGCATGGACGATCCGTTCCGGAATTCGCTCGTGGTCGAAATGCGTGATTTTGTCTCGCAAAATGAAATCTTCCAAGAGGGTTGGACCTGTAGGACCGAGTCGAAGTGAATTCTGATTATCAGATATCGGCACTCCTTCACTGGTCGTTAAATCTGGATGCTTTCCGCCGGCCATCTGATGCAGCTCACCAGCGTTACCCTTTTGTGATTCCTCTTCTAGATAAATGTCTTTTTTCTGATTTGATTTTTTTGGATTTCTAGTTTGGTCTTTTTTCATAATTTTGTCCTTTCATAATAGTTAGTGAATTATGGGTAAGAAAAAACGATCGTTTGCTAATATGTCTTTATTTTGTTTGTCAAAAATCAACCTTTAATTCTATACGGATGTACGTTATGATTTTCACCTTTTTGATGCACATCATTCCACCACTAGAAAAAGTGTGCACACCGATTCTTTATAAATAAACACAAAAAAGACGAGCCCTGATGTCGCTATTTTGAGGTTAAATGATTGTTGATTCTGCATTAAGCAGAGATGTTCTCTTGAAATAACTAAAGCATACTACCAAAATCAAGTATATCGATTTTTAGATTTGCTTCGTTGAAAGTATTATCTATACATTCAAAGTATATTCTGATATAAACTTCTTGTCAATTCAGGTCATAAATCATAGATGTAAATCGATCGCCTTTTGATGTTAAAGATCCTATACTCCGATAGGATAAAGCCTGGAACCCGTCCAGGCTTAACTTAGCGAATATTGTATTCCATTTTCTTCATTGCTGAATGAGTGATCATCAACATAATTGCAATGAGAAATATCGTAATCGAGACCGAGGTGATGATATTCTGTGATTGAAATTGTAGCTTCGAGGAGAAATCGATCAATCCTGAAGGTAAGTAAGCATGGATATCCAACAATCCTCCGACTGCCTGTAGTAAATAAGCGACTACTAACGTCACAAATCCGGTGGGTAAGGTACGTTTTAGTAAAGCACCCCACATGATCAGATTGGATACAATAAACAAGAAGTAGCTTCCTTGAAGCAATCCGGCATATAAGACATCTTGCAATGCAACTTCAAATTCAAACAAAATGCCGGCATAAGCATAACATATGAGGATGGATATCGTGACCAACAATCCTAAGACACCGCCGAAGAATATCATTTTTGAACCGATAATATTGACGAACTTGTTTCCGGAAACGATCGGAAAGACCAGTGTGTTATCTCTGATTTCCTGTGCCATGATCGAGCATAGTGTGAAAACTACGATGATCATGCCTAACTCAAATAAATCGGACATAAAACCTTGAATAGCAGTGAGTTGACTGGCGTTGATCATTCGGTTGATCTCTTCGATCGGTAAATTTGGAAATTGCATGCGGAAGATTTCTGGAATAAGTACTTTCAGCATAATCGGTGTTAATACTGCCAGAAATATAAAACTCATACTAAGAATGAACAGTCTTCCGCTTCTGGAGGCGAATATCCATTCTTTTTTTAACTCTTTGAACATCTTAGTTCCCCTCCTTGATAAATAATGATTCTAGATTATTCTTTCTCAGATTGAATCCAAGAATTGGTACATCGAACTCAAGAACTGATTCAAGTAAGCTTTTAGGATCCAGATCGTTTTGTTTTAACTGTACCGTAAGCATATTATCCTTTGCTTCAACTTTCAAAATGTCTTTATGTTCCATTAGTCGCTCAATCTGCAAAGTCGATATCATATGTTTAAACTCTATATCGAAGATGGGTTTCACATTTTCATTCAACAATGATACCAACGATTTCTCAAAGATAATTTCGCCATTCTCAATCATACCGATGCGATCACAAATGCGCTCAATATCGCTGAGAATGTGTGATGAAAAGATGATGGTCTTTCCCATGTTTTTAAGTTCTACCATCAATCGAAGGACTTCGCTTCTTCCCTCTGGATCAAGTGCGGATGACGGTTCATCGAGAATGATCAGTTTTGGATCGTTAATAAGCGCTACCGCCAATCCAAGGCGTTGCTTCATACCTCTTGAAAAACCTTTGATTTTCCGTGAGGCGTGTTGCTCAAGTCCTGCCCACGCAATGATTTCCTTCACTTTTTGCTTATCTGGATTCTTACTGCAATACAGCAGATATTCAGTTGCATTCATCCAAGGATAAAATTGGGGATTTTCAGGAAGAAACCCAACGTTTAAATCCCCAGGTTTCGCAAGTTCCTTTACATCTTGACCATTGATAATACAGCTTCCTTCTTCGAAGTGAGATAATCCTGCCATGATGTTCATCGTTGTCGATTTACCGGCTCCATTATGACCAATGAATCCGTAAATTTCATTCTCTTTTACACGTAGACTTATTCCTTTTAACGCGTGAAACTGACCAAAATGCTTGTTCAGATTTTTAATCTCAATCACGATTATTCTCCTTTTCTGCCAATGATCATAAAGGCAATTGGCCCTAAGATTTGAAAGAAGAAGCAGATTGCCAACCATAGCGTACGGTTCAGGTTTGAGACACCTTCTTTTCTGATAAGTAGTGCACAATAAGCAAACATAAATAAATGTATCAAAATGACTGGTGATGCAATAAGCAGTATTTCCATGTTTTCATTAATCCAATTCATAATCATATCCTCCTTTGACATCTTCATTATATTGCAGTGTGCAGTCATAGAAACAGTTACCACGGTCATATAAAAGTCATAAAAAAAAGGCGATGTGTTCGCCTTAGAATCCTCTTTGCTTGAAATAAATGACCGCATTGCTACGATCGGTTACATTCGCTTTCGAATAAATCTGACTGACATAGTTTTTGACGGTACCTATAGATAGAAACAGTGTTTCGGCAATCTCACTATTTGAATAGCCTTTGACCAAAAGTTGTATAATGTCTTTTTCTCTTGTTGAGTAATCACTTTCATTCATTGGATGATTACTGACTGAATTGATCATCATTGAAAGCTTATTTGCAATTCTTCCGGGCAATAAAACATTGCCGGAGAAACCGTCTCGAATGGCTGATGCAAGCTGCTGAATACCCATATCTTTAAGCAGATATCCGGATGCGCCATAACGTAAGGCATCGAGAATATATTGATCATCATCAAACGTGGTCAATATGATGATAATAATATTGGGAAATTTTTCCTTAATCGCTTTGGTAGCTTCGACACCATTCATCACTGGCATGCGAATATCCATTAAAACAACATCCGGTCGAACAATACCCAACTGATCTAACGCCTCTTTGCCATTACTTGCCTCAGCAATCACTTCAATGTCTGCGCAGGTAGCCAAAAGTGATTTCAGTCCTTCACGAAGGATTGGCTGATCATCCACGATCAGGCATTTAATTTTAATCATTGAGGTCACCTTCATTCGTAATGCCTAAGGGTAAGGTAAAGTTTACGATAAACCCGTCATTTCCATTGTTAGCAGAAAATAATCCTCCCAGACTTTCAACAGAGTCTTTCATTGAAGTGAGCCCAAATCCCATATCAAACGGTTTTGAACCTTCACCATTATCACTATAGGAAAAAAGGAGTTTGCTTTTAGCTACTTGTATCAATATATCAGCTTTTGTTGATTTAGAATGTTTAATCGTATTTGTCACACATTCCATCAGCGCGCGAAATATCAGGCTTTGATGAATTGAAGGAATTTGTTGAGTTGCTTCAACGATTATTTCGATTTCCAATCCGGTGTTTTTATTTAATTCCAATCGAAGAGTTTCTATTTTATCACTGAAAACTCCCGATGTATCTTCAACCAACAGTTTAACTGAATGTCGAATATCGGATAATGCATCTTTGATTAAATTATAAGCAGTATCCAACTTCTCATTTATAATCGAACGATCATCATTCAGCTTGGCGGCCTCAATCATGTATAAAGCACCTGTTAACCGATGCCCAACTGTGTCATGTATTTCTCGTGCAATTTTATTTCTTTCTTCCGTTTTACTTAACTCCTCAATCATCACATTTTGACTTTCCACCACATTCAGAGTTCTTACGAGTTGGTAATTTGTGATGTACTGTCGTTTGAGTATATAAAATGAAAGTATAACAAGAACAAGAATCACCGTATTCAGATAAACTGAACTGACAATAGTATCGAGGTCATATACGTTTTCAACAAGCATCGGACGTACTATTCCCATCATTACAAATCCGAAAATCATGAAATAGATGAATTTTCTTACATGCTTCAGCGGATAATTATTTATGATTGAAGCTGATAAAATGATGATTAAAAATGGAGTATTCATGTCAAAGACAATATACAAAAGTGCAAATCCCAGAAAACTCAACAAGATGGATAATGTGTAGGCAATTGTCCATTTGTTTCTCTGAATGCTTAATTCAGTCGCAATCATCACCGTAATACTAATCGCACTAATCCAAACTAACGGTTGAAACTCAGCAGTGCCGATATAGCTCGCTACGGTTGTGATGGATAGGATTTCAAATGCGATAACGATTAACACAAAAATTGCCTGGCGGACATTGGATTTAAAGACTCCTTTGGAAATGTCTTCACCAATATCTTCGTTGCGCTCTTTTAAAAGGTAATACGCCGCAACTGGTAAGCTGAACGCCGCAATTCCCAGTGCATACTTAAGTTTTGCCCATTTACTAAGACGCGGATGATGTATACAATCCCAAATGTAGTAGCCTTGTACGAATATTTGTAAAGATCCAGCAGGCAAAAGAATGGGCAATAGTTCTTCAAATCGCATATAACCTCCTCATACAAATCTTATTTAGCCACATTATACCTTAGAAAATAACAAACCTCGATATAAAAAGTTCATTTTAAAAAAAACGCATCTGAATGAGATGCGCTCGATGGAAATTATTTTATGTGATTTATAAAATCCGGCTCAAATAATTGATAATCTATGGATGTTTGCATCACACCTTCTTGGTCTTTCCAAGCATTCTCTCTGACTTCGACTTTTTTGAATCCAAGTTTATCATATACATTTTGAGCAACCGTATTTTTAATGTTTGTGTCCAAAATAATCTTTGTGTACCCCAAATCATCAAACAGAGATTGAATCAGCAGTGATAGAAATTTCTTGCCGTTTCCTTGATTATGCTTAGAAAAATCACAAATCTTAATACCTATCTCCGCTGTCTGATTGCCTTTGTTTCGATAATTCATTTCACCAACGGCCACTCCATCCACTTCGAGGATTAAACGTCGGTGTGTTTCATCGGTATCCTTCAATAAACTATTGGCTATGGCTTCTTCCGTAGTATTGACACCCTTTGGAAATCCGGCATGTGCCATAATTTTCCCGTCATTCCACCATTTGCACAAGGTGCTTGCATCCTCTTGTGTAGCATTTCTGATAATAAGATGTTGATTCTGAATAAACATATAAATGTCCTCTTTCTAAATTTAAAGACGAGTCAGGTGATAGAAACTATTTCTCAAGGCGACTGAGCCATCCCTCAAGTATCACACCATAAACGACTCCGGCGAGAAAACTTACGAGATCCACAAATCCGGTAGAACTGTAAAACGCAAATGAAACTAACAGTCCAAACAAAGCTCCGCGAAGTAACGCCTTGTTTCGAGCAACTTTGGGCCATGGCGCTCCTACCAGTAATCCCAATATAACGCGATTGTACCAAAGTGAAAATACAAATACGGGTGAGGCCGTAAATCCGGAGCGCACATAAGCCCCAATCACACAGACAATACCAAGTAAAACACCACCAATTAAGGATTCTGTCATTCTTCTATTCATTTCTAATCTCCTTTTCGATCATGGATCGTAGAGTTAATTTGTAGCTCTTATAGTTCTATTCTAGTTACTTACCGATGGTTTTGTCTATCTATTATTGTAATTATATTAAGAATACTCATAATTCATAAATTTATTCTCTATCTTAATCCTCCATAATGAAAAAATGGAAAAGAGAATTTTAAAATTATATTTTGCAATCTAAGATTTATTATCCCTCTTTTTTAACGTTTGAGGATTTCAGTCGGTCCATCTCCGTGTTGATAAACGGAACCAAGTAGTTCATACCTAATATAGCGAAGGTCGTTCCCTCAGGTACCCACCCCCACAACCGAATGATCATCACGATCAAACCGATTCCAATACCGAAAATCCATCGTCCGTTATTAGATTTTGGGGATGTTGCTGGGTCAGTAGCCATAAAGAATGCTCCTAAGATTGCACTGCCGGCAAATATATGAAACAAAGGATTCTGGCCGACCACTAAAGCCATCACAGCCATCGCTGACAGATACCCTGCCGGAATTCGCCAATTGGCAAATTTCTTGTAGATTAGATAGGCAGCTCCTAACAAGAGTGCCAGTGCTGACACCTCACCAATGCTACCTCCGATATTGCCAATAAACAGATCCCAAATCGGAGTGGTTATCCCTTCTTCTCTAAAAATCTGTAATGGTGTTGCGGATGAAACCATATCCACCGGTGTTAACCAAGGACTCATTGCCGTTGGAAAAGCTAACACAAGAAATAGCCGACCGAAAAGTGTTGGGTTAAAAAGGTTTTTCGGAAATCCCCCAAATACTTGTTTTCCAAAAACGATACCTACGGCCGTAGCTGCGGCTAGGGCGTATAAAGGTGTCGAGGGAGAAACTGAAAGAGCTAATAGAAGTCCTGTGACCACGGCACTGCCATCTTTAAATGTGTATTTTCTCTTGAAAATAAACTGAAAAAGAGCTTCAGATGCAACTGCCACGGTAACTCCGACTAAAATAAGAAGCACTGCTTTCTCCCTGTAAAAGTAGACAGCCAAAAGAGTGGCAGGTAAAAGTGTCAGTAGTAATGTTCGAAATATTTTCATCATACAATTGTTCATAATCCAATGATTCCTCACCATTTATTGGATTATCTTATTCCTTTCATTCGGTTTTTATGGTTTTTATTTTACCATAATCTTCATGTTTGAGACAATTCATCTACCCTAGATGAAGCAATTGATTAAAGTCTAGATTACAGTTTATTCATCCGTTCAAACGAAATAAACAGAGTTCCCAAGCATTGAACCAATAGACAGTTCGACGTTTACAAACTCTGTGTTTATTATTAAATTTGACATCTACTGCCTTATCGAAATTTGTCTAGTGTTCAATACCGTCAGCTATCGAATCACTGAACTCAAATCCTTTATCCCTAATCAGTTCAATACAGGTATCTACTACCATATCATCATATTTCAATCCTCGGAAATTTAAGATTTCCTCAAGTGCAGCATCGATTCCCAACGCCGGACGATACGGTCGATGAGAAGTCATGGCTTCAACAACATCAGAAACCGCCAATATTCTGCTTTCCATGATAATCTGATCTCCTGACAAACCCAAGGGATAACCAGAGCCGTCAAGTCGCTCATGATGTTGATGAACCATGATTGAAATCGCCTCTGGGAAATCAATTCCTTTGGCAATGTTGTAACCATGTTCAACATGGGTTTGTATGATTTGAAACTCAATATTCGATATTCTTCCGGGCTTGTTCAAAATTTCAGTGGGGACATTGATCTTACCAATGTCATGAATTAGGGCTCCATAGGCCAAATTCGTTATTGCCTCATTGGATAGTCCTAACTCCTTTGCTATGGCACAAGAAAGGTCCTTAACCCGTCGTTGATGACCCGCGGTGTAAGTATCACGAAGCTCACCGATTTTTGAAATGGAATTTACCGATTGTTCCAGTAAATGAGCAAGTTTTTCGTTGCTTGCTATCAAGTTGTCACGTTGTAACTCAATTTCGTTTTGCATCGTGATTCTTTCAGATATATCTCGCACCAACCCCTCAGTGCCAAGAATTGTGCCTTGTTCATCTTTGACAAACTGAACATTCATTGAAACCCAGAAAGTCTCTCCGTTTTTGCGACATCCCCTAAATACCATATCGGTAACTTCTCCAACTTTTTTAAGTTCCTCAATTACCCGTTTACGATCTTGTGGATCAGCATATAGTAAAGCGGCTGACTGACCAATCAACTCGGAAGCTGACAAATAGCCGTACATCGTAGCTGCTTGGGGGTTAACAACCGTAAACTTACCTTCTAAGTCCGCTTGAAAATATGAATCTTGTAAATTGTCCAGAATCCGTTGATTCTGAGCCATGATCCTGCCTAATTCATGTTCTGTTTTCTTACGTTCAGTGATATCCAGTGATGCGATTTGAATGCCAATAATCTCTCCAACTATATTGGTTACTTTAGTTATCGTACTGGAAAACCATTTTAAACCTGTACTTGTTGCCATAGAATCTTCATATTGTTGCGATTGGTCACTTAAAACAGCAATCTCTATCCTATAGAGAAATTCATCCGCGTCTTCTTTAGGAAAGATATCTCGAATGGACTTACCTACATAGTCCTCAAGTCTTCCACCAATATACTCCAATGCCTTTTTATTATAAGAAATTATTTTTCCTTCAACGGTGTAATAACCAACGCCAACCCCAGAGTTTTCAAACAAATACTTATAGCGCTCTTCACTTTCAATCAGCGCTTTCTCAGCTTTTCTTTGATTCGTGATGTCTTGTAAAACACAATGAGTCTGCTTAAACTTACCATCCGTATCATACCCAATCTTACCCTCAAATGCCATATACAACCGATTACCGCCTTTAGTCATCATTTCAAATTCACTATGTATATACCCTTGAGATTTGAATAGCGGAAACCGTTTACGGAAACCTTCTACGTATTCAGGACAAAGAAAATCCCCAAACCATTTACCGATGACTTCCTCTTTGCTATAGCCCAATGTACTTAGCCATTGTTGATTGACTTCAATGAAATAGCCGTCGAAATCCAAAGACTGATACCCGATGGGTGCTTTGTTAAAGAGAAGTTGAAATCTTTCTTCGCTTTGCTTCGTTTCAAGTTCTATCCGCTTATACGCTGTTATGTCTTGCGCAGCTCCCCAAAGTGCTATGATATTACCTTCTGAATCTTTTTCGGCCTCCCCACGTACCCACATCCATCCATTCGAGCCGTCTTTGGTAACCGTTTCTAATTCCAATTCATAAGGTATTCCGGTGGTTCTGGTCTTCTCAAGAGAAGTGGATAATCTGTTCCAACTCTGCGAAGTGAATAGTTTCATATGTTCTGTGTAAGGTGGTACTGGAAATGTCGGGTCGAACCCATACATTTTATAAAGTTCTTCTGACCATACAACCTCATTTGTTACCAAATCTAAACGCCAAGTTCCCAAATGGGCAATTCGCTGAGATTCCAAAAGATCTTTTACATTTTTCTTAAGCAGCTTCTGATTTTCACTTAGAGCTACCCCATTACGTTTTATCGCTTCATTTATCTCTATCTGTTCAATTCGATCGGCTGTCATCTCTATAATTAATTGCGTAATATTGAGCAAAAAATCCATCGCTATTTGTACTTTTTGTTTTGGAATCACAGGTACCTGACTAAGAGCTTCCAGATATTCTTTCTCATCAAATCCATGAATTATTGCCTGATTTCTAAAGAAAGAAACATCCGGTTTCTCAAAAAAGAACTGCCCTGAAAAAAGATTCGCAATATGCTCACCTCTAATAACAATAGGTAGTCGAACATCAATCAAGCCATTCATGCATTTGTAGAAAAGGTACTTCTCATCTGCTTTTAATTTATTCGCCAAGAAAGTGTCGCTTTCAAAGCAATTGGAAGCAGTTTTAGGGTTCTTTCGATGGAAATCAGAACAGATTCTTCTCCATCCCGATTGGGATAAAATGTTTCCTTCAAGATCTAATATGGCAGTAACAAAACCTGTTGATTTATTAAAACCTTCCAATAATACATTCGCTCTTTCAAAGTCGACATGTTTTAGAATTTCCGATATCACGTGCTTACCTCCTCTTAATTAAAGCGAGACTTGTATTGAATATTCTTGACGTGTTTACTAAAATTCTGTTGAAATTTATTCACTTTTTAATACAGTAACAAAACAAGAATAAGATATCAATAGGCACACAGATAAAATGAACGAAAGCCAATAAGTTGTACTTTTTGTTCGCACAAACATTGCACACATAATAAAACGGAACGTTTGAATTTAACTGATTTTTCAATTAGTGACCATTTTTCTTCATTAAAATTAAACAATGAGTGTTTTCTTAATCCCCGTTTTGATCCTCATTAAGATATAGAATACCGAAGGCATTAAAAATAAAAACTGCCCCAAGGATTGATGTCCAAGAAGCAGTAAATTTGAATTTTTTATCAAACAACATATATTCTTTAATTGAATAGGGGTATTGATATATTTACGAATGCTTGCATCATGTTATTAAATATAAGATATCAATAAATCTTAATTAGCCTAGTTTCTTCTTCATTTTCTTCATATTATCTTCAAGAACGGATTCAAATTTAGGAAGGATATCGACTAAAACCTTCTCAGTAATTGCTTTCTTAGCCTTAGGCATGAACTCTTTTTCCTCTTCATCCATATGGTGAGTCAGAACTTCCTTAAGTACGGCAAACTTAGCATCCCAAGTTTCATCTTCCACCGGTGTTTTATCCAAGACTTTGAATTGATGCATTCCCAGCGTATGCTCTTCGATCATCTCTAAAACAACATCTTGAGCCTTTTCATCTTTTTTTGCTTTAACTAATGGGAAAACAACTTGTTCTTCAGCTTCATGATGTCCATGTATTTCCGCAAAAAGCTCTTTGAAGATTACCTTTTTTTGTTCTCCCTTCGCATTCTCAATCTTTGTCAATTTCTTTCTGAAATCCGCATGTTCTTCTTTGATGTGTTCTAAAACATTCATTTTTTAATTTCCTCCTGAGTTTCTATAAACTCAATTAATTAACCACGTTCATTAACCTTTATTTCCGATCATTGTTTTGAACAATCGATTTATGATAATTTGCAAACTAAAAACGTGTGTTTACCACAAACCATCTTTTAAACAAGATCGTACATGTTAATTTCAAAACGTTGCATCGGTTTTACTCAGCAATTGATCCGTGATCATCTCATTTGTGACTGTCAGTTGATTAAAATTCCTTGTTCTTTTTAGAACTTAAACAAGTAAATTCAACCTGGCAACAGAAACAACTGATACTTTCAGTGTATGTTAGTTAAAGAGATAAGTCAATATAATTATATATATTGTTATAATTTTTATTATAATTTATATTAGTATATTTATTATAATATTACTATAATTGCGTAAGTCAGAGGATTAGAATTCTTTTAAAATTCAATAACTAAGTTTGTAAATTAGCATAATAAAAGGACAGTGATTGCTGTCCAAAATCTTAATTCGCAGTTAAAATCTCTTTTGGGAACGAAACGATATACTTTCAAACCTTACTTGTCTTTCCAATAGGCTTTCGCTTCAGTTTCCATCTTCTTAAGTCGAGTGTAATAATCCGGAATTTCATTTAGATGCGCCAACGCAATCTTCGCTGTAGTTAGAGGATCATCATCGGTTAGATTCGTAATTGAATCCAAACTTCCATGTTCTAACTCAACATCCATCCCACTTCTAAACTCTTCCACATCAAATTTTTTCCAATCGATACCTAGTTTGTCGCCATGCTTCTGTGCTTGTTCAACAGTAAACTTTTTGCTTTTTAACATTAAAGTCTACCTCCTTATCGCATTATTTACCTAATAATCCAACTAATTTTTTAGCTAAATATTATCTTAATGCATAATTATTATATCACTAAATACTCCGATCAATGATTTAAACTATGCATCCGATTATTTCATCTTGATCTGCAAATTCAAGTCACCTGCTTGATGAAACAACATCGAAAAAAAAGCTACCGCGATTTTTTGTTATCCGTTAAGCCGAAGTGATCAGCAAGAGCTTTCATTACTTCCTCACGAGTATCCTCTCCAGTATTTTCTCGTACAACAGTAAAAAAACCGCTTGATGCCAGATAGTCATATCTCTGTTTACTGTTAATCATCGCCAAACAAGCCTTAAAATTCTTCATCGTTATATCTGGGTTATCGGCCTGCAAAATTTGCTCTTTAATAAAGATTTTTTCCGGGTCATTCCGTTCAAAAAAGTCATTGACTGACATCTCTTGTGAAGAAAGCATAATTGCAATCTGATTATAGTCCGCAATCTGTGCCAAATCCTTCAGAGGTATATTCGTGTCAACAATAACTTTCCTGTCTTTAGAACACTGGATTAGTTCGACGATTTCAATTTCGGAGGCTTCAGCAGATGCACCTTCAATCCAATCGCAATATTGTTGGGGTGTCCTGTTTACAAACTCCTGCCAGTCTTTCATTGTTTTAAAATAGCATAAATTCGGTTGTTGCTCAACTGTTAGAATCTGGGCAGGTAAAGCAGACATATGATAGTTTTCACCACAGTGAACCAGATTGTATTTTTCAGCAAGCATAGCAACCATCG
Source organism: Erysipelotrichaceae bacterium (assembly GCA_030694975.1). Taxonomy (GTDB): domain Bacteria; phylum Bacillota_I; class Bacilli_A; order Erysipelotrichales; family Erysipelotrichaceae; genus UBA2227. The sequence continues at coordinate 15,769 of JAUYTU010000013.1, read as the reverse complement.
TGGATTTTCCCGCATAGGCAGTACCCGTAATAAATAAAACGTTTCTTAGATAATACTTCAGAATATTGTTCGCTATTTCCATAATCAGTCTCCTACAAGTAAATTGATACTACAATGTCAACCGTCTGTCAACTTAACTGTCTTTTTTTTCCGAATTAAAACTCACAATGTACATGGCTGTCATTCTTACGAAATCATCGTCATCAATTACATCACTGTAGATTTTTAGTATTTTTGCATTATCATCATTATAATCCGTTTAGAACAATATCAATTTGTATCACATAGTTATCTCTTTGCAATCTGTTTTTATGAACAGCAAGTATCTTTACCAAAAACGCAAATTCGGCCGAGTAATGATAATATTGTAATCATTCTAACATTCACTTAGAATCTGAAAGTTGTGCTACAGCAGACTTTTTTAGATGCTTAAAAAATCCTAGTCTAAATGCTCAAAGCGCGCTTTTTTCGCTCTCAGAAGCAAGTTTACAGATATAGTGAATATGACATTTTTTGTAGTGAGAACGGCAATTTTGATCCACTTCAATACTAATCAGGTTCAAAAACACATTGATTTCTGCCATTATTTTTAGCCATGTACAATGCTTTATCGGCCTTCTGATAAGCTGTAATTAGCCAATCTATTTCATAATAAAGTAGCTCTGAGATTCCAAAGCTAGCAGTAATTCCGATTTCATGTCCATCAATTAAAAACTTGTTGTTTTCTATGGAGTATCTTATGCGTTCTGCTACATGAACCCCATCTTGAGCAGGTGTATTATGGAGCATGATGATAAATTCTTCACCCCCCCAACGTGCAATGATATCAATGTCTCTGAGTTCGTCTTTTAAAATAAACGAAAATGCTTTTAGGAGTTTGTCGCCTACTGGATGCCCATATTGATCATTAATATACTTAAAATGATCAATATCAACAATGATTATACAAGCATTGGATTTATAACGTTTCATTTCGAGTAGCGTCTTATTAACGATTCTCTCAAATTCTCTACGATTAAATAAACCTGTTAAGCCATCATAAGCAACCAAATGGATCAATTGTTCATTTGTCTCTTCTAACTTTTTCTTTTGTAAAATAAGTTCCGTGTTTTGTTGCTCGATTAAAACTCTTTGGAAAAAATCTCTCGTATAATACTGCCACAATATATTGGACAGTGCAATACCTATGAATGCAGCTGTAAGGCCATTGACTCGGTTTGATGCTAATACTAACGGGTCGTTTTGTATAAATGCAATCGAAAAATAAAAGATAAAGTAAGCAACTAAATAAATAGGCACGGATGCTAAAGGTTGCAATAAAAATGCTAGTGCAATGAATGTACTAATCACTAAAAAAGGTGTTATGTTTGTTGTGACAAGTTGATCTAGTGTAACTATCATAGCACCTATAGCCATGATTATAAATATGTAAAAATACTGAATGATTTTCATCCGTAATAAGGTTGCCTTGTTCGTTTTGGTTAAAAAAGTGATGGCGTAATATGTAAAAGTAAACAGGATGACTAGAACGCTGTGTGATGTAATAATACCGATTCGCCATATGGATTCCTCTTTGGTTTCAGTTATTACAAAAAATAAAAAGTAAATAATGTGAAACATACTGACAAGAATTCCAATCATGGAAATTTGCTTCATTCTTCTAAAATTGGTGATGAAAGCCTCGAGATTCACTTCACTATATTTAATTAATATTTTTCTAATAGTTTGGATCATAAGATTCCTCCCTTTCAGATGAGCATTCTGTTATAAATGTTGCGAAAATATTCACCACGACAAAGAGGATAAACTTTGAAATTGTATGATGGTGTTTATGAAATTAACACCAAGAAATTTATTTGGTAAAGAATGAATGTCTTCAGTTAAGGACTCAAGAACCACGTTGACACGCTCATTGAAATTACTGCCGCGACAAATCGATTAGATAAAATTCTATCTAGTTAATCTGCTAAGCATGGACTAGTCCAGTTTTTCATTTGCTCCTTTATATTAAAGCGGAACACCCAGTTTAAAAACTAAAAAGGAAACATGCGAGATTGATACATTTTATCACATTCAATAGATTTTTCAATATAGAATTGGCAACTGCCTCTCTCTCAATGGTCAAACATAAATATCTAGCACCAACTGTAACGGAATGAAAAAAAGTTCATACTGAGGCATTATTTCCACTAGGTGACTACTGCCTTACTTAACAAACGATCTCTAATCTCAACCGATTAATCCTGTTAAGACTTACACAACTTACGAAAGACAAAAAAAGATTTCCAGCAATCGGTGATCATTACCGAAGGTCTGGAAACCTCTGATTTCAGACCTGTTGGGCCTTGCTATTTATCTTTTCGAGACATCAATACCACTGTCTCCACATGTACTGTCTGAGGAAACATATCCACCGGTTGAATGACCTTCACATCATATTGTTCTTTAAGCAAAGCGATATCTCTGGCAAGCGTTGCCGGATCACACGAAACATAAATCAGACGCTCTGGTGCAATTTCAAGAATATCTGCAATTACTTCTGAGCTCAATCCCTTACGCGGCGGATCCACCACAATCACATTGACCTTCTTGCCTTCATCCGCCAAACGCTTCTTCGCACCCTTGGCATCCATCGCCCAAAAATCAATATTCGGAATGTGATTCAGCATCGCATTGGCCCACGCATCCTCAATGGCATCCTTCTCCACATCAACCCCGATAACCTCTTCCACGAATCTGGCTAAGAAACCGCCAATCGTCCCTACTCCGCAATACAAATCCAACAAGACATCGGTCTTCTTTAAATCCGCAAGCATATATACCTGATGGTACAATACTTCGGTTTGAATCGGATTGACCTGAAAGAACGAACGCAAGGACACCTTAAATTTCAATCCCATCAACTCATCTTCAATGAAATTTTGTCCAAACAAAACATCATCCGTATCTCCCATGATCACATTATCATCACGGTTGTTAACGGTAACCATCACACTCTTAATATAATCAAAACGCTTCGTCAGAAGTTCGACCAGTTTTTCCTCATGATCAAAATGACGGTAACGAGAAACAAAAGCGACCATCACCTGCTTTGACTTAAATGCCTGACGAATGATGATATGTCTTAACTGAGGGATTGGACGACTCATTAAAAACGTCCTCATCCAAGCAATAATCTCATTTTGTTCGGTACTTTGAACCATACATTCTGCCATATCAATGATTTCATGAGAATTGGTCCGATAAAAACCAATTTTCACACCTTCGTTATCACACTTCACCGGAACCTGCACTTTATTGCGATAAAACCAAGGATCGGACATCGTCAAAATCGGACGAACCTCCGCATCGACTTTCGCAATTCTTTTCATCACCTGAACGACCAGATTTTGCTTAAAATCTGCCTGATGTTCTTTTGACATATGCATGATCTGACAACCGCCACACTGCTTAACCACCGAACAACGCGGAACCACACGGTCTTTACTTTCCTTAACGATTGAAAGTCTGCGACCAAATCCAAAATTCTTTTTGATTAAGGTCAACACGATTTCACCGCATTCCCCAATCATCATATCCTTAACAAAAACCGGAAAACCTTCCAGTTTAACTACCCCTAATCCTTCGGAAGTGTAATCACTGACACACCCTAATACAACATCATTCTTTTTCATTTTCACTTTAAAAAAGGGCTGTGCCCTTTTATCCTCCGTCTGTTTCCTCTTCATCATCTACATTATTTAAACGGTCATATAATTCTTTAACATATTCCGGATTCTTCGGATCTGAAACCAACTGAATCAACGGTTCTTCCATGATGGAATTCAATAGAAATATCAAATACTTATAACTTTCATCTTCCTTCAATTCCAAACTATTATAAATATGTAATTCAAGATCATACATTTTTGATGTTTCATTCAACTTAAAATACGTTTCCACCGGCAACACTGTAACAACATGACTATACAGCGTCGTCGCTAAAGGAGTGAGCTGCTCAAGGGTGATATCGTCTTTGACATCCACACTTATACGTAAGGACGCACTGATGAGCGTGGCTGTAACACCTTCCACCAACTCTTCGGATGAAATCTTAATCTTTAGCTCCGTCAACTGCTCTTCGGTAATCGCCGGATCCAAATCCATATCATAACGGTTACCAAACAACGGAGTGCCGGTAGCCGCAAATGCGTCATACAGAACCTTCCCAATAACTACTGTGGGAACCGACAATAAAACCAAGCTTAAAATCAGAATGACCGTCGGCCAATGAATTTTTGATAATGTTTTCTTTTTTGCGATTGTTTTCTTTTGAGTCATAAAGACCTCCCTACCGACACTATTTTACAATAATTTAACGGATATTGCACGATTTATCGTTTTGACAACTCTTGAACCAAAAGTTCACTGGTCATCGCCGGATTCGCCTTGCCCTTAGAAAGCTTCATGACCTGACCGACCAAAAAGCCCAACGCACGATCTTTTCCGTTTTTATAGTCCTCAATTGACTGCGCATTGTTGCTCAGAACTTCCAAAACCCAACACAACAGATGGCCTTCATCCGACACTTGAACCAGACCCTTTTTGGCAACGATATCCTTTGGAGATTCACCCTGGATCATATCCGCAAAGACTTCCTTGGCTTGCTTACCCGAAATTTTCCCCTCGCTGACCAAGACTAATAAATCAGACATGTGCTGCGGTTGGATCCAATCCGCAAATCTCCTATTGTTTCTCAGTTGAGCCACCGACAAGACCTCACTGATCAACCAGTTCGCCGTATTTTTCGCCGGTGCACCACACGAAACGATCGCATCGAAGTAATCCGATAAATCTTTTCCTGAGGTTAAAATCGAAGCATCATAATCCGATAATCCCAACAAATGAATATAATCCTCTTTACGCTGTTGTGCCGTTTTCGGAAGATTGCTCTTCACCTTGCGATAAAACTCATCAGAAATCATGATTGGCGGAATATTGGGTTCCGGGAAGTACTTATAATCCACAGCCCCCTCTTTTTTACGCATCAAAACGGTCTTCCGACTGGTCTCATCATATCTGCGTGTTGATTGAACGATGGACTCCCCTTTAAAATAAACGTCCGTTTGACGGGCAATTTCTGCCTCAACGGCCCGAAGTACATTGTTGACCGAATTCAAATTCTTAATTTCAACTTTCGTTCCATAACCTTCAAATCCATACGGACGCAACGATATATTGACATCACAACGCAAGGAACCTTCCTCCATTTTGACATCCGAAATATCACCGAATTCTAATAATGACTTCATCTTCTCAACAAACGCGGCCGCTTCCTTGCCACTGCGAATATCCGGTTCAGAGACGATTTCAACCAACGGTGTTCCCGCCCGATTGAAATCAATCCACGTGACATCGCCGTGATGAAATTGCTTCGCCGTATCCTCTTCCATATGTAACCGGTTAATACCGATGCGCTTACTCACTCCATCCACCTCGATATCGACATATCCGCCACGACCGATGGGATGAAACTGTTGAGTGATTTGATAACCTTTCGGCAAGTCCGAGTAATAATAATTCTTACGATCAAAACGGATCAGCCGATCAATTTCACAGTTCATCAGCTCACAAGCAATGATTGCTAATTCGACCGCTCTTTTATTAAGCGATGGCAACGTCCCGGGGTGACCCAAATCAATCTCATTGACACAGGTATTGGGTAAGTTACCAAAAGAAACCGGAGCCCCCGAGAACATTTTGGTCTTCGTTTTCAATTCACAATGGATTTCAATTCCGATAATTACCTCAAAACTCATAACATCACCTCTGCCATCATATTTTTACAGCCTGTCAGATGTTCCATTCCCAAAGCGATATCAAACAAGACTTGTTCTTCAAATGGCTTCGCCGTTAAGTTAATACCGATGGGTAATCCATTGATTTTCCCCATCGGAATCGTCATGCTCGGATAACCCGAAAAATTACCCAATACCATATGATTTTCAGCAATCAAATACCGAGCAGATAGTTGATCCGCTGAAGTATCCGTTAATAACGGCGCTACATCACTGCTCGCCGGAGCAATCAGAACATCAATATCCGCTAAAGCAACTTTGAAATCCTCCACCAATAACCGACGGACTTTCTGTGCCTTACGCAACAGCAAATCCTGATTCTCATCCGCCAGACTGTAACTGCCAATAATAAACCGTTTGCGCAACAAGAAACTGAAACCTTTGGTACGCGAGTTGGTCATTAACTCTTCAAGTGAGTCGCCCCTCTCTTGCATTCCGAAACGGACACCATCCAAATTGGAATGATTGGCCGTTGCCTCACTGTTCGCAATAATATAGTACACCGGCAAACATGTTTTTAAACGAACAGGATCCATGTGGATCACTTTTATAATCGCACCGGCAGCTTTGCATTTTTCCACTAAATCATTAAATAAAACCAAAACTTCTTTACTCCGAATTGCATCTATGACATTGCCCATAATTCCAATCGTTTTCCCCGTTAAATCTCCATTCAGATTTGCCAGATAGTTCTCAACTTCACGAAAAGAAGATGTCATATCTTTATCATCACGACCCGCCAACACTTCCAATGACAATGCCGCATCCTCAACACCACGCGTAAAATAACCGACATGATCAAGTGATGATGCATAAGGAATGATACCATAGCGAGAAATACGGCCGTAGGTCGGTTTAACGCCAACGATACCAACAAATGAAGCCGGTTTACGTACACTGTCCCCCGTATCTGAGCCAATCGCAAATGCAACGGCGCCCGAAGCAACCAATACGGCTGATCCCACCGAGGATCCCCCGGCCATCCGAGTAAGATCATACGGATTATGAACAAATCCGGTATGACAATTGGTTCCGGTTCCACCCATTCCCAAACCATCCAACGCCGATTTACCGATGATCACAGCCCCGGCCTCTTTAAGTTTCGTCGTAATCGTCGCATCATACGTTCCGATATAATTATCCAAAATCTGCACACTGCCGGTCGTACGAACGCCTTTGGTCAATACGTTGTCCTTCAATATAATAGGAAGCCCGGCCATTTTACCAGAAGATGATTTCGCATACTCAATCGCCTCATCAACTTCCGTAAATGAAACCATCGCATTTAACAACGGCTGTTGCTTACGCGCCTGATTCACCGCATCCATGACTTCCATCTCGATATTTTCAATTTTACGATTCGCAAACATCAGTCTTTCACCACTTTCGGGATTACAAAATATCCCTCTTCCTCTACCGGTGCGTTGTACAATACTTCTTCAATCGGCAAAACATGATCGACGATGTCCTCTCTGAAAAAATCTGTCGGTTCCTCAAAAGGATAAATCATCTCATCCACATTGCTGGTATCGATTTGATCCAACAAGTCCAACTGTTTCAATAATGTATCAAACTCCGCGATGATATTGTCAGCCTCTTCTTCACTCAGACGTAACATGAGCTGTTGCGCCAGTTTATAAACTTGCTTCTTCGAAATACGTTCCATAGATACTCCTTAATTTACATAAATGACCGTAGGTTTGTCTTCACTGCGCTTACGCTGCAATACCGCCATGACCGTACCTAACGATCGTACTTCTACCACAATTAGCATATCGTTATTTTCAAAAGTGTCAAGCAATTGCGCGGTAATCTGCGTGACCATGCTGACCTCTGTGTAAGTTTTGCCTACCATATTAATCGTAATCTTCAACTCATCCGCCTCATCGTCAATATAACGTACCTTTCCAATGACCCCGACAGCCTCCGGTAATAAGTTTTGTAAGGAGGACTTCAATGATGCAAACTGCGATGAAAGGGTGGCGTCGATCATATTGGCTTCATTGGAAGGAAGAATAATCCACTTTTCCTGATTTCTGGAAAATTGGCCGCTGCGATTTCTAAAGACCCCTTCTCCGATAAACGACCCAGGCAACGTCGCATCCGAACTTGCGGTCGAGTATAGCGTTATAAAAACCGGAACATCGCCAACCGCCGGGATTGTACGAATATAACTCTCCAGCTTGCGTCCGATGTCAGTACCGAACTGATAAAGACGGTCGGTCTGTATGGTCACAAAAGTATCCACACCATTTACGGTCAGACGGACATTTTGATTCAATACGATCGCAAAGGAGATGCCCTTCAAAGCATATTTCTCTGAAGCATTCCCCATAAAGTTCAACTCTACGATATCCGCGACGACCACCGCATCATTCACAAATGTTACACCATCCCCAATATCAAAGGTACTTCCCGAAGGCGGATTCAATCCCTGAGGATTGGTATCGGATTCCCGTCGGACAAGACCCAACAGTCGGTCATAGTCCAAAATCTGACCTTCCTGAAGATAATGTTGCTCAATGGAGAAATGTGTCTTCGATTTTTCTTGAAGTCGTCGACCGATTTCCATCGCATCATACGAACCTAAATACGTGCCGTGATACAATCGTACCGGAGACACCGCGAAATTGGCAATCAAGGTATACTCACCTTGCGTGGTCGGTTGAATAATATCCGGATCGTCGATAATCTCTTCACCATTAAAACAACCGGTTAATAGAATCAGTACTAATAAAATACATCCGAATTTAACTTTCAATGGAGGTCACCTCCCTCATAAAACGTTCTTCATCCCAAACCATGACACCCAAACTTTCAGCCTTTGCTAATTTACTGCCTGCTTCACTACCTGCGATGAGCAAATCGGTATTCTTCGACACCGAAGAAGTCACATTGGCGCCCTGACTGATTAACCAATCCGATGCCTCGCTTCGAGTCATCGCAATCAACGTTCCCGTCAAAACAATTGTTTTATTGGAAAAGAAGGATGAACTTTCGACTTTCTTCTTTATCATTTCCATATTGACACCCACCGAACGCAACACATCGATCAGATGATGATTGGGTTTTTGTGAGAAAAACAGAACAACCGACTTTGCCATGACCGTACCGATTTCCTTGACATCACACAACTGATCTTCACGGGCTTCCATCAACTCCTGCATCGATTTAAACTGCGTGGCCAAAGTTAAGGCGGCTTTCTCGCCGATATGACGAATCCCTAATCCATACAGTAAATTATCCAGAGAATTACTTTTACTTACCTCAATGGCATTCAATAGTTTATCCACGGATTTCTCACCCATTTTATCCAACATTGTGAGCGATTCACGTTTATCCCTCAGAAAGTATATATCCTCAACCGAACGAATCAAACCATTATTATATAATTGTTCGACCCTTTTCACACCCATTCCCTCAATATTCATCGCATCTCTGGATGCGAAGTGCGCAATGGCCTCAATGATCCTTGCCGGACATTCGTTATTGATGCAATACGTATCTGCTTCATCCTCAAAACGCACCAAATCTTGATGGCATACCGGACAAACCCGCGCAAATTCAAAGGGCTTACTCGTTTCTTCTCTTAACTGAGGCAGTGATTCAACAACTTCCGGAATAATATCCCCAGCTTTTCGTACCATGACCATGTCATTAATTCGGATATCTTTATTACGGATATAATCCTCATTATGAAGCTGAGCAAATCCGACCGTGGTCTGAGCCAAGGTAATCGGTGTCAGTCGGGCATTGGGCGTAACTTTACCGGTACGACCCACTGTCAAGAAAATATCTTCTAAGCGAGTCATGACTTCATCTGCCGGAAATTTATAGGCGATGGCCCAGCGTGGTGTCTTAGCTGTAAAGCCCAAACGACCCTGCAAAGCCAATGAATTTACTTTAATGACGATACCGTCAATATCATAAGGGAGTGTTGCTCGCTGTGTGGTCATTTCTTCGATAAATGTCCAGACATCCTGAATATTCGCAAATGTGCGGGTAAGTGGATTGACCTTAAACCCTAATTCACTTAATTTACGTAACGCAAGTGAATGAGATTCAACTCCGGTATTCTGTGCATTGACAAAATAGTACAGAAACGCATCCAGTTGACGTGAAGCCGCAATCTGAGAGTCCAATTGCCGAATCGACCCAGCCGCGGCATTGCGCGGATTCGCGAATGCTTCCTGACCACTGCTCTTTTTGCTTTCATTCAACTTCTCAAAAGCAGCTTTTGGCATATAAACTTCACCACGTACCTCAAACGTAATCTCGTTGTTCAATTCCAAAGGAATCGACTTGATCGTTACGATGTTATGAGTCACATCTTCTCCGACTTCACCATCACCTCGCGTCGCAGCCGTGGCTAATCGACCGTTTTGATAACGTAGCGACATCGCCAACCCGTCAATTTTCAGTTCCGCAACATATTCAACTTCTCCGATATCTTTTCGGATTCGCGCATCGAAAGCAAGCAAGTCGTTTAGTGAGTAGGCATTACCTAAGGATAACATGGCAACATCATGGGTAACTTTTTTAAATCCATCCAATACTTTACCTCCGACTCGTTGGGTCGGTGAGTAAGCATCAAAGGTTTCCGGAAATTCGCTTTCCAACTTAATCAGTTCACGCATATAAGCATCGTACTGCGCATCGGAAACAACAGGTTTATCCAACACGTGATACGCATGATTATATTCATTCAATAGTTTTCGTAATTCAGTGATGCGTTGAACACTCATGATACGCCTCCTTTTTTACTTAATGAAGGATGGGATGCGACAATGCGCTTAATGCCGTGTGGAAAGTTGAAGGCAATCTCCGCTAAATCTTCTTGGATTGCGATAACCACACCTTCCCCAAAGGCAACATGCACGACAATATCCCCTTTTCTGATTTTGATGGCTTCCTTTTTGGTCAGACGATCACGAACATCATCCCCACTTAAAATAGTAACAGCTGATAAATTGCGCTCTTTCTTCTCCCCGGAAGAAAGTCCGATGTGTTCAATGGTTTTTTCATCGATTTCGCTGATGAAACGTGAACGCGTTTTGGGACGTGACAAAACATAACTGAATCCCTGGCTTTCGGTGAGAAACAGCTTTTGCTTTGCCCGAGTCATCGCAACATAAGCCAATCGGCGTTCCTCTTCAATGCCCTGACGACCTTCGGAAATCGACCGCTCATTCGGAAATACGCCTTCGGACATCGATGCCAGGATAACCGTATCAAATTCCAGTCCTTTGGCCGCGTGCACAGTCATCAGTTGGATGAACTCCCCTTGCAATATTTCGGCCTTATCCCCATAAAGTGAAACCATTTGTAAGTATTCGGTCAAATCCGCTTCCGCATAGCGATCAATAAAATCCATGATATCATTGATTAATTCCTTTAAGTTTTCAATGCGATCGGTTTCGTTGTTTTCCTGTAACATTGCACGCACACCGGAATCGTCCAATACCATTTCCAATACTTTATCCAAGGTCATGTGCGGTGTCTTATCTTTCCATTTCTCAACCATCGCAATAAAATCATCGATGGTTTTTTGAGCTTTCCCGCTAAATAGCGGTCCCATTTTAATAAATTCATACATCGTGATATCTTTTTGCCTTGCGCCAACCCGAATGACTTCCAACGTTTTATCCCCGATTCCCCTTCGCGGCTGATTGATGATGCGCAAAAACGCCAGATCATCATTGTGGGTGATCATGCGTAAATAACTCAGAGTGTCCTTGACTTCCATGCGATCATAAAATCGCACCCCGCCATAGATAACATAGGGAATGTGAAAATCACGTAAACCTTTTTCCAGTGCGCGGGATATATAGTTGGATCGGTATAAAATGGCCATATCCATGTAGGATTTGCCTTCGTTATGCAATTGTTTTACTTTTTGAGCAATCCAAGCGGACTCCTGGTCTTCACTCGGACAGCTGACGTGCGTGATGACTTCGGCCGGCGCTTTGTTTGTAAACAAGTCCTTATCCACCCGATACTTATTGTTTTTGATCAGAGAGTTCGCTCCCGTCAAAATCGCGGGTGTGGATCGGTAGTTTTCACTTAAAACGACGGTTTCACACGGCGAAAAATCTCGTTCGAAATTGAGGATGATGTTTACATCCGCGCCACGCCATGTATAGATGGTCTGATCAGGATCACCGACAACGTAAACACTGTTATGTTCGCCGGTCAGCTGTTTGATCAGAGTATATTGAACGTTGTCAACATCCTGAAATTCATCGACATGGATGAAATTAAAACGTCGTTGCCATTTTGCCAAACAGTCTGGATGCATTTTGAACATCTTGACTGTAACTAAAAGCAGATCGTCAAAATCAAGGAAATATTGGGCATTGCACTTATTGACATAATACCGGTAAATTCTTGCTTTTTCCTTCTCACCAAACAGATTTCCGGCCAGCTCGACCGCGCGATCAGGCGTGATTTCTGCACCTTTATTATTCCCGATGTAATCAAGCAAATGTCCGATGGAATAGCGCTGACGATCTATTTCTAACTCTTTAAGAGCTTCTTTGATAATACTTTTTTGATCTTCCGAATCCAACACCGTAAAATTGCGCGGAAGTTTCATACGCATGGAGTCTTCGCGCAGAATACGTACGCACAAGGAGTGAATGGTGGATATATGGGCTCCGCGACCGACGTCGCCGAGCATTCTTAAAATCCGCTCTTTCATTTCATTGGCGGCTTTATTGGTAAATGTGATGGCTAAAATGCTGCTTGGGGGTACGCCGAGTTCTTCGATCAGATGGACGATTCGGGTAATTAATACCCGGGTCTTCCCACTGCCCGCACCGGCGATGATCCGTACGTAACGCGAGGTGGTCGTTACCGCTGCGGACTGTTGCGGGTTTAAATTTAACGTTTGTGTCATAGCTTCACCTCTGCATTATTATAGCATGCTATGGGAGATGTGATAACTGAAACCCGACGCAATGTGCTATAATATCGCCGAGGTGACTATCATGATTCGTTACAGTAAAGATTGGAAGGATTATCGTTGTCTGGATGCCGGTGATGGCGAAAAATTGGAAGTTTGGGGAAACGTGACGGTACGTCGCCCAGATCCTGTCGCTTTTTGGCCCAAAGGTGGCGATCATCGTTGGAACAACAATGATGCGACCTATCATCGCAGTAAATCCGGTGGCGGAGCCTGGGAGATTAAAAAGAAATTTGCGGATTACTGGTCGGTCAATTATCGTGACCTGACATTTAAAGTGTCCTTAACCGCGTTTAAGCATACCGGATTATTTCCGGAGCAGGCCGTTAATTGGGACTGGATGCGTGATCGCATTAAAATGAGTGAAAACAAAAATCTGAGAATCCTCAATCTGTTTGCATATACCGGAGGCGCAACCATGGCGGCAGCGATGGAGTCCAATGTCGTTGAGGTCGTGCATGTCGATGCGGCCAAAGGGATGGTGGAGTGGGCCAAGGAAAATGCCAAACTCTCCAAACTTGAGGATAAGCATATTCGATATATCGTGGATGATGTCGTGAAATTCGTCCAACGTGAAGCCCGCAGAGGCAGAACCTACCATGGAATCATCCTTGATCCACCTTCGTATGGTCGCGGTCCGAACGGTGAAATGTGGAAACTCGAAGATCAGTTGGTTCCTCTCATTAAGGAGTGTATGGAAATCCTTGATAAAGACGCACTCTTCCTTATTCTTAACAGCTATACGACCGGACTGTCGGTCACAGCGATTGAAAACATTCTACGCTCAACCATTCTCACAGAGTTCGATGGTCAAGTCGATGTCAGTGAAATCGGTAATGTCATTGAATTGCGTAATATGGTCTTACCTTGTGGAGTAACCGGTTTATGGTTTCGTTAGACGTTCTGTTTGAGGATAATCATATCCTTGTCGTAATCAAACCCGTAAACATTCCCGTTCAACAGGATGTATCCGAAGATCTAGATATGTTAACCATCATTAAAGACTATCTGCGAGAGAAATATGACAAACCTGGCAATATCTTTGTGGGTCTTGTTCATCGTTTGGACCGCCCGGTGGGTGGTGTGATGGTGTTTGCGAAAACATCAAAAGCCGCATCGCGGCTATCCGAGTCCGTACGATTGCGTCAGCTCGATAAAATCTATACACTGGTATGTATTGGCGATCCTAAAATAGGTAAATATTCGGATCGATTGCTCAAAGATGAGAAAACCAACATGGTTCGCATTGATTCCAAAGGCAAGGACAGTGAGCTTATTGTTCTAAGCAAGAAAATGCTCGGTGATTTGAGTTTATGTACGGTCAAATTGATGACTGGACGCTCCCATCAGATTCGTGTACAATTCGCATCACGTAAGACGCCGCTTTGGGGTGATCAGCGTTATCACTCATCCGCGAAACCGGGTCAGCAGATTGCGCTTTGGGCAACCGAGTTAACTTTCCCTCATCCGATTTCAAAAGAGTTGATTACATTTTCCTGTTATCCGCCGAATCAGTTTCCTTTCAATCAATTCTAAAAGCACCCTCTTACTTAAGATAAACTGTACCCTTTGTAAAGGACACCGAATAAAAAACCCAGAAAGATCGTCTATAATGGCGATCTTTTTATATTCGAAGGACCAGTTCTGGCAATTTCATAGGTAATAACAGTTTTGAACTGGACCTTTCCGATAAATACTGGTCATATTCACTCGGTGTTTTGCGATGAAGTTCCCATTGAGGACGATCATAATTATAATAGTTAATAAATCGGATGATGTCTTCTGCAAGACCTTCATATGTATTTATCTGGAAGAGTTCGACCTCCGTTTTGAGGACTGCGTAGAAAGATTCCTGTGGCGCATTATCCCAACAGTTACCCTTTCTCGACATCGATTGGATGATTCCGTTTTCCCGTAAGAGAGTCTGGTAGTTGATGCTTGTGTAATGACATCCTTGATCGGAGTGTAAAACTACATTCATATCTAGTTCCCCCGAATACATGGCAAGAAGCAGTTTCACCGTATCAATAACAAATTTCAGTTCAAGAGACGTTGAGAGCTGCCAAGCCAGTATCATCTGAGTGGATGAGTCCTTGATGGTTGAAAGGTAAGCTCTTTTCCCTTTGCCATATTGTATGTAGGTAATGTCGGTCAGCAGCGTTTTCTTCGCTGCTCCTTGCCGGAAATTTCGGGCAATTACATTCCCGTACGTCCTATCGCTTTTTGAAGCACGAATCATCGCTTTAATCGGATTCGCTTTACGTAGGGGACAGATTAAGTTGAACTTCCGCATCAACCTTCGAATTTTCTTTAGGTTCATATTAATACCAAAATCTCGGTCCAGACGCATTTTGATTTGTTTTGCGCCTTTTTTATAACCTTTATACTCGTATGCGGCCTTAATGTACATGAATTCCGTCGCATCATCGATATTTTTGGCTTGGCGGTTAGCAAAGCGATTCTTGTAGGCGTAGTAACCGGACCGGGATACTTTTGCGACAGAGCACATGAATCGGATATCCAAGCGGCTACGTCGCTTTTTCTCCATCGAGTGGATTATTTCGAATTTTTCTTCGGCGCGGACATGTCTTTGTCCCCCCTTTGTAGCGCCTTCAGTTTTTTTAGAAATTCGTTTTCCTGCTCAAGATATTCCATTCGATCTTTAAGATAACGATTCTCTTCTTCGACGCTAGAAAACTCTATTTTCTTCGGACGACCCAACGGCTTTGATCGTACCCATGTTTCACTCCGTGCCAACTGATTTCGACAACGTCTGAACATCGAATTGATCCGAACCTCGCCAAGCATGTTCCAGTCGATTCCCAGATCTCGCAAGATATTCAGTCGTGACTTACCACTTCGTCCTTCCCGTACAATGATTTCCTTAAACTCCTTTGTAAAACTAATCGATTTCTCACCTACTTTTTTTACATAACGATTGCTTTTCAGTATTTCAATTTCTTCATTA
>JAUYTU010000011.1 GCA_030694975.1 Erysipelotrichaceae bacterium | reverse complement strand
GATATGGAGCGGCTGACAATCAAAAGTGCCCTGGCAAGCACCAGCCATAACAAGAGCCTTACCGCCAAAAAACTGGGAATCGCCCGGCAGACCCTGCTTAACAAGATTAAGGAGTATGGCCTTGAGTAGTGTTGCTGCACTGCCTTGTAGTGGTAAGCGGCTTCTTCATTTTGCGAATCCTTGCGAAAGTAAGATGCACAGATGATCGAATAGAATCAGAAAATTCTTGACATAACCGAGTTAATCAGCAACTACTTTTCTCTATGTTCGGGGAGCAGCCATGCGATATGAAATTTTCAACTATCTCGCGGAACCACTCAGATTACGAAATTTAATTAAGAGCGTTTAATCAATCATCCCGCATCTTTTCCGGAAATGGTGGGTGGCTTTTAGGCTCGAGTGGTCAATGAGAGTCGGGGTAATTTGTCGGCGGGACAATTGATTAAACGCTCTTAATTAGCTGAGAAAGGACAGTAATTCCCGCTTGTATTGTAACTAATTGAAAACATATATAATGTCAAACAAACCTTTCGTAAACTATAGTAGCGAGGGCAATTCCTAACTATATGAAAACATAGCACAAAATAATTTCAGGCAATGTCGTTATTTACTTGACAACAGCTGCTAGGGAAAATCGCGTTTTTCTATGTGGAATAAACCACTTAAAACATAGGAGAACGCAATGAATTCACGAAAAAATTATTCTATTTACGCCGTCGAACTACCCGCAACCGCTTCAAGAAGAACTGTGCGAAAACACCTGAACGCCGACACCTTACTTGCACTCGTTAAGAAGGATTTTCAAATGATCCCTGATGCCCGTGCCGATAATGCCAAAATATCACTCGATGATGCATTAATGTCGGCGCTGGCAATGTTTCAGCTAAAGGATCCTTCTCTGCTCGCCTTCGACAAACGCCGCCGCGGAGAGCCTGAGAACCTTCATACAGTGTTCGGTATCGCAACTATTCCCTGCGACAGTCAGATGCGCACCATTCTCGACCCTCTTGCCCTGTCCTTTCTCCGGGCGGCTTTCCTTACAGTCTTCAGGCAAGTTCAGCGTGGCAAGGATTTTGAAAAGATGGCCTTTTATGATGGACATTACCTGCTCAGTGGGGACGGTACAGGATATTACTCTTCATCAAAAGTGGCATCGCCTTATTGCCTGGTCAAGAAATTCAAGAATGGTGAGGCCCTTTATTACCAGCAGATATATGCAGCCTCTTTTGTCTGTCCCGACTGTAAGGTTGTCATCCCGACATTTCCGGAGGTGATCACTCAACAAGACGGGTCGACCAAAAACGATTGTGAGCGGAATGCCGCCAAGCGCTATTATGACGAGTTTCGACGGGAACACCCACATTTAAAAGTGATAGTTGTCGAAGACGGCCTGAGCAGCAATGGCCCCCATATTCGTGATCTGCAACGGCATAATCTGAGATTTATCCTGGGAGCAAAACCAGGCAACCATGTAGCGCTTTTCACGCAACTGAAACAAGCTGTCGCAGAAGGAAAGGCGACCGACATTGAATTTCTTGATCCCGATGATAGGAAAAAAATGCACTTCTTTCGTTTTTTGAACCAAGTCCCGCTGAATAAAGCACATCCGGACCTGCTGATCAACGTGCTTGAATACTGGCAGATCGACAAAGACGAAAAAATCACCAAATTCAGCTGGGTCACGGATATACCGATCACCGTAGAAAATGTGTTCCAGCTTATGCGAGCCGGCCGTGCCCGGTGGAAAGTTGAGAACGAGACCTTTAATACCCTCAAGAACCAGGGTTACAATCTTGGTCACAATTATGGCCTTGGCAAGAAAAACCTGAGTGCGGTCTTTACCATTCTCATGATGCTTGCCTTTCTTATCGATCAGGCGCAGCAGTTGAGCTGCTGGCTTTTTCAGGAAGCATTACAGAAGGCGGAATCAAAACGCTATTTGTGGGAGAGTATCCGAGGGCTATTCCACAATTACCGGGTTGATTCCATGGAAACCATTTTACGCGCAATAGCCCATGGTTTTGAACGTCGGGAACTTCACAAGGCCTGCCGGACGTAAGGGGAGATCCTCCGCAGTGTTGTCAAAGATCGTACCCTGAGAATCATGATTAAACAGGGTGGATGGATTACTATATCCAAAAATCGACTAAAACTACCTTTCTACAGGGAGATGTGTTGAAAAAACGTTAAGAATTGTCGGCCTCATGGAAAATGCTGAATATTGACTGTCATTACTGGTTAGACGTGTTGCCTTTTATTTCCAAAACGCTACTGAGATGTCAAAACGGGATCTGTTGCATCACCAGCGTTGTCTTGATGGTTGTCATGTGGCTGATGGTATCGGTTATCTGGCCAATTATGGGGTTGCCTATTTTGCTCGCTAAATAATCTTCCTAGAACTGAGAAAGCCGCGGTCGGGTTCTGCACTCGGCCGCAGGCTGCAACTCCGCCGAAAGTATCAATATCCGTTTTAATCTCTTTCCGAGGCTACTGCGTTGGAAAAAACAGCAATGATGAAAGTGCTCGTAGTGGATAATGAGGTTGAGTTTGCTTCGACTCTGGCGACCCGGCTGAAGTTGTGCAAGGTTCAGGCAGAGTGTGCCTTTTCCGGAACGGCGGCGCTGGAGGCGCTCCCTGTTTTCCTGCCCGATGTAATTGTCCTTGATTTGCAAATGCAGGATCTGACCGGTCTGGAGGTGTTGGCCCATATCAAGGCCATTGATCAGAGCATCGAGGTGATTCTACTCACCGGGCAGGGCTCCTTTGATGTCGGCATAAAGAGTATGGAACTG
>JAUYTU010000005.1 GCA_030694975.1 Erysipelotrichaceae bacterium | reverse complement strand
GTGATTACGTTGTTCAAATAGAGCCATCGCATCGGATGTACAGAGCCACGACGTCGCAAAGAAAGAGCCACTCATTTTGAGTAGCTTTATTGGTTCAATTTTCCACTTTTGCTCTCATAGAATCACCTTTGAGCAGTAGCGTGTAAGTTTTTGATAAAACACGATCTAGGATGGCATCAGCGATAGCCCCACCACCGAGTTTGCGATGCCATTCCTCCGTGTCCATTTGAGTACAGAGAATGGTCGACTTGCTTCGAGAACGATATTCCATGACTTCCATCAAATCACGCTGTTCATTCGGTGTCGTTGAATTAAGCAGAAAATCGTCGATAATCAAAAGGTCCGTTTTTGCCAGAAGTTTGATTAGCTTCGAATAAGTCCCTTCAACACGGCTCATCTCGAGTTCAAAGAGAAGTTCAATCATTCTTGTATATCGCACGGTATGTCCGGCTTCGCACGCATGAACTCCTAGAGCATTGGCGATAAAGGACTTTCCACTGCCGGTTGCTCCGAAGATTGTGACATTTCTGCTCGTTTGGATGTATTGATTTGTCATGAGTTGGCCGAGTACGTTGAGATTAATTTCTCTTTCGGGGTCCGGTCGAAGGTTATTTAGTCTTGCCTTAGGTTCAGAAAAATTGGCTTTTTTGATAAGACGATGAATCGTATTGTTCTTTCTTGAACTATATTCCTCATCAATCAATCTCTTTAAAACGTCAAAGATTTGCATTTGACCAAGCGTAGAAGAACGGGAAATCTGATCGAGTTCATCAGCCATCACCGGCAGACGCATGTCTCTGAGTTTCTTGATCAACTGATCCAACTCATGGTTTGCGAGCATAGTATTGACCTCCTCTGACAAAGGATTTTTCCTGCACCTGTTCAATTTCACAATCTTCGTTCGTGTTCTTATCTTGACCATTTTGTAAGACCGTTTTAATATGCTTATAGCGGGGGTACAGTCCTTGTGTAAGCAAAACCAGGCATGCTTTTTCTAGTCGCTGTGATGAGTAGATTTCGCTTAGCTTAAGTATGGCTTTGGCACTACTGTATCCTTGCTCCTCAGCTTTTACGCGGTCAAACAACTGTTCAATGATTCGATGAGTACTGGGACCGATATCTTTCGCTTCGTTAAGAAAACGTGCTTTTGACCAATTTTGATGAACTTGGCTGTTGGCTGGCATGTGTTGAGCATCGGTAATATAACTTCCAGTTTCTCGATGGGTTACGGCATGTCGAGCAATAAGAACTCCTCGAAGATAGATTTCGATGGTTTGCTTGAAGATTTTTATGTCAACTTCCTGACCAATCGTGGTGTATGGAACGGAGTAGTAGCGTTTATCAAACGCAACATGGGAGTTGCTTTGGACTTTTGCCTTACGCCACTGACAGAACTCATAGGCATAAGCTGGCAAAGCAGAAAGAGTTTGTTTCTCATGGGTGTGGAAGATTTCAAAGCGGCTTCCCGGTTTCTTCTGAAAAGGCTTATGATTGTATGCGTCCAGTTCTATTCGTAATTGATGATTATATTCTTCCAGTGTAAAGAATTGATAGTTTCGAAGTCTGGCTAGAATCATGCGTGTGAGTTGACCAACACCGTTTTCAACACTGGCCTTATCCTTGGGCTTTCGTACACGTGTCGGAAGAATCACACAACCATAGTGCTGCGCCAACTCACGATAACTGTCATTAAGAATAGGATCTTCAAATTTAGGTCGGCGAATGACTCCAGTCTTTAAATTATCCGGAATAAGAAGTCGGGGTACCCCTTTGAAATATTCAAACATTTGGGCATGCGCGTTGTTCCAGTTGGCTTGACGTTGATCACTACAAGCCCATGCGAATGCATAACCACTGAAGGGCAATACGCCAACAAACAACGAAGCTTGGACAACTCCTCCATGATCGGGATCAAGATAAGAAATAGGGGTTCCGGCCCAATCAACCTCTACTCTTTCTCCCGGTTTGTGATGAATGACATCCGTAAATCGATGCGTATTCAGATAGTCGTTAAAATGCTTCTTAAACTGCGTGATTTGATAGTACAAACACTCGCTTCGCCGACAGTTTTGCGCATACTCTTCCCAAAGTAATTGCATAGTCACACCCGGCTTAACAAGTTCATCGGCCAATCGAGAATAATCAGGAAGAACATACTGCGTTTCTCGTTGGGACAACTTTGACTGATTTAGCACGGCTTGAATCTGTAGGTCATCCAAATCCTTGAGACTGAGGTAATCGAGTCCTTTTGAGTCGAGATTCTTAAATAAACTGTGAACCGTGTTCCTTGAAACACGACATTGCTTCGCGATATTCCGTTGACTCAGTCCGAGATGTCGCAAGCGTGCAATTTCTTTTACGTTTTGCATAAAAGTAACCTCCTTTAGCACAAAAAAAGTTGCACGACTGATTTATGTGCAACTCTACTCTACTGCATTTTGAGGTGGCTCTCAAGTTCCGATGTTGTGGCTCTAAAAGAGCGACGCACTGGCTCTCACTTGAGCGATGGGGTGGTATTATTTATGCGCTGTATGCACTTA
>JAUYTU010000004.1 GCA_030694975.1 Erysipelotrichaceae bacterium | reverse complement strand
TCAATTTGAATGTGCTGAAGGTGCAAGTTTTTCAATTATGGTGGCAGTAACAAGTGGAACAAGTGCCAGATTTAATTTCAAGGTTGATGATGTTGATACTCTTTGGGAATCTTTGGAAGGTAAAGTGAAAATTATTGATACTATTGAAACTATGCCTTATGGGAATCGTAAGTTTACTATTGCAGATCCCGACGGGAATGAACTTGGCTTTGTTCAAGAAAAGTATTCGAAGGGTAAATGATATGAGTTTCGCTTTATTTGAACTTGATTGCACTGAATGTGGCAGCTTCAGAAAAGTATATAAAAGTGCTCGAATCTGAGACTGAAAAATAAGGACGAATCGGAGGGGTTTTATGTCAGTTTTTAGTGAATATAGAGAAAAATTTATACTTGAACCTAAAAGTAACAGTGGATTGAGGAGATGTCAATTAGGTGCGATATGGGCTCTGAAAAGTTTTTTCGTTGCAAATTCACCTGAAGTTGCCGCATTAATCAGCATGCCAACTGGATCAGGCAAAAGCGCAATAATGATGGCCTCATGTTTTGAACTGGGCCTTTCCAAAATTCTAATTATTGAACCATCCAAAGTGTTGAGGAATCAAATATGTGAGCAATTTCGTAGTTTGGAGATATTAAAAGATATTGGTTGCTTACCAGATGACTTCCCAGAAACTAAGGTATTTGAAGTTAAGCATATACAATCGCCTGAGGATTGGCCTGATATTATTGAAAAGAACGATGTAATTGTAGCTCATCCAAATAGCATATCACCATACTATAAAAGGATATCAGCACTTCCGGCTGACTTAATTGATGCAATTTTTATGGATGAGGCTCATCACGAAGCTGCTCCAACATGGAAAGCTATAAATACATATTATAAAAGTGTTAAAAGGATATTCTTAACTGCTACACCATTTCGACGTGATCGAAAAGCTATGGAAGCGAAGTTAATTTATCATTATTCACTTAAACAAGCTTTTGATGACAATATTTTAAGACCAATAGATTTTATAGGTGTTCAAGCTGGAACGAGCGATTATGAAAGTGATTCAATACTGATTGAAGCTGCGAAAAAAGCGTTTGAAGAAGAAAAGTCCCGAAATCCTGTTTTCATAATGATTAGAACTGATAGAATTAGTCATACACAGCAACTGCTGGAGAGATATAACTCATATGGGTTCAAAGTGGATATAGTTCATTCGGATCGAGAAGACAAGGAAAATTTACGTGTGGTTAATGAGGTTAAGGAAAGTAAACTCGACGGTCTAATTAGTGTCGGTATGGCTAGTGAAGGTTTGGATATACCACTGTTAAAAATTGCAGTATTACATACTACTCCAAAATCCATTCCTTATACAATCCAGTTTCTTGGGAGGATATCGAGGCAACCAACTGAGCAATCAGGCAACGCAATTTTAATTGCGAACACCGATGAGGTGCGAGGGGAAGTTTATCGTTTATATAATTCGGATGAAACATGGGCTAAGCTTGTCCCTCAACTAATTGATGAGAACATGAGGAAGGCACGTTATTATAGGTCAGCATTAATTGATGATCCTGATTTTGTTTTGCCTGATTTGAACATTTATTTTAGTGCAATAATTTATGATGTCAAAGATGAGTTTACTTTTAATACCGAGTTCAATGTGAAGAGCACATCTCCGTTTAGAATCTCATATATTTCGCAGCAAGATACTGGCAACCCTCTTGTGATTATAACTGAAATGGATAAGCCAATTGAGTGGGCGAATAGAGAAATCTATATTGGAAATTACTTGGATATCCATATTTTTTATCATGTTCCTGATAAAAACCTTCTTTTTGAGTTGACTTCGAGCGAAGAAGCTTTGAATGCATTCTCTGAGAACTTATATATTGGTGATACTAGGATCATTACCCATTCGAAACTATATAAAGCATTATCGAAGTTTGATAAAGAGAATTATCTAATGGTTGGAATGAAAAATACGATTATGCCAGGATCGTCCCATCCTTCATATAAAACATTTATTGGGAATAGTGTCCAAGGTACAATTAGAAATTCTGAGGGTAGAGTTTTTGGAGTAGGACATGCACTTATGAAAATGGGGGAAAAGAAGACATGGGGAATAGCAACAAAGAAGGGTAGAGTATGGGCCATGAAAAGAGGTACGCTTGATGAATATCAGTCATGGTGTGATGATATTGCTGATTTGCTTACCACCAGTGCTGATCGGACAACATTACCTGGGTTAACTTTTCTAGCTAGTACAACGCCAATAAATATGCTTGAAGAGATTCCGTTAGCAATAATACCCGATGATTCTTTTTTCAGAGCTAATCTCCTTTCAATAAGTATAAAAGGCGATAAAATATATTCAAATATTGTTCCGAATATCGAGCCTCGATCTTTTGATAAAACCACTGGCAACTTGATAAGTGTTTTATCTATAGAGTCATTTTTTTGTCAGATAGTGATGAACTTTAAAAATTCTCCGTTGTGGACAGTCATTTCAGATGAAGATATAAAAGTTACATTAGTTAAGAATCAAAACAATGTCATCACTGCAAGTCTGGAAAAAATTTTTAATGATTTTCCTCCAACTCTCATTATGCCAAAGGGTTATATTGTTGAGGGAAGAACAAAAATAACACCTAATTGCTCCATTGAGAGCCTGCCAAATGGATTGTGGGTTAAGAAGGATTGGAGTAAATGTAATATTACGGCTGAAGCTTATAAGCCAAAACCTAATCCCAAAAAATTACCAGTAATAAATCAAACTATAGAATTTATCAAAGTTGAATTTGACGTACAGTCAGATGTTTTAGTCCTAGATGATGGTGCACATGAAATAGCCGATGTTATCTGGATTCAAGGATCAAAGCATACTATTCATTACATACATTGCAAGCCATCAAATACTTTGAAGCCTGGTTGTCGTAAAGGGGATTGTGATATTGTTTTTACTCAAGCTATGAGAAGTGTTCACTGGGTAAACTCAGAGCTGATGTTTGAAAGACTGAATGAGAGGCTAAGTGGAAAATCAAAGATAATTCTTGGACACCAGCAATTACTAGACGATATCGCGAAAAACTTTAGGGTGAACGAATGGCAATACAAAATTGTAGTGGTTCAACCTGGCTTTGATATAGCGAAAGTGTCAAATCGAATTCGAAAAAATAATAACATATATGAGTTGGCAATACCCACATATGAGAGGATTATTGCAGGGCTTGCAGACTTTGAAGTATGGGGCAGTTAAGAGGATGAGTTGCTGAAGGTGAATATAATGATAGTTGGTGCGCTTGTATTGGGAGATGCAATCTTAGGTGATAATGTGAAAGGGTTCAAGATTCCAACTTTGAACGTAAGAGGCAAATGATATCAATGCTGTCCTGTCGAGCCATGTGGAGAATGTCATACTGTTTGAATTGAAATAGAGATACTTGGATATTATTTTTAAAAAGAGAGGGAATAAAAGTAATGACTATTTCCGATGATTTTGATGAAATCATGAATTATGCACATTTTTGGAATTGGTTACCGGATTGGAAAATTGCTAAAGAAGTATATGTGTCTAATCCAAATTCATATTCAATATTATCGCCTTTTGCTTATGCATATTTGGAAGAAATTATTCGATCGACTACTTCTGAGTATAGCATCGAAATCTTAGATGAGGATGGTAAACCCCGAAAACGTAAAGTTGGTATGGAACTGATTAAACTTGCGATTGAGGAAAACAATTCTGAAAATCCGGAGTTAGTAGCTTTGCTAAAGAAAGTTGAAATTTATTATTTGAAATCTCAAGCTACTGACAGAGGTGATAATCGACATAGTGTAGCACATGGCTACATGCATTCAATATTCTGGGAAAAGGTATCTTTTGAAATCCTAGTCCACGATATTGCCTTGATCTCAAAGTATGCTAGATTTTAGGGTTTTTTTTACAACTTAATAGACTTATTTGCGATAAATCTAAAAACGATTACTTGAATAGTCAAAAAATATGCAAATTTTGCAGAGATAATGGAGGGAAATAAAATGACTAATAAAAAACTCTTAGTGATTTTTCCAGGGGGAAATTATACGGCTGATATGCCTTTACTTTATTATGCCAAATTTAAGTATGATGCTTTAGGATATGAGAGTGTTAAAATAACTTACAACATAACTACAATTGATTCTTCTTTCTCAGAAATGTTGAGCAATATAAAAAATCAAGCTCTTGCTCAACTAGACTCAATTGAATTTTCTCAATATGATGACCTTGTCTTTATATCAAAAAGTATAGGGACTGTAATTGCTGCACAAATAGCAATTGACTTGAGTCTAACTGTAAGTCACATTTTCTTAACACCAATAGAAAACACTTTACAATATATTAATTTGAATAATGTAAAACTAGTAATATATGGATCATTAGATAGGTATTTACACAGTTCGATACTGAAGGCAAAATGTGAGAAGGAAAATGTAAACTATTTGCAAATTGATGGTGTAGGACATAGACTAGAGAAATTTGGTGATATGGAAGGCAATATCGAAATATTAATGAAGATAGTCAAAAGTTACTAAGTGAGCGAATTCTTTGGTTAATATAAGAACTAAGTTTGGGAGGTTAAGAAATGTCAAAGAAGCAAATCAAAGAAACCATCTACGCTAAAGGGATAGATATTGCTATATATAGTGAAGATTTTCAGAATGAATATAGTTCACTTACAGATATTGCAAGATATAAAAGTGATGAACCATTCATTGTTATTAATAATTGGATGCGAGGAAAAGATACGATTGAATTTTTAGGTTTATGGGAACAATTACATAATCCAGGTTTTAAACCTATCGAATTCGATAGGTTTAAAACAGAAGCGGGATATAATGCATTTACGTTGTCGCCACAAAAGTGGATAGGTAACACAAATGCAATTTATAATGCGCATTATCTTGCAGCTAATATTTCGGAAGCAGTCAAACATATTATTGAGGATGTCATAATTTGATTAATAGGTTAGATGTAGTTGTAAATGAAAGGGTGATATAACATTGCAATTAAAAATATATACGAATGTGCATGAATTTTATAATGATACCTATGAGGTGTTAATGCGTCATGAGGCGCAGAATATGATTCCTCTGGGCAATATCATAATTGGGCATGAGGGGAAAGATAAAACAGATTGGCGTGATCCTGCAAACTGGTTTATGGTAACTGTTTCGGATGACAAAGGGATACAACTTACCGCTATTATGACACCACCACATAATATCACTCTGTACGCAACAGACAATACAATCAATACAATGGCTGTAAAGTGTCTGGTAGACGGTCTGAAAGACTATGATATTCCCGGCGTGACAACCGAAAAAAGCTTGGCGGAGTATTTTGCAAAGGAGTATACCGCAAGAAAGGGTTTAACTTTTAAAGCAAGCATGAGCCAGTGTATTTATGAGCTAAACACTGTCAACCCAAACATCAAACAAATGGGTGTCGTGCGTTTGCTTGAAGAAAGAGATATGAGCTTTTTCCCATACTGGTTGGAAGCCTTTAATGCAGCAAGTAGATATGGAAAGACTGAGATGTCTATCCCACAAGAGGAGAAATTATATCGCTACAGATTATCAGCAAAAAAGCTTTATGTTTTAGAAGTCGATGGAATACCTGTATCTATGGCAGGATTTACAAGGGAAATGCAAACAGCGATCGGAGTTGCATTTGTATATACGCCTCCTTATTATCGCGGAAAAGGTTACGCCTCATCATGTGTGGCTCAGATAAGTCAATTAGCTCTCGATAGAGGTTATACTAAGTGTGTATTATACACGGATTTGTTAAATCCAACATCAAATAGTATTTATAAGAAAATTGGATATACGGCTGTTTGTGATTCACTGATGTTGAAGTTTGAATGAATACCATTCTTCGTGTGGATAAAGAAATATATTTTTGCTTAACATGTATACAAGAGTATGCCATCATTGAGTGACTTACTGATGGAATATTTTGAATTGCATAAGGATGTTATCTTTGACGAATGTAGTTTTTGATACGATGATTAGTCGCCTCCGCACATGTTGAGACTATTGTCTTCATTTCAACAATTACATAATGTCGTTTACGCCTAATAGAGAACCAAGAACACACTGGGTTAATATATGTTCAGCTGAAAGACTTAAGTGAAGCCATAAAAATGTGTTGAGGTAAACTGGGAATTTTTAAAATATATAAGCCTGAAGATTGTTAACCTTAATCGGGGTAAATAGTGCAAAGTGGAACTGTGTTAGTGACACTAGCATTTAAACAAAAAGCTTTTCTGACAAACCAAACTATTGATTTCGGTTGCACTCTTAATGATGTTAATAAATGTAAAAAACAAAAAAATAGAAAGAGAAAAAATCATGTCAAAAGGTATAGAAATAATCGATGTAGGTGGGGTGAACTGTTATTTGCTCGAAGCAGATGATGGCTTTGTGCTTATTGATACCGGATTTTCCGCAAAATGTATGTTTCTTGATGAAGTGTTGAAAAAAGCACTCAATAAGCCCACAGAAGTATCTAAAAAGTTAAAGCTTGTTATTTTAACTCATGGCGATTCAGATCACGCTGGAAATTGTAAGTTCCTTAGAGAAAATTATGGTGCGAAAATTGCAATGCACTTTGAGGATTCTATGATGGTTGAAAATGGGGACATGTCGTGGAATCGGAAGTCAAAACCCGATAGGATATCTTTTACTTTCAGATTACTCACTTTTGTTTTCGGTAAGAATAGTTTTTTTGACACGTTTAAGCCTGACATTTACTTACAGGATGGACAAAATCTCGCTGAGTATGGTTTATCTGTAAAGGTAATACATCTTCCGGGGCACTCAAAAGGATCTATTGGTATACTGACAAACGAAGGTGATTTATTTTGCGGTGACTTAATTTACAATTTCGCAGGTTTCAGTTATATCGATAATCTTGAAGACTTTAGCGAAAGTATAAATAAATTGAAAAAGTTAAGTATTAATAACCTTTACCCTGGTCATGGAAAGCCATTTTCTATGAGCTATTTTAATAAAAAATTTATGTGGCGAATTGTAAAATGAAGTCGTCCACCTAAGCAAAAGAAAAGCATCACTCACAGAATCCAAGTATCATTAAGTTGCGAAACACATGAGAAAGGATCCATGAATGATGCACCTCAATGATACAATACCTTGTCGTAAA
>JAUYTU010000003.1 GCA_030694975.1 Erysipelotrichaceae bacterium | reverse complement strand
TGGAGTATGATCGAATTGCATAGCCCAAGTGCCGGGTCTTTGGGCTTGGCAGTGCGGTCGAGTCAGATCGGAGAGTACCAATTTATATGCCGGACAGTAAGCGATTCAAAAGATGGCGTAGTGCAAAACAGATCGAATTATTGTAGACTAACCTAAATCCGCCCGACACCTCTTTAAAGCGCATCCGGAAATAAAACAACAGCTCTGGGGTGGGGCGTTGTGGAATCCATCTTATTATGTCGGTACCGTCAGTGATACAACTGGCGAGCAGATCAAACGCTACATTCAGAATCAGAAAATGGAGTAAAGTCAATGAACAGGAAGCGATCATTAACCATCAAAGAAAAGAATAAGCTTCTGGCTGCCGAGGGCAAGCGCCTGCGGTGCTTTGGTATGACCTTCCGGATCCTGCCCACACCGGAACAGATTGCTCAGATTAATCAGACCCTGGGCTGTCACCGGCTGATCTTTAATAGCTATCTGGCAAGCCGGATTGAAGACTATCAAACCAATCAGACGACGCTATCCGTGGCCGCCTTTAAAAAGGATCGACTGAATGCGTTGAAGGACGAAAAACCCTATCTGAAAGCGGTGGACAAGTTTTCTCTGGAAACGGCCTGTGAACAGGTTCAGGCCGCCTATGACCGCTTTTTTGCCAAGCGGGGTGGTTTTCCCGAAGTTTAAGAAAAAGCACAGTCCCAAACAAACCTACACGACCAAATATACCAATGGCAATATTGCCGTCACGCCGGAGGCAATCAAGCTGCCGAAGCTGGGCCTGGTAGCCCTGTTTCCGAAGAAAACCAACCGGAAGCGGCTCCAGTCCCTGCTTGACGGCACCCTTAAAATCCAGACCGCCACCATCACCCGGACGGCCACCGGTTACACGGTATCGCTGTCCGTTCAGGAAGTGGTCGCCATTTCCCAGCCGGTGGATCTGACCGCGGACTATCGCTGTGTCGGGATTGATCTGGGCCTGAAGACCTTTGCGGTTGTCTATGATGGCAAAGACTTTGCCGACTATTCCCATGGTGCCTATATCAAACAGGCTGAAAAGAAACTGGCCAAACTGCAGCAGCAGCTGGCCCGTTGTCAAAAGGGATCCAAAAACTATGACAAGCAACGCACGAAGGTGGCCAAACGCCATGAACACATTGCCAACCAGCGAAAAGACTTCCATCACAAGCTGTCAACGATAATCGCCAACGAAAACCAGGTGGTGGTTGTGGAAGACCTGAACATCCGCGGGATGGTAAAAAATCATAAGCTGGCCAAAGCCATCAGTAATGCCGGCTGGCGGCAGTTCATCACCTTCCTGGCCTACAAACTGGACTGGCGGGGTGGACGGCTTGTCAAAGTCAACCGCTTTTTCGCATCCTCCAGGCTGTGTTCTGCCTGTGGCCATCAATCTGTGGCGCTGACCCTGGACGAACGCCACTGTGCCTGCAGTCACTGTGGGACAGTTCATGACCGGGATCACAATGCCAGCGTCAATATCCGTAACGAAGGGCTGCGGTTGCTGGCCGTTTAATCCTGCAAGTAATAAGCAACACCAATAAACTCACTGCCGGTCGAACGCCGGTGGATGCCTGGGTATGGTTTTAGGCTGTCGCCTTCGGGGGATGGGAGTTTTCCATACTGTGCGGTTGTACTGCCGGATCTCTTTGCGATCAATCAGTATAATCGGTGCTGGAGACGACCTAAGACGGCGCATCCGTGCGTGACTGATCACTTTACTTGGCAATCCGCAGTTGTCCATGAAGCAGGAAAAAGTCTAAGGGCCGACAGGCCCTAATCGAATCCCGTGACTTCAGTCATGGGTAGTTCAACAGCTGACATTCCAGTAGCCGGGCTTCTAAATGGGTGTCGGTGACAATATACTCAATATCGTCAATCAAAAAAATCATTCTTTCAATCTTTGGTTGCTTAGGAGATTTAGTGAAATAAGATTGCACTCTTTTCTTCAGACATTT
>JAUYTU010000040.1 GCA_030694975.1 Erysipelotrichaceae bacterium | reverse complement strand
GCATAGTTTAAGCATAACGCATTGGCCGTGCAGTATGCTCAAAAAAGATTAGGCTAGAAAGGAATTTATCAATTTACTAACCTAAATTGATAATACGAATAAAATGAAAAAACTTGTATTTATAGGCTTGACCGCCTTACTGATATTATCAACAATGGGATGCGCTAAACCTGAACTAAAACCTTCCGATACAGTAACTAAAGTACTGGAATTGATGAAAACAGATATACGCGCTGATTTCTCACCCTATTTCGATGGTGAGTTCAGTAATTCTAATTTCATACCCGAAAACGATGTTGAGGAAAATGAGTTTACGAAGATGTTGGAAACCCGACTCATTGAACTTTACACAGATTTTGATTATGTCATCGTTAGTGAGACGATTTCTGAAGATAAGAAAACCGCGGTGGTTGAAGTTGAATTCACCACCCATGACTTAGGAACATTTTTCATCGGTTTCATAACTCAGTATATTACAAAGGCATTTGAACTGGCTTTCTCAGGAAAAAGCGAAGATGAAATCAATGAAGCAGGTGTTGAACTGTTTGAAACATTATCCGCAGAATTGAAAAAGGACAAAACATCTCGCGTACAAGCCACGATGACCTATGTTAATGGACAGTGGTTGATTGATGGCGGTGAAAACGCAAATAAACCCTTCTTCAACGGTTTAACCGGCGGATTGATAGAATCTATTGAGAAATTTGCGGAATCTTTCGAGGAAACTGAATAACTTTAAACAAAAGAACATCTTGTGATTGTAATCATGAGATGTTTTTTCTATGATTGTATTAACATAAGGAGAAAGATACTATGGACTCAATCATTTTATACGTCATCGGCGGTGTCATGATTTGTTTTGTTCTATTTCAATCAATCTACTTTCTAAAAAAAGCGTACGACCGTGGACTGGAAATCGGCTTTACCGAGTATCAGCTGAAAGAAACGATCCGATCTAGCGCCTTCTTCTCAATCGTACCATCGATTCCGATTCTTATTGGTTTAATAACGATGATCCCGATTTTCGGCAGTGTCGTCATTCCTTGGATTCGTCTGAGCGTTTTGGGATCGGTCAGCTACGAAAGCTATGCGGCTAACGCCATCCGAAATGCGGCAGGTGTGGATGCACTATTCAACGATCCCATCGCCTTCTCTACCGCCGTGTGGACCATGACAATCTCCATCATGGCCGGACTCGTCACATTAATTCTTTTCTATCGTAAATATGAAAAGAAACTGACGGAGGTCCGAAAAAAGGACAGCCGTTGGGGTGAACTGTTAATCGCAGCCTTGTTTATGGGTTTGGTCGGTACCATCGGTGCTCAACAAATCGCCATTGGCGGCTATAACACGTTAGCACTTTTCATAAGTATGGCCATCATGCTCATCATTGGACTGGCCTCTAAGAAGTGGAAATGGATGGAAGAGTTTGCTCTTCCGGTATCTATACTGTCAACACTGGGCATCTTGTATGTCCTGATCATGTGAGGAGGCCATCATGAGCGAACAAGAAAAATATATTGAACGGCTTCATAAAGCCGGCATGCGCTTTGTTATTGTAGGTGCCTTACTTATGCTCTCCGTACCGCTGGCCATCAGCCTGATCACCGGCGCATGGCCGACCGGCGAACTGATGTTCAAAGGATTTATGTCCGTCGGCGTTATTTATATCCCCATTGGTATCATTGAGTTTTTCAACTATGCGCCAATGCTCGGCGTCGGTGGAACCTATGTTGCGGAAGTGACCGGAAATATTTCCAACATGAAACTTCCGGCGGCGTTGAGTGCGATGAAACAAGCCAATGTCGAACCGGGTTCTGATGAAGCTGAAATCATATCCTCTTTGGCCATAGCTACTTCTAGCATTATCACCACAGCCATCATCCTTTTGGGAGTTTTAATATTAGTCCCCTTCCAAGATTTCTTCATCGAACAATTACAACCGGTCGCCATCTATATGATACCAGCCATCTTCGGAGCTTTAGGCGTCGTCTTTATTGCCCGTCACTGGCGTTTAACGATCGTACCGAGTGTTGTCATGTTAGCTTTATTTATATTTGTGGTAAAAGATGATTCCATTCGTCCAGCCTTGGTACCCATCGCAAGTTTAATTTCCATTGCCTCAGCACGCTATTTCTTTAAGAAAGGATGGATCAAATAATGTCAGAATCTGCCATTCTGCATTTACAGCGAGCCATTCAATGCAAGACCATCTCATACAAAGAACGCTCCTTGATGGACTTCTCTGAATTTGAGAAATTCATCGAAAACATTCGGTTGGATTATCCGACCATCTTCGCCTCTGGTCAGATTGAGCGATTCGTCGGTTATTCCCTCTTAATAAAATTACCCGGGAAATCAGATTTGCCTCCCATCGGACTGATGGGACATTTCGATGTCGTCCCGGTACGCGAAGATAATTGGATTGAACCGCCTTTTAGCGGTGTGATTCGCGATGGATATGTTTATGGACGTGGCACATTGGACATGAAAGGCCATGTCATTTCCATGTTGGAAGCTGTTGAATCTTTATTATCGGAAGGATTCGAGTTTGAACGCGATGTCTACATAATGTTAGGACACAACGAAGAAACAGGATCCATATTGCCGGATTCCGGTGCAACGGCTATCCGTGATTATCTGAAACAACAAGGCGTATTCTTCTCGATGGTCGTCGATGAAGGCGGTGCTTTGATCAATGGCAAATCCTTGGGAATTGATGGAACCGTAGCTTTGATCGGGGTTGGTGAAAAAGGCTATTTGGATATTGAGCTGACCGCGACTCAATCCGGTGGACATGCTTCGATGCCGCCAAAGAAAAGTGCGATGGCACAAGTTTTTGAAGCCGCAAGCAAACTTGAAAGAGATAAGTTTCCGGCGAATTTCAACGATGCGACCAACGCAATGTTTGATGCACTGATTCCCCAAATGAAACAACCGTTGAAATTTCTGTTTTCTAACAGGAGTATATTTAGACCGATACTGTTAAAAGTCATGACCGATAAACCGGATACTGCCGCAGTACTGCGTACCACGTGTGTAGCTACGATGGCTTCCGGCAGTTTTGCGCCAAATGTCCTCGCTCAAAAAGCTACCGTTGTATGCAATGTCCGGATTATTCCGGGTGAGTCCATCGAAAGTGTCCGAAGCCGTGTACTGACAATGGTTGGAAGCGAGATTGAAGTTAAACTGCTCAATGGAACCGAACCTACCGATATTAGTCCAAGCAACATTCGCGAGTTTGAGATCATCCAAGAAACGACCATAGAGCATTATCCTCATTTTAAAGCAGTTGCCCCTTATCTGATGGTTGCGGCTACAGACAGCCGTGTCTATCACGGTATGGCCAAAGGCGTTTACCGTATCGCACCTTTTGAAATATCGGGGGAAGATATGAAAACCGTACACGCAGATAATGAGCGTGTACGAATAGAGAACTATTTGAAAGGTATTGAGTTTTTCAAGTCTTTCGTAAAAAAAGCCTCACAAAAGTGAGACTTAATAGAATATTTATTGAATGACAATTTCGAAACACAAGTAATGCTTGTGTTTTTTATGCGTATTCAGTTATTTAGCATTGTCTGTAAAGGCGCGGGTAATGATGATTTTAAACTGCTCGACAGTCAGAATATCATTAGCTAATTGATCATACATTGGACTTATTTTGCTAAATCGGAATTCATCGGTGAAATAGTTTTGATTCAATGAATAAACCTTGCCGGCTTTTACCCAAGTAAAGACAGATCTAGACAATTTCCCCTTTGGTTCAATCGTGAAATTCTTAAATGCAGGTGTCAAGCCAATTTTATTAACCATATAGTCCTGACCGATTTGACTGTAAACCATGAACTCCAAGAAATCCTTTGCTTCTTCAACATGTTTTGCGTCTTTGTTTACAACGTACCAATCAGATACACTTACAAAGATACCGTCCGATACTTCTTTGGTTGAACCGTTAGGAGCGAAAGCCATATTGAACGTTGCTTCCTTTAAATTTCCATCAACCCAACTGCCTTGGTGAAGGAACACAGCTTTTTGATTTAGAAATGCATTTACCTGTGAGTTATAATCCCCACTTGTCAAAATCGTTTTGTCTGCGTATGAAAAGATTAAATCAATCCACTCTGCAAACATATTGAGTCGGATAGTATCGACTTTACCTGCCAACAAATCGTTGGTTACACTCAAATCGCCATACGTTAATCCTTCGGATAATAAGCTATTGAAAATGTAGTCTCCGGTATACCAATACATGTTTGTGCCTACTGCCATGGAAACGACCGAGTCAATCCCTAGATCAACTTTCATTGTCTCTAATTTTGCAAAAGCTGCAACATAAGCATCATAGTTGTTGAGTGTTGTCGGATCGATTTGCGCAGCTTCAAGTAAATCAGCATTATAAGCCATACCCCACCCTTCAATACTCACAGGAAAGCCAACGACTTTATCTTCAGTTTTTAATGCAAAATCCGTATCAGAAACCCATTTTTCCGCAGAAAGATCAGCTGCGAAAGTTGCCCATTGGTCGTATGCTTCGATATCATTGATAACAAAAATCTCTGGTAAGTTGCTAGATGTTACATCGGATTTAAGCATCTCTTCCAAAGAACAGCTAGACCCTCCACAAGATACAATATTTACCTTAATACCGGTTTCAACTTCATATGCTTCAGCGAAAGCCTTCAGCTGACCATCGATTTCTGGTCTGTTTTGCTTAAATGTGATTTCAACTTGCTCTACCTTTGGAGTACAAGCAACCAAAGAGATAACGACGAGCAAAGCCGAGATAAAGACGAGATATTTTTTCATATATCCTCCTGCACGTTCTAACTAATCTCATTGTAGTCTTAAGCGATTGTATAGTCAAAGTCTTTGACATCTGTGCGATAAAATATGCTGTTTTTATGGTATTATATGAGAAATAAGGGGGCATTTATGAGTACAATCGAACAAGTAGCATTATTAGCGAAAGTAAGCGCTGCCACCGTGTCGAGAGTGGTCAATAATTCGGCCTACGTAAGCGATGTAACGCGTCAAAGAGTTGAACAAGCGATTAAGAAATTAAACTATCAACCCAATGCTTTGGGTAAATTATTGAGAAAAGAGACTACTTCGATGGTTTTAGTCCTTTTACATAGCGTAGATAACCCATTTTTCGCAACAATCGTGCAAGGAATCGAGAAAGTTGCCCATGAAAACGATTATAACGTACTAATATGCAATACCTACGGAGATACTGAACGTGAACAACACTATTTAAAAATGTTACACAACCATCTTGTTGATGGTGTGGTTTTTATATCAAACACATGTTCGGCAGAAGAAATAAACTACCTGAATTCAACGTTTCCGGTGGTTCAGGTCGTAGAATATCTGACCGATATCGATGCAGCTCATTATAGTATTGATTTTTACCAAGCCGGCAAGGATTTAATGGATATTTTGTATAAAAACGGGCATCGTTCCATCGGCTTTATACATACCGGATCAACGGAGATCGTATCTTCCAAAGAGAAATTTAGAGCTTATAAAGATTTTATGAAAGAGCGCCGATTACCATTGATTACCAACTATCCCGATGATTGTTTGTTTAGTTATGCCAATGCGAAAAAGATTGCCGGGGATTTGTTGGACAAACACCCGAAAACTACCGCTTTCTTCGCTACTTCAGATCTACTCGCGTGCGGTGTCATTGATGAGTTGAACAACCGAGGAAAAGCTATTCCTAATGATGCGATGGTGGTGGGATTTGATAATACCAGTTATGCGTATGTCGGTAAGCCAAACATTACCAGTGTGGAACTGAACAGTTTCCAGCTTGGCGCCATGGCGATGGAGTATCTGATGTCAAAGATTAAGAACAAGCCGGTGGCTCACAATAATAAGTGTTTGATACCTTATCAGATCATTGAAAGAGAATCGACTAAAAAGGACAGTAGATAACTATTGTCCTTTTTCTAGCTTATATTTCAAGAGCCCGTTCTCTTCGTAAACTATTCCTTTTATAAACAAATGCTCAATGACATTCTCAATTTCCTTTGGCTTTTTATCCTTTAGTTGTGCAGTAATGTGCGTGGTCAATGTTTTTCGCTTTTTAGGTGAAGATCTTGTTCCGATTTTCTTCAGATTATCAAGAACTTTACTGAGCGCTACATCATCCACTTTATTTAACGTCACCGTTTCCCCTGCTACGCTTTTATTTGATTTTAACTGTTGAAAACTCACAATTCTCTTAGCATCCACCCCCGTTTTCTTCAGATGACTGATCAATGGATCAAAACCAGTATCTTTGGAGTAGATAATGAACGATTTTCCTTTGTCTAATGTTGCATCTTTGCTAAGGTAGTATATGATAAAAAAATCCAAAGCATTCCGCCCTTTACCGCTGACCTGAATCCACTCAACCATTTCCCCAAAAGGCTGAGTCTTTGTGACAAGTTCCACCGGGATTTTGGTTTGATCGTTCCCCAAAATGATTTTGACTTTCGTAGTTTTCTTAATTACATCAACCTTAACATCTTGAACATTCTCATAATCAGTATACAAATACTCTTCCACATTCATAGTTATCTCCCCACAGTGGTACACACTGAATAATGAATGATGTCGATTCCACTTCGTTGTTAACTTGATTTTACAACATTGTTAATCTGATAACAATATCCAATTAAAAAGGCACTTGCGTGCCTTACTTGTTATGCTGCGGTCCAACCGCCATCAATCGTTAGTGTAGTACCGGTAATCATGGAAGCTGCATCTGAGCACAAGAACTTAACTGTCTCCGCAATATCATCTACTTCGATCAGTTTCTTGATGGATGCCTTTGCCAACATGATTTTCGAAATAACTTCATCCTCACCAATGCCATGCATCTCTGCTTGCTTGGCGATTTGCTTATCCACTAAAGGAGTCTTCACATAGGCAGGACAGATCGAATTGACCGTTATACCAAAAGGTCCGCCTTCCAACGCTGTTGCTTTCGTTAAGCCGGTAAGGCCGTGCTTCGCGGTGATGTAGGCTGATTTAAATTCAGAAGCCACAAGACCGTGGATGGAGTTCAAATGAATGATCCTTCCCCAGTTTTGAGCTTTCATATAGGGCCAACAATATTTTGATAAAAGGAAAGGGGCTGTTACCATGACATTCAACATATAGTCCCATGTATCCTCCGGAAAGTCTTCGATGGGATGAATATTTTGTAGTCCTGCAACATTGATCAAAATATCAACCTTACCAAACTTCTTTACGGTAAAATCAACTAAATCTCTGCAATCTTTTCGTAATGCTAGATCCGCAACAACATATGGGGATTGAAGGCGAAGCGATTGCTTGATCAGCAATTCTTCGTTGACGTCAATCATGACGACTTTGCACTGTTCTTCAACCAGTTTTTCACAGATAGCCAAACCAATACCGCTAGCTGCGCCAGTTACAATGCATACTTTATCTTTCAACATCATCACACCTCCCCATGTAGTTTTAATCCTACATAAACGCATGACCGTATGATTGTATTGTAGAAGAAATAATCAAATAGTCAAGAGATGCATCTAAAAAGCACGAAAATCCTAATACTTAAAGAAGCCTAATCCCGTTTTGCGTCCCAACAGATTGGCACGAACCATCTTCTTTAACAGCGGATGCGGTTTATACTTCTCACCCAACTCCGCAAACAATGTATCCATGATTGCCAAACATACATCCAAACCGATAAGATCAGCCAAAGCCAATGGTCCTAAAGGATGGTTTGCTCCTAACTTCATCGCGGTATCGATATCTTCTGCACTGGCCACACCTTCACTTAAACAACCGATCGCTTCATTGATCATCGGAATTAAAATACGATTGACCACAAAGCCCGGTGCTTCATTAACGATGACCGGTGATTTTCCTACCGATTTAGCTACATCTCGTACGGTATCACTGACTTCTTGCGCTGTCAGCTGACCGGAAATAACTTCAACCAAACCCATCAGCGGCACCGGATTAAAGAAGTGCATACCAATGACCTGGGTCGGACGTTTGGTCGACATAGCCACCTCTGTGATGGACAGGCTTGATGTATTGGTAGCAAGTATCGCTTCTGGCTTACACATATCATCCAATTCTTTAAAAATACTCTTCTTAATCGCAACGTTTTCCGTAGCGGCTTCAATGATCAAATCACAATGCGCAAGACCGCGTATATCTGAACTTGTTGTAATGTTTGCCAAGATAGCCGTCATTTCAATTTGGGACAACTTACCTTTTTCAACACTTCGACTTAAGTTTTTTTCAATACCCTTAAGTGACTTTGCAAGCATTTCCGCCGATATGTCTCTTAATACAACTTCGTGTGCAGCAGCCAGTGTCTGTGCGATACCTGAACCCATAACACCTGATCCAATAACTCCAATTTTCATAACAGTCTCCTCTAGTTAGTACTATATGGCAAATTGCTTTCCGGGTAACCCGGAAAGCAATTTTGATGAATATTTAATTAAGTCCTAGTAAATTCCGAAGGATGCCATGATGATTGCAACGATAACCGAAGCAATAGGAATCAATGTAGCAACCATGAAGATATCAATATAGGAATCTTTGTGTGTCATTGCGGTAACAGCAAGCAATGTCAAGACAGCACCGTTATGAGGCAAAGTGTCCAAACCGCCGGATGAAATCGAAGCAACACGGTGGAAAGCTTCCAACGGAATGCCTGAAGATTCAGACAATGCGACGAAGTTAGCACCTAAAGCTTCCAATGCAATACCCATACCGCCAGAAGCAGAACCGGTAGCACCAGCCAAGATATTAACAGCAACGGATTCAGCGATCAACGGATTGCCTTCGATGCCCAATACGAAATCTTTCAACGCTGTGAAGCCTGGGACTGCGCGAACGACAGCACCGAAACCTACAGCAGCCGAAGTATTGATGATTGCCAATACGGAACCAGCAGCACCTGCATTGATTGTTGTTACAATATTAGGCATGCGTTTCCAGAATAATAAGACAGCTAATACGATACCGAATACTAATGATTCAATAATACTAAATGGAGCACGGCCAAGTAATTCTGTGAATGTTTCTTTTCCAATGATATTAGCAACATTTAGGGTTAGTACTACAACAAATAATGGCAATAAAGATAATGCCCAGTGAGGAAGTTTTTCATCTGCGTTTTCAACGACTTTTTTGTCTAATTCAACGAAGAATACACCCTTTTTAGCATAGAATTTTTCACGATATGTCAACCAAGCCATACCGCCTAACAACATAACTAAGGCTGCAGCAATACCCATTAACGGAGCTGCTGAAGGAGTTGTACCGAAGTATTGGATCGGAATCAAGTTTTGAGTTTGAGGTGATCCTGGAACAGCGGTCATAGTGAATGTGAATGAACCCAAAGCGATTGCGCCAGGAATCAAACGACGAGTAATGTTAGCATCTCTAAACAAAGCCAATGCGATCGGATAAATTGCGAATACAACAACGAACAATGAGATACCACCGTAAGTTAATACAGCACAAGCCAATACAACTGCAGTAATAGCAAGTTTTTTGCCGATAAGACTTACTATGAAGTGAGCAACAGCTTTTGCAGCTCCGGTTTCGTCCATGATTTTACCGAAGATAGCACCCAACATAAATACTGGGAACCAAGCTTTGGTGAATCCGACGAAGCCCGTCATATAAGCATCAGTGTAAGCAGGTATCAATTCCAAACCGCCTGTAAATGCAACAACTAAGGCAGCGATCGGTGCTACCCAAATGATGGACATTCCTCTGTAAGCAAGGAACATAAGAAGTGCTAAACCAAGAAATATACCCCACATAAAATTTTCCTCCTCTTTCTATGTGTTAGATCTTAATGCCGACTTTTTCAGGATTGAAGATTCTTTCGTCCATAAGCTTCAAATCCTTACTGATAATCGGTTTAAAATCCATAAACGCCAGGATGTCCTTCTCTAGATCGACACCCGGTGCGATTTCCGTCAATACGACGCCTTCACTACCAAGAACAAATACGGCGCGCTCAGTAATATACATAACCGGCTGACCGACTTCATTCGCATAATCACCGCTGAACGTAACTTGTTCAACAGCGTCGACAAACTTAATAGATTTGCCTTCCGTAATAATATTCAACTTCCCGTCTTTAGCCTCAACTTCCAAGCTTCCTGCTGTAAATGTACCTAAGAAGATAACTTTTTTAGCATTTTGCGTGATGTTGATAAATCCGCCAGCACCTGCAATTTTCGGACCAAACTTACTGACATTGATATTTCCTTTGACATCGCATTGGGCTAGGCCTAAGAAAGCCAAATCCAAACCGCCGCCATCGTAGAAGTCAAATTGGTAAGGCTGATCGATAATCGCCTGTGGATTGGTAGCAGCGCCGAAACTTAAGCCGCCCGCCGGAATACCGCCGATCGGACCCGGTTCGATGGTCAGAATCATTGCATCTCCCAGACCTTCTTCATTGGCAACTCTCGCAACACCTTCCGGCATTCCGATTCCTAAGTTGACAATTGCATTCGGAATCAATTCCATAGCCGCACGACGGGCGATGATCTTACGATCGTCCAACTCCATCGGTTTGACATTGTTCACCGGAACGCGAATGGTACCGGAGTAACTTGGATTGTATTCCTCTGCGAAAGTTTGCATATGATTCTTCATATCCGAGACCGCAACGATAGCTTCTACATAAATACCAGGAATCTTAACTAACTTCGGATCCAGTGAACCGGCTTTAACCACTTTTTCAACTTGAACGATAACTTTACCGCCTGAATTCTTACAAGCTTGAGCAATCGACAAGACTTCTAGTGAGCCAGCCTCTTTTTCCATGGTGACGTTTCCGTTTTCATCTGCGTAAGTACCGCGAATGAAAGCGAAATCGATGGGGAAGGTCTTATACATCAAATACTCTTTGCCACGCAGTTCGATTAACTCAACCATATCTTCTGTAGTAATTGAATTGAGTTTTCCACCTTGTAAGCGAGGATCTACAAACGTCTTTAATCCGACACGAGTGATCGTTCCCGGCTTGTTAGCAGCGATATCTCTGAATAAATGTGAGATACAGCCTTGCGGGAAGTTATAAGCCTCAACTTTGTTTTCCAATGCCAGTTTTTGAACTTTTGGCACCAGACCCCAGTGTCCGCCAATAACGCGCTTCAACAAACCTTCATGTCCGAAGTGATTGAGTCCACGTGTTTTGCCATCGCCTTGACCAGCAGCATATACTAAGGTCAGGTTTCTTGGTTCCCCTGTCTCAACAAAACGATTTTCGATCGCAATTTCCAATTCTTCCGGAACTGCGTTTCCCACGAAGCCGCCGGTCGCAATTGTACTGTTGGAAGTAACTAATTTTACCGCTTCTTCAGCGGTAAGAAACTTTACGGCCATTGTCTTACCCCTTTCTTATAATCTCATCCCGCCATTAACACTTAAGTTATGGCCGGTGATGTA
This sequence comes from Erysipelotrichaceae bacterium, assembly GCA_030694975.1. Lineage (GTDB taxonomy): Bacteria > Bacillota_I > Bacilli_A > Erysipelotrichales > Erysipelotrichaceae > UBA2227. The sequence goes on along the minus strand of JAUYTU010000040.1, from coordinate 58,963 downwards.
GGAAGCATCGTCAGAAGCTAAGAACAAAGCAGCTTTTGCGATTTCTTCCGGTTGTGCCAAACGTCCCAACATGGTTTGTTTAGCAAATTTATCCAGCAATTCTTGCGGTACTGTCTTCAGGATATCTGTCATCGTGTAACCCGGTGAAATTGCATTGACGCGTACTTGCGCACCCTTCATAGCAAACTCTTTAGCCCACGACTTAGTCATGCCGATAACGCCTGCTTTCGTAGCTGCGTAATTGGCTTGACCGATATTTCCGAATTCTCCGACAACCGAAGAAATGTTGATAATGGATCCTTGTCCTTGCTCTTGCATGACCGGACCGACAAAACGGGTTAGATTGAAGACGCCTTTTAAGTTGACATCAATAACCAAATTCCACATATCATCTGTCATTTTGCGAGTCAATGCATCGCGAGTTATACCGGCATTATTGACCAAAATGTCAATTTTACCATACTTTTCAACCACATAATTCACAAGCGCTTGACATCCTTCGACGTCTGTAACATTTAATGCATAACCTTCAACACCTTCACAACTGTAACCCATATCGCCCATATCAGCTGCAACGACTTTTGCGCCTTCGGCAGCAAACAGTTCAGCCATTGCTTGGCCTAAACCTCTTGCACCACCGGTAATAACGGCGACTTTATCTTGTAGTTTCATATTTCTCCCTTTTATGTTACGGTTTCACCCGTAATTTTCAATTAACGACTGACGATCATCGAGATGCCTTGACCGCCCCCGATGCACAACGTAGCCAAACCATGCTTCGAATCTCTTTTAACCATCTCATGAATCAAGGTGACTAAGATACGTGTACCTGAAGCACCGATCGGATGGCCCAAGGCAATAGCACCGCCATTGACATTGACAATATCCGTATTCAAATTCAAACTTGTAACAACACTAAGCGCTTGAGCTGCGAAAGCCTCATTTGCCTCAACCAAATCCAAATCTGCAATCGTCAGATTCGCTTTTGCTAATGCTTTGTGCGTTGCCGGAATCGGACCTGTACCCATGATTTGCGGATCTACACCCGCCGAAGCATACGATGTGATTGTAACCAAAGGCTTTAATCCTAATTCATCGGCTTTTTCCTTACTCATAACAACGACACAAGCTGCTCCATCATTGATACCAGAAGATGTAGCGGCAGTGACGACGCCATCTTTCTTGAAAGCAGGGCGTAACTTAGCTAGTGACTCTAAAGTTTGACCGGCTTTTGGGTATTCATCAGTATCTACAATCGTGTCACCTTTTTTCGAAGGAATTACAATCGGAACGATTTCATCTTTGAAACGTCCATCAGCCATTGCCTTGAGTGCGCGACGTTGACTTTCAACCGCAAAGGCATCGAGTTGTTCGCGAACAAATCCATACTCAGCAACAATGTTCTCTGCAGTAACGCCCATATGAACATTGCTGTAGATATCTGTCAAACCATCAAATACCATCGTATCAATCACTTCGGTGTTGCCCATACGAGCGCCCCAACGAGCTGATGGCATAATATACGGAGACAGACTCATGTTTTCAGTGCCACCGGCAACGATGATATCTGCATCACCATTTGAAATTGCCTGAGCAGCCAATGCAACTGTCTTCAAACCTGAACCACAAACTTTATTTACAACAAATGACGACTTTTCAATAGGAATCCCAGCATGAATCGAAACTTGTCTAGCTACATTTTGTCCAAGGCCAGCCTGGAGCACATTTCCGAAGATCACTTCATCAACCATATCCGGTTGGATATTAGCTCTGCTTATAGCTTCCTTTACAACGGCGGTGCCCAATTCAACTGCGGATACATTCTTAAAAACACCTCCGAATGTTCCGATCGCTGTGCGGACGGCGGAGACTATCACTACTTCTCTCATTCTTTACCTCCATTAATTTAAATTCGCCTATCTATGTGAGAGTTCTCACTAGTCAAAGCGCTTACATGCTTATTTTACTTTATATACTGAAATATTTCTAATACACATATTTTATATGTTGTATAAGTGCTACTTATAGTTTATGATTGGAATCAAAGAATAAGACAAGGAGAAAGTTATGGATATTTATCAACTGCGCTATTTCATTGCTATTGTCGAATCGGATTTTAATCTTTCAGTCGCATCACGAAAACATCATGTATCTCAACCGGCTTTAACTCAAGCGATTAAGAAGTTTGAGTCTGAAGAAAAGGTTGAATTGTTCACCCGAGCTAGTGGTCGTCTTTCTGGTCTGACCAATGTCGGAGAGATTTTCTATAATAACGCATTAGTTGTTTTGGATCATCATGATCGCATGCTCAGAGATCTTCGCGAAAATTCCACGGTAGTCAAAGGCAGAGTCCGCATCGGCATACCACCTTTGATTCTAACCGTCATGTTTACGGACTTTCTTTCTAACCTTATAATAAAGAATCCCAACATTCGCTTTGAAATCATCGAAGAAGGTGCATTTGAACTTCGAAGACAGTTGATTTTGCAGGAAATTGATTTTGCGATTATTTTACAACCGACCGACCTGAATCCCCAGGTCTTTAAAGAAGAAATTATACTTATTGATCAGCTGACTTGTTTTATGTCAAATCGCCATCCGCTATCGAAAAAAACAACGATTCAATGGACCGATTTGCGTCAACGGAAATTAGCTATCTTCACAAGTACCTTTATGATCCACCATCAACTTAAAAGAAAATTTGAAAGTTTAAATATTATTCCGGACATTGCCCTTATGTCATCTTCATGGGACTTTCTGCTTGAGTCTACGCGTGGCTCAGACTTTATCACGATTCTGCCCTCCCCTGTGAACAAACATTTTTCGTACAGTGATGTCAGAGAAATACCCTTCGACCCAGTTTTTCCTTGGAAAGTAGTCTTAGTTTATCCCATCAAATCGCGATACAGCCGTATCGAAAATTATGTCCGTGAGTCCATGATGGCCTACTTTATTGACAAGAAACCAGTCGAATCCATATAAAAAATCCGCCTTCGCGGATATTTTTTTGCTTGGTGCACCAGACGGGACTCGAACCCGTACGGTTGCCCACACGCCCCTCAAGCGTGCGCGTCTGCCAGTTTCGCCACTGGTGCATGGGGTTATTTTGGCGCGACCGATAGGAATTGAACCTATGACCTAGCGCTTAGGAGGCGCTCGCTCTATCCCCTGAGCTACGGCCGCATCTGGTCGGAACGACGCGATTTGAACGCGCGACCCCTACCACCCCAAGGTAGTGCACTACCAAGCTGTGCTACGTCCCGATGCAAAAGGTATTATACAATATAAAACGACACTTGAAAATACATTTGCGAAACAAATAGGGCTATGATACACTAAATTAGTAAAGGGGGTATGCTTTAAGCAACTTCAAAATTAAAATTAAAAGCGCCAGACAAAATGTGACGAGGAAAGAGGAGTATCGAAATTTCGGCGGATGCCTCTTCGGCAGCGGATGTCGTCAAACGGGAGTCAAATAAACAACATTGCCCGTAAATCCGAACTTGAAAGGATCATAATCAATATGTGTGGAATAGTAGGCTACATCGGTAAAAACTCCGCAGTAGATGTTTTAATAGCGGGTTTATCGAAATTGGAATACCGCGGATACGACTCTGTCGGAATTTCGCTTTTTCAAAACAATAAAATCGTAACTCAAAAATCGAAAGGTCGCATCGATGACATGGTCAAAAAGATCGACCTGACTGAATTTAAATCAGCAAGTACCGGAATCGGTCATACCCGTTGGGCAACCCATGGTGAACCCTCCGACATCAACTCGCACCCTCATGGAACACCAAGAATCACTCTAGTACACAACGGTATCATCGAAAATTACATGCAAGTCAAAGAACGCATGATTCGTAAAGGTTATACCTTCGAATCCGAAACCGATACCGAAGCACTGGCAAAGTGTTTAGACTATTACTATGTTCAAAAACAGAATCCGCTGTTAGCCATTAAAAAAGTACTCGAGAAGATTCGCGGATCTTATGCCTTGGGCATGATGTTCTCCGATCATCCCGATGCTATTTATGCGGTTCGTCACGATAGCCCGCTGATCATCGGTCTTGGAGAAGACGAAAACTTCATCGCCTCGGATATGACCGCATTGCTTCGCTATACACGTCGCTATTATTTGTTAGAACATGATGAGATTGCCATCGTAAAGCGCAACCACGTCATTATCTTAAATGTCGATGGTGAAGAAATCCATAAAGAAGTTCAAGTAGCGGATTGGGATGAACAAACCGCCGAAAAAGGCGGTTACCCTCACTTTATGATTAAAGAAATCCATGAACAGCCTGAAGCTTTCATGAAAACCTTGCGCGTACGTCGCAGCGGTACCGGATTTGACTTCAGCCCTGAGAAAATCAGTGATGAATTTCTTAAAGGTCTCAATAAGATTCACATGGTTGCCTGTGGAACTGCGATGCACTCTGGCATTATTGCAAAATATCTGTTTGAACGTTTTGCGCGGATCAATGTCGAAGTCGATGTTGCTTCTGAGTTCCGTTATCGCAATCCGGTATTACATAAGGATGACTTGGTTTTAATTATTTCTCAATCCGGCGAAACCGCCGATTCCTTGGCTGCTCTGCGCTTAGCAAAAGCCCAAGGCGTTAAGACGTTGGCCATTGTCAATGTTAACGGCTCATCCATTGCCCGAGAAGCAGACGTTGTACTGATGACCCATGCCGGCATTGAGATCGCCGTTGCCTCAACCAAAGCTTATTTCGTCCAAGTCGGACTGTTGAGTGCCCTGGCCTTGCACATGGCAAAAGTCAAGGGTGTGATGTCTCAAGAAGACTACGAAACCAAAGTAACTGAATTGCTATCAGTTGAACATCTGATCAAACCCTTGCTCGAACAAGCCGAACATGTTAAATTTCTGGCTTCACAATATGTCAACGCAAAGAACCTGTTCTTCATCGGACGCGGTTTAGATTATGCGGTATCGATGGAAGCATCCCTGAAACTTAAGGAAATCAGCTATGTTCACAGTGAAGCTTATCCGGGTGGCGAACTCAAACACGGCACGATCTCATTGATTACCGATGATGTTCCAGTTATTGCCCTGACAACGCAAAGTGATTTACTTGAAAAGACGATTAGTAATGTTAAGGAAGTCAAGGCTCGCGGCGCTAGAGTGTTACTGCTTAAAAAAGAAGACATGAATGTTGCCGAAGATGTAGCGGATGATGTGGTAAATTTACCATCGCTAAGCGATTGGCTGATGCCTTTTACAAGTGTCATCATTATGCAATTATTTGCTTATTACAGTGCTGTGCTTCGCGGTTGTGATGTCGATAAACCTCGCAACTTGGCTAAGTCCGTAACGGTCGAATAAAAAAAGGACACTTTCTCAAATTGAGGAAGTGTCTTTCTTTCTAAATATCTGATAGAGAAGCAAAGTCCCGATCATTAACCCGATCGTACATACCAGTACATTGAGCATGAATCCACCCCATCGGAACACGGTTGGCGCAAGTCCATTGGCCATTACATTGGTCATCGACATCACAAAGCTCAACAGGGTCAGAAAGCCAGCCGTCTGACCTTTCAGTATGCCAGTTGCCAACGGGAACAATAGTCCCCAAATCAGATCGAAAGACAGACCAAACATAAAACCAACCAAGAAGATCGCAGGTTCGTAATTGAATAAGGTCAACGCCATAAATACAGCCGAGAACACAGCTCCCCAAAATCCCATGCGACGTTTTCCCAGTTTATCACTAAAAAGCATGATGCCAATGCCAGCACCCAAAGATCCCAATGCAATCATACTGTAAAGTGAAGCGATACTTTGGGCGGTTTGACCCAATTGGTTAAGATGGATGCTCAGATAATTGAAATAGAACACCGAGGGCAGTGAAAAAAGGGCGACCGCAGCCATCATCATGACAGCTCTTGAGTTTCTAAATATTGAAACCAGACTGTTATGATGGATGGTTTCATGTCTTGAGCGGACATCCGGCATTAAGAAAGCTAGACCTGTACAGATGATCATTGCAATCATCACGCCAAGATACAACGTCTGAAAACCAAAATTAATGGCAAAGGTCGTTGCGACCAGCGGAGATATTAAAATGGCCAGTGCAAAAGCGATTTTGTGCAATCCGCTGACAAAACCGTATTTCTCTGGTTTAACCAAAATGGATAGATACGATGGGCTGATACTGATTAAAGCAAAGAAACCTACTCCCAAGATCGTTCTACCTAAAATGAATCCCCAAGGATTTGACCAAACATATACCAGAGCGCTACCGATAACAAATAGAAACGAACTGAAAATAAGAATTCGCTTATTTCCCATTCTATCTGCCATCATACCTAAGAATGGTACAAACAGTCCGGATAGCGCATATCCCAAATTTAGCAATGTGACATTGCTTTGCTCGACTTGATAAATCGATGCGATCAGCGGTGCCATCGGCATGACCATACTCATCTCAAAGGTAATAACCAATTGAATGGCCATCAGCACACCGATGGCCACGATATTCATCTTCTCATTTCTCATATTCATTTACGAAATCAACAATGTTGATAATGTTCCTTTTTAGTTCTAAGCGATTCGCCAGTTGGGCGACGACCGGCTGTTTCAAAGCAGCCTTATCCAACAAATCAAAATCCCAGAAAATGTCACGTTTGTTAGCATCACCGATGATTTTTTTATCGGCCATTACGACGATTCGATCAAAGTTCTCAATTACAAATTCCATATCATGGGAGATTGTAATCACGGTTTTCCCCAACTGATGTAATTTACGAATGATTTCCTTTTGATGAAGCAACCCCAACAAGTCTTGGCCGGCGGTCGGCTCATCCAATATTACCACATCCGCATCCATCGCAACAACCGAAGCTATCGTAACGAATTTACGAATACTGAAAGGCAAGTCATAAGGATTGGTTTGAAGTTCATCGGATAAATAGCACATCTGAGCTGCTGCATTCACTCTGCGCTCAATTTCTTCTTTCTCAATTTTAAGATATTTTAATGAATAAGCGATCTCACTGTATACGGTCTGATTAAATATTTGATCCCCAGGATTTTGAAAAACATACCCCACCATCTTTGATAGAGTTGCGGTGGTTTTCTTCGAAGCATCCTCCCCAAACACTAAAATCTTCCCACTTTTTGGACGAAGCAACCCATTCATCATCTTAACTGTCGTAGTTTTACCGGCACCGTTTTGCCCGATGATCGCCACTTTCTCCCCGGTTTGAATATTCAGTGAGATGTCATCCACGGCTAAAAAATCACGGTCATAAGCAAAACTTACATGTTCAAAGCGAATGGCATCCATTATTGTTCCCTGCCTTTCAACTGATCATACGCTTCATCTAGTGTTGTTGGAATCAAATCAAAGTTAACTTTACCCAACTCCTGAAGTCGTAGCGCAAGCAATGCCACGTGAGGCAGATTGTTTCCCGTATTCAGTAACATCGGATCAGAAAACACCTCGCTGGTGGATGCGTCTTTGACAATGTGCTTATCATTGATCACAATCACACGATCAGCGTATTCCGCAACCCAATCCACCTTATGCTCGACCAGAATAATGGTCTTTTTTCTTTCCTTTAACAAACGGATGGTCTCAAACACTTCTTCCGTTCCCTGCGGATCCAATTGTGATGTCGGTTCATCAATAATCAAAATTTCCGGATCCATGACGAGTACCGAAGCCAACGCGACACGCTGACTTTGACCTCCGGATAGTTGCATCGGATGTTTGGACCGTAAATGTTCGATATTCAGCTGTTGAAGCATAACTTCGACCCTTCGAATGATTTCACTTCGTTCAACTCCAAGATTTTCAAGTCCATACGCGACTTCCTCAAACACGGTTTGTTTAACTCCGCTAACCTGTACGAAAGGATTTTGAAAGACAAAGCCGATATGCAAAGCAAGATCTCCAATAGACATTTCATTGATGTCCAATCCATTAAGCAAGACTTTTCCGCTCATCGTACCGGTATGAAACGTCGGTATTAATCCGCGCATAATCGAGCACAAGGTTGTCTTACCGACGCCGTTTCGACCAACCAAAGCTATAAATTCTCCCTTTTCAATGGAAAGCGAGATATTTTCCAAAATAGTTTCCTTTGCCAGCTGATATTTGAATGTCACATCCAACAATTCTAGAACAGCCATAGATAGATCCTCCATCCTAATAACACTATGCTAAGAAGAATAAAGGCGATCGAAAGTATCGTGTCAATTTTTCTTGAGCGAATATCCTTTAAGAACGTCTTTTGTACACTCGCCGAAAATCCGCGCACTTCTAAGGTGATGGCTCTTTCTTCTAATTCGCTGATTGAAGAAATAATCAAAGGACCAAGGGATGGAAAGAAAGCTCGCACACGTAGGAATATATTTCCCTCCGTTTCAATACCACGGGCCTGTTGAGCTTGCATGATAACTTTACTGCGATTGACCATATCCGGAATCATTTGTAGCGTTGATAACACGATATAACTGACAACATGGCTGACTTTTCGCTGTTGAAGGCTGATCATCAGGTCTTCGACTTCCGTAGTTTCAAAGAAAAGCAACACGACCGCCGCCATGACAACCAATACGGATGTTTGATTGAGTCCGTCGATCAGTCCTTGAACCCGTATGACGATAAACTGCCATTGAAATACGATTTGTGAATCGGAATTATCGAGCATGATTTTGAAAATAAAGACGAAAATCACAAAAAGTAAAAGTGCTCCGATAAATTTCTTCATAAACCCTATGAAATTTCCGGAAAAAAGAGCTAAAAACAATATCAGAGGAACCATCACTAAATATCCGAATTTCCAATCAAAAACGATTGAAAGGACGATCGAGCATAACAAAAATACTAACTTTGTCAGTGGGTAGAGTTTACTCAATGGTCCCTTTTTTCGTTCTAACATAAAACTTCAACAAATCAATCCAGATAAGATCTGGCTAATGGAAATTTAAGTAATGTGCGAGCCGGAATAGCTTTGATAATAAAGAAAACAATAAAAACCGAAATAAACTTATCCACAGTTTCTGTAATCAGTGCCGTTGTGATAACCGATTGCCATAAGCTTTGCCCGGTCGCTATTAAGAATGATGTTATAAAGCTAGATCCCGAACCCGTAACACCGCCAAACAAATATACCGTGACCGGATTAGCGGTTAGTTGGGTAACTAACCAAATCAGTACGCTGCTAATAAGTGCCCCTTTAAATGTTTTAAACCAGCCTCGCTTAGCACACAGACCGGCCACGATACCAATCGCTACATTAACGATGGCATAGGGAATCCAGGTAGGTGCTGTAATTCCTAGAATTAAGTTTGTGATCAGACCGGTGATTGCCCCAAACAAAGGTCCTGCCAACGCTCCGACTAAAATCGTACCGATGACATCGATGAAGACCGGCAGTTTTAAAATTAACGCAATCTGACCGCCGACATAGTTGATTGCGATTCCAATCGGAATAAGTAGAATCGCCATTGTCGAATACTTCGCTGTTTTGCTCATGTTAATCCTCCTCTTCTCAAAAGACTTGAGCGCTATAAAGTAGGAAATACCCCCACGTATGTTTCCTTAACTACCAAACCAAAACACACTTCCATAAATAATTCTTTGCACTTGCGCACATCCATATCCATCGCCACAAAAGCATTTTTATTCAATTTCCAACTGTCCGCCAAATCTACGATGCACTGACCTTTCGTCAATCCTTGATGTACGATGCGCAAGTTGCTGTGAACCAGGCGTGTACATACGGTAGGATCAATGGCCATCAAAACGGGCAACAGGTCATGAATGACAATCCCAATATAATTATTGAACTTCCAGTAAGCATTAAGGTAGTCTTGAACCATCGCATAAATCAATTCACCCTTTTCACCTGCTGCCAAACGAATAAAGGTAAGGTCATTCGCATCAAAAATACATTGATGCGTCGCGTCCAATCCCACCATCACGATATCAACATCATTTCCCAAAGAATACACTTTCTCAACAGAAATCGTATCAAACCAGTAATTAAACTCAGCAACCGGAGTTACATTGCCTCGAAAAACGCCACCACCCATCGACCAGATCTTCTTTACTTTTCGCATCGTCGTTTCGTCTTGATCGATGGCTAAAGCAAGATTGGTCATCGGTCCTACGGAAATAATCTCAACTTCTCCGGGGTATGTTCTTACACTGTCTAAAATGAAATCAATCGCACCAATTGCGGAAATATTGTCTGAATCAATGGGCAGATTTACCCCACCCAAACCATCCTCACCATGAACATTGCCACCGTCTCGAACCTCTTCAATCAATCCATCTTTTACGCGTTGGTAACTGCTATGTGCCCCACGATATACTTTAATATTCTTTTGAGCATAGTTAATCAGTTTACTGGCATTGTCTGTGGTATGTTGAATTCCCTTGTTTCCTGCTACGGAAGTAATACCTAAAACTTCAAACGATTCTACGTTGAGCAATGTCAATAACGCAACCGCATCATCGATGCCCGGATCGGTATCAAATATGATTTTTCTTTTATTCATAAGATCATTCTCTTTTCTATCATTAATTGAATATCTTCTTTATGTTCATGAAACAGACGTTTAAGAAATAGTTTAAAAAACTTTTTTGAATCGACTGACTGAGCTATATCTGTTAGTTTCTGCGAATCAGTTTCTCTAAATTCTACCACAGACTCACCCATAGCAATACCCTCGGTCTCAATCTGAACATACCCCTTCTTGAAAGTCAGTATACTTCGATCAAGTAAGTAGGCGATTACCAGTGGGTCGTTGATGACACAACCCAGCGTTCGCTCTTGAGCCCAATGGAAATCCACATAGAAACCGGTGATATCCACAACATATTGAGATAGCGGGGATTTGAATTGTCGGATCATTTCGCGCATATCCGGTGTTAATCGGATTTTGTAGGTCACATCCAACGGTACCAGAGTCACATTGGCTAAGTGAGCATCAAAGAAAATTTTCGCCGCATCCGGATCACACCAGAAGTTGTACTCCGCTACCGGCGAGCAGTTTCCACAAACCTTGACACTACCTCCCATGATGATGATTTCTTTGGCTAAAGCACATACTTCAGCATCTTGCTTTATAATCGTAGCCAGATTGCTTAACGGGCCTAAGGCTGCGATGGTGATTTGATGCGGGTATTGCCTTAACAGCCCTATAATGACTTCTGTGGCACTGCCATGGTCAATCGGTTCTTCACTCGGAAAGTAAATTTCACCGATACCATCCTTACCATGAGTGTCGGTTGCATCCACATAGTTTCGCTGTAAGGGTAAAGCACAGCCCTTCGCAATCAATACATCATTCCTGTTGATCAAGCTCATAGCCAATTTCGCATTGCAAGCCGCCTGATTCACTTCAATATTGCCACTGACGACAGTCACTGCCAATAATTCGATTTCAGCGCTTAGCCCGGCAAGCAGCAGTGCCAATGAGTCGTCGATTCCGGGATCGACATCGAGGATGAGTTTTATTTTATTCATAATTTTCTTTCTTTGAAAACAAAAAAAGCAAACTGCTCTTCCGCTTTCTTTCCTCGTATTTCTTCATTTGGACATAGGGATTTGCATAGGTCAATGATTTATACATCCTGAATACTCCTTTTAAACTACAATCCCCCAATATGTGAACTTACCTAGTTTCTATTATATGTCATATCCATTAGGTAATACAATTGATAAAATTATCGGTTTTACCTAAATTTTACCTAATGTTCTTGAGTATTATTTCCCTTTTTGATACTATGAAAAATAGGCAGGTGAAGATTATGAATGTAACATTGAAAGATATCGCGAAATTATGCGATGTATCCGTCGCAACGGTTTCGTTGGTATTGAATAAAAAACCCAATCGAATCTCTGAGGCTACCAAAAAAAGAATCATTGACACAGCCAAGGAACTTCAGTATCATCCCAATCCAATGGCTTTAAGTCTGGTGACTCGTAAGTCAAATGTCTTAGGACTGATCATTCCGGATGTGTCCAATCTTTTCTATATTGAGTTTATCCGTCAGGTTGAACTTGAAGCAGCAAAGCGCGGATATACAATCATTTTGGGCAACACAGATGAACAAGGTTCACGCGAATATGAATATGTACGCACATTCTTACAACGTGGATTAGCGGGATGTATTTTAATTCACTCCAGTATGGAAATGGAGAAATATGATACTAAAATAGTTGATTTAATCAGACAGTCAAAATTACCTTTTGTTTTGATTGATCGTCAACCCGTCGCCGGAAACATTCGTAATTTCTTTATCGATCAACAGCTTGGGGCCTATCTTGCGACGACTCATTTGATAAATCTTGATCACAAGAAAATCGGTTTCATCAGTGGACCTCTAAATTTAGAATTAAGCAAGATGCGTTATGCTGGATATAAGAAGGCTCTTGAAGAACATAATATTCCATTTGATGAAAGTCTGGTTGAGTTTGGGGATTGGCGACCGGAAGGTGGCCATCAAGCCGGATTACGACTGATTGCCAAGGGAGTGAGCGGTATATTTACCGCAAATGATATGATGGCTTTCGGCGTTTATCAAGCCGCATTTTCTATGGCATTACGAATCCCTCAAGATTTGTCTGTCGTCGGGTTTGATGATGTCAGTTTTGCTTCCGTAGTTACACCTGGTTTGACAACGATCAATCAACCCATGCTTCAAATCGGGATTGACTGTGTGAATGCCTTGTTTGATATGATTAATACCAAAAAGTTCACAGAATCATCAAAACTGTATACACCAACACTGATTGTTCGAGGCAGTACATCAAGAAAATAGCAAAGTGCGGATATTTACTTCCGCACTTTTTTACTCCATCCCCCCGGATGTATTTAGTTTTTCTTCTTATCCTCACGTTCAGTAAAGTCTTTTTCAATTTCAGCTTTCCAATCATCATCAATGGTTGCTTCACTTCTAAACTTACTGACCGCCTTATTCAATGTTGAATAATTGAGGTGAGTTCCAAGACTGTCTGCACGATAATTGGCTGCCCGACTTGAATCAATACCAAAGCGATGGGCTGTAGCTAAGGCATCAATATTCGCTCCTAAGAATATGAACTCCCAACCGTATTGACTTTTTTGGCGCTCGATCATCTTTTTGATTCGGTCATACGAATATTCTACACTTGAATTCTCCATGCCATCCGTTGTTATAATGACCAGTACCTTATCCGCACGCATCTCTGGTTTCGTATGTTTTTGAACATTACCGATTTTATTAATTGTCTTACCAATGGCATCCAGTAGGGCTGTTGATCCTCGTACAAAGTAATCCTTTTCACTGATAGGCGAAATTGCATGGATATCCAATCGATCATGCAGCAGTTCAAATTGATCATCAAAGAGCACGGTGGTGACAATAGCGGATCCTTCTTCACTGCGTTGTTTGTTTAAAAGTGAATTATACCCACCAATGGTATCACTTTCTAATCCAGACATTGAGCCACTGCGATCTAAGATAAATACGAGTTCCGTTTTATTTGTTTTCATTTGATATTCTCCTTCTTTCTGACTTAAGAATACAATAGAAGACAAAATAAAAGGTCGCTTGTAAGGCGACATTTAGGCTCCTAAGATCGGTTGTTTGAATGTAAACAATGCTTCATTGATCTGTAGTATATCGAATTGATTATTAAGAATATGATACTCGATGATCAAATCCGATTTCTGACTCTTTGAGAGCGTATAGCCGGCTTTGGCTAACAAATCCTTCATTTGATCCATGTTCAGTTTTAGAGCAATGGACAATGCTATACACGTATTTTTACTTGGATGGTAATCTGAATTGCGTATTTTTGAGAATAGTCGGCGATCAATGTTGGCTTTTTTATATACTTCACTATCTTTAAGTTTGCGCTGATCAATTAATCGAAACAAAGACTCAGAAAAAGATTCATCTTGTTGATTGACGATATCATCCAAACTGCGCACCGATGCGTCAACGTTCATACTTGATAGGTTCTCGAAACTATTCCGCTCGCTATCTTCTTTGCGTTGATAACGGGCGCTGGTGCGTCGATATAACAACGCCTGCTCTTCCACATAGTTGTCATCGATGAATTTTTCAATCGAAGTAAATAGCTGTTTGCTTAACATAAAGGCTTTCGCATCATAAACTACCAGATAGACCGTCATATCGTTTTCGAATAGAAACTGACTGATCGCAGAAATTGCGATATTCATTGCTTCTTGTTTCGGATAGCGATACGTTCCTGATGATACCAACGGAAAAGCAATGGACTCACAGCCATGCTTTTTTGCTAATTCCAATGAATGTGTATAACAATCTGCCAGTTGTTCACTTTCTCCGGCAACACCACCATGCCAAACCGGACCTACAGTGTGGATGACATATTTCGCGGGTAAGTCAAATCCCGGTGTAATGACGGCTTCACCTTGTGCGCAATGGCCAATCTGATCACATGCATCTTGTAACTGACGTCGTCCGGCGATTGTAAAAATGGCACCGCTGACACCTCCGCCCATTTTTAACATGGGATTGGTCGCGTTGACGATTGCATCAACTTTCATTTTGGTAATGTCATTTCTGACAATAAGTAATGGCATAAACCCTCCTCAAGTCAATCTTGCAATAGCTGTATTGACTTCAAATATTTCTCTTTTCTGGCAATATCTTTCTCACTTACAAACTTGAGTCGGGATAAATCGGCGTTATGTCGCATATCCGCAATCTTTACAACCCGAGCCAGCGGATTCCGTTTTATGCGATCTATAAACGTCATATAATCATCCTCGGTTTTTGTAAGTACCGTGATCGCTTCGATGACTTCATCCGGAAACTTCTGGTTTTTCAAAAAGCACTCCGTAACTCCCTGATCCTCCATGGCATCATGAAGCAAAGCAACCATAACGGCTTCTTTTCCTTCCATTTGATTCGCCACTTCAATGAGATGATCGATATAAGGTTGTCCTGATTTGTCTACCTGACCACGATGAAGATTATTCGCTAACTCATAGGCTTTTTGAATCCATGGATCACTGAGATCGAATCGTATTTCTTTCATATTTTCTCCAATGGCCCTTTCGGGTTATAGTCAATATGTGCTAATCTCGCTTGTTTTACTTGATCTTTTCTTGCAATCTTATAGTGAACATTATCCTTCACAAAATAAGTTCCGGTTTGCCGGAAGGTAAAGGGCACATGATGTTGAATGCACTGTTCTTTTAAACTCAATACCCAGTCATAATCACATGAGCGGCCATAGGTTCCCTGCTCACCACCCACAGTCACAAACTCTATCTTTTCCAAATAGTTTTCTAACTTTATGGGACCGATCAGCGGTTGACAGATGATACCTTTATGTTTCATCGGATATTGCTTTAATAATGACAATCTTTCATCGGCCATTCTCTGATTCTCAACGGATACTCCGATGATAACATTATCATATCCATCCTTCCAGTCCAATGGAATGCATTCGAGCAACCGATGAATACGTTTGGTCAGAAACAGAAAGTTTAAGTCGCTTCGCTCTTTGATATATGCCCAAGCATCCATCCGCCATGGATCGGCAGATTCAATGAAGAAATCTGAATAAAAGCAGGTATATACAACATCGTCAGACGTCAGCTTATAATCCCCGTTTTTTTTACGTTGAGTCGGCAAATCAAAATACTTGGTCTTAAAAACTTGGCTGACATTCTTGCCATTTTCACCATCATGTGTATAAATGTAACAATTTTTACATCCTTCACTTACTTTTTGGCAACCTTGCCAGGGATTCCAATTGGGCATAGAATTTCCTCAGTGTCCTTCATCTGATCTGTTCTACATTGCTAATCTCATTATATAGTTTTTAAAGCATAACTACAAATCATGCGAAAAGAAATCTTCAAATCTTGTAAAAAGTATCTTTAAATATTGTTTTATCGATGATACGATTGAATCGATATTTACATCAAGGAGCACACCTATGACCGTTCAATTCAGAAAATATACGAATCAGGCTGGAATCAGTGAGGACTATTTCAAAGTCAGAGCTTTTTTTGTTAAATTGGGTTATAAAGAATACACGTATGCACGTTGGGACTGGATGACTACGCACACGTATCTTGAAAAAGAAGCCATCGGACATATGGGATTGTGGGAAGATAACGATGAGGTAGTCGCGGTTGCGACAATCGATGGTTGTCTTGGTCAGGCTTTTTGTATGACCTTACCGACGTATGAGTATCTCAAAAAAGAAATGTTGATGTTTGCCAAAGAAAATATGGCAAAGGACGGTGCGCTTGAAATCACCATTGAAGATAAGGATTTTCATTTTCAAGAAATAGCCGTGCAACTCGGCTTTGTGGCAACTCCAAAGAAAGAATTTGATGCCAGATTTGATATTGAGAAGACATCCACCGATTATACTTTACCTGAAGGATTTAAGGTCATCTCAATCAAAGATAACCTTGATTTATATCAGTATGGACGGGTCTTGTGGAAAGGGTTCAATCATGAGTTGGATGGTGAGGGAGAGTTTGTTTACACGGAAGAAAAACGCAAGGCTTACGAAGATGAAATGGTACGGCCCAATGTTGATCTTGACTTGAAAATCGCCATTGTCAATCCTGAAGGAAATTTTGTTTCATATTGCGGAATGTGGTACGATCGCGATGCAGGGTTTGCGGTAGTAGAGCCGGTAGCAACCGATCCTGAATATCGGAAATTGAGATTAGGTAAGGCTGCTGTGTTGGAAGGAATCCGTCGATGCAAAGAATTAGGAGCTAAAGTTGTATTTGTCGGTTCATCGCAACAATTTTATTACAATATTGGATTCAGACCTTATTTAACATCCACACAGTGGAAGTGTCGATAATATAAATGGCGCATGATTACTCATGCGCCTTATCTTTATTCGCTTTCTTTATTCCGGATATACCAACGATGTATCATCGATCATATACAAATCATTCAAGAAATTCTCGGCGATTTCATTCGCCTTTTTTAAATCATGATCCAAGTAATTACCACATTCGATTTCCTTGGTCCCAGGAATCTCTTGGTCATAAGTACGGATGAATTTAAACATATCTTTAATCAACACAAACAATTGTTCATTGGCAATATCACCACCGACCAAAAGATAAAAACCCGTACGACAGCCCATCGGACCGAAGTAAATGATCTTATCTTTATACATCGAATGATTTCGCAAAAAAGTAGCTCCAAGATGTTCAATCGTGTGCAACTGCGCATTCTCCATAACAGGTAGTACATTCGGTTTGATCATTCGGATATCATACGTAACAACGACGGAATTCCCCACAGGGTCACGACGTGATTCGTATATTCCAGGGATCAATGTAAGATGATTGACCGTGAAGCTCTTGATTTTCTCCATATTATTCCTCTTTCTGTTTCTTTAACATCGAACAATGTCGAATCGTATTCGCATCCGTCCCACAACATCCGCCAATGATCAAAACACCCAATTCTAGATAGTGTTGCGCAACATCGGTAAACTCCTTCGCATCAATCAGATAATGGACACTTCCGTTATCATGTGTACATGGCATTCCGGCATTCGGCTGCACGATTACAGGCGTTTTACTGATTTTACAAAGTTTCTCAACCAGCGGTATTAACTCTTTAGGTCCCCAAGAACAATTAACTCCTAAAGCATCGACGTTTAACCTCTCAAATTGCTCAACCATGTCTTCGATCGAAACTCCCATCATGGTTTTCTCATTCTGATTAAAAGTCATGGTCGCAAATACAGGCAGATTGCTATTCTCTTTTGCTGCTTGAATTCCGATTTTGACTTCCTCAATATCCATAAATGTTTCAAAAAGGATGGCATCGACACTGTTTTTCCCAGAGTCGATAATCTCTTTGAAGTAGGCATAACACTCCTCTTCACTCATATCACCATAAGGTGCCAACAGTTTCCCGATAGGTCCGATATCCAGAACGATATATGCCTCTTTCGCATACTTCTTCGCATTGGCAATCGCTGCCTGTACGACTTCACCAACCGAATACGTACTGTTTTGATAATTGTATCCATTGACCCCAAACGTCGCAGTAGTAATGAAATCTGCATTGGCTTCCACGTATTCTCGATGGATACGCTCGATAACATCGGGATGCGTTATGTTAAGTTCTTCCATTTGAGGACGAAAGGAAAAACCAAGTTCAAACAAACGTGTTCCCATCGCTCCGTCAAACATTTGAAATTTCGTCAAGTCAATCTTTTTCATGGTTACCTCCGCTCTTGTTAAGTATAACATTTGCCTCTGTCAGGCTCAATGAATCCATAAAAAAAGCACATGAAGTGCTTACTTTTGCGATTACGGGGTGGTTGACATCCGCAACTCAAGTTTTTTAAGTTGCGATTTTGTATACAACATCGTAATACCGACGGCCGTCCAGTTGATGATCACAATTCCCCACCATACGCCCAAGATACCCATATTCAAGGTTGTGCCAAGAAAATAGAACAATACAAAGGGCAGAAACTGTCGAAACATCCCAATCCACAGAGCAAAGTTTGGTTTTTTAATACCTTGTAAAACGGAAATGTTCATATTCAGAAACACATACGTTAAAAATGCGAATACCTCAATGCGTAAATAAGTCGTTCCGGCGGATATGACCACGGAATCGCCGTTAAATATTTGTATCAGATATGGAGATGCCGGATAAATCACGACCACACCAAACAGCATAATCATGACGCCTACTTTGGTTACTAACGCACGGGCTTGCATGATCCTCTCAAAGTTGCCGGCTCCGAAATTCTGTCCGACGATGCTTAAAACCGCAACATTCAATCCAAGTGTCGGTAGTAGGACAAGTTGTTCGATACGAACAGCCGCACCGTAAGCGGCAATTGTTTGAGATCCGCCATAGAAAAGCACATAATAATTAATAATGAAAATGCCCAAGGCTATCGTTGCGGAGTTAAGCGATGACGGTATGACCTGTTTCATCAGTTCTTTTATGGTCGAAAGTGATGCGAAAGCCGTTTTTAACATATTCAAATCAAATAATTCTGATTTCGTCCAGCGATAGGCCAGATAAATCGTGCCAAAGAATTGAACAATGACCGTTGCCAGAGCAACACCCACAGTGCCCAATGCCGGTAATCCAAACCATCCGAAGATAAGCAATGGATCCAAAATCAAATTCATAAAAAAGCCGATAATCAGATAATTCCGATAGGGCTTCGTGTTGCCTTGGGATGCTAACAAACCATTGAGCGCAAAGTTAAGAAGAAAGAATAGTGACCCATAGAAGATGGTCTGCGTATAGGCGACACCCAACGCGAGACTGGCGCCTTCAGCTCCCGTCAATCTAAATAGTGGTTCTATAATAAATGGGGCTAAAAAAATCAGCGCAACACCAACAATCAAAGCCATAATCAAGGAATTTCGAGCTAACTGATGATATTCTTGGATATCCTTTTTACCGATAGCAATTGCAGACAATGTGGAAGTACCATTTCCAATTCCAGAGCCGATGGCAATAATCAAAAAGAAAATCGGGAAAGACAGGGATAGTCCTGCCAGCGCATCCGTGCTTAACTGACCGGCATATATACTATCCACAACATTAAACATCGTATTAAAGAAAAACCCCACGGAAGCCGGAATCGCTATTGCTTGTACATGCGACAGAATACTTCCTTCGGTCAGATCATATTTTTTCACGGTGCACTCCTTATTTTAACTTGATTATAGCGAATGAACCATTTCGAATAAAGCAAAATACCCACAGGGGGTATTTTATTTAAACGAAGGAATGTAATCTGGAATTTAGATCACTTTCGCCAAAAAGTATCACAATCTTTTTTATCTTCGATATTAAACTCGATCATTTTGCTAAGTAATTTGAAATCTATCGGATGATCCCACGGCAATCGCACAATCATACTTGAATAAGAAAGCCCGGTATTTTCGATTTCGTTTTTAAAATGATCGATACCCGCTTTTTCAGGTGTTACTGCCAGATGGTGTTTAGCAACACTAAATCCAATGATAAATGTTCCGTGATCTGTAAACATCGGCTGATGCCATGCAACTCGTTGAACTAGGTGCGAATATTGATTGCTTACCCAATCTAAAACTTCCTTTGTCCTTGATTGGTGTTGCGGATTCTCAATCGTTTCAAGAAACTCTGCAAATGTTTCCATAGTAACCTCCCGATATTTCTTATACAATAACATTATTGCTCAAGATTTTCTACATTTCTACATTCACCAAAAATCATCGCATTTGTATTACAAAAAGAACTATTTTCAATTCGACATACACTTTAATTGTTATTTTATGTTAGTATGGTGTTGAGGTAAAAACAATGAAACTTATCACCGATTCCGGCACTTTAATGAGCCAACAACAAGCCCTTGATTTGAACATTACACTATTGCCCTTACAAGTAGCGGTCGCTGGTAAAAACTACCGTGACTACTTTGAATTGGCTTCCGATACGTTCGTTGAAATGATAAAACATGCGGTTCCGACATCTTCTCAACCGGCTATTGGCGAAGTCATTGAAGCATATGAGAATGTCAAAGAAGCCTTGCACATCACCATGACCAAAGGCTTAAGTGCTACTTATGATTCCGCCTTAGGAATCCTTGAATCTGGCGGATTCAAACACATTACGCTATTCAATTCGAAAACATTGGCCGGCACACAGAAATATCTGGTAGAGCTTGCGGCAAAACTCATTGACGGTACGCCCGTCGAACAAATCATTGAACGAATGGAAGGCTGCCTGACACAGTGTCAGTCCTATTTAATTCCAAGTGATTTTGACTTCTTGCGTCGTGGTGGAAGATTGACTCCAATTGCTGCTACTCTTAGCGGTTTAATGAGGATTAAGCCCATCGTCATTCAAACGGAGGGAAGTCTGAAACTCGAAAAATTCGCAGTGGCACGGACGATGTCAAAAGCACTCGATCAGATCGTTGAAAAAATGATTCAAAACGGCGTTGATTTCCGACACAAAGTCTATATTTCCCATGCATTCAACATGGAAGCGGCACAAATGGCTTTTGATAAAATCAAAGAAAAAATCCAAAACATTGAGATTGACGTTTTAGAACTCTCCCCGGTCATGATTACTCAAGGCGGTCCGGGATGCTTGGCGGTTCAATACATTCTTAAGGATAACGGCCAATAAAAAGCAAAACCTAGGTCTTGCTTACTTAACTCTTTTCTTCAGTTCGTTTGAAATTTCCTTCGGATCGATGCCTTGATTTACTAGTAATACAGTCATATGATAGGCCAAGTCCGCTGTCTCATAAATCAATTCATCTTTTGAGTTGTTCTTCGCTGCGATAATTACTTCGCTGGTCTCTTCTCCGACTTTCTTTAAGATTTTATCAATTCCTTTATCAAATAGGTAATTTGTATATGAGCCTTCCTTCGGATTGGCTTTTCTTTCTTTAACGGTATCGAAAAGTTGGGAAATCACCGAAACAATCGGATCACTCTCAACGATACTTCGATAGAAACAGGATCCTTCTCCCGTATGACAACTGGGACCTTGCGGTTCAACTTCAATCAACAGCGCATCTCCATCACAGTCATAGCGAATGCCTTTGACATGTTGGAAGTTTCCGGAGGTTTCTCCTTTGTGCCACAACTCATTTCGGCTTCGACTGAAAAACCAGGTTTGCCCTGTCTCAATGGTTTTGTTTAGTGATTCTTCATTCATGTAGGCCACCATTAAAACTTCTTTGGTAGAAACATCTTGAATCACCGTCGTAATTAATCCGTTTGAGTCGAAATTTAGATCTATTAGGCTCATATGCGCACCTCCACACCTTTACTTTTCAAATACTTCTTCAATTCGTTAATGTCGATTTCCTTAAAATGAAACACTGATGCCGATAAAGCCGCATCTGCTTTCCCCTCGGTTAACACATCATAGAAATGTTCCATCGTTCCCGCACCCCCGGAAGCAATGACCGGAACACGGACCGAATCGCTTATTTCCCGGGTAATGTCTAAGGAATAGCCCATTTTAACACCGTCGGTATCAATACAGTTAAGTACGATTTCACCGGCACCCAACGCTACCCCGCGTTTCGCCCATTCAAGCGCATCCATTCCGGTATTCTCTCGGCCTCCCTTGACATACACATCCCATTTACCTTCTAAATTCCTTTTTACATCCATGGAAAGCACGACGCACTGACTGCCATAACGAAGCGCTGCTTCTTTGATTAGTTGAGGATTGTTGACGGCCGCGGAGTTAATAGATACTTTGTCAGCTCCGGCTTTCATCAGACGATCAAAATCTTCCAAAGAGCGTATGCCTCCACCGATGGTAAAGGGAATATCGATGGTGTCCGCTGTTTTTCTAACAATATCCAAAAAGATATTGCGTTCATCACTCGATGCGGTAATATCATAAAAGACGAGTTCATCCGCACTTGCCTGAGCGTAATACGCCGCTAAAATCACCGGATCATCCACATCTTTAATATCCGTAAATTTTGTTCCTTTAACGACTCGTCCATTGCGTACGTCCAGACAAGGTATAATTCTTTTGGCTAACATACTACCTCCATCAACTCTTTCAAATCGATTCTCCTCTCATACAAAGCTTTGCCGACGATAGCTCCATATATACCCATTTCTTTAATTGCTATCACATCGTCGATCTTCGATACTCCACCCGAAGCGATAACATCGATCCCACTGGTTTGAATGGTTGATAATTGTTCAAAACTGGGACCTTCTAACATGCCGTCTTTTGAAATGTCGGTATAAACAATGGTCTTAACCCCTTTTTGTTTCAGCGTTAAGGCAAACTCGAAAGCGTCAATAACACTTCCATCAACCCAACCCTCAACTTGAACCATGCCATCCAGGCAGTCGAGGGAAACGACTACTTTTTCTTTATAAAGCAAAAGCAACGCATCAAGCAGTCTTGGATTTTTAATGGCTGCTGTACCTAAAATCACACGAGTAGCCCCAAGATCAAATAACTCCTTTGCATCTTCAAATGTGCGCACGCCACCTCCCACTTGAATTGGGATTTTTATTTGTTCGATGATTGATGCAATGATTGATCGATTTCTTGAACGTCGGCCAAAAGCCCCATCCAAGTCAATGACATGTAAATATGTTGCCCCTTGTGCTTCCCACAGTTTCGCAACTTCGATGGGATCTTGATAATAAACTGTTTGTTGATCCGCACGACCTTGCACAAGACGCACACATTTTCCATCGCGTATATCAATAGCCGGAAAGACGATCATACAATCAACTCCTTCAAATTACTGAGAATTTTAACACCGACTTCTCCGCTTTTTTCCGGGTGAAACTGCATGCCGATCATGTTCTTTTTGCGAATGATGGCTGGAACATCGACTCCGTATGAACTTGTAAAGATTACCGAATCTGCGTCTTCATTTTTTAGGTAATAGGAGTGCACAAAGTACACATAATCGTTCTCTGATAAACCTTTTCCAATTTCATCTTCATGTCTTTTGACCAGTTGATTCCACCCCATGTGCGGAACTTTCAGTTCTGAATCATCAAACTTCACGATTTCACCTCGCAGTAAGCCCAACCCTTCATATTCCCCATCTTCATAACTTTTATCATAAAGCAGTTGCATCCCCAGACAAATACCGACGATCCATGTCCCCTTCGCCGCATTTCGCTTCAGACATTCCACCAAATCATATTTCTTTAGGTTTGAAATAGCATCACGAAACGCTCCTACACCAGGTAAAATGATGGCCTGTGCCTGATCAATACGTTCAATATCTCTTGTTACAACGACTTCCATGTTTAATTTTGTAAAGGCACGCTCAACGTTTCGGATATTTCCGACACCATAATCTACGATGACAATCATATTTACAACTGTCCTTTGGTCGACATGACACCGTCCATCGTTGCATCGATGCGCGTTGCCTCACGTAAAGCACGTCCAAATCCCTTAAAAATCGCCTCAATCATGTGGTGATTGTTTTTACCGTATTCAACTGCGATGTGCAAGGTCAGTCCCGCATTAAAAGCAACCGCACGAAAGAACTCTTCAACTAGTTCTGTAGGCAGATCGCCCACCCGATCGTTGGTGAAGGTTGAGTCAAAAACCAGAAAACTGCGATTGCTGATATCCAGGGAGACGCGACTGAGAGCTTCATCCATGGGAGTAAACGCGGTAGCATAACGAAGGATGCCTTTTTTGTCACCCATGGCTTCCTTTATTGCTAGCCCCAGACATATTCCGATATCTTCAACGGAGTGATGGGCATCCACATCAACATCCCCTACACACGCCACCGATAAAGTAAAGCGACCATGCCTCGTAAAGAGTTCAAGCATATGATCAAAGAAGCGCACTCCACTCGCAATTTTGTAAGTGCCTGTACCATCCAACTCGAAATTAATCTTGATTTGGGTTTCGGTGGTATTGCGTTCAATCTGACTGTTTCTAGACATTGTTAACTACCTCCTTGAATACGGCAATGACCGCATCATTTGCTTCTTTTGTTCCTAAACTGATCCGAATGCAGTTCTTTAACATCGGATTTAGGGGATAGATGCGAACTCCGATTCGCTCAGACTCGAAAGCATTGACCAGCTTTTCAAATTTTTCACTGCGATAAAGAATAAAATTCGTATGACTTTCGATGATTTCAAGATTGAGAGTAGAAAGCTCATCAATCATCCGGTTACGTTCTTCGATCATCCATTGAGTTAACTGTTGAATCTGTTCAGAATTCTTAACGGCGACTCTCGCCACCGCCTGTGTTAGAGCGCTGATATTGTAAGGCATGCGCACCCGTTGAATCAAATCAATGGTTTCGGGTTGGGCGATTGCGTATCCCAACCGGATTCCCGCGACTCCAAACGCTTTGGACAATGTTCTCATAACAATGATCCGTTGGTTTTTTAAGGCAATCGGTGCTGATGTTTTACCATAGAACTCAAAGTAAGCTTCATCGATGGCAATGATGGATTCTGTACCCAATATGATTCTATCAATATCCTGTTGTGACATCGCACATCCGGTTGGATTGTTAGGCACACATAGGAAAATCAGTTTTGCCTGATTTTGATTGGCCGAATCGATGATCGCATCAATATCAAAGGTAAAGTCTGCTTTGGATTCAATAGGTACGATTTCTCCACCGGCTACGGTAACCGATGTGAAATACTCAGAAAAAGTAGGCGTGGGGATAATGACTTTATCTCCCTGGTCCACATATACTTCTGTAATCATTTTTATGATTTCATCCGAGCCATTACCGCAAACGATATTGTCTGCGGAGCAGTTATTGATTTTTGCAAGCATCTCACGCAGCTCATCACTGTTTGCGCTGGGATAGAGGTTAATGCTCTCCTTCTTTAACTCGGCCAGTATTTCTTCTTGCCAAACGTCAAACAAATTAGCGGGACTTTCATTCGCGTTGAGTGTCCACCGATAATTTGTGGTACTTACTTTATAAGGAACCAGGTTTGCGATTTTCGTTCTAACGTTTTTATTCATATCATTTTCTCACTCTCAAGGCGTTGGCATGGGCATCCAACCCTTCACTTACTGCAAACTTTATAACTTTATCACTCACTTCGTCAAGAGCGGATTTCGGATAGTAGATAATACTCGATTTTTTCATGAAATCATAAACTCCTAATGGTGATGAGAACTTTGCCGTGGATGCGGTCGGTAAGGTGTGGTTGGGTCCGGCAAAGTAGTCTCCGATGGGTTCCGGGGTGTATTCACCCAAGAAAATCGCACCGGCATTCTCGATTTTCGACAAATAAGAAAAAGGATCCTTAAGCATAAGTTCAAGATGTTCTGGAGCAAGTTCATTTGCCAGTTCAATGGAAGACTCAATATCTTTTGTCAAAAAGATATACCCGTAGTTTGCCAGCGACTCTTCAATGATATCACGACGTACACTCTTCTCTGTTTGACTTTCAAGTTCTCTAATAACATCGAGAGCTAGTTTTTTGGAGTGTGTCACTAAAATTGCGGAGGCCATTTCGTCGTGTTCTGCCTGTGAAAGTAAATCCGCTGCCACAAACGTCGAATTCGCATCTTCATCTGCGATCACACAAATTTCACTGGGTCCGGCAATCATATCAATATCCACCCGTCCAAAGACTGCACGTTTGGCTCTTGCGACATAAATATTGCCAGGGCCGACGATTTTACTGACCGGTTTAATCGATTGTGTTCCATAGGCCAAGGCAGCGACAGCTTGTGCACCGCCTACTTTATAAATCTCTGAAACTCCAAGAATATGTGCGGCCGCTAAGATTTTCGGATCGATATTTCCATCTTTGTCCGGAGGGGTAACAATAGCAATCGACTTAACCCCAGCGACTTGTGCCGGGATGACATTCATCAGTAAGGTCGACGGATAAGTGGCTTTCCCTCCGGGAACATACACACCGACCCGCTGAATGGGTGTGATCAGTTGTCCGAGAATGACGCCATTCGACTTGGTTTGAAGCCAGGTTTTCTCTTTTTGAAGCTGGTGATACTCACGTATATTGGATGCGGCTTCTTTCATGATGGTAACAAGCTCTGCATCGACAGACTTCATTGCTTCGGCCATCTCTTCTTTTGATACGCTGATCTTTGTAAGAGTCGCTCCATCAAATTTCTTTGTATAGGCAAAAAGAGCATCATCCATATTTGCCCTTACATCCTTGATAATTTCATTTACGGTCAGGTCGACCTCAAGAAAGTCATCATCTCCCCGACGTATCAGACGATCTAGGATTCTATCATAGTCTTTTCCGTATACTTCTACGATTTTCATTGAAGTTCTCCTTTCTGAGTTACATCATCCAATTTCCGAATTAATTCCTTGATGATGGTTGATTTTGTTTTCAGACTGACCTTATTTACGATAAGACGTGTACTGATTTGCGTGATTTCCTGAAGTACTTCCAAATGATTTTCTTTTAATGTTTTACCTGACTCAACGATATCGACGATTACATCTGCTAGACCGATAATGGGTGCCAACTCGACCGAACCATTAAGTTTAATGATTTCACAGTGAATTCCTTTTAAATCAAAGTAATTCTTAGCAATCTTGGGATACTTCGATGCGACAATCAATTTACGATGGGTTGACCACTCGAAATCTTTTCGACCGCACACACACATCCGGCAAATACCAAACTTCAGATTCAATACCTCAAATACATCCGCATCTTCTTCTAACAACACATCCTTGCCGACGACTCCGATATCCGCTGCCCCTTTTTCCACATAAATCGGAACATCACCGGATTTGACAAGAATCATTTCAATTTCGTTGGAAGTATCTTTGAAAATCAGTTTACGACTGTTTTTACTGTAATCCGCAAACTCTACCCCTGCCATGGCAAGTAACTTTATCGCATCCTCAGCTGTACGCCCTTTTGCCAAAGCAATTTTAACTTTATCCATTCTTTAATATCTCCTTAATATCGTTAATGATGCCATTTTGAATGACAGAGACAACAACGATATCCTTGTCCTCAATCTTTAGAATATCGCGGATGTTTCTTTGTCTGGCTTGTTCGATTTGTATTTCAATATCCGTTAGTACGTCTGTTTCAACGATAAATCCCTTCGAACGCAATTGTTGGCTCAATTCGATCGCTTGTTTGCGTTGGAGCTCTTCATATAGAATCAGATAGTCGGTATAACAAGCAACTGAATCTTTCGATTTCGTCAAACTGACAATGTCTACTAAGTAATTGATATTCATTCCAAACCCACAGGCGGGTTTGAAGGTTCCGAAGTTTTGGGTCAGTTGATCATAACGGCCACCTTGAAGGACGGCTTTACCGAAATTGTTGACATACCCTTTAAAAATGATGCCTGTATAATAATTCAGAGGATTCGTGAAACCCAAATCAAAGATGATATACTTATTATAGCTGTAATCACTGAGAATCTGATAAACTTGCTCACAATTATTAATGGCATTTCTCATTCTCTGATTGATAGCGCAAGCGCGGGCAAGAGGTAGGACTTCCTCCGGCCTGCCATACATATTTACAATATTTAGAATCAATTCTTTATAGCGTATGTCAATCGATCGTTGATCTAAATAGAATCTCAATTCTCCTTGATTTTTACTTTCGATCAGTTCGATGATGCGCTTGCGCACTTGTTCATCCGGTTCAGCCTCTTCAAGCAAGGATCCCAAGTAGTCAACCTGTCCCAAATCAATTCGAAAATTTTGTACACCATTGTCCAGTAAGGTTTTGATACCGATGGCAATCACCTCAGCGTCGCATTCCGGTTGTGCATTGGCAAAGTATTCAATACCGGCTTGAAGAAATTCTCTTTCATCGCCTTTTTGAGATTCCAATTGTCTGAAAATTGGAGCTGTATAGAAGAATTTTAAATAATCAACTCGGTCTTTATAATTCTTTGCCGCCATTCGGGCAACCGGAATCGTGGCGTCAGGTCTTAGAACCATGATATCGCCTTGAGGACTGATAAATTTAAGCATTTGCTTGAGATTGATCCCACCAAACATTTCTTTATATAGATCAAGGTATTCGAAAGTAGGTGTCAGAATTTGGCGATAGCCAAAACTCCGAAACGTTTCTTTCACATTGTTAAGAATTTCATCTTTGAATGCATATTCATCTCCGTAAAGTGTTTCAACACCGTCGGGTAACAGATTTTTCAGTTGTACCATCGTTGTACCTCTTTCATTAAAAAAAGCATGCCGGATGCGCATGCTCTTCAACTATTCACAGAGATTTGCGGATGCGGCTTTCATGACAATAAGAGCTTGCATCCGTGAATTGGTCGCAAACTTTAGGTGTGATGATGATGAGCATTCGCTTTTAATAGTATGTTTGTCATATTGCCCCTCTTTACTTTACTACGATAAAGCACTAAAGCATGAATACAGTATAATCGCATTTACAAATCTCGTCAACTGTTTGCCTTTGATATTCAAAAAAAATAATATAATAGAAAATAAAACGAGACCGACTCATTTTAAGTTGATCTCATTCTTTAAAGTAACTGTTATTCGGGTACCGATACCGACTCGGCTGATCACTTCGAAGTGACCGCCATGTTTTTCGATGATCCATTTGGCAATGGCCAATCCTAAGCCGGAACCCCCGGTTTTTTTATCGCGTGATTCATCCGATCGGTAGAACCGGTCGAAAATATGAGGGACGTCTTGTGGTTTTATGCCAACTCCATTGTCTTGTACGACGATATGAATCTGATCATTTCCCTTCGCAAGCTTTAAAATGATTTTCTCATTTTCCAAAGAGTATTTCATCGCGTTGTCCACCAAGATTCGCAAGACTTGCTTAATGAGTTGCTTATCAGCCACGATCCATAACGGTTCAACTTGTTCAAACTCATATTGATGGCTCTGATCGATGAGTCGTGCTTCTTTAATAACTTCCTCTAACAACTCACTGACATTGAAATTCTCGAGTTGTAAGCGAATGGTATCACTGTCTCCACGCGCCAGAAACAAGAGATGTTCAATGAGTGTTTTCATATGATCGGACTCACCTTTGATAGCATCAATGGATTCATTCAGGGTTTTTTCATCACTTTTCCCCCAACGGTCCAACATGTTAGCATATCCCTGGATGACAGCGATCGGCGTTCGCAGCTCATGCGATGCATCAGATACGAATCGGACTTGCGCTTGATAGGACTCATTGATTCGCATCAACAGATCATTGATGGCATCCGCCAGTTCTCGCAGTTCTTCCTGATCATATTGAACAAAGGTATTCTGATCCAACTTCTTAGCATCAATTTTGCTTATCGCTCCAGCCATACTCTCAAGATCTGTTTTCTTAAAAGTTGTTAACTTTCTCATATCCTCTTGAAGACTTTTTGCGGACTCGGTTAATTGAGTCAGGGGTTTAAGCGCTTCCGCAATTCTTACGTGATTTTTTGAAAACCGGGATACAATCATGATCAGTTCAAACCCGAAAAGAAAAATTAGCAGCCAAGCCAGTGTTTTCATTGAATCGAAGATCTTGTGACTTACTTGAATGAAACTGTCCTGATAAGGTACATACACTCTGTATTCTAAGTTAAGAATGCGATCAACAAATGAAAGTTGATCACTTCCAAGATATCCAAGACTTCGGTAGCTTTGTTCTTGCAAAGGCAGCCATCCTTGAATGGTTGATGGCAGTTGCCATCCAAGGGTTTGATTCGTTGTGCTAAATGTATAGTCAAGATACGTGATCTCATTGGTCGATATAGATTGGGTGACTTCCGTTTGTTTCATCAGTTTTTCAATCATTGCTTCGCTTTGATAAAGGATATAGCCAAAGAAAAGTGTAGAAATGACAAGATTCATGGCAATCATGGCTGAAATTAAAAGACCCATCATCGATAGATTCAATTTGATCACAATGGAAGACCGGGTTTGGTTTAAAGTTCTCACCTTTAACTTCTTATTTGAATCACTCATCTTTAATCACATAACCAATGCCACGAATGGCCGTAATGATTTGCTGGTTGAAAGGTTCTTCGATTTTCATTCGTAAATGACGGATATAGACATCGATGGCATTGGTTGTACCGTCAAATTCATATCCCCATATTTTTTCAAGTAATATTTCCCTGGATAATACGTGATTTTTGTTTTCAAGTAATAGCTGAAGTAAATCAAATTCTTTTTTAGTAAGCTCAACCGATACACCTTTAATCAAACACGTACGACGTGTAATATCTAGGTTGCACTCCCCGTGCGTTAAAATGGTATTCCTTGTGGTTTTTCTTTTTCGCAACGTCGTACGAATCCTCGCCAAAAGTTCCTCAATAGCAAAAGGTTTGGTTACGTAATCATCCGCACCAGCATCAAGTCCCATAACTTTATCAATGACGGAGTCGCGTGCGGTTAAAAGAATAACTGGTACATCCTTGGTTTGGCGGATTCGCCGTAATACTTCGATGCCGTTGATGGTCGGTAACATGACATCGAGCAGAATCAAGTCGAAAGGACGGGCTTTGATTCTTTCTAACCCGTCCCGTCCATCCATGGCTTTTTCGATCTGATAGCCTTCATGTGTCAATTCAAGTTCAACAAATCGGGCTATTTTCTCTTCGTCTTCAATGATTAGAATTCTCTCCATGTTGTGTGTCATCTTTCTTTTGGATTTCTTTCGATAAATCACTTGCAGCTTTCGCGACGATTTCACCGGCTTTCAATGTCACATCCGTAACTTTATCGACGGCTTCGTTGACTTTGGTTTTCTCTAGATCAGTACCGCTGAAACGGTATCCATAGCCAAAGAATAGGCCAATAACTAACAGAGGTAACATAAACCAGAAGGCAAATAAGATCAGAAGGACAAACAACGTCATCGGGATCATCATTACGACTTTCTTGTCCTTAATCACATCGAAGCGATTGGTGTTGCCTTTGTGCAACAGGTCTTTTAGGAATCGACCGATTTCTCTGAATGTTTCATTGACTTCAGAATCTTTTGACTTCTTCCCACTTCCATCAAAACTTTTTGCTTTTTCTTCAAACTTGGTTTCAACGATTTTCTCACTTTGAGGCTGGATCTTTTGTTGTTTTTCCAACAAGATCACTGCTTCCAAGATGTCTCCATCGGTTTGTTCGAGAGCTTCTTTCGCTGTTGCATAAGAGACCCCGGTATACTTTTTTAACTTCTCTACTTGTTCAATTGTAATCATGGATTAAATCCTCTCTTTCTTGATTGAACCCATTGTAACAATCATAGATATATTTCCTCTGAATCTTCGATTAAATTTTAATTAAATTTCAAGAATGACGCGTCGCTCCGATGGGGATTTTGTGTAACTCGATTCCCTCGGTGGTGATATTTTCGGCGAACTTACCGGGCACTACGTCCTTGACTCCCTTGGACGTCATCTTATCGATACTTTCTTGAGCGAGCAAGCTGACTTGGCGATGCCAGTCGCCACCATGTGCGTCTTTTGCCAATCCATATCCGACTTCAAATTCTCCGACTTCGATCGGCGTTTAGATTACCCCTTTTAGAATTTTTAATTTCTTTTGTTTTGCTTTACTAAAGGATAACATACGATTTATCGAATTTCTATTGGAAATAGTAAACAAAGAACCAAGTCTTTGCTAGAATTGGTTCTTGTTTAAGTATATCAAATGTGAATAATTTTAGGGGGTCGTTGATTTAAGGGCTTTGTCAGCAATAGGAGCCGTAACTTTTAAAGCTAGATACACACCGACTAAACTTAACAATCCTGAAATTACATAACTATACGTATAGCCACCGGTAAAATCGCGAATCAGACCGCCAACTAAAGGACCGAATACTCCACCAATCCCCCAAGCAGTGATAACGAATCCGTAATTCACTCCGAAGTTTTTCATACCAAAGTAATCGCCCGTTATCGAAGGGAAAACTGTTAGCATTCCGCCGAAGGTGAAACCTACTGTAGCTACACCGATCATAAGAATGGCGGGGGTTGTTGCAAAGGGCAGTAGAACATACGCTATGACTTGAAGAACAAACATGGTAAACAAGGATTTCGTTCGTCCGATGCGATCAGAAATGATTCCCCATGATACACGGCCCAGAGCATTAAATACTGCATAAAGTGCCGCTAAAATAAATCCGTTGGTTATACCCGATTGTTCCAGACCAATCTTAGAAAGTTGCCCTATAATTAGCAAACCCGCGAAAGTTCCACAAGCGAACATTGACCAAATAATCTTGAACTGTTTGGTTTTTAACATTTCGCCAGACTCATACTCTTTTGTTGACTTCGTAGAGAAGGTAGGTTTAACTTTAACTTTCTCAACATCTACCGGAACCGGTGGCACATAGCCGATCGGCGGATTCTTGATTATTTGAGATAATGTCATGATACCGATGAAGAAAGCACCGCCTAAAAACAGAAATGTAGATTCAATTCCATAGTTTGCAATAAGATAGGTGGTTAACGGTCCGATGTAAACAGGTGCTAACCCAAAACCGCTTACGACAACACCGGAAATCACGCCTCTTTTGCTTGGGTGAAACCACTTGACAGCTGCTGGGGTTGGGGCAGCGTATCCCAAACCCATGGCAACTCCAAAAATTACGCCAAAAGTGATTGCCAATGCAATTGGATTAAGCAACAATCCGGAAAGTGACAGTCCGATACCTGCTAAAACAGCACTTCCCATAATTACTTGTCTTGGACCAAATCTATCCTGTAATTTACCTGCAGGAACCATAGACAATGCGAACATCGCACAAGCTACCATATAGGGGATTTGTGTTGCCGTAACACTCCATCCGCGATTAACTAATGCGGCCGAAATTACACCCCATGAATACAGAGTGCCTAACATTAAGTTCACGCCGATACCTGCTACTAAAACAACAATTCCTTTGTTAAATGTATTTTTCATTTATATTACTCCTTTATCAGTGATTTGAAAATACGTATCTACAGCTTTTCCGTGGCATTCTAACAATATGTTTGTATTTTATCATTTAAGCCGTCTGAATAAAACACAATTATTATATGAGTAACCATAAGATTTAGTTATAAAAAACTCTGGCTATATTTGTTCTTCCAGAGTTCATAATATTGTATATGGGATGTTCAATATTTAAAAAGTCCATCTAGATAAATTTAATCTGATCGTGTCGGTTTAGGCTCACAAACCAATCGTAGAGCACTTGATTGTGATGCTCAATAATCTTCTGGGCAGATAGAATGTCGTTATCAAATGTACTATGTGCATCACTTACGAGAATCGTTGAATATCCGAGCGTAAAGGCTCTTCGACACGTGGTGTCTATACAGTACTCACTTTGTAAACCGGCGATTACCAACGTCTGAATACTTTGCTCTTCAAGCAAACCTAAAAGTGGCGTTTGATGAAAACAGTCCGGGGTGTATTTGTTGATGATGATATCCTGCTCATCAACCTTTATCTCTGAAGAAATATGCCATCCTGACGTGTTCATTTCAAGAGGACCGGACGCTTCCGTATGGCGGATAAAGATAACGAGTTTGTGGGCTGTTTTTGCTTTTGAAATCAATGTATTAATGTTAGATATAAGCTGTTCTTTTTGAAAAATCGGAAAGTCTTGGTTCTCAAGTATTCCTACTTGCATGTCGACAATTAAAAGTGCTATGTTGCTCATATAAATTCACTCTCTCCGTTGTATATTGATTCTGTGATTTTATTATAGCAGAAATTGTAATTGCTCCTGTATTCAGTAATCAAACCCTAGCATGCTCATAAGAAAACTCGCAACGCGAGTTAGTTTCATTTGAATTTGACGGTTTCTGATAGAGGTCTGCGCAAATCGTGTAAGTTGATGGGTGTGCTGGTTTCAGAGGCATATCCGACCGGCAATACACATACCGGGACAATGTTTTCTGGTAATTCGAGTTTCTCTTTAAGCACATCCGGT
Organism: Erysipelotrichaceae bacterium; assembly: GCA_030694975.1. Classification (GTDB taxonomy): domain Bacteria; phylum Bacillota_I; class Bacilli_A; order Erysipelotrichales; family Erysipelotrichaceae; genus UBA2227. The sequence goes on along the minus strand of JAUYTU010000040.1, from coordinate 24,570 downwards.
TTGAACATTCCAATCCAAAGCGAGCCTAATCCCAGATCAGTTGCTTCAAGCAGTATATGAGTAGCAATAATACTGGCATCCCAATGTCCGCTATCTCTTCCGTCTTTGCTCTTCCAACTCAAATTTGAGTCGTAGCAGACCACAAATACCAGCGGCGCACCGAATCTGGCGCGTGTCGATGCATCGACAATGTCCAAAGCTTCTTGTGAACGCATGACATAAATGACTTGAGGCTGATTGTTATGCGCCGTCGGAGCATTTTGAGCAGCAATCAAAATCTTTTCAATGAGATCATCGCTTACCGGTGTATCGGAATAACTGCGAACCGAATACCTATTTTTACTGAGTGTTAGAAAATCCATAATTACCTCCTAAAGTTAATTGTTTATATCCATATTTTAACTTGATATAATGATAAAGGATATGACATATGTCACATGGTGGATGAAATGCGGAAATTTATCTTTGATGAGAAATATATTGATACATTACAAAACTTTGGGATTGAGTACATTGATCGCAACGATCTTTCGGTTTTCATGTATGATAATGGGGATATTGTGTGTCAGGAAAATCGTTTCATCGGCTACTTTTTGATTTGCGTCGCAGGCCATGGCCGCTCGTATGTTAATGAGCGCAACGGTAAATCTTTGATTTTGAACATCTTTAAAAAGGGCTATGTCATCGGTGACTATGAACTCATTATGAACTTCGCAACAATGACAACAGTGATCGCCGACTCTGAAATGATATGTATTTCTTTACCTCTTACAGTTTATCGTGATTACCTGCTTAGCAACAATGCGTTTTTACGCAAAGTATCGCAAATCTTAGCAAATAAGCTTTATGCTTCGTTACAACACAGTGCCGCAAGCCGTTTGATGCCTTTAGAGTATCGTCTGTGTGTTCACTTGTTGAAAGTTAGTAATCATGGGACATTTGATGCTCGACTGACGGACACGGCAGATATGTTGGGTACGAGCTATCGTCATCTGCTTCGAACGATAAAGTCACTTACCACGAAAAGAATTTTGGTGAAAAACAAAAGTGGATATCAGATAGATATTCCCCGGCTTCACAAACATATTGAACAATTTTGATTAAGGGAGGAAAATCCATGAAGAACAGTCGAATTTCAAAGACATTGGAAATAATGAAGAAAAACAATATTGAGGGTTTATTATATGCTTCAAGCGCTAATTTTCAATATTTAGCCGACACACCAAACTATTTTTGGCAGCGTACGAGCATGAATAATATTACCGGAAAATCAAGTGCGAGAACCGTTCCGGAAGCACTTTTCTATCTGAACCATCGTGGGGAAAGGTTTATTTGTTGTATTCCTTCGTTGAAAGATACATTTACTGATTTCACAAATCTGTATATTTCCTATATGGATCAAATGGAGGATACACTATCCCGTTTTATTCATGAGAAAAAGATAGGAATCGGATTTAATTGTCATGATTTTATCAAGGAAACTCTTCTGGCCATTGACTCTACGATTGAAATCGTAGATGCAGAGGAGTTGTTGAATGATTTAAGAACCATTAAAGATGAAGATGAGATCAAAGCACTCAGAAAGATGGCTGAGTTTACGGATCTCGCTGTAGAATTTGTTCGCAAAAACCTGAAAGAAGGCATGTCACAACGGGAAATCGAACAACTGTTAATGGATTATGGCTTTACAAACAATATTCCTGACTTTTCATTCTCACCCACGTGTGGGTTAAAAACAAGAAAAACTCCGCTTGCGAAAGATGCTCTGACCTTCTCACGGGATAGTGTTCTTCTTGAAGGCACGGCGATCGCCTTTGATGTCGGGTATGTTCAAAATGGTTATTGCAGTGACTGGGGAAGGACTCTATTCTTTGGTAAACCCTCCGATTTGGTAAAGAATGGTTATAAAGCTTTGCATGCCGCTCAACAATATATGGTTGAAAACATTGTTCCTCATAAAACCAATAACAGTGAACTGTATGACTTGGTTTTAAAGAAGGTAACTGAGTTGGGTTATGGAAGTTACCTTCGCTTTCAGGACTCAGGCATGCTTGGACATCAAATCGGAATAGATTGTCATGAACATCCGATGGTCAACCGAAGCACAGATTACATTCTTAAACCGGGAATGGTGTTTTGTAGTGAACCCAAAATGTTCTTTGTGGATGAGTGCTATATGCGTGTTGAAGATATGATTTTGGTTACAGAGACCGGAGCAGAATTTCTGACAAGATTTGATCGGGAACTGTTCGAGCTATAAAATACTTCTACCTAATTATTTAAGAATCGTGTTTTAACTGTGACAAGTATTCTTTTGCCTTGAGTAAATAGTTATCTTTTTTAGTTTGTTCCATTTTATCGAGAAGTTTTGGCATCATTGAAAGTCGATGATTGCTTGCGAAAAAATTATAATGAGACGCTATAAAATTCCAATACAACGCAGTCCATATGTCTTCCCAATCTCCCCACGGTAGTCCGACATTTTTCTAATGTAATTACTACCTGAAATATACGGCTTTGTAGCAAAGATCCCACCATCAGCAAACTGACTCATCCCATACACATTTGGCACCATCACCCAATCATACGCATCCACATACATTGCCATAAACCATCGATATACTTGATCCGGATGAATTTGACAGAGCAACATAAAGTTGCCGAGAACCATCAGTCTTTCAATATGGTGATTGTAGCCATATAACAACGCTTTTTGGATGCTACTGTCAACCGGCTCGATACCTGTTTTAGCTGTCCAAAATCCATTAGGCAAGCTTCTTGTATGCTTCCAGAAATTTTTAGTACGCATGGTCGTTCCGTCACATTCATATGCCGCACGCATAAACTCCCGCCAGCCAATCATCTGTCGCACAAAACCTTCTAACGAATTTAGAGGTACATCATGCGCGGTCGCATAGAGTATTGCGCGATCGACCACCTGTTTGGGCTCAAGTAGTCCAATATTTAAAAGGGGTGACACCGTTGAGTGAAACAGTCGTACACTTTTTTCCGTAAGTGCATCTTCATATACCCCAAAATCAGCAAATCGCTCTTCAAAAAAGCTCTGTAAAAATGCATCTGCATCCTCATGTGTATACGGTAACCAACTTTTCATATCTCCATATCTTTCTGTGTGTACAGTGTCGAGCCATTTCTTCATTTCAAAAGAGTCAAAACTTGTATCAAGAACTATATCGATGGGAAGCACGACATTTTTCGGAAGCTTCTTGCGATTTTCTTCATCGAAACTCCACTGTCCGCCAATGGGCTTGGACTGTCCCTCCATTAAGATGTTTTTGTCTTGACGGATTTTTTTATAGAAACTTGCCATGCTTTTCTTTGCACTTTTATATCTGGCAACCGCATCCTCTTTCGTTAGTATAAATAGCGGTGATTCATACCAAATTCGATTGATCGTAGATTCTGTTATTGCCCTCTCCAAATAACAATCCGTAGTATCGACAATGTGTAGTGCCTGCACCCCTTCGGTTTTGAGATAGGCAAAAACCTCTTTCGTAGAGGGGAATTTCTCGATCGTAAGACGTTTTACCTCGTACCCTTCTTTTATTAGACGCTGTTCATACGCGTCCATACTTAATTTGTGTAGCACTAACTTTTGGTTGTGAATGGGATTGTATGACAAGATGAGTGGTTCTTCAACAAGAAATACTCTCCGTCCGATTTGTAGAGCAGGTGAATTCGCAAATAATTGAAGTGGATAGATGACCGTTGCTTCATTCATGAATATATTCCTCTCTATTAATGATTTTCACACAAAGACAAACTACACTTACTAATATCCCCAGTACTTGCTTCAATTTTCATTAGCACTGTTCACTGATTTGTTACTCTTTAATACGCAAATTATAACTTAAATATGATATTTTTAGTAATCGGTTTTTTATCAATTAAAGTTCTGATCACACTTTCAATTTCGACATATAAAAAACCTAGTGTTTACTAGGTTATTTCAAACATGGTGCCGGCAACAGGAATCTAGTTTGTGAGTGTTTTATGTCCTGACAGTGATAAATACGCACAAATTTTGGTAAATAATCACTATTTTTGACAATAATTGCATAAATGTTTATTTATAAATCCTAAAATTGTTACACTTTTGCTACACTTGATATCTTGGCTTAAATATTTTTGTCCTTATTAAGCTGATGAGTTTAAAATACGATATAAGAACTAGTACTGTGACGATTTTGAACTTAGTAATAAGAATTAAGGATTTAAATCAACGTAAGGTTAGCATCTATCTAAATAGGTGTAGATTATGATAATCCTCGATGCTCACTTGAAGAGTACTTATGGATATTAATTTTCATCCATGAAATAAGAGAGATAAATTTCAAATTAAAAGGATTGATTCCTACAAAATGCAGAAATCAATCCTCAAACAGTCCTTTAAGTCTTACTCTATGAAGGTATTCAATCTTTTCTATAAACCTTTGAGAAGATTACCAAGCGCTAATACTACAAAGGCAATAAGCACCCAAGTAAGTGGTGGAAACAATATCGCTCCGACAATACCTTGTGATATTAATAAACCTACAACGGCCATTACGACTGCGATGATAAAAGTAATTGTTTTTGGTGCTGATAATTTCAAATTCATAATATATACCTCCTATAAGTCAAATTATACTATAAGCAGAGGTATTATCAAGCATTATGAGTAAACTGTCTTAACTCTCTGCATACGTAGCTTAAACAGTGCCACTGTTTCGCTACAAACTGTGCCACTTCAAAACCTCAAAATGACTTGAATATTTCTTATACTAAACCACTAAATCCGGTGAACAATAGCCTGATATGATCCTTGTTTTGTTGAGTCATTATTTCAATCGTATATGTATACCCAGTTCGTTTGTTACACGATTTACCCACCTTGGTCTGCCCCCTAAATGTTTCAAATTAGAATCAACTCTTTAAACTCATTATGCCATTTAGACCTTTAAAAACCTACCCCCCTATGCGTGTATTTTTTCTCTATTTATAATCGTTTCTTTAAAAATGTTACGCTTTTGTTACACTTTCATTTTTGACATACAAAAAACCTAGTGTTTACTAGGTTATTTCAATCATGGTGCCGGCAACAGGACTTGAACCCGCAACCTACTGATTACGATTCAGTTGCTCTACCAATTGAGCTATGTCGGCAGTGTGCATAAGTATAGTACTAAATGTAACTCCGATTGTCAATCACTCTATAAGTAAATACGCGGCTTTTGGATAATAAAAGACTGCCTTCGAAGGCAGTCTGATTACTACAGTTTAATAAAGCGAAGTCTGTGTAAACCCAGTCCACTTTGTGGAAAGGCCAGAGTCAATCGCTGAGCACCGGTCGTTAATTTCAACTGCTTATCACGCGTCGTCCATTGACCATCCGTGCCATTAAACACAAACGTTACAGTGAACTGATCATTGATCAAAACATTGACAGGAAGTTGGGCTAAGGGATTTAAGTTGGACATCACTGTAAAGACCAACTTATACTCGCCACCGGATATAACCTCAAGTTCAATCACTTTCTCACTTCCCGCTGAAGTGTCGGTGCCATCCATTGAGACCTCCGTATTCTCTTCAATTCTAATCAACTTACTGTGTGTCTGACTAAAAGTCGCTGCTTCTTTAATAATAACTTGATCTCCACGTAACAACCTACGGAAAGCCTCTGACTGTAACAACACGTTACATATATTCTTCGCGCTTCTTTGTAACTCACCGCGAGTCAATAATCCATTCTCCAAAGATTCAATCGTATTGTCATTTGTGCTGTTATTCTGAGCATTTTCTACAACCATGTAAACATCATTTTGAGCACGTACCATTGACTTGGTATTGCGTAAGTTCGATGGCTCACCTTCATCATTAAGCCTTGCCCACCAATCCGTCATTACGAAACCATCAAAACCCCATTGTTCACGTAAGACCGTCGTATTTAAATCATAATTACTCGCAGCCCAGATACCATTGATCGCACTGTACGATGTCATAATCGAGCGTGAGTTCGCTTGCTTCACAGCCATTTCATAACCTTTTAGATAAATTTCTCTAAGCGCGCGCTCAGAAATGATACAATCGATATAATGTCTTGCGGTTTCCTGATTGTTCGCCGAAAAGTGCTTAAGTGTACCGCTTGAACCTTCCGCATGCATACCATTGAGCTGTGCTATGGCCATCGACCCGGTCAAATAAGGATCTTCTGAGAAATACTCGAAGTTACGACCATTCATCGGATTGCGATGAATGTTTATGCCAGGTCCAAGAAGGAAATCAATGTTGTTTTTAAGTAGCTCACGGCCTTCCATCTTATAAAGCTCTTCAATGATTTCTGTATTCCACGAACATGCCATACATGTTCCATTCGGTAAACTGGTCGCAATTGTTCCGGAATCCATTCGAACTCCCGAAGGACCATCCGCGCAACAGGCAATCGGAAGACCAAAATTTAGTAAAGAATCGGTTACACCGCCAAAGGCCGAAGCTGTTCCTGGAGTAACTTTCGGACTGCTCATACCTTCACCCCGAACGATACATGCCAAATCTTCATCGCTAAACTGAGCAACAAATTCATCAAGAGTTATTTTCTTTTGTGCAACATCCTCAAGTTTATACCCTTTATCCCCAGTAAAAAGTAAATCTTTAGGTCTTCGATCGGCGATTCGCTTATTCAAATCATAACTGCGCAACGGCACATCTTCAAATCCAATGGTAATACTACCATTTTGTTCTATGGGCTTAATTCTTTTAAACGGCATAACCGGAGCTAAAGCCGATTCCAATTTTTCTACAACCATTACCTCTGCAACGTCAACTCGCATGATTTCTTGGGTATGACGAACACTGTTACCCATGTAAAGCACGTATTCTCCTGCTTCAAGTACATAACTGAATGGATGCCCAGTAACTCCACTGTCATCAAAAGAAGCGAACTGTTTGATATCGATTGTTAAAGATAAGATTTCAGTTTGACCTACCTCTAATTGACTTGTCTTTTTATACGCTACCAATGACTTTAACGGTTTTCCCAACATTCCCATAGGAGCACCGACGTATAACTGAACGACTTCCTTACCGGCAACTTCACCGACATTGGTAACTGAAACATCAATATTAACTATATCTGCTTCCAGTTTCGTCGACACTGTTTCTATCGAAAACTGAGAATAGGACAATCCAAACCCAAAGGGATACAACACACGGTCCTGCGCAAATGTTTCAAAATATCGATAACCGACATAAATGTCCTCTTGGTAAAGATTGAAATCTTTGCGTCCAAAATTGCGAGTAGAAAATACATCATCCAAATCGATGGATATCGTATCACTTAGTTTACCGCTCGGATTGACTTTTCCGGTCAATACATCCGCCACAGCGTTGCCACCTTCCATGCCGCCTTGCCATACGTATAAAACGGAGGGAACCTGATACTTCTCAACCCATTTCATATCGATAATATTTCCAACATTTAACACAACCGCAAACCTTGGGAAGTGTTGTGATACTTTATCAATCAAATCTTCTTCAGCTTCAGTCAGCAAATAACTACCCGGCTCATTGCGAGTATCTTGGTCTTCTCCGGCTGTACGACCGATGATGACGATAGCAACCTCATTGCGACTTGCCACGGAAGCGACGGTATCATCCGAAACTTCCATTTCTAATTGAGACCAAGGTTCCTGACCCCAACCTTCACCTTTTTCAAACGGATGTTCTTCAATCCACTGCTGATAAATCAATGCCAGTTTTTCATCAACACTGACCAACCCGCAATTACGTAAACCGTCTAAGATATTGACAGTATAGTCAACATTGACCAGACCACCGGATCCTGTTCCGCTTTTGTAATAGCTGCTCTGAATTCTGCCAAAAACCGCAACTCTTTCATTGAGTTTAATCGGAAGTGTCTGATTTTCATTTTTCAATAAAACCGCACCTTCCGCCGCCACGACTCTGGCAAATTCTGCAAATCCTTCCAATCGACTTTGTTTGTTCTCCATATGTTGCTCCTTTGATTTTTAATTAAATATCGAAATATGGTGATTTAGTATGAATGAAAACGTTTTCTTTCTATAAAAAGTCATGTATAATTTATAGAAAGAGGGATTCTATGCGAAAATTACTATACATAAGCATACTACTGTTAATTACCGCTTGCACTACCAAACCTCCGATAGTGCCTGTGAGCGACTGCAAATCCACGAGTTACGAATATGACTTAAATGCTCTTACATACCAATTGGTATGGTCCGATGAGTTTGATGTGGACGGGAAGCCCGATCCGCAAAAATGGTCGTATGACGTCGGTGGTAACGGTTGGGGCAATCGTGAGCTTCAATACTATACCAATGGTGATAATGTTGAAATCAAAGACGGAAAGCTGATCATCGAAGCCCGTCAAGAAACCATTGGGCCCAATAAATTCACCTCAACCCGCCTGGTCAGTCGAAACAAAGGTGATTGGCGTTACGGAAAAATCGAAGTTGTCGCGAAGCTTCCGGATGTTTTGGGCTCTTGGTCAGCCATCTGGATGTTACCAACCGTCAGCCAGTACGGCGGATGGCCTCGATCAGGCGAAATCGACATCATGGAATATGTCGTACAAGATAAAGATATTATCCATGGTACAGTACATACCGCCAAGTTCAATCATCTGGAAGGTACTCAACAAGGTTTTTCAAAACAGTTATCCAATGTTAGCGAAACATTCAATACCTACACGATCGAATGGCTTCCCGATCAAATCCGCTACTATATTAATGGCGAATACTTATATCGTTTCATGCCTTCACTCTACCTAAACTGTCCGACAAGCCAACAATGGCCATTTGACATCCCTTTCCATTTAATCCTCAACATCGCTGTGGGTGGAAACTGGGGCGGGGCCCGCGGAGTAGCCGAAGAAGGTTGGCCAACAACCATGGAAATCGATTCCATCCGAGTGTATCAAGCCGACGAGATGGATGACATCGTTAAGAATAAAAAGTAAAGGAATGCTATGAAAATGACAAAACTGATTTCTGCCGGACTAACCACGATGCTAGTCGCATGTGCACCGGCAATTCCAATTGATCCGCAACCCGATCCTAATAAGCTATATGAGATTCGAGGACCTATTTCTGTATACATGTCAACCGTCGATCAGGAACATCTTTTTACCAAAGTCGAGGATGGTATCCTGTTTCAAAAGAATGAGGCACCGACATCCGGTTTTGATGTCAGGATTGATGCAAACAAGCGCTACCAGACCATTGTCGGTTCCGGCGCATCGTTTACCGATGCTTCCGCCTATCTTATCAATCAAGTGCTTAGTAATGAGGACAGAGACCAACTCATGATCAAACTTTTTGATCGTGAGGAAGGTATCGGTTTATCCTTTATCCGACAACCCATGGGAGCCTCTGACTTTGCCCGCGATTTCTACACATACAACGATATGCCCAAAGGTCAAACAGATGAGACACTTGAAAATTTTTCGATTGACCATGACCGCGCAGATATCATCCCTTTGTTACAACAAGCACTACGTATCAATCCTGACCTCAAGATCATGGCCAGTCCATGGAGTGCCCCGGGATGGATGAAAACCACAGATTCTACTGTTGGCGGTCAATTGAAACCACAATACTATCCGGTATATGGCGAATACTTTGCGAAGTTTATTCAGGCTTATAAAGAGGAAGGCATCGATATATATGCCATTACCCCGCAAAATGAACCGCTTTATGTTCCGGTTCATTATCCCGGATTGGGAATGAATGCTCAGCAACAGATGAATTTTATTAAAAATGGTTTGGTCCCGGCATTTACGAAAGCTAACATCGATACAAAAATCTTAATCTACGATCACAATTGGGACCGTAAGGACTATCCCATCGATATTTTAAAGAGCATTCCCGATTTAGTTGATGGAGTTGCTTGGCATGTCTATGGCGGACAAGTGACTGCCATGTCTGAAGTCGTACGCGAATTTCCAAATCACGATGTCTACTTCACCGAAGCTTCCGGAGGTGAATGGGTACCACCCTTTGAACAGGCATTTCTAGGTGAAATCAAGACTGGCATCGACGTATTCCGCAATCATTCCAAAACCTATGTTCTATGGAACTTTGCCTTGGATGAGAATAATGGACCGGTCGTACCGGGTTTTGGCCGAAGTACCGTTCGAGGCATGGTGACCGTCAACCAGCAAACCGGTGAACTTATATACAACCTTGACTACTATGCTCTGGCACATTTCAGTAAATTCACTCAACCCAATGCGATTCGGATCGATTCATCGAAAGCCGAAGGAAACTATACCAGCGTCGCATTCCTCAATCCGGATCAACGTGTGAACCTGGTGGTCTATAATATTTCCAACCAGTCACGCAATGCACTGATACATCTGGATGATCAGACGATTGTCATACCGATGGCCGGAAAAGCCGTAGCCACAGTCACATTCCTAATTCAAGAAAAACCTGTGGGAAATTAACAGAAGATCATCTTCTGTTTTTTATTCATATCTTAAGCCAAAACCGAAGTCAAACAAGACATTCGACTCATCCCGATCAGGATCAATGGAACTGATCGTATCGGTATTGGACGTTTTCGGCCAGCTGAATGGCAACTTTCCGGTAAAGTTAAGATCTCCAAATAATACATCCGTAATACCCGAAGCTTCACTGCCATATAACCACGCCATCACAAACGCATCCCAATCTTTTAACTCATCACTTATCAATCGAGGCCGACCGGCCGTAAGAATCGTTACTACCGGTTTTTTTGTGGATTTAGCAAAATCGATCGCCTCTTTATTTCCAGGATGCATCAATGAGCCAGCAAGTGACAAATCGCTTGCATCACCCACACCTTCAGCATACGGATTTTCTGCTAAAGCTAACACAACAATATCAACTTCATTGATCAACGATATATCCGTCGTTACAGAACCGCCATTTTGACCGACGACAGCTTCAAATGCTTTTTTCAACGTTGTGGCTTGAGGAAACTTATCATTACCAGTCTCACCTTGCCAACTAAAGGTCCAACCGCCACTAGCCAATCCCGCATTATCCGCACCCGGACCAATTAACAGTATCTTGGCGCTTTTCTTAAGAGGCAGTACATTACTATTTTTCAACAGTACCAGCGACTTAGCCACCGCTTCACGAGCTAAATCTTGGTGTTCTTGAGAATGAATGACCGATTCTTCATAAGCCTCAAAAGACCCATCAATCAAACCCAATTTTTCCTTAACAACCATCACCCGCTGATAAGCATCTTCGATTCTCTCCTTCGATATATCCCCATTTTTAACTGCTCGCATCATGGTATCCACAGATTCTTTCCATTTAACCGGCTCCATTAACATATCCACTCCAGCATTCATGGCAGCAACAATCTGTTGATACAGTGACCCTGGCAACTGATGAATCGCTTCCCAATCACTGATTACCAACCCCTTAAATCCAAGTTCACCTTTTAAAACATCTGTGATCCAGTATTTCGATGCATGCATCTTTTCCCCATTGATACTGCTAAACGATACCATAACGGTTAGAACGTCCCCCTCATTGATAGCGGCTAAGTATGGATAGAGATGTACACGACGGATTTCTTCTTCATCAAGTTGTGTATCCCCTTGATCCACAAGATAATTCCCTGACCCTGTACCAAATACGGTTGCTCCATCCGCTAAGAAATGCTTTGCGGTTCCGGCAATTCCTACAGATTGCAAGCCTTGAATATAAGCCGAACCTAACCGTGAGACGATCAGTGGATCTTCAGAGAAACTCTCATATGTTCTGCCCCAACGAATATCTTGTACAACAGCTAGCACCGGTGCAAAATTCCAGTGAACACCGGTAGCGGAAACTTCTTTGCCAGTTGCCACTCCGATTCTGCGCACCAAATCTTCATCATTGGCAGCACCTAAACCAATGTTATGAGGAAATATCGTTGCACCTGATAAATTGTTATGACCGTGAACAGCGTCCACACCATAAATAACTGGGATTGTAGAGTTCTTTTGATAATCCTCAATCACTTGTCTCCAACCACTTACTGAATTATTCGCAGGTTGTGAGCCTCCACCACTCAAAACGGAGCCAAGCGGATAAGAACTTACATTTTGCGAAGTGAAGTTGTTTCGTTCAGCCTGAACAAGTTGCGAGATTTTTGATTTCAACATTTCATCCTCATTGACTGGGGGTTGCTCAACTGCACATCCAGAAATAAGTATACAAGAAAAGAATAGAAGAAAATACTGTTTATAGCGAGTAATCATCTGGTAATACCCCCGTATCTACTAACTTGCGAAAATTCCAGTTGTAACTTTCCGAAGCGATTTTATAATTCCAAAATACCCAACCATATCCGCGCTCAAACGCCAATAATTGATTAGACCCGAAACTTCTTAATGCCAAATGACGATTGAAACGATCCAGATGCGCTAAGTTTTTAGGATGCATACCTAATGACCATTCACCGACGATACAACGAACCATCTTAGAAACACGATCAATCACTTCAATCTGCTCTTGAAGTGGGAATATCAGATTATTGATAATGCCTGCCTCATGAAAACGATCATCAAAATTTTGATACAAATGCAAATCCAACACGACATTGTCAAGTTGATTATCTTTAAAAAATTCTTCCCACTCATCATTTCTGAAGGTATCATGAAACACAATCGTGTGTTCAGGTGAGAGAATCTGTCTAAGGCGTTGATATGTATCCAGATAGAACTTCTGAATCAGTCCCAAATCAATATCCCAACGCGGTTCATTGAGTGCTTCAATGCCCCAAAGGGCTGGATGATCCTTATAGCGATTTGCTACCTGAGCAAGAACATCGATGGTCCGCTGGATATTGGCTTGATCAAGATGCCAAGTACAAACACCTTCGATACCTCCGTTGTCAAAACCATTTTGACAGCCCGGAGCTGTATGTAAGTCCAACAAGACCGAAAGGTTGTGCTTTGCTGCCCAATCCATGGCCCGATCCAACCACTTTAAACAAGAAAAGTACGGCTTATCTTCTCCGAACACCCACCAAGGAAAAGGCAGACGGACTAAATTGATTTTGAGCTTAGCTAACCAAATAAAATCATCTTCCGTAATAAACGTTTCCCAATGTTGATGCAAAAATGCTTCCGCTGAAGGTTTTTGTTGGCAAAACACAGTTTCATCCTTACCCACAACCCCTTCAAATAGTGCTTGTGACATCCACCGCTCCAAAACAAACCAACCACCCAGATTGACTCCACGAATTCTTTCCATAAATTCTCCTTCTATTCGCCGGTAATCCCCGTCTTTTCAATACCCTCAACAAACTGCCTCTGCACAAATAAATACATGATCATCATCGGTGCCATCGTAATCAGCGTGGCAGCCATTTTAAATGATTCATTGATTCTAAACTGACCGCCAGGCGCACCCGGTACATTTGCCGACATTCTCTCAAATATCGAGTCAAACAGGGATAATTGTAACGGCATAAGTTTCATAGCCGTTCGAACAAACGTCGATGTAATGTAGCTTTCGTTGTAGTTCCAGACAAAGGAGAACAGAAATACGGTCGCGATGGTCGGAACGGACATCTTAAGAATAATATGATAGAAAACCTGCCAAGAGGTTGCCCCATCGATTCTCGCCGCTTCATCCAAACTGACCGGAATCATTTTGAAGAAGTTGAAGAAAATCAGAATAAGAATCGCCGAGTATACACCCTGTCCAACCATTGACATCAACAATTGCGGAAAGATTGTTCCGATAAGTTTAAGCCCGGTCATGTTCTGTACAGTAATAAACATCATCCAGCGGGGTATAAGCACCAAAGGTACCGGAATGACAAAGGACAGTAAGACCATTAAAAACCAAAAATTCTTGAATTTAAACTGATATCTGGCAAAAGCAAAGCCAGTCATAGCGGAAACGAATGTCTGCGCTAAAGCCAAAGTGCCTGAATACCAAAGTGAATTGAAAATGGTTGATGGCATATCCATAACAGTCCAAGCCACGCGCAAATTGGTCAGGGACCAGTTCTGAGGTACCCAATCAATTTCCGGATTAATCAAATCAGCCGTAGACATGAATGTCATCGATATCATACGTAACAGCGGATATAGAAAGACATAGGCTATTGCAATAAGCAATATGTAGACGGCCGAGCGATAGATCCATCCATCCGTCAAATGGTATCCCAACAATTTACTCCGAAGCGGACTGTCCTTCCATTTTAAATTTAGTTTATTAATCTTCATGCTTTTCACCTGCCTTTTTAGCCAGTAAGCCATGCAATTTATTTCTGCGCTGATCTCTTTTAACTTGTTTTAACTGACGTTCAGCCTGCTGCTGTCGTATATTAATGACATACTCATCTTTCGAATGATCTTTTAATACGAAATAAAGCATTGCTATTAGCAACAAAATCGTCATACTGTAAATCCAAGCATAGGAAGAAGCAACACCCAATCCTCCAACCGTATCAAAGATTGCCATTTGGATCATTCCATACACCGGATTGATGGGGAACATCCCCAATGATACAACTGTAAATACGGCCGCAACCAAGACGATTGGCCGGATGATGGGCATGGTAATTTTCCATAAAATTTGCCAAGAGGTCGCTCCATCGATTTGAGCCGCCTCATAAAGCTGTGTGTTGATTTTTTGTAATCCACTAAGAAACAATACAATCGGAATGCCGGTAAACCACAATACCAAGGCAAAATTATTGAATAAAAAGGTAATAACATCGGCAAGTTCAGGGCTGTAACTTTCAATGATCTGATAAATGAAGATTCTGCGAACATTGCCGATTTGAACATTACCAGAACTCATCAGCTGATTCATGACTGAACCGGAAATAACGATGACCGGCAAGAAATATATGATACGAAAAACGGTTCGGAACTTGAATTTTCCATTCATAAGTACTGCCAAAATAAATGAAATAATCAAAATTGTCGGAACATAGATTAATTCGGTAAGGAAGAACTGAATCAATGCAGGAGTAAAGTCTGGATTACGCAAGAAAGCTGTCACGTAGTTATCAATTCCATTAAATATCGTTGACCATCCCAAGACATTCAAATTAACCTTATGAAAACTCAGGTAAACGGTATAAATGAAGGGGAATAGTGTAAACACCAAAAATCCAATCAACCAGGGCATAAAGAACATGTATCCTGCCCTGTTCTGTTGTTTTTGGTATTGGCGGCTTGGCCTGTTTTTCTTCTGCTTCATCGGTTCACCTCCGCCATCAACGCCTTCGCTGATTCGGGTTCAATCGTAGTGTTAAACACTTCAATCGGCTCTTGCGTGTAGTTTATGATGACAAACATCCCATTATCATACTTATTCATGATTACACCATTGTAAAGCACGACTCGATCAATCCATTGCGCATGCGTTACATCTTTCAATGCCTCATTAACATCCGCATAAATCTGCTGAATAAGATCTTTATACTGAACGTACTCCGTAGAGTAATATCTGGCTGAGTTTGTCAGTGTCAGCTGATAGGAAGGAAGGTGTGTCAGAACAAAGGATGGTGACAAATTATAATCAATCATGCGCAATACATCCTGTTTGGTATAAAACGAGAAGTTAGAATATGGCGCATACATTTCCATGTTATTGTTAATCACTAACTGTAAAAAAGGCACTGTGTCGGTTTGAATTAAAAACTGACTGGAATAAACCGGTGCTTGCAGGAAGCGATCAACATATTTCCATAAGTATTCATTTGGCATCGTGGATGAAATCTTCCAATCATCTTCCAGTTGTTCAAATGACTCTTTGTAAAGTTCAATGGTCTTATGAACGTCAGAACTTTCCTTCGTATACTCACTGATTAAAACATTCGTAATGCCTTCTACCGTAAATGAATCGAAACCTACCCCGGCTAAGCGACGGCTTTGCTCCAACATCCACTTCGCACTGGTTGAAGGTTTTGCGTAACCAAACAAGGAGACAGGCATATTGTCTCGTAATCGATATTCCAAATACCAACCATTCATGTGCTTAGCAGCTGTGTTTAAATAACCCACCTGATCACGATGAATCGTAACATAGTTTTGTGCCAGGGAAATATCATAACCTAGTTCTTTAGCAGCTTCATTCAGTTCTTTAAACTCGCTTTGCGATCCAATCGCACCTGTCCAAGCTGTTTTCGCAGGATGTCCGTTGGTGATACCACCCTTCTGCCAGCCCATTAATCCACTGGAAACCTTATCGATTCCTAATATTTTAACATCACTCAAAATGCTCTTCACCTGATTTGCGGTACTAGCAATGACATCTTCCATTCCAAAAACGCTTTGCTTGATATCCGACATGACAAAGTCCAGGCGTATCGGAATATCTCCCTTACTTCGGATGGTTGTTGGTAATCCATCATTTTCTTTCAGGTAGTCTCGATACTTTAGCGCCATACCGACATAATCGGCCGGGTAACCGTCTGAAGACCCATCATTGGCTAAAAAGTCGTAGCGCATCGAAATATCGAATTGATTGCGATTTTCCATCAGCGTGAAATAACCATCGCCTTGACGATTGTACACCTGATGGAATAATTTGTTGTATTCAAAGCGCGGATACGCGTAGGTATAATTTGTTAAGTTCGCCTCAGGAGAAACTACGATATTCATATACTCGCCACCCGTTGTTGCATAAGCGACAAAAGCAGCTTGTCGATTTCCATGTGCAATACCAAATACTGGCATCATCGGGGATTTTAGTGGCAAATAGGATGTTTCCCAGCCATAATAGTAGTCACTTTCCGTTAAATCTTCGCCGTAAATATTCCCATTATAGGATGTCAAACTCGTGTTGCGATCAACAAAGCGAATTAAAGCACCTGGTCCATCCGGGACTAAAACATATCCGTCAAGTGTCGGATTGGGTACAGATCGACGGAAATTCTCCCGTTCAGGATCCCAGTAAAGCTTCGCTCCGCCAGATGCCCCTAAAAAAGGTGTTAACATAACTCCAGCCAAAACATCAACGCCTTCTCCACCAATCTCTTCATCTCGAATTTCATAGCGAATGCCATCATCATCAAAATATATATGAACTTTGATGTCAATTCTCAATGTGCCAAAGCGAACATCCAGTCGTCGGTGAGATGGATCATCATTGACAGTTGCCAATTTTGAAGTCACTCCGGCATCCGATGCGCTTGATATGCGACGAATCGAAGATGAAATATCATAATATTCGATGGTCAGAATTGAATTAGCGATTCCGGTATAAGTTGTGTTCAAACGATCTTCAATGGGTAAACAATCTACTTTTTGATCATCAGGAACTAATTTACAAGCCGCTTCAAGATTCTTATTAAATTCGATGTCCAATCCCGTTTTCCATAAATATCCATTGCGCTTGTCTTTGATAGCCAAGATATCTCTATCTTCGCGGTAGTAATAACTTAGATTTTCAGTTTCATATAAAAGTTCAAACGCTGAAGGTTCAAGGTCGTCGTACGTGATCGTTTCAGGTGGTAAACCGGTATCATGCGAAGTAGGAATGTATTGCGATGCAGCTATGATCGTAAATGCGACGGTTAGTGTCAGTATGATCATAGACAATTTTTTAATTTGTGACATTGCGGATAGCCTCCTTGATGATAGCCTCAAAGAACATATAAACTTGCTCGGTCATGATGATGACAATTAACAGAATCACAGCGATAATCAAGATAAAGACAATCGTAAGCAGAATACTTTTGACTGATTCGCGGACTGTATAGTTGTGAGTCTCTTGTACACCTAAGTACAAATTGACTCCCGTCCACAAAATCGCACCTTGTTGCAATGTCTCCAATAGAAACATTTCATTAAAAGTCAAAATATAACTCAGTCCGATGACCATGACATAAATAATCATGACCGGACCCAGACTATAGGCAACCATTTTTATCAACTGAGCGAAGGAACCTTCACCATCGTTAATCGAAGAAACCAGATAATTACAAAGGATGGACAAGAAGATGATAGAGAAGAAACCAATGACAATTGATTGCATATCGACATCTTCGATGGCTACCCACTGATAAATAAATCCTTTGCCAAGCGAATACCAGATAAAGATCGCAAAAAATATTACATAAATCAGAAGTGCAGCCTTCATCGAGCCCTTTCGACCTTTCTTTAAGTCATAGAAAGAATCGATTGGATGTTTTAGAAAGGAAAAAACAAATAACAAATCACGGATAATTTTTATGGAGACAATGCGATGCACAAATTCCTTGACCGGTTTTAACCAGTTATGGGTGCGTCTGAATTTGCGTGTAAGTGCTAATAGAAGTGATAAAATAATGAGCCCAAACAGTACAGTCCCAAGATTTCTTTGTAACCATTCATTGCGGACTTCCCAAAAAGCCTGAGAGTAGTAAAATCGATTCCCGGCAATCTCAAAATGAAACATGGCTTCATCGTACTGCTCAGTATACATATAGTTCATACCGATGCCATTGTGGGCAAGCACGGACATTTGATTCAATCGTAATACATCTTGCCAAAGTTCAGTCGCCTTCTCATATTCTCCTTGATTGAAAAGGTCGATAGCCGAATATATTTGCGATGAATATTCGGTTGGTTCAAACGATTGGATAAAAGATTTTTCACCGTCCAGAACCCATAACTGTCCTTTGGAATCCACTGAAATTGAGGAGATACTGCTAAAGAGTCCGGCAATATCATACTCAGCATAGGAAGATCCGAAGCTAAAGATATATTGACCGTCGTTGGTGTACACAAAAATCAGACCGGCTTTGGAAGCACCGTAGATAATCCCCTTTTGATCGACTGTAAGATCGATCAAATCACTTGGCCCCCATGTATATTGATTCGAAAACATGTCCTGGCCGGCAGTATTGTGCTTTTTAAGACCATGCATGTTGGTTCCCATCGTTGTTGTATAGACAATCCCTTTGTGGTCTAGGTAGACATTTGTAAATGTCGTAGGTACTCTTCCTAAAAGCAATGCTTTCTGAGCTTCTGTATAAAAGGCGTCTTGTAACATTTGAGTAAAACTTAGTCGGACTTTATTGGATGTAAAGTAACCCAAAAATTCCCCGGCATTGGATAACTGGATGATTCCGTTATAAACACCTTCAGATAGAATATACATGTTACGACGGTTATCTACAGCGATTCTCATAGGTTTGTACGTCGTATCACCAAAAGATGCGGTCGTTGGCCGACCAAAAGACTCAATTAACTGACCGTCACTCGAAAAGCGTAAAACCATCGCAGCTTGCGGATCGGCTACATAAATATCGCCATTGACTGCCAAAGTGATTCCCGTCGGAGTTTTCATCAGCGGATGAGTAATAATCTGAACGACGGTGTCCGTATTGGTGTCGTATTCAATGACTCGCGCATTGTCTTTATCCGCAATGTACAGATGATCACGCTCATCAAATACAGAATCTTGAGGAGACTTCAATCCAAGATTTGTGACTGTTCGTTTTGGCAGGTAAGCATCTTGGGTCCACACGATTTCATACTTGGAATTAAGTGTGCGCGTGCGAGAGGTTGCGGATGATGCGGATACCGGCACCAAAAAAAGATAAGTGAGGATTAAAAGCAGGATTGCACGTTTAAAGTTTTTCTTCATAGTCACCCTCCTACTTGATTCCCGAATGGCTCATGGTGTTCATGACCTTCGATTGTAACATAATGAAAATAAGCAAGTTCGGTAAAAACATGATTAACCCTGCCGCTGCTGCCATACCGACACCGGCAATCGAATTACTGACATTCGTTAGTGAACTTAAGTAGAATGCAAAATTCTTCAAAGTTTCATCCGTAATATACAGACTGGATGCCTCTGTGGCATTCCATGCAACTTGGAAAGTCAAAATACCGACGGTCGCAAGCGCTGGTTTAACCAGAGGAATGACAATCTTGATTAGTATTTGCCAGTCATTAGCCCCGTCAAGACGCGCGGCTTCAATGATTGCATCCGGAACCTGATCCATAAATTGCTTAACCAAAAATAATCCGACCGGCAATGCTAACATTGGCAGAATGTGAGCCAGAAAATTATCCGTTAGTCCGGTTTGCTTAATGATCAAATAGCGCGGAATTGCAACGGCGATCGGAACAAACATCAACGCTACCTGATTAACACTAAACAACCAGTTTTTCGCTTTGAATTTCTTCTTTGACAATACGTAGGCAGCTCCGGCGGTTACCAATATCGAAGTAAAAACAGTCACCGAAGTGGCTACGATTGAGTTAAAGAGGTAGCGAGTCATCGGTACACCGGTGGTTGATGAAGTCCGCCACAAATCGGTAAAGTTTTCAAAGGTTGGTTTTATAACGAAAAAGCGCGGTGGAAACATAAAAAGTTCATCGAGCGGTTTAAATGCCTGATTAATGATATAGATGACCGGCAAAACCATGAAAATGGCCATCGGAATTAAGAAGGCGTAGAATTTAAGTTGAGACTTGTCAAATCGCTTTGGATTGATTTTGGTTCCTTGAAATGCCATGTCGCCCCTCCTTACCTATCTGAGAATAGGCGGTATGCCAGTCTGGAGAATCCCCAAACCATCAATAGTAGTGCAACCGATATGGCTGCCGCATAGCCCATCTCATAACGTTGAAATCCATAATCTTCAATATGATTGATAATCAGTTGCCCCGCATATTGAGGCGTTGGATTAGAGCCCGATAACGCTACGCCGATCCATCCGCTATTGAATGCTCCCACAATGGCCATAACGGCTCCAAACAACATTTGTGAGTGCATCGATGGAATCGTAATATAGATGACTTCCTGAAGTTTATTCTTAATTCCATCAATATAGGCAGCTTCATAGAGTTCCTCATTGGTATTGAGAATGCCGGCAAGCATTGCCAGAAAGCCGATACCCATCGCACTCCAGAGCCCAACGATAATCATAATATTCATTAGATATGCCGGGTCTTGTAAGAATTGCAGTGGTTTTGTAATCCAACCCCACTGAATGAGCAATGCGTTGATATAGCCCGCTTCATTTCCTGAAAACAGTGTCCGCCAAACAACCGCAATGAATACACCACCGACCATCGATGGGGTATAGATCGCCAAAGCCAAAATAGTGCGTGCTTTTACTTGAATCTGAGCTAACATCCAAGCTAGAAGAAATGAAAGGAAGTAACCTCCGGGTCCAACAATCAAAGCATATTTGAATGTATTGGGAAGAACGTATTTTAAGAATATTTCATCCTGAGTCAATAGTGTAATATAGTTTAGTAACCCTTGAAACTCTGGAAATTGAATGGAGTTGAAGTAGGTCAGTGATAAACCGATCGCAATGGCTACCGGAATAGCCACAAACAATGAAAACATTAAGGCATAGGGTAATAGCAGCCAAAAGATAGCAAGCCATTCACTCAGCGTTCCACTCTCATACTTACGACGAAGGTCATTTTTAAATTTACTTAATTTTCCCATATTCAATCCTCCTTCGCGTTTTCGATTTGCTCTTTGATCCAATCGATATCAAAAACCATATAAGGCCGGATAACGTCGCCATTGCGATCCAGGAAGCCAAACTCTATCATCTTACGTCGGATTTCACGGTCAATCGTTTGCTTTTGTCGGTCAATAGCAATTCGAACGGGAGTTCCATCAAAGACCGTCGTATTCCAAATGTCAGACATACCGCGTTCAAGCATGTATTGCCCTGGGGTACGAGGGACATCGTTTAGCCATTTGGATTGCTCAAGTATAACCAGTTTGTCTTCATATTCAATGGGTGAATTAGCCACCGCATCCAAGTTGGCGCTTAACCAGACATATTCAGGTCCGTACGTCGATTGAAGATTGTACGCAAAGGATGTTTGGGTTTCTGTTTCCATCCACCACTTCATAAAGTCCCAACTTTGCTTCGGTTTTTCAGTATTGGCAAAAATCATTCCTGATGTTCCATTAACAATATCCCAGCGAACGACTTCACCTTCACTGTTTATGGTGCCTGGATAAGGGGCCAATGCCCATTGACCCGCCAATTCAGGAGCAGCGTTTTTAATTTGCAAATAAGTGCCGAAATCCGCAATACCTACCGGCAGTGTGCCGTATCTAAATGAGTTATAGAACGATGGAACTTGCTCCGGTATTGAATAGGTTGTAAACAATTCTGTTAGGAAACGGATGCCCGCAACTGACTCAACGGAGTCTATGCCCGAGCGATAGCCACTGCTGTCATAGAGTGAACCACCGTATTGATAGATGAATGGGCTGGTTTGATAAAACCATTTCAAACTTCCGCCTCCGGCAGTCAAATAGTAGAAGTTCATACCATAACGTTGTAATTCAGGCAATAAGTCTAAAACATCCTGCCATGTATCCGGTACATCAAGATTTAGACCATTGAATATATCTGTGCGATAAATCAATGTATGGAAATCCAGTGTTTCTGGAAGTGCGTAAGATTTCCCCTCATATAAATAAGGGACAAAGGCTCCTGGAGCCATAGTTCCTGCGACTTTCCAGTAATCTTCGAAGTCGCTTAGTGGATACGCTGCACCTCGGATTGCGAAATCAAAAGGCATGTAAGAAGGTAGTCCAAGTGCAACATCCGGTGATTGATTGGCAGCATTGGCCAAAATCAATCGATTGACATCCGGCATGACTGATATTTTGACTTTAATTCCGGTTCTGACGGTGAAATCCGAGTCAACCAGTTTTTGCATTGTATCTACATAGGTTATCGAGCGATTGACCCAAATATTCAGCATTTCAGGATCTTTTTTAGCGACATATTTTTTCGATGTAAAAGATGCAATAAAGGATTGGACCCCTGAACTTGCCTTCGATACCCAGCTTGCCTCAGCAATCATACTCGTCTTATTATCAGATACTGCAATCTCATTAATGGATAGTGACTGATTGGATAGTTCTGTCAGACTTATACCGATCATTTCGGTTACAGAACCTGTTTGACTATACAGGTCATCTAAATATAAAGGCAGTTCATCTGGTTTCTCACGCATTTTTCGAATTTTATAGAGTGCTTTTTGAAGGTAGGATAACGTTGTTGATTCTTTTCCGTTAGGAGCAAATTCAGAGGTCTGTGCTAGCACGGACTCCAAAGAGATTTCATAGGCTTCCAAAATATCTGCTGTTTCCGGTAGGAAATTGGTTAACTTCCATGTCCGGTTACGGTCAACTTCTTTACCCGTGATTTTTCGGATATCGAGTGCAAACTGATTGATGTGATCGATCATTAATTGCAATGTATCCAGAGAGCGTTGGATGGGAGCTGTTTCACCTCTTAATGTCAGAACATGATTTCCTACTTCAAGATAAAACCAGAACGGATCCCCGTTTGAATCTTTAAGTGTTTCAATCTCCCATTTGCCCGTTTTAGTCGGAGTGAATGCATAGGATTCCACTTCTTCAAACGGGACTTGTCCATCGATAGCGATGGATCGAAAAACGGAGAAATCTGGTTTACTGTTACTGTAATGAAATGAGATATTATAATAACCGCTTTGAGGCACTGAAAAAGGATAATCTACGGATTGGCCGGATTTACTCCAGGAAACTCCATCGATTACATTTAATTTCTTGTCAACAGGATCATATGGAGATACCGATACCGACGGATGTGAACTCAATCGGATAAATGATGAATTCTTAGATGTATAATCAATAGCATTGATTTTCTGTTCAAAGTTAATAATTTTAATCTTGTCTGTACTTGGTGCGACATAGGTTGGTAAATCCCATGGTACAACTGCTTTTAACGATGCAATATCAATAGGATCAGAGGAAACATTGGTAATGGTTACCGTATTGATCCCTTGATTAAATAAGTATGTCAGCGGACGACTTGTTGAGTAAGTGTTGTTATAAAAATCAACTTTCCGAAATGAATTATCCGCAATCTGATTTGGCAATGATTCATCTCCGTAACTGTCCAAGGAGAAATTTTTGGACTCATCTCGCCAGCGAATCGCAACGTCTACAGTTGCGGATTCACGATAAGGAATGGAACCATTAATGCTGACCCGAAGGATCGGATTGATCAACGTGCGCTCTGTGATTCGAATCAATGCCTGTAAATGAGCTTGTGCTGTTTGATCCATGGTGAATTCAAACGTTATCGATTCCATCGCATTAAGTGTTGTCGGAGCAGCCAGAGGGACATCCACATCACTCTTCAATGGTCCAACTGAATTCTCACGCCAAAAATCCAAGTGAGTCGTACGGCTTTGGTTTAGCGTTGTCGCTAACAACTGATAAGCAGTCAGAGTTTGCTGTTCACTTGGTTCACTGTTTTGATTCGCTGTCGCACAGCCAATGAGCATCAAAACAGTCATAAATATTACAATCAACATCTTCATGGTACGTTTCATGCAACCCCTCCATCTTCTTCAATCGGATTTCTATTATCTCTTCTTCTATTTTATCAAAGCGCTTTCATTAGTGCAAGAAAACGTTTTCGTAAAATAAAAAAAGAGGGACATCCGAGGATGTCCCTCAGACTGTTGACAAATACAATTGTAGATGTCGACAGTTTTTTTATTTGTTTGAAAGGCAATCTTTATCGGATATGCGAAAAATGATA
>JAUYTU010000027.1 GCA_030694975.1 Erysipelotrichaceae bacterium | reverse complement strand
GCGAGGATCTAGATCCCTTGGTCATCACGGATCGCCCCTCGTTAAATATTTAATTGAACATATATAGCAATCTGGTAATATGTCAAGCGGTTATTTTTTAATGACAGAAACAAAAGATTGAGAAAGGGGTAACTTTAATAAACCCTGGTGTTTTCAAGAAAAAAACAGGTAAAAGAAAAAAGTATTTAGTTGATGTCAGCAACTTTAGTGTCAGAGTAGATTTGATTTTTGGCCAGCAATCCAAAAATCAGGCGAACTAATTTACGGGATGTCAGTGCAAGTGCTCGTTTATGGTTATGTGTCGTTACTTCAGTATATTTTTTATGGTAGAAGTCATTGTACTCAGGGATATTATTTTTTACGCTGTTGGCTGCTTCAATCAGATAGTAACGGAGATACTTATTCCCCGTCTTGGTCATATTGGTATCATCAGCCGAATAATCACCGGATTGATTGACGCGCCAGGTGAGGCCGGCATACTTTGCCAATGCATCATTTGAAGCAAAGGAAGAGATCGACCCGATTTCTCCGAGGATCCCGCCGGCAAACACCGGACCAATACCGGGAATGGAGGTAAGCGACTGGAATTGAGTTGTGTTAATACCTTTGATCGTTTTTTCAATGGCCTTATCGAGGGTTTTTATTTCCTCGGAGAAGGCTTTAATGACATTGAAAGAAGAAGCAATGGATGTGTTCAAAGGTTCATACAAAACCTTATCCAGACGATAGGAATCTCTGGCCGCCTTTTGAAGTAGAGTTGCAGTTTCCAGCGAATTGCTAAACCGATTTTTACCTTTTTCGGAAACGAAGCTAACCAGATTGTCAATCGGTGCATAAGCAATGTCATCTAATGAGAAAAAATCGGTTAAAACAGCCGCCGAGGTAACCCCATAAAGATTCGCGAAGGGGCGTTGCTCTTTATCCAAAACGGATAACTCACTGAATTTCAAGTAGATGTTAGAAACCATGTAGGCTTTTTCTCTGGCAATGCATTCAATTAAATGGTGACGATGTCTGGAAAGCCGTTGGAGTGCCAGAAACTGCGAGCCCCG
>JAUYTU010000022.1 GCA_030694975.1 Erysipelotrichaceae bacterium | reverse complement strand
TTTCCAAAATGAGGTAGCGTTTTGAAATCCGGGATTACGCAATCGACAAAGCAGTCGAACTGACTGGATTTTGTCATGGATAGAATTATTCTTTTCGTTTTATCTCATTTTTCTCTTGATTTATAATAGTTAATTTCTCCTATTGGTTTTTTAACCAGCGATTGGGATCGGAATCAGCGATCGACAAGTGATTACCCTTGCCTTCTTTAACGACCTTCTCCCCATAACTATAAGACTCCTTAATTAACGTCAGATAATTCTCTAGTGGAACATAATCTTGAAGCCGGTTGGACACAGTCAAAATCAATCGTCCTTTATCGGGCTGCCAGAAAAGATCGGTAATAAATCGCACTTCCTGAGCCACATCCTCCGCACTTCCAAACGATAAAATCTGTTGAAGATCAAGTCCCACCCAGAAACACAACTTATCCTTATACTTCTCGAAAATTTCACGTTCATTCATCGCAAATTTCTGAATCGGATGTAACACATCCACACCGGATTCAATCAGCGTTTCGATCAGTAAGGTGATATCCCCGCAACAATGCAACCAGACGTGCATATTGAAACTGTGAACATAATCAAACACTTCTTTATAATAAGGAAAGTAATATTCACGGAAGAGTTCTTCGGACATAAAGGGACCCTTTTGCATGCCCAAATCATCCGGAAAGCAGACCGCGTCGATTTCCTTTGTCAGCACTGCCCGCTCAATCACACGCTTCATAAAATCAACCAACTTACGATTAAGTTTATGAATGTTCTCCCCTTCCAAATACAAATCCATTAACGAATTGGTAATGCCGCGATAATCCCAATGACGATTAAACAGAAATGGCGATATCGACATCACGCGATAACGACCATCCGGCATTGGCGCATCATCCAACAACGGCAGATAATCCGGATCCGGGGATAGCGGTGATATCTGATTGATCACATCCCACTCAATGGAATTTTCTTCATCAATTCCAACGCTCTCGCCTGGTTGTCTGTGCAAATGCGGATCCGCATCCTTGACATCACACCAACAAAACGGATCGCCCGGCTCCC
Source organism: Erysipelotrichaceae bacterium (assembly GCA_030694975.1). Classification (GTDB taxonomy): domain Bacteria; phylum Bacillota_I; class Bacilli_A; order Erysipelotrichales; family Erysipelotrichaceae; genus UBA2227. The sequence goes on along the minus strand of JAUYTU010000022.1, from coordinate 129,265 downwards.
CAAAGAGCTTGGGCTTTTTCATATAGAAATGTTGAATATCACACGGATGATCTTTGTGTAAAGCGATTATCGGCGCATGCTTTTCTTTGGACAACTCATCCAAATGAAGCCAGTGACCGCAAGTGACCACTGAAGGACGCACCCCATTTTTCCCATCGATCAAATCTCTCATTTCCTGACGAGATAAGGGCGGAAACTTGGCATTTGGAAAATGTTTATCAAGTGGCATAAGATCCCCTTTCGGACTTCGGCTTTACACCGAAAATCCCAGTGATTCAATCAACGACTTCAACTCTTCAATCGTGCGAACATTCTCATTTATTCTCTGTTTCAACGGATACGTCAATCCCAATCGAATGTATTTACCCCTACCCAATGTATGATAAGGCAATAGTTCTATCCGAGATACATTCGCACCGCTTTGTTTCAAACGTTCACAACGCAATTTAATATCATTACGATCATCATTAATTCCCTCAATCACAACCATTCGAACGATGAGTTCTTTACCCAACATCGCCAAATGATCGAGATTATCAAAAATCACTGAATTTCCGGATTGAGTGAATTCAATATGCTTTTCTTCATCGAAAAGTTTCAAATCATACAGAACCAAATCTACCTCAGAGGCGAGCACTTTCCACTCATCCCAAGGCAATCCGCCGGAAGTATCCAAAGCGACATGAATGCCCTTTTCCCTTAAACGACGCGTAACATCTACCAGAAAATCTGCCTGCATGATCGGATCGCCACCGCTAAACGTTACTCCACCCCCAGAATTGCGGTAAAAAGGTTCGTCCTTCATGCACTCTTCAACAAGTTCTTCGACACTCATTTCCCTACCGATAATCTCAAAAACATCATACGGACAACTTTGAGCTAAATGTTCAATATCGCGAATCAATACTCGATTGACACTCAACTTTCCATCTATAGATATCGCCTCAGGCTCTACCCTTACACACTCCCCACACAACGTACATTTCTGATCAAAAATCATCAGTTGTTTCACTTTCTTCAGCGATTCCGGATTACTGCACCAAGCGCATCGCAACGGACAACCCATCATAAACACCGTCGTGCGAATGCCTGGACCATCATGAAGACTGTATCGCTGGATATTGGAAATCAATCCCACATTATCCATGGCCATGCTCACTACGCGAAATAATCGCTTCCTGAGCCTCAGGCATCAGTGATATAAACTGCGCACAATACCCCGCGACCCGAACAATCAAATCCGAATACAATTGCGGATGTTTCTGAGCATCACGCAACGTTTTTGTATCGACGATATTGAACTGATTGTGATAGATATTAAGTTCGACACTGGTCCTAAGCAAATCAATGAACTTATCCAAATCCTCATCCTTCGATAAAGACGAAGGTGTGAATCGCATATTTAACAGCTGCCCCGCCGCCACCTGATGATTGGGTAATTTGGATACGGATTTCAAAACAGCGGTAGGACCATGCGTATCTGTACCTTGAGTTGGCGAACATCCTTCATTGAGCGGCTGTTGAGCAAACCGTCCATCCGGAGTTGCCCCAACTTCCAAACCATTGGGAACATACGCCGTAATGTTGGAAGTTGACATAGTATAGCGACTGATTACTGGACCCTTGCCCGATCGCTCCGTTTTGTAAGATGGGAGCAATTCTAAATAACTTTCAAACACATTCGAAACAATATCATCGACCTCATCAATATCATTCCCATATTTTGGTAAGTGACGGACCATCTTATGAATCTTCGCAGAATCTAGACTTTGCCAATTGTCCGATAGAGCCGATTTCAACTGATTCAACGTTAATTTATGATCATCAAAAATCAGTTTCTTCATGGTATACAACGAATTACCAACCACGGACGGACCGATATTGGACTGCGAAATAATATCGTATTTACAACCGCCTTCCTTCAGTGTTTTACCCAGTTCAAAAGCGTTTTGAATAAAACAAGAAGCCAACGGACTGGCATCAAATTTGACCAAGGAACGATCACAAATCACATCACTTTCCACCGCCAAATCGGTGTAGTATTTTAAAATTTTCCTCCAACCTTGCCAAAGTTGGTCGTAACTTGAAAATTCGATATCACTGCCAAGTTGGCCATTGATTGAGACTTGTTGAATATTTGTGTTTGGATCAACCCCATTATTCACCAACATTTCCAACAGTTTTCCCCAGTTACAATACGTCATTCCGGTTGCCCGGTGACCATATTTCCCCGCAACTCCCGTCTCCACACACCCAATCGCACAATAATCCCGAGCGTCTTCGATTGGAACTCCCAAATCCGTCAAGCCGCGAATCGCAACAGCATCATTGAACATCGCCGGCATCCCCGTGCCACTGCGAATCAGCTTCGCCGCTAATTTCAACAGATCATCCGGTGTATCTTGATGGTAACGCATCGCAAAATTCGGCTCTTTCAAGGCGGTCAGATTCATCGCCTCAATACACAACGACGAAAGAGCGTTGGTCGCATCTATTCCCTCAGGTGCTAATCCGCCAATCATCAGATTGGAATACAGCGGATATCCCTGAGAAAACTTGGTATGTTCGTTGGGACGGATTTTATTGGTACTGTTTGTCATAAGGAAGAAGTGAGTGATGATTTCAAGGGCTGTACTTTCATTCAATATCCCCTTTTCGACGTCTCTTCTGTAATATGGATAGGCATACTGATCAAATCGGCCAAAACAGAAGCTATGACCATTGCTTTCAATTAACTGTAAAATATGAACCAGATAAGTTGCCTGAACACACTCCTTAAAACTTTGGGCCGGCTGTTCCATCAGTGTCATCGCCATCTTAGCCATATCCAAAAGCTCAACTTTGCGCTGACCGTTTTCTTCAATTGAAAGTTGTCCTGCCAACTCTCCATATTGCTTGATCCAGCGCAGTGCTGCTTCAAGGGAGATGATGACGGCTTGATAGAATGACTTTCGCTCATATGATTGTATTTCATCTAATCTTATATTCGCCTCATCCACATACCAACGAAACCCCCGACTCAACAACGTCGGATAATCCGGGACAATGTGACCATCCCCAGACATTGAAATCCCACCCAGATGCAACGCCCCGGTTTTACTTGCCAAGCGAATGTCGTCGGTTAGATTTCTCTTAACTTCATCTTTATGAGTGTTACCCAGCCAAAAGTCAGATATTGAAAGAAGATCTGCTTTGACCTTTTCATCGACTTGAAAAACGTCTCCTTTGCGTAAAGAGAAGGTGTCAACTTCATCCACAAGCCAATCCATCGAATATTCCGGATAAATCGGTGCCGCAAAATTCTTGGATGCCATATTTCCGAAAATCAGACTGTCCGCTTCAATGAAAATTGACATATGATCCAAGGTATGAGCAAACGCTTTGGCTTTTCTTAAAATATATGGCTCATTCTCCGTTTGCTTGAACGATTCCGTATACAACAAAGCCCGCTGCGAACACAGCGAAGCCTTGGTATCAAGCCTTTTCTTTCTTAAACGATGAATACGCAATCGCGCAACATCATCCAGACTGACGTTTGTCAGTAAGTTTCTTTCCAACCGGAATCATCCTTTTTTTGATTGGCAATATCTAAAACCACAGGGGTCGACTTATAACCGATTCCCATACGATCAATGCCCATATCGATTAAATTCAAAAAGGCTTCACGGGTACGAATACCACCCGATCCCTTGATTTTACAACGACCATTCGCCACTTCCATCATCGCGGAAATAACTTCAACGGACGCTCCATCGGTTTTACTGGTAAAAAATCCGGTCGATGTCTTAACGAAATCAGCCCCAGCCTCAATCGCAACTTCCGTTGCCTTCTTCACTTCATCCAACGTTAAGGCATCGGTTTCGAAAATGACCTTAACTTCCACATGGTGCTTATGACACTCATCACAAACCGCCTTGATATCATCACGCACCAGATCCCACTTACCACTGCGAATCCAACCATAGTTAGCCACAACATCCAACTCAAATACATCCCAGCCATCACAATACATCTTGGCTTGCATGACTTTGGACTCAGTCGTACTTAAACCAAAGGGAAAATCACAGACGACACAAACCTTCGTATCGGTTCCCTTGCACATTTCTTGAGCTATATCCAAGGCGGATGGATTGATACAAACCGTCCGACAGCCAACATCAATTCCTTCTTGAATGTACTTACGGATTTCTGATTCCGAAAACTCCGGTTTCAATACCGATTGATCAATATACGACGCCAATTCCCTAACTGACATTTTACTTGCTTTTTTTCTCATAATTACTCCCTAGCCTTTCAGTTCTTCGAGATATTCATCCAACATCTTCGCCGCAACCGCGACCAGATGTTCACATTCCTTAACCTTCACTCCATCACGCGTTTCTTCCATGCGATTATTATTGATTACCAATAAATCCCGACAGAGCAATGAACCTTTACTCTCACGAAACTGCTCTCCCAATTGCTTGACGCGTAAATAATGTTTATCCTTGGCGACTTTATCTTTCTCATCCGTACCACTGAGCAACATCTCCGTTGCCATAAATGCACCACTCAGAGCACCACAAACCTCACCCAAACGTCCCATACCACCGCCAAAAGACGAAGATATTCTAAATGCTTCATCCCGCTCTAACCCGGTAACATCGCAAAACGCACAAAATACCGCTTGAGAACAGTTATATCCCTGATTATACAAATCGATTGCAATCTTTTCGTGTACTGTCATAAATTTCCTCCTTCAAACATCATATGATCGCTAAATAATTCTAACCACTTAGCACTACTCGCCAATTCAATCACTTTAATGGATTCAATATTCCATTGACTCGGTACTTTCTTCTCTTCAGACAGCCAACTGACACAACCGGCTAAGGATGAATTTCCGATAAAAAGGGTATTATCCTTACATTCCTTAGGAATCAATCCGATATTAATCGCGGCATCGAGGTTGATATGCTTACCGAATCCGCCCGCAATAATCAATGAATCTAGCTGATCATACGAAATCCCGGCTCGGATCAAACACATATCCATGCCGCTTCTAATCGCAGCTTTCGCAAGCTGAAACTCACGGATATCTTTCTGAGTGATAGATATCCTGGGATCGTCATGCAAAACAACCTCATCCATCAGAAATCCACTGGATTCCAGGGGTCCATCAAGTAAACAACTGATCAAATCAATATATCCGGAACCACAGATGCCGATGGGTGAACCTTCGTTGATCGTCGTGTAATTTATTTTCCCTTCACTTACAAAAAAATGATCCATCGCGCCATCCACTGCCCCACATCCCGAAGACATATTCACACCTTCAAACGCCGGTCCGGCGGCTGTACTGGTCGCATACAGTTGTCCATCACTGACTAAAACAATCTCCCCATTGGTTCCTAAATCGATGAAGAAGATGTTTTCTCTTGTTTCAAATAAATCAATCAACGACATACCGGCCAGTATATCCGAACCCAGATATGCAGCAATCGGCGGATAGACAATGATGTTACCCTCAACATCGATACCCAACTCCGCTTGGATGGATTGAATCATTTGTTTGCTTACGGAGGGCCGATAAGGAAGCTGTACCAATGGACGTACATCCGCATTGAGCCACAAATGACTCATCGTTGTATTGCCGGTGATTCCTATTGTTATCGATTTGGACGGATATCGATGCACCATATCCTCCACGATTTTTTTAACTTCATTCTTAATCAAACGATGACAGACATCGTTATGTGTCAACGTCACTTCGATGCGCGACAAGACATCCGCTCCGTAAGTACGTTGTGGATTGATCAATTTGTGTTCCAACAGTACTTCACCGCTTTTGCCATCGATCAGTACCATAACTACCGTTGTTGTTCCCAGATCGATAGCTAAAAGCAACTCTGAAGAAGCTTTTTTTATATCGACATGACCCCGATCCAACCCCAGTACGACCATATTTTCCTTATCAACCAACGAAACATGGACATCCTCTTCCAAGATCGGATGTTGACAGGCCAACCGGATATTCTGATTGATTTGAAGTGGAGACAGAAGTTTGATTTCAATTTCACTCAACGGCAACGCCTTGTTAACCTGTACCTTACACTTGCAACACATTCCCCGGCCATTACAAAGGGCACTCAGCGCTCCTTGAGTGCGAACTTCCTCTAATAAATTTGATCCTTTTTTTATATTCATCAGCGATCCGGCATAACCGTATGACCTTTGGAAGGTGATTCGTGTTTGCCAACACCGTGTTTCGCAACGTAGCAACCATAGGAATATAATTCTTCAAAGAATGCCCGAATATTCTCGGTGGGAATATCGTGACGGAAGCGATTTCCACTAGCCAATACCAGTCGTCCTTTTTCCGGCAAGTAGAAATTATCAATCAGAAAGCGCATTTCCTGACGGACATCGTCCGTTGAACCAAAGGGCAGAATCCGTTGAACTTCCATCCCAGCCCAGAAACAAATCTGATCACGGTATAGTTCAATGATTTTCTCCTCATCCATCGAATACTTCTGAATCGGATGCAATACATCCAAACCGATTTCAATCATGTGTGGGATAAACGGTTCGACATTCCCGCATGTATGTAACCAGACATCCATTCCCTTTGAATGAGCGTAATCGATCACTTCTTTATAGTGTGGCTTAATGAACTCCAAGAAAATATCCTCTGAGAAAAACGGTCGGTCTTGCATTCCGATATCATCAGTAAAAGCGATGGCATCAAAATGATATTCATCGACAGACCGGTCAATAACCTTAAATATTATAGTTCTTAACTTCTTCAACAGTGCTTTAACCTCATCCGGATTTGTATAAAAATCCATCAACGTATTGGTCATACCACGGAAATGCCATAAACGTTCAAAGGACAGTCGCGTCCAGAAAATCCCGCGATAACGGCCGTCATCCTCGAAATAATCCTGAACCAGACATTCAGGAAAATAGGGATCAGGTACATCGAAAGAAATCTTTTCAATAACTTCCCATTCCAACGCTGTCTTCTCATCAATACCGATTTCATCCTCATTTTTATGCAACAAAGGATCGGCATTCTCGACATCACACCACACATAACGATCGCCCGGCTTACCAAAGTTTTTCGGACGGGTATACTCAAAGAATACAGCATCATCCGGATATTCCTCAATGATCTGCTCCATCTCTTTTTGACGGATGGGTTGCTCCGAAGGCAAATACAAAACCGGTGTGATGCACTGTGCCGGACGGGTTAAACTCTTCCCCTTAATTATGGCCTTCACTTCATCACGGCTTAACAGATCTTTCTTCGCTTTTGGAAATTTCGATGGATCCAATGGCATAACATACCCTCCTTACGCAAAGCGTGCTTCTAGTAAATCGGCTAAAGATACGGCATCCGGTGTATATACATCGGCATTGACTTGTTGAGAATACGCCTCTGTGACCGGTGCTCCACCGACACAAATCAACAAATCTTTCCTTACATCATTTTCTTCGAGTGCACGGATAACTTCTTTAAAATGAATCATCGACGTCGTCAGTAAGGCGGACATACAAAGAACTTGAGGTTTGTGTTCTTTAATCGCATCCACAAATTTCTGCGGTTTTACATTGACACCCAAATCAACAATTTCAAAACCGCGTGACTTTAACATCAAGCCAATCAGGTTTTTACCGATGTCATGCTGATCATCCAAAACGGTTCCAACGACAACTTTTCCCCGATTTTTCCGCTCCCCTTGTGCCAGATGAGGTTCCAAAACGGCCAAACCGATGTTCATCGCCCGTGCTGTGATTAGAACTTCTGGGATGAAGGCTGTACCGTTTTTCCAGGCTTCCGCAACCCGTTGCATCGCCATCAGTAAACCACCTTCCAAAATCTCCATAGCACTCAACCCCTCTTCAAGTGCGGATTGACATAACTGCTCGATTTCCTTGATTTTTCCCTTGAGGACCTTTTCCTGAAGGTTTTCCAAAATTTCTTGATGACTCATAGTTCCTCCTCTTTTGAGATTCTTTGATAATTCTATAAAAAACTGACGCGAAAATCGTCAGTTAAATCATTATTTGTGAACGTGCTTGCTACGCTCGGCATTACGCCAATTATCCTGATAACCACTAAGCAAATCAACATAACGTTTCGCGGTTAAATGCGGACGCGTAATTGCACCACCGACAACAACCGCATGAGCACCTAAGAAAATACATTTCATCGCATCTTCCGGTGTATAGATATGTCCTTCCATAAAGACATAGGCATCCTCATTCAACTCCCGACAAAATTCACCGAACATCCGATAGTCCGCACCTTCGATGTGAGCCGTCTCTTTTGTATAACCATACAACGTCGGAGCCACAATATCCGCACCTAAACGAACCGCTTCACGAGCTTCTTCAATGGTCGAAACATCCGCAAATACCAAGACATCCGGATACGCTTCTTTTAATCTCGGCAGTAACTCAATCGCTCTTTTACCTTCGTGATTGATTTGAAAAGTACAGTCCAAAGCAATGATATCGGCTCCGGCTTCAATCAACTGAATACACCCGTCCAACGTCGGTGTGATGAAGACATCGGTGTTTTCAAACCACATTTTATACAGCGCAATGATGGGTAAATCAATCTCACTTTTGATCAAGCGGATATCGCGTGGCGAATTCGCCCGAATTCCCACAGCCCCTGCCCACAGTGCAGCTCTGGCCATAACCAGAACGATATCCTCGGTGTAAATCGGTTCATCCGGATAGGCTTGACATGAAACAATCAAACCACCCTTCATCTTTTCAATGATTTCACTTTTTCTTCTTGGCATAACGATCTCCTTCGTATTAACACCTATATTATAGGTCAAAAAACACGTTTCCACAACAAATAATTGTCATATTCTTGCATATTCTTTCAATTTCAATCATCATATAAGTTTTGATTTTTCTACTCTAAGTTCGCATGACGCGAAAACATATTGTTTTTATCGATACTTAAACGATCCATCAGCACCATGATTACGATATCTAAATAGAGCAGTAAACTTTGCTCAAACAAATTGCCCATCGGTTGAATCGAGATGATATCGCCTTCTTTAACCGCTTTTGGGGATGGTGCTTCAATCTTAACAATGACATTCGCCATCTTACCGACGGTCGATTCCGGATTGATGGTAACCAACACGATCGGAGCGCCGATGGACACTGCTTTTTCAGCCATGGATACCAAACTCTTCGTCTCGCCCGATCCCGAACAGATGACCAAAACCCCACTGTCTCTCAAATTCGGAGTAACGACTTCTCCAACCATATAGCTTCGCAAGCCCAGATGCATCAGGCGCATACAGAAGGCACGCGCCATCAGACCGCTGCGACCGGCACCCGCCACGAAAATTTCATCAGCTCCTAACAAAACATCGCATACTTCCTCAGTCATTCCCAAGGGAATGCGTGTCAATGCTTCTCTTAATTCAGAAACGACCAACAAAACTTTTTCTCTGGCATTCATCCTCTTTCCTCCATGATTTCCTTGATCCGTCTAGCCGAAAATACAGGATCTGATTGAGCAGAAATTCCTCCACCAACCACAATGATCTCCGGATGTTCCTTCACAATATCCCCCACAGTCACAACTTTTACACCCCCGGCAACCGCCGCTTTTCCAACCGTTAGTACTGAATTGATTAATCGAAGTTCATCGAGCGGATTAACTCCGGTTGATTGGATATCGAAAGCCGTATGAACACAAAGATAATCCGCACCTAATTTCTCGATTTCCAACGCTCTTGACTGAATGTCGTGCACATCGATCATATCGACCAACACTTGCTTACCGAAAGTTTTGGCGGCTTTGACTACTCCGGCAATCGTCGAATCATGAGCAACACCGAGAACCGTTACAATATCCGCTCCTTTAGTAAAGCACAGTTTTGCCTCATGTTCCCCGGCATCCATGATCTTCGCATCCGCCAGAATGAGTTTGTCCGGAAATCTTTCTTTAAAAAGCGCGACCGGTCGCAGTCCGTGTTCTAAAATCAAGGGTGTTCCGATTTCAATGATATCAATATAGTCTCTCACAGATACAACCAAATCAATTCCTTCTTCAATCGTACACACATCCAAAGCCAATTGTAGTTTCATATCATTTCTCCCGACTGACGAACACTTCGTCTAAATCATAAATTGCGAACAGTTCTTCATTTTCTTTAAGAACAACGGCATCATTATCTTTTCCATCGATGAAATCTTGCATCATTTGCCAGCCGCCACTCACAACTTCCAGAGGTCGACCGGCATGTTTTCTTAAAAATGCTTGATCTTCCGTCAATCCGAAATCAAAAAAGACCGTCGTTTCGTTTTTCGGTTTATGCAACGTCTCTAGTATATACTCCGCATTATCCTCACCATATTCTTGCTTAATACGTAGATACTCCAACGACATACGATAATTCTCAGAGGACTCCAAGACATCATAGGCGGCACAAGCATAACTTTGACTTAATCGATGGGCAAAAAGTTCTTTATAGCGTTTTCGACTTCCCGCCAAAACCATACCACAGTCATGGACTTTAAGGAAACGAATGGGAATCCCAATGCTTTTCAAAGGTAAAATGGCGTTACCGCACAAGCCATACATCACCAATATTTCATCAACATCCCGGATTCGGTCGATACCTTGTTGAAGCAATTGTGCCAACTGCTCCGGATGATTATGTTGTTTCACTTCTAAAAAAACGACGGAAGCAATGTCATTTCTGTTCCTTAATAGTATTTTGAGATAAGGCTCAAAGACCGCACAGCTGATAATCGCTTTTCTCATGGTCGTCCTTCCTAAATTCTTTCATATTCTATTATAAGTTTACTAAAATTTGCAAAAACAATCAAATAGACTTTGCGATTCTTTAAAATCCAATCAACATACGATATAATAGGGTGTGTGAGGTATGAATCAATGGCCAATGTTAAGATGACCGAAGTCGAAGCGCAATATCAGAGAATCAATATTTTTAAAGGAAAGCACAATCGGCTGATCTACTATCGGCCGCTATTGAAGAAAGCTTATCAAGTGACCAAAGAAGATGTGAAACAGATTCAGATTTATCATTATCGGTTGTTTATCGTTTTATTTGTCTCATTGATGGCCATGGTCATTACCAGTGAAGACCTGTTGTTAACGGTTGGGGCAGGTTTATTAGCGCTCGCACTGGTGGAAGCATGGTTTTATTTCTTCAAAATCCGCACCTTCCCACCACAGCTTAATTTTACGCCATCTCAACGAATCGGATTTATTCAGACACATCTGGATGAATCCCCTAAAATCGTCAATATCCGCATATTTTCATATGTGGCAATATCCATCGCGGCCATCGCCGGCGCCTTTGTCGGTGACTATCAGCCGTTGTACTTCGTAGGCATGATGGCCATTGCGGCCTTCGGCTTGTATCAAGTCGGATTACTTGTTTATGTGCAGTCGCTGCGCAAGAAAGGAAGATGATAATGAAAGATTATAAAGAAATGTTCGATCTTATTTCTACGTATCAAAACCTCGACTATGAGGAAGTGTATGTTGATGAGGCGTATACCTTCACCCCCTACAAGAAAATTGAAGATTTAATGGATGAGGTAAAAGAATTATTGCCTACATTAACCAAAGAAGAGGCCACTCGTGTGTTGGTACATTTTGTTAAAACAGCTGAAGCCAACATTAAGTCGCGTTACTACATTAATACCGATTTCCGTGAATATGCGGCTGTAGAGTCCGCTAAAAGTGCCGATGGATTTATGGAGAAAGCTAATTCCTTTTTCTCCCTCGACTTTCCAGCCGTGGTAAACACCGATCCGATGAAAATCCAAGCCGCATTCGACCGTATGAAAGTAATGATTGCCCAGTTTATGACAACGCCGCGTACGTTGGTCGTTTATAAACGTGATCCCAACTTTGTAAAAGATGAAATCAAAACCACCATCAGTCCTTCAACAATCCGTGATTTTGACCCATCCACTGAAGGGTCCATCAGTGATTGGAAATCGATTTTCATCTCTGTCAACGATAAATCCGTATGCCCTCCGGTAGAATCTTTCAATAAATACATGGAAGATCATCGCATGGTGAAGGAATATATCAAAAACGAACCAAAGTCCAAAAACATTTATAAGCGTAAAGGTTTTGACAAAACGTACAGCTACATCAAAGAGACCAAACAGTCCATTACTTCGATATTAATCATGGTCGCCTTGATCGCAATTGTCGTTATTTACTTTGTATTCTTCAACTAAGCTGCCGAAAGGCAGTTTTCTTTATTCTTATTTCTTCAATTCATTTCTCACTTCTTGTGAAACAAAGGTATAATTGAACTATAGCAGGAGGATAACTATGGAATATCGTGAAATGAAAAATACGGGCATAAAGCCCTCGTTGTTGGGATTTGGCTGCATGCGCTTCCCCCTTTTGGAAAATGGGAAGATTGACCGATCGAAGGCAGAGGAAATGATGGATACTGCGATTCGAGCAGGCGTCACGTATATTGATACGGCCTATCCGTATCACGAACAGGAAAGCGAATTGTTTGTTGGGGAAGTGTTGAAAAAATACAAGCGCGACAGCTACCTTTTGGCAACAAAATGTTCGCTGTGGTATATCGAAACACCTGAAGACACAATTAAGATGTTTGAAAATCAATTGAATCGATTACAAGTGCAATATTTTGATTTCTATCTGATACACTCGTTGTCGAAGGAACTTTGGGACAAAGCCCTTAAATTAGGTGTATTGGACTATCTTTTGGAAATGAAAAAACAAGGAAGAATCCGTCAGTTGGGATTCTCGTTCCACGATGAATTCGAGGTCTTTGAAGAGATCATCCGTTATACCGATTGGGATTTCTGTCAGATTCAATTAAATTATATTGATACGGAAATTCAGGCAGGAATGAAAGGTTATCATTTAGCAGAAGAATTAGGCATTCCCTTAGTTGTGATGGAACCGATTAAAGGCGGAACACTTGCCAAACTTTCCGATGACATGGAAGCTAAGTTCAAGAACGTCAATCCGCAAAGATCGCTCTCTTCTTGGGCTTTGCGCTGGGTCGCCAGTTTAGATAATGTCAAAGTCATTCTAAGCGGTATGACCACCATGGAACATGTTGAAGACAATCTGAACACATTTAACAATTTTAAGATGTTGAGTTGGGATGAGCAAAACACCGTGAAAGAAGTTGCGGATATGATCCATGACCGTAAGAAAAACGGCTGTACCGGTTGTAATTACTGTATGCCTTGTCCTTATGGCGTCAATATTCCGCGAAACTTCAGGATTTGGAATGATCTTGGCGTATTTGGGGATGAAAAGAAGGCCAAAGCGCGCTATTTCACCCACTGTCCACCGGAACAACGTTCGGATATGTGTCAGTGGTGCGGAGCTTGTGAGCCAATGTGCCCGCAAAACATTCCGATTCGCGAAGATCTGAAGAAGATGACAGAAGAATTTGGTAAACTGTAGGCAATAGAGAGATAACACGCCCAAAATTCAATATATTTTGGGCATGTATTGCGTAACGTGCCCAAAAAATGATATAATTTGGGCACGTTGAAGAATCGTGCCCAAATTTTTATGCAAATTGTGCATGGAGTGGAGGTATTGCAAATGTATAAGTTACCCATAGATATCGATATTGAAACAAAAGAAATTCTTAAGTCAGCGATCATCGCAAATGCTAACTTAGCACAACTGCGTGCAACATTGAATCGATTGCCGAATCCGCGTATTATTTTGAATGCTATTACTCTTATTGAGGCGAAAGAATCATCTGAAATTGAAAATATTATTACTACATTTGACGACTTATATAAAGAACTTACATTAAAAGATACAATGTATCCAAGTGCTAAGGAAGTTCTCAACTATCGGAAATCAATAATCGAAGGCCGTCGACTCGTCGAATCGAGTGGTTTTATATCTACAAATATGATTGCGCAGATTCATCACATCATTGAACCCGAACGTGGCAGCATTCGCAAGACTTTGGGGACAGTAATTATGAACAGCAAAACAAAGGAAATCATCCATACACCTCCCCAAACTGAAAAGGAAGTCAGAGATTTTTTAGCCAATCTTGAGGAATATATCAATAATCACGAAGACGATATTGACCCACTCATCAGAATGGCAGTTATACACATGCAATTTGAAATGATCCATCCTTTTTATGATGGCAACGGAAGAGTAGGACGTGTGCTCAACTTAATGTACTTGTTTCTCACTAAAAAGCTAGAAGTACCTATTCTATATTTAAGTAGGTATATTATTAATAATAAAGAAGTTTATTACGATCTGCTTAAGGAAGCTGGTGAATCCACGGAAGCTGTAACCAAGTTCATTTTGTTTATGCTGGATGCAGTAAATGTAACCTCGGTTGAAACGATGCAATTTGTAGAGGAAGTCCTTAAATCTTTTGAAGTAACTACTGATTTGATTAAGAAAGAACTTCCCAAGATATATTCAAGAGAGCTTGTTGAAGCGATTTATTACGAATTCTACACTAAAAATGAATATTTCGCAAAGGAACTGAGTGTCTCAAGAAATACTGCAACAACATACCTTAAATCTCTTGAGAAAATTGGGATTCTTAAGTCTGAAAAGATAGGAATAGAAGTCATCTACAAAAATCTGCGACTGTTTGAACTAACAGGAAAATAAAATGCCAATCGCTTGGCATTTTTTCTTTGGGTTTACTTTTCTTGGCTAGGCTTTCTCATGATTCTTCTCAACACCTGCTAAATTCTCAATATTGCATTCTTCCGGGATTTCATCGGTGTATACGATATCAAATTCATCTGTCATCGCAAAAAGACAGAAACCGCGCTTCTCAAATTTACCTGAATCAACCAATAAGATATTGGTGATCGAATGTTTCATGACTGCTTGTTTTTGAGCCGCAACTTCCAACGATGCGGAGTAACATTCTTTGGTTACAGGATCTAGTCCGGATGCACCGATAAACGCCAAATCATAGCGAAAGTTTCCGGCTTCGGAAGTTGCCAGACTTCCCACAACGGTTTCATGATAAATATCATAGGTACCGCCGATCATATGCACCGTTCCGGCAAAAGGCTTCATTTTCTTGATAGCCATCATGTTGGGTGTAACGATATGAACGCGTTTTTTCATCAAATGCGGGATAATAAAAGCCGTCGTCGACCCTCCATCCACATAAATACACATATCATCTTCAACTAAAACCGAAGCCATATCACAAACCAATTTTTTCTTATCGCAATTAATCGTGCTGCGCAGATTCATCGGATAGTCCGAAATCTGAGTTAGTGTATGAACAACACTGTTCAAAACTGCACCACCATGTTGTCTTTTCAGACGTCCCTGCCTCTCCAACTCATCCAAATCCCGGCGAACTGTAGCTTCCGAAACCCCCAACTCCTTCGATAATTGCCGAATCGACACGGCCGGGTGTTCATCCAACCGATTAATAATATAAATCAACCTTTCGCTAGCTAACATGTGATCAATCTCCTTGCGATTATTATATAACAAAAGTTATCAAAAAGTAACAGAATACCGACAAATTTGACGTTTATAACATTAAAATATATATAGACCAACAGTTGTAGATGCGTAAAATGAAATCACTCAAAAATCATTAGTCAGTTAAACAGATTTGTGATAGAATATTAAAAATATTCGCATTATTCTGAGAATCATACAGATGAATCATTGGTTCAAATCAACAATACTAGGCAGATTAATGTCAAAACTTACTTTTATCCAAATGTAGCTAATGGAGGCACTATGAGTTATAACATGAGTAACTTAGATATCAACTTAAACGAGTTCTTGTACTCAATCTCCAGTTCATTGGATGTTATTGAAACTGAGATTTTTGGAGTGCCAACAAAACACTCGATGAGGATTGCCTATATTGCTTGTGTTCTGGGAATTGAGTTGAAGATGAGCGACGAACAGATTTTTGATCTTGCCGCATTGGCACTACTGCATGATAACGGCGCTACCATGAGTATTCTCGAATCCAACAAGAATGACTCAATGAAGCAAAAATTAAATCTAGTAGAAAAAGGAAAAGTTCATTGCAAAATCGGTGAAGAAAACATAAAACACTTTCCGTTTTTGACTGTTGTGAAGAACTCTATCCTCTTTCATCATGAAAACTATGATGGAACTGGGTTTTTTGGATTATCCGGAGCAAATATCCCCTTGTACTCACAAATAATACATTTTGCTGATAGTTTAGACCTGAATTTTGATTTAAATCGGATGAATCGTGAGAAAATACGTGATTATGCTAAAAGTGCAGTCGGAACGATTTTTTCACCCGCCGTTGTTGAAGCCTTTCAGAAGGTATCACTCAAAGACGATTTTTGGGAATCCATAGATAGCGAACACATTGACGACCAACTTAAGAAAGTTGTTCCTAATTTCTATTGTAAAATATCTTATAAACAACTAAGAGAAATCACCCGGGTATTCTCAAATATAATTGATGCTGTATCCGTTTTTACTCAGGACCACTCAAGTGGATTGTCCGAAAGAATTTCATTGATGGCTAGATATTATAAGTTTGATGAAGATTTAACAATGAAACTGATCATAGCTTCGGACCTTCATGATCTTGGAAAGCTATCAATAAGTAAAAAAATTCTAGATAAACCCGGGCCACTAACACAAGAAGAATTTGCAGTAATCAAAAAACACCCCAACATTGCAAGAAACTGTCTAATGAATATAACTGGATTTGAGGATATATCGTTATGGATACTGAATCATCATGAAAAACTTGATGGTAGTGGATATCCACGTCAGCTTACGGAAGAGAATCTGGACTTTTACTCTCGGTTATTAACTTGCATGGACATATACCAGGCACTTCGTGAGACACGACCTTACAGAAACTCAATGTGTCATGATGAGGCAATCGTTATTTTAAAGGAGATGGCTGAAGACGGTAAACTTGATAGGAAAATCGTTGAAGATATTGAGTCAGTCTTTCGTAACGAAGCAATATCTGAAAATGAATTTCTTGAGGGTGATTCTTTAACCAGAAACTTGTTTGAAGGCGTTTATAAAGTAGATATTAACAGAAGAATCATGTATTGGAACAAAGGAGCCGAAGCGATTACAGGATATTCAGCAAGTGACGTGAGGAAGCACTATTGTTTTGATAATTTATTGAATCATGTTGATGAGAATGGTGTAGCACTTTGCTTTGGAGGATGTCCACTGAGAGAAACAATCGAAGATGGTCTGGATCGTGAAGCATTCGTGTTCTTACAACACAAAGATGGATATAGAGTTCCAGTCAAAGTTCGAACAAGCCCCTTATTCAACAGCCAAAACAAGTTAATTGGGGCTCTCGAATTTTTCACTGAGAACAAGGATGAATTATCCTTAAGAGATAATCTCAATAGAGTATTAAGAGAATCCTATGAAGATCCACTAACGGGTATATCCAATCGAAGATATCTGACATCAATTATTGAATCAAAAATAAGAGAGTTCAGACTGATTGGAAAGAGTTTTGGAGTTGCGTTTATCGATATTGATAACTTCAAGCGAATCAATGACAGTTACGGACACGATGTAGGTGATTCCATAATAAAGATATTGGTAAGCACAATACAACAGAATTTAAGAAAAAGTGACTTTGTAGGCCGCTGGGGTGGTGAAGAGTTTTTGATTATATTCTCTGACGTTAGCATCGATGAATTAGTGATTGCTGCCGAAAAAACCAGGACACTTGTAGCCTCTTCTAGCCTGCGACTTTCTGATCAAGATTTGAATATCACAATTTCCATCGGTGCTACGCTCGTTGTTGATAGCGATGATCCCGAAAGTATCGTTACACGAGCAGATCAACTGATGTATATAAGTAAGAGAACCGGAAAGAACAAGGTTACGATCGATTAAAATAGAGTTTCTTTCAAATTTCACACATCAATCATATTCCCTTGCTATTATTGAAATAGGGTTATATGTAGGATAATGTGTAAATAAATTAAAATAACATTTTACATCAGGAGATTAAATGTCACTCAAAATCAATCACCTCGTCGTGAATAATTTTTCTTTGGTATTGGATGGACATCAAAAAGTTGATTAATATGTTAATCAACACTTTTCACTTACTTAAAAACAGGTTTTAAACAAACCATGGAGAAAAAATGGAGAATAATACGAAGATAACCGTCATTCAAATGAATGACAGTCATGCCTATTTCAATTTGCATCAGGAATTGTTTTGGAAAGCCGATGGAGCCGAATATCGTCAGGTTGGCGGCTACGCCCGCATTGCCACCCTGGTTAAACAAATACGCGAGTCAAACAATGGACATGTTCTGTTTTGTGACAACGGCGATACACTCAACGGTACTTATCCCGCTATTAAAACGCTTGGATCTGCCATGATTCCAGTCGTGAACGCCTTGGGATTGGATGCCATGTCCTCCCATTGGGAGTTTGCCTATGGGCCATCCGTATTCAAGAAACGGGCAGAAGAACTAAATTTCCCGGTCTTGGCTATCAATATCTTCGACAAAAAGACCAACAAGCTAATATTTTCGCCTTATTTAGTAAAAACGATTGGTAAAATTCGAGTTGGAATAATAGGTATTGCATCTAATATTGTGGATACGACCATGCCCCCTTCATTCAGTGAAGGCGTTCGTTTTACATTAGGAAAAGACGAACTTCCCGAAGTCATAAACACTCTAAAAAATGTTGAATACGTTGATTTGATTATTCTTATCTCCCATCTTGGATTTCCCCAAGACATGAAAATGATGTCAGAAGTGGATGGCATCGATCTTTGTCTGAGTGGACATACACATAACCGTACCGTCCAACCGATCCTTCAAGGAAAAACGCTTATTATACAATCCGGTTGCCACGGTTCATTTCTTGGTCGAATCGACTTAGAAATAAACGACAAGAAAATCTCAAATTATACATTTGAATTAATTGAAGTTGAGTCAAGTATCCTTCCAGACCCTGAAATAACAGAAATCATTGAACGCGAACTTGAACCATTCAAAGAAGAGCTTGACACCGTCGTCGGTGAAACTGAGACAGCGCTGAATCGTTACACCATGCTGGAATCGACCATGGACAATTTTCTATTACAAGCCATCCTGGAAGCCTCAGGTGCTGAACTCGCCTTTTCCAATGGCTGGCGATATGGAGCACCCGTGATTCCCGGACCGATTACCATGAACGATCTTTACAATATCATTCCCATGAACCCACCGATCGGCAAAGTCGACATCTCGGGTTATGAGTTAGTAAAAATGCTGGAAGATAATCTGGAACGTACGTTTGCTGCAGATCCCTATGATCAAATGGGCGGATATATTAAAAGAGGACTCGGACTCACGGTTTATCTGAAATTCGAAAATCCGGCTGGGCAACGCATCCAACAACTATTCGTCGCCAATGAACCTGTAGATCCACAGCGCATTTACCATGCGGCCTTTGTAACGGATCAAGGCGTCCCGCAAAAATTCGGAAGCAACAGAAGCGTTATGAAGATGCATGCCATCGAGGCGATGCAGACTTATTTAGCAACACATAAGTCTTTACGTGCAGAGTTACGCGGCACATACATCCCTGTATAAAACGAGTTAAATTGATATGATAACGATAACGGAACTCTCCTCAGAGTATAACACGACGCAAATCGTCTTTGACTATGTAACCAAAGGTCATTATCGGGCCTATCTTTGTCATGATGAAAACTCCTTTGGTATTGAGTTTATCTATGAAGAATTTGATTGTGAAATAGAAAAAATATTTATCGACATACTTGTTCCATCCTATTTGGACCATCCCAAAAGTTTCGCCGCAAAACTCAACGATCAAATCGTCGGATATGTTGTGGTCAATCATGAAATGTATAACAATCGAATTCGCATCGCTCAGTTATTGGTAATCAAAGGATTTAGAAATATGGGAATTGGAAAACTGCTAATGAATCATGCGGAAGACTATGCGAAGAACGTTGGAGCAAGAGCCCTGATTCTAGAAACGCAGAGCTGTAACCTAATTGCCATATCCTTCTATCGTCACTGCGGATATCAGTTTGTCGGATGTGATGCGACATGCTATTCCAATGAGGACATTGAAAGAAGAGAAGTTCGATTGGAACTGGGTAAAGCACTATAGCAAAATAGTTAGCAACTACTCGCAAAACTTATCAAAAAGTAACAACATCACCGACAAAACCGTTAAATCAGCCGTTCAATATGGTATAATATGATACATATCGAGGGTGAAATAATGAAAATCTGTTACTTATTACAAGGTCGTGATGACTTTGAGAAAACACTTCAACTAGCCGATGCACTGGGTAAAGAAGACTACGTCGTCTTGAGCGTCAATGATAATGGCTGGCGGGATGAAGCAACGTTTGTCTTTGCCAGAAATCCCAATGTACGAGTGAGTACGACCACTAACTTTTTCAGTTTAGGAGATCTTTCCTCCATTCGCAGTTGGTTATATCAAATGAAAGAAGCCGTGGATAATTTTGAATTTGATTATTGCATCAATATCACCGAATTCACATTGCCCATCGTATCCAGACAGGAAATCCTTGATATGTTAACACCCCATCTTCCCAATAACCTGTTTACTATCACCGGCGATACAACCGATCCAACGATAAAAGCAACGGTCGAACGATATTACACCGGCACTAACGCCATGCAGTTTGCGGCAAGTGAAGGATATCGTAAACGAAACTTTTTCCTTTCGAAAATTTGGCGGGCTCTCGGTGTTAAACGAAAACTTGATTTTACCGTATATGTTGGTGATCCTTGGTATTGTTTGAACTATGAAACCACGAAGATATTTGGTGAGAAATTCGCCTTTGCTTCACAACACTTCTTGCTATCTTGGTTTCCAGAGACATTTGTCATTCAAACGATGTGGAAGCAGTTCGCATCTTCACAGCCTCGCAAAAATATAAATGTTGTCGATGAGATCATGTTTAAAACCATCGACTCAGACATTGAGCGAGTCGACTATGCGCAACTGCTAAGTAATTATCAGCCACTCTACAAACCGCCTTATGAGTTTATTGCGGAGGAAATCGTTGTAGAGCGAAAAACCTTGATTGATCAGTTAATCGAACGAATGAAAAAGAAGTAGCCAAACGGCTACTTCTTCATATCTTCACGTACTTTCAGTTTATTTTGATAAAATTCAAATACCTTCGCGCCATCAGCTCCATAATCCTTGGCTTTTGCCCAAGCGACAATGAATCCATGGACCAACGGGAAGAAAAGTGCGGTTGAGAAGTATTTGGAATCAAGCAACTTCACCGACAACTGACCTTCGGGAGCGTCATGACCGAAATACACGACCGGCTGACCAAACTCCTTGATGGAATGATACACTTTTTTACTGTAAGCAGCCGTGTCGACATCCGCCAACATAATAACCAGATTCCCGGTAGGGTCGGCAGCGCATATTCCATGCAAATACTCTTCTGTATCTACAGCCATCGAGAAACGATTTTGAACTTCAATGGACTTGATTGCCAACTCCATGGCAGTTTCAGTTAGCGGACCGCTTCCCAAAACAGTCAACTTTGAGAACTGTTCAAGAAAGTCAATATTGTTTATCGTCCACTGTTGCGCTGCATCCGCAATCCCTTTGTAAAGCTTATTCAAATCTCTGAATTCCAACAAGAAGCTTTCAGCTTGTTTTTGATTAATAAACTCATTCGCCAAACCAATTCCGAGGATGACCATCCAAAGACCATACAATTGTCCTAAAACACCAACAACTTTATAATCTACGTTTTCCTTACATTCCGGCAAAACGACTGGAATATCCGCAACTTCAGCTACTGGAGCATGCGCAATCGTCGTTATGGCAATCGTCGTTGCTCCGGCTTTTTTCGCCAGTCGCAGACTTTCCACAACTTCATGACTAGTTCCGGTTTGCGAAATCGCGATAACGATATCTTTGTCTGTTAGAGCAACGTACGAATAATGGGTAAATTGATAGGGAGTAATGCAATAAGGAACTTTGCCGAAAAGATCCAACGCTAAAAACGAAGCAATACGCGCTCCTTCTCCAGATGAACCATTCCCGATCAAATACAGATTTGATCTCTTTTTATATTCGACATTTTTGAATAAACTTAATATTTGATCAAAACGATCCAACAGTTCGTCAATTTTTCTTGGTGTGATTTCAAGGAAACTCGCCATTTTCTCAATTTCATGATTCATTTCTTGACTCCTTTTAACGTATTTATCAATTGTAAAACGTGCTTACGTCCGTTTTGAATGGCAACAAATACCAAAATTCCAAATATGAACGTCAGCACTGCGATGATGGAACCTATCCACCCCACAGCAACCCGTCCAGGACCGGTTATATCGGGTAAAAAACGATCTTGAATCCCCGATAATCCCCAAAAACCCAACGTACCGGATATGAGTAAAAGCAAAATGCTGTTACGCAACCAGTTTCCCAAGTTTTTAATGTGAGCCGTTTTGACAGTGATTTCAGTCTTTAAAAATTCTTTTTCTTTATGATTCATCATTTTCACCCTTTGAAAGAAAAGCCCTGCTAATCAGCAGGGCTTAGTACAACCTTAACTTAGTACGATAGACCCGGATCGAAGACGCCAAGCAATACACCGACGAAAGCGATGCCGACCAAAATCAACATAACTGTAATCGGAGACATTTTTCTCTTTGTCATCAACCACCATGCAAATAGCACGGTTAATAAGGACAAGACATTCGGGAAAATACTGTTTAATGTATCTTGCAAAATCAATGGCGGATTTCCTTCGCCCAAAGAGAATTGCAATGCGGTTGTAACACCGATCCAAGAAGCTGCCAATGAACCGATAACGATACCACCAAGCATAATCATGGATTCACGGAAAGCAGTAGCACGATCGCCGATAACTACATCAACAGCACGGCCGCCCAATTCATAACCTTTATCGAAGATATACTTCATGAAAACGGTCATGGTCGAAATATAAACTGCTGCATAGAACAACGGACCAACAACAGAACCGCCAGCCGAGAAGCCCAATGCGATAGACAATAGAATAGGAATATAGGTGCCCGGAATTAAGGAGTCGCCGATACCTGCCAACGGACCCATCAAACCAGCACGGATACCATTGATCATCGCATCATCGATAGCATCAGCACCATTGGCGCGAGCTTCTTCCAAACCTACAGCAATACCGACAACCATTGAACCGATTTGAGGTTCCGTGTTGAAGAACGGACTATAAGTCTTCAATGAACGAAGTCTTAATGTGTCATCTTGATACAATTCTTTGATAACCGGGATCATTGCGCACATAAAACCAAAGGTTTGCATATGTTGATGCGTAAATCCTGTTAAGTTACCATGATACCACCACCAGAATGCTGAGTTTTTCGTTTGTTTGCTTAATTTAACGCTCATCTTAGAGGTCCTCCTCTTCTGCTACTGCTTTTTTGGTAGATCCAGCCATTACAATCTTGTAATTCAAGTAAGCAATCATAGCGCCGAAGAAAGCGGCACCAATCAAGTTGATCTTCAACGCTGCGGCCAATGTGAAACCGAAGAAGAAGACGATCAAGTCTGTCGGTTTAGCTACTACTTGCTTCAACAGGATGGCGATACCAACGGCCGGTAGTAATGTACCAACGGTGAACAATGTCTTCATGACGATTCCATCCATCGGTAACCATTCTTTCAGGTTAGCAACAAAAGGAGCTCCGTTGATAGTAATCAAATAGGTAGGAATAAATGCGATCAAGAAGTGAGAAATTAACGGGAGTACGAAGTTCGTTAAGTAAATGTTCTTGTATCCAAGACTGTCGATCGATTTCCAACCCCATTGTTGCCAAATAAGGTTCATTGTAGCGGTAGAGTAGAACATAACGGTTCCGACTGTACCAACTAAAGCACCGATAGAAACTGCAAGACCTGCGCCTTGTACCGAAGCAGGGTCTAATCCAGCGCCGTTAACAGCGATAACTGCTAAAGGAATACCGATGTAACTGACAGCACGTAAGTCAGCTGAAACGGTTCCGCCTGGAGTAACCAAAGCAATGTAAACGATCTGAATAGCTGCACCGACCATAATTGATGTCGAAACGTCACCAAGAATGATACCGACGATCAATGCCGCAACTAACGGACGGCTCAAGGTATACCACGAATACGTAGTACCTAAAGCACCGATTACTGACGTCATTGAGGCCATAAATGCTAGAAGAACGGCCTGAAAAATATTGATAGTCATAAAATCCTCCCTTTCCTTAGGTTTTTTTTATGATGAACGGTTACAAATTACTCCTATTTGTATCCGAACAATCCACGGAATTTCGGCCAGTAGCCAATGGCATCTTCCCTGACCAAAGCAAACAAAATCTTATACCCGGCCTGATGAATTCTTTCGAAAGCATCTGCCTCATTTTGCATCAGCGACTGATTGTTGCCCAACTTAACCGCACCTGGACGATCATTGGCCGGACCGACACATACTTCGCGTCTGCCTGAATCAAAACCATCATCGACTAATATTTTAGCCATCAATATCGGATCTTTGGTAATTAAGAAATAATTCTTTTGGCTTTGAAGTACTTTGTCACATTTTTCTTTCCATTCGGCATACGTCCAAATGTACAAAGGTTTGTTGATGGACGACAGAAACGCCGCCTTAATCACCGGATTGGTAGCCGCCAAGTCATTGACTGCCACGATCGCATCACATGGATACTCTTGTGACCAGCGGGTCGTAATTTGTCCATGAACGATACGGTCATCGACTCGAATAAATGAAATTGCCATGTTTTTTCCTCCTAGATAATTTCTTCGGTTTCTTTGACAGCATTGATATCAAAGAAAGTAACTGCCAGTCTGCCTTCACTTAAGATCGCTTCTTTTAAGTCTTCCCCCTCGATGTTATCCTTCATCAAAACAGCCGTCAGTACCATCGGCATGTTCATACCGGTAAAGACCATGGTTTTATCCAATAAACCTCTTTGATTAAGAATGTCCAACGATGTTGTAAAGGGTGAACCGCTGAGAATGTCACTGAACAGCAACACTTCGTCATCACTGTTAAACGGTTCGATAAGCTTTGAAAATTCTTCTGCGAACTGATTGGTTCCCATGTCCTCTTTTAAGCTGACACTGAACATATCATC
This sequence comes from Erysipelotrichaceae bacterium, assembly GCA_030694975.1. Classification (GTDB taxonomy): domain Bacteria; phylum Bacillota_I; class Bacilli_A; order Erysipelotrichales; family Erysipelotrichaceae; genus UBA2227. The sequence goes on along the minus strand of JAUYTU010000022.1, from coordinate 104,098 downwards.
CCGCTCACCGGTCATCATGCGTATAGCCGAGCGCAATCCTTGAGCGAACTCGCCATGACTGACCATAACCACATATTTCATATGACTCTCCTTTTTGTAATCGCTTACACTTATATACAAATAATAACCCCTACATCTTTATAACTCAACCGTTTCGAGTTTATTTATTTTAAGAACAGATCGATAACGAAGAATAGAATCGTTAAGCCAATGGGAATACCCAACAGAATCCAATAGATTCGATTAAAACGCTTCTCAAACTTATCCCAGTTTTTCTGACTGAAATAAAAGCGGTTGTCATCTGTCTTGATAAATATGTCATCTTCCATCATATTGGTAATCGTATAGGCAATGACCGAACTCGCCAACGGCAAATCTTTGCAAATCTCCGCAGGCTGAGCCGTTTTTTCACTAAATGCCTTCGCATTTTTAAACGTATCGATAACCAGTCTTCCTGCTGTCTTTCTCGGATTTACCCGTTTTTTCGTAGTCACAACAAACCTCCTATTTAATACAGACGTGCATACTGCCGCATGTATTTTTCATTTTTCTCAAATCCGCCATCGACATTGGCACTGACAAATACCGGCGCTTCAATTCCGCGCTGTTGTAACAAACGTGCAACCTCCACTGTGTAAAGTAAGGCGATGATCGAATTCGATACCGATGATGTCGGACCTACCGCAGCATCAACACCATCCAAATGATAAGCCGCATCACCCAAATCACCACAATTATCAATCACAACATCTGCCAGATCAAGCAATCGCTTACCGCTGGGATGACGGGATTGGGTTGCCATCGAATGCTTCACATTGGTAACCGCAACTACTTTCAAACCGGCTTCTTTGGCACACAACGCCATTTCCACCGGATAGGCATTGCGACCGGAATTCGATGCAATTAAGATAACATCCTCTTTTTTACAGCCATATAACTCAAACAGAATGGCGGCATAACCCGGTAACCGTTCAATAAACGTACTTTTCGTCGGATGTTCGACCAACGTCAGTTCACTGGTAAGTATCGGCACGAAAAACGCCAATCCACCGGCACGGCCATACAATTCTTCACTGAATGTATGGGAATGTCCGCTACCTGTCACAAATATTTTACTACCCTTTTCAAAAGCATCCGCAGTCAGCTTTGCAGCTTGAGCGATGTTGTCGATTTGAGTGCTGTAAATTCGATCAATTGTCGACTGAACGTAATTCTTCACATCATCCATCGTTCTTTACCTCTTTCAAAAATGAAACAAAGCGTTGGGCCGTCAAATGCGGACGCGTGATGGCACCGCCAACCACGACACACAATGCTCCCAGTTTTATACAGCGAACCGCCTCTTCCGGGCAGTTCACTTTACCCTCAGCGATGACTTTGTCCCCAAAGCGTGAACACAGTTTTTCAATTAAATCAAAATTGGGGCCTTCCGTCTTTTGGGAATGAGCCGTATAACCACTTAAGGTCGTACCGATGAAATCCGCACCCCACGCAATGGCATTGACCCCTTCTTCGAAGGTCGATATATCCGCCATAATCGGCAACAATGGATACTTCATCTTAATGTCTTTAATCAACTCATACGCTTTACGTCCGTCATGAGATAAACGATCCGTCGCATCCAATGCCACGATATCACTACCGGCATGAACCAATGCGTCCACCGCTTCCATTGTCGGAGTGATATATACATCACATCCGGGTTGAACGACTTTCCAGATACCGATGACCGGCAATCCGACCGCCGCTTTAATATCCGCAACATTCTGCGGTTCGTTGGCTCGGATACCAGCCGCATCCGCCCACTTAGCACATTCCGCCATCTTCACAACGATGCCCTCTCCATGAATCGGTTCTCCCTCAAAAGACTGACAAGATACAATCAGTTTTCCTTTGAGTTGTTGCTTAAGAGCATCCATGTTCATATAATCCCCCAGAGATTATTTCTTTTAATTCTTTTTCGTACCGCGCACAAAGGCGTGGATCAGTGCATGCTTATTCTTATTCTGCGGTATGATTGTGATTTCGTCAAGTGATGCCGGAATTATCACACATTCCGCATAATAGATATCAAATGGAGAAAAGGCATTCTTTTTACTCTTGATGGTCGCCATATCGCCTTCCACCAACATCAGTGAATGGACCGTGTGTTGAATCGGTATGTCGAAGGGCTTTGTGAACCAGGTTCTGACCGTATCGATAAACTCCAACTCGTGCAATCCCGTTCGCTCTTGCTTTAAACCTTCTTCTTCATTCAACAAGGTAATATCATTAACCAGGTTGTCGTATACCCATTCGGTATCCCGATGGATATCCACCACTTTTTCAGCGTGTGACAAATGAACCGGTCGCGGCATGCCATCCATACCGATACGACCCCAGTCCCACATTTTAAAGGTAAATATATATGGCGTCGCACTGATTTCCAATACCATTGAATTTCGACCGGAACAATGAATCGTACCTGCCGGAATCAAAAAGTGATCGTGCTTTTTCGCCGGAATTTTATTAATATAAACTTCATCATCGAAGAGTTTCTCACCGGAGTCCGCCAATTGCAAGCTCTCCATCAGATCATCGAGTTGTACACCTTTTTTTACCCCGAGATAAACATGAGCATCCTCTTTGGCATCCAGAATATAATAGGATTCGTCTTGGGTATAATGCATACCAAACTGACGTTGAATATAGTCCGTGACCGGATGAACCTGAAGGGATAAATGTCCGCCGTCCATCGTATCAAGAAAGTCAAAACGAATTGGGAACTCACGTCCGAAACGTGCGACATTCAACTCTCCCATTAACTCCTTTGGAAACAGCATAACCGCATCCATAGCCTGAAAAGTCATATAGCGATCGCCGATTCGTATCGTGAGGGCATTCTCTTCCGGAACGCCGTTAAACGACCAGGCGTAATTCGCCTTATCCGGATCCAGATTGCACTTTTCCTTCATCCATTGTCCGCCCCAAAGTCCGATATCGAAATAAGGGACCATAGAAAACGGCTTACTGACGATTTCTTTTAAAGCTTTCATAAAACGTTCTTTTGCTAACATTTTTGGCTGATCGGTTTTATCGGTATCCATTACATAATCAACTTGATGCCAAATAGAATCTTTATAATTATCCGCAATGCGCCAATCAACGAAATAACCCCGTTTAAACATCCGCAACGGATCTTCACCGAAATTACCGGCATTGTAATTATCCATGGATTTATTTCTGAAACGCATTTGGATTTCCCAGCGAGTTACACTTGTGAAGATAACACAGGCTTTATCAACTAAGCGACTTGACCCAAACCCGATAAGAAGAATTTTTCCTTCGATATTACTAAGTTTCTCAACGAGTTGAGAGAACTTTAGAGAATTCGTAATATGTTCGATTTTCTTATGTGTCAATCGTCCGAAAACCCGGTCATCGGTTAAATCATCAAACAATATCTCATTGAGTTGCTCATTCGCGTACATCACTTCATCGGTGTCGATGATGGAATCAAACCATTGTCCGACTCCGTCGATTAACGACTTTTTATCCGTCCCGGGATACGTTTCAATCGCAACAAAACGATGATTTCTTAACTCATTCTTTATAACTTTTTTTATCTCATCAAAACCTTCGGCGATGCCGGTGGTAACGGATTGGATTTCAATCAGCGGGTTCGGTCTGTACTTATTATCGTTCATGATAGCCCTCCGTTTTTTGTCTAAAGTCATTATAGCATAGAAAAAGATGGTTGCAAATACTTTCATAAATTATCAGAATGTGTCATTTTATATCGTACAAAACGGGCTTTTATAACATAAAAACACTCGAATCAAACATTTTCTTGCACAATATCGTTTTTTTATCAAAATTTCCCACAAAAAGACATGTTTTGCCAGTCGATTTTCTCAATTCAACTATTTGTATTAACAAATTTGCAATATTTCGTTGACTCACTGTGTGAACCGCCCTATAATTCTTATGTAGACCCTAAAGGAGCACTTATGATTGAACGAATTCTTAAGAAAAATGAACAAAATGTAGCCGTGGCACCCAAAGAACCTCTGTATAAGACGGATGTGGAACAATTGGAAATCATGGTTCGCTATACTGAGACACACAAACAATTTTCCGATGCGCAGAAATTGGAGCGAGAGATCGCTTGTTTAAATGTATTATTCCCCCATGTTTTCCGCCCCATGTACGAAGGCGATTTAATGGTCGGACGCTATGATGCATTGCCCATCGGTTTTGGCTCCGTAACGTCTGTCGGTGCTCCTGGACACTATTGTCGATTTGATCAGATGGCAAAAATGAAAAGTCGCATGGATGAGAAATGCCATTCAACGATTGATGAGTTGATTGCTTATTGGAAAATACACGATACCCGTGAAATCTTCTATAAAGATAACCTGCTTGAAAACGTGTTAGGTCCTTTTGTGGATGTTCGCTATCCGGTCATCATTACCGCTCGTTTTAGCGGAATGTATCTGGATTACAATAAACTGCTGGACTACGGAATTGTTGGCTTGATGAATCTAATCGAGTCCAAGAAAGAAATAAATCCCTCATCGATCATCGAATATAAAACCATGATTGAAGCGCTGAAATTGCTTCAAAAAGTTGTTGATCATCATATCGGTGAAGTTAAGACTCTGTTATCATCGACACTGCTTGAAAAAAGAAAACATCAACTTGTAAATTTGCTTAATGCTCTTACAGAGATCCGTACGAATCGCCCTTCAACAATGCTAGCGGCGATGCAATTGGCATGGCTGTACTCATCTGTGGCCGGGGTCGTTAATTACGGACGAATGGATGACTACTTAGGCGACTACTTGGTCAATGACCTGACTTCCGGTCGTTTGAACGAAGAAGAAGCCGTCGAGCTCATTCTTTCGCAATGGCGATTAATTGAAGTTAAACGCACCAACGTTAACGGTCGTGTCATCGTCGGCGGAAGAGGCCGACGCAACGAGAAAAATGCGGATGTCTTCTGTAAACTTGCCATTGAAGCTACCAAACGTGCTCAGATGGTCGAACCGCAATTTACCTTACGCTTTTATGATGGAATGGATCCGGAAATCTTTGAGAAAGCGTTGGACAGTATTTCTACCGGAATCACCTATCCGATTTTATACAATGATGATGTGAATATTGATGCGGTCATGAAAATGATGAAGGTTGATTTTGACACTGCATGTAATTATGTACCCTTTGGTTGTGGAGAGTTTGTGCTCTCTGGTAAAGGTGTTGGCACCCCAAATGTATGTATCAATCTTTTGAAAAGCTTAACCGTCCTGATTCATGACGGTGTCGATCAATGGGATTACCAATACAAATTCGGCCCACTCCAACTGAAGAAAATGAGTGAAATAAAGACTTTTGAAGAATTTTTGAATCAGTATCAACAACAGCTATCCTACTATATCGAATCCGGAGCTCAATCCCACGCTCAATCCTATAAAGTTATGAACCAACAAGTTGGATTCATCTTCACTAGCATCCTGACCGACGATTGCATTAATCGCGGAAAAATGGTGTTGGACGGCGGGGTCTTCCATCTGGGCGGAACCAACGAAATGTACGGCAACATCAATGCGGCCGATTCTCTTTATGCGATTAAGAAATTGGTATTCGATGATAAAGTATTGACCATGACGCAGCTACAAGACATTCTTGCTCACGACTTTGATGGTCATCAGGATTTGCGTCAAGCCATGATTGATTTACCAAAATTTGGCAATGATATCGATGAAGTAGACCAGTTGGCGGTTTGGTTGCACGAATTCACCTGTTTACACGTTGCAAGTCAAGCTGAAAAAGTCGGTTTAGACAGTTGGCAGGTCGTTGTAATTAACAATCAAGTCAACACGGAGTGGGGACGTGCCACCGCCAGTTCACCCGATGGTCGGATTGCCGGGATGTATATGTCCAATGCCAACAACCCGCAAAGCGGTGCGGATATCAACGGTCCGACGGCCATGTTAAATTCACTGGCTAAAATCCGGGCAGATATCAATGCCGGCACGGTTCAAAACATCAAATTTTCTCGTCGTATGTTTGAACAGGAACGCGTAAAAATCAAAGCTCTGTTTAAAACTTATTTTAAAAAAGGCGGACCGCAACTGATGGTCAACATCGTCAATCAAGCAGACCTCATTGACGCCTATCATCACCCACAAAGACATCGTGATTTGATTGTTCGGGTCGGTGGTTTCAGTGCGCGCTTTGTTAATTTGGATAAAGATGTTCAAAAAGAAATCATGGAACGAACCTGCAATGACTAAAGGTCTGATTTTCGATATTCAACGCTTCTGTGTCAATGACGGTCCCGGTATCCGGACAACCGTCTTTTTCAAAGGCTGCGGACTGAGATGTGCCTGGTGCCACAACCCGGAATCCATCGCCAGTTATCGACAGTTAAGTTACGATCCCACCCGTTGTGACGGTTGTCGAAAATGTTTTGACCATGTTGACGGTGTCGGAATCTCGATGGTAGACGAAAAGGCTGAAGTTGATATGAATATACATGATCAGAACTTAAGTTTGGTTTCTGTATGTCCTCAACGCTGTTTTACTATACTCGGCGAAGAAAAGAGCATTGATGAAATCATATCAGTAATTCTGAAAGATTTAGATTACTATCAAGAATCCGGGGGCGGTGTCACCTTTTCCGGCGGTGAAGCCTTGAATCAGTGGTCATTTATCGAACCTTTGGCAAAGAAGCTAAAAGAACACAACCTTCATTTGACACTGGATATATCCGGATATGATCCGGGCGGACTCTTACCCAAGACTTTTGATTTGATGGATCTGTATCTGTTGGATATTAAAGCCGCCAAATCTGAGGTTTATCAGAAATATATCCGTCAGACCCTAGATCCAACGGTTATGCTTGAGTTACTGAAAAGTGCAAATAAACCGGTCATTTTACGTGTACCGTTGATTGAAGATATCAATGATGATTCCGATCTCTTTGACATGCTTGCAAAACTGGTAAATGCGTATGATAATATTATCGAAACGAATCTGTTACCCTATCATAAATTACGCAAAAATCAGCAATTTAAATTGCTTAATGACCGTGAATTCTTCACAGTTGCGGATCATTCCAGAAAAGAGCAATGGAAAAACGAAGTCCGACTCCGACAGATTCGCAATGTAACCATGGAAAATGAACTGATTTTTAAGAAGAGGTAAACATGTCAAAATATGTGGATATTGCTCAACAGCTGATTGCCTTGATTGAAGCGGGTGAATACCGGCCATGGGGTGTACTTGAAGGTGAGTTGTACTTGACTCGCCTGTTTTCGGCGTCTCGAGTAACGATTCGTAAAGCATTAACAATGCTCAAAGACAAGGGGTATATACATTCCCGCCAGGGATCGGGCTATTATGTCAACCCACCGGAATTCTATAAAGAGCAACATCTGACGACCCTCTCCGATCGTTATGCCAATATGAATTTATCTTCTATCGTTTTGGAATTTAATATCGTAGCAGGAAATGATGAACAAAGAGAGATGTTTCATCTTTTCGAAGGACAGCAACTGTATCATTACCGTCGGATTCGTCTGGTCGATGATATCCCGGTCGCCTTGGAAGAAACTTGGATGCCGGTAAGTTTGTTTGAGGACTTTAGTGAATCGGAATTGTATGGTTCTGTCATGAAGTACATCGAAAACCGCAGCCAAGTCATCAGTCATGATTTCAAAAAAATTCAAGCGGTGCAGTTAAACAGTGAGACGGCTCGCCACTTAAGAAAAGAAGAGCATTCACTCTCCCTTCAAATCATCCATAAAGTTTATTTGTTAAAATCGGTTTTAGCTCAGTACACCATTGAAACCCAGGCGGATAATCAGATTCGCGCTCTTTCCATTCGCTGATCAATCGCGATAACTGGATAAAAGCAGCGTTACTTTACCTTCAATATTTATTTTTCCATAACCATCCGGAATCAATAGGGTTGTTCCCGGATGAATCGAATATTCATTCACCTTCCCCTCACCTTCGATGCATGTCAGAAAGTAGAAGCGGTCAAAAATGAAAGTCCCTTCCTTATCTACTTCAATCGAGGCGAAGGTAAACACGTTGGGCTGATCAAAGTAATTTCGAATTCGACAACCTTCAATCAAAACTTCCGATATGGTATAAGGTCCCGGAGCATGATGTGGAATGACCAGCACATCCAAACTTTTCTCAACATGCAAATCCCGTTTCTTCCCGGTTTTATTATCGATTCGATCATAGTCATACAAACGATAGGTAATATCCGCGTTACGTGCAATCTCAAAACACAGGACATTCTTCCCGATGGCATGAATATGACCGTCCGGAACAAATAGAAAGTCCTTTTTCTTAGCCTCAACATAACTGAGCAGCTGATCCCATTCTCCCAATGAAATACGTTCTATGACTTCTTCCCCGGTTTTTGCGGTGTGACCAAACTGAATTTTTGTGTTTAAAGGAGCATCGATAATATACCATGCTTCCGGCTTGCCTACAGAATTCTCAAAATCTCTTGCGTATGCTTCGGTGGGATGGACTTGAACTGACAAATTTTCGATTGGATCAATCAGTGTACAATGTATCGGCAGCTGTGATGATTCACATCTGAACCAATCCGGGTAATCAGTATATAATTGGGACAGTGTAGTGTTCAATTGAGGGATTGTACAATCTCCAAAAGGCAAAGCGCTGACATTCCACATCTCACCAACAGGATTGATGTCGGTAGTTCCGTGGAAATAACTTTTAATCTTATTTCCACCCCAAATTCGCTCTTTATAAACTGGCCTAACTTCTACGATTTGTTTTTCCATAATAAATCCTTTCTTATCTTGGCTAAACATTACCTACATAAGCAAATAACAGTTATAATAAAGTCAGAGGTGATTTTATGTCGTTAAGCATTGTAACCGATCAGTTAAGTCAGAATTTCGAAAATGCCTGTGCTACCGCCAAACATCATGGATTCGAAACTATCGAAATCCATTCGCTGTGGGGAAAAACGGTGGAAGATCTCAGTTCTGCTGAGGTTAAAACAGTTAAAGAAATTCTGCTAAAGTATAATCTTCGCGTATCCAATTTGGCATCAACGATTTTCTTTATGGCAAAACTCTATCCCAACGATACGATTTCGTCTTTCAATGACGCCTTTTATGCAATAAACGGAAAAGCCAAAGATCATATGGAAGCCGCCAAACGGGCATTGGACATCGCGGTACAACTGGATAGCCCTTCAATACGAGCTTTTCCCTTTCGCGCACCGGATAACCGCCAAATCATCGGCGTACTGGACGACCAACGGGAAATCCTTGACCATTTTACAAGACTTGTTCCTTTCGCAAAAAATGCGAAAAAGCGGATATTGATTGAAAACTGTCCCCACACGCATTTACCTCGCGGTGAAATGACCAATTTTGTTGTCAAGACGATTGACAGTCCGTGGTTAGGCTTGCTTTGGGATCCGGCCAACAGTATCCGAGCTGATTTAAAGCGCTTAGCTACTATGTACAGAAAGCTAACTATTTTAGAAGAGATGGAATTAATCGCTCCGCTGATTGGTCATATCCATGTTAAGGACTATCATTATGTTGAGGGTTTAGCCAAACCTTATCAACATGTCGCCATCGGTAAAGGTGATTTACCTTATCCTCAAATCGTCGAATTCATGAAAAAGACTTCGAATCGCGCAATGTTTTCACTAGAACCCGAAGTCGATGATATCGAAACATTAGTAAGTATCGATTATTTCAAGTCTTTGCTTTAAACCATTGTATTCATCCATGATGGAACACCCGGCACTTGACCCAATGCGCGTCGCCCCGGCTTCGATCATGGCTAATGCCGTTTTCAAATCACGAATCCCTCCGGCCGCCTTGACATGTACGTTAGGCCCGCCGAATTCTTTCATCAAACGCACATCTTCAACTGTTGCTCCACCGGTACCAAAACCGGTGGATGTTTTTATATAATCCGGACCGACTTCACGGGCAATTTGAGCCAAAGCCACGATCTCACGTTGATTCAGATAGCAGTTTTCGAATATTACTTTACTGACAATACCTTGTTCTTTACATATCTCAACAATTGCCTTCATCTCCCGCTCGACATAATTCCAATTACCGTTTTTGACTTCGCTCAGATTGACAACATAATCAATTTCATCACATCCATTATCAATGGCATTTTGAGTTTCAAAAAGTTTGGTTTCTATCGTTGACTGACCCAAAGGAAAACCAATGGCCGCACCTACGTTAACATCAAAATCCTTTAGTTTTTCATGGCAATATTTCACTTGTCCAGAATTAATCGCAATCATTTGAAAATCATATCGGATGCATTCATCGATGACTTTATCCATATCCGCCGATGAAGCAAAGGCTTTAAGAATCGTATGATCAAAGTATTTATTTAAGGGTTTTATCAGTTTCATGATTTACTCCTCAATCATGGATACAAACACTAAATCTATCGGACCGGAAACATTGACCGGACCGAATTTTGCCGGAACAAACCAAGTATCCCCACCGTAAATCGGATGTCCTTCAATAAATCCTGACCCATCAATACACGTCAGAAAATAAAATTCTTCTCGCTTTATGTAGGCTTGATGCCAAATATCGTATCTACCGGCCGTATAGACATTGGGTTCATCGTGAAACATCGTGAATGTATATCCGTTGCGAAATTCGGTTGTCAGATCAACTATATTAGTATCAGAATTTGGAATCTTTACATTATCCAACACTTGTTGCGTATGTAATGTCCTTTTGCTCTTAGTGATGGGATCAATGCGATCATAATCATACAGCCGATATGTCAAATCAGCATTTTGAGTAAATTCGATTAACAGAAATCCCGCCCCAAAAGCATGCAAAGTACCAAAAGGTACATCCACAAAATCACCGTGTTTGACCCGGATCTTGCGAACCAGCGAATCCCACTGTCCCTCATTCATCATCTTCACAAATTCTTCTTTTGTCTGGGCATTATGTCCCAAAACCATTTCGCCCTCGCCCTCAATAAAGAAAACGCCATCCGGTTTGCCTCGTTTGCCTTCATGTTTCAATGCATATTCATCATCCGGATGAAGCTGAATCGACATCGGCGCGATGGGATTTGCTGAAGCGGTACGCACCGGCATCTCATCTTTGGTACAAGCAAAAAGATCGCGATGTTCCTTATAAAACTGTGATAGTGGCATATCCGCATCCGGCACCCAACAATCCAAATGATCGGGCATTGCGATTACATGATAACACTCGCCGATATTAGGTGAATCACTTTCGTATCCGAATTTTTCTTTGAGGCGATTACCGCCCCAGATCCGATAGTTGAACACCGGATCGATTTTATAGAGTTTACTCATCGGATTTACGATAGACGCAGTTTGCGTCAATGAACGTAGCAAATACATTCAAATCATCATCAACCAATACGAAATCCGCGGCTTTTCCTTTACTCAACGAACCCAGTTTTTTGTCTAGTTTTAATAACTTCGCCGGATTGACACACGCCATAACTACGGCATCGGATACTGAACAACCCGTAAACTTCATTATATTGCGCATGGCATCATTCATTCCCAAGGTTGAACCGGCAATCCGTCCCGATGCTTTCTCAAAGGCTTTATTATCCTTAATCACACACGGCAATTTCCCAAATTCATATTCGCCATCACCCAAACCTTTTCCCGGCATGGCATCGGTCACAAGAATGATCTGCTCTTTGCCTAAAATCTTATAGGTCAGTTTTATAACGTCTTCATCGATATGATAACCATCGACAATCAGCTCTTTAAATGTATTTTCGTCTAACAGTGCAGCTGTAACCATCCCGGGATTGCGATGGGTATGTTGTGACATAGCATTGTATAAATGGGTAAACCCGGAGGCGCCCCACGTCAGTGCTTCCGCTGTCTGTTTGCTTGTGGCATTGCTATGAGCCAGCATGACCGCAACCTTGTTTTGCACACAAGCTTCGATAAACTCTTTCGCTCCTTCAAGTTCAGGTGCCATGGTTATCATCAACAGCCGATGATTGGTCAGTTCAACATTTTCCAAAAGTTCTTCAACCGAAGGTTTTCGGAGATATCTTGGATCCATCATCGCATGATATTTCTCATTCATATGAGGACCTTCTAAATGAACGCCCAACCAACGCGGAGCAGTGATTTGAGGTAAACTGCCAAACTTTTTGAGCAACTCTTTTTCCTTTTCCCTCACTAAAACCATGGTCGACGTACAGAATCCGGTAACCCCTTCTTTCAAATAGCGCTGACCTACGATCTTCAGTTTCTCTTCATCAACATCGATAAAATCAACACCCATCGCACCATGGGTGTGAATGTCCAACATCCCCGGAACGATCGTCATTTCATCTTCAATGATGATTTCTGTATCTTCCTGAGCAAAAAGACTCTTCACTTCCCCATCATCCATATCCGCAACTTTCTCAATCAAACCATCTTTCAAAACCAGATATCCCTCGTGGATATCCAATCCCTCACCATTGATAATTCGCTTTGCATTAATGATTGTATAAGCCATAAGCAACCTCCCTCGAATGACTTTCTATTTTCCTCTTGCCACCCTTACCGCCTCCGTAAACTGTCGGGCATTATTGGTAATGATCTCAAGATAGCCTTCTTCAGATACTCTTTTCATATCGACCAACTGACTGCCGATGCCAACCGCATCCGCCGAGGCCTTTATGAAATCACTTAAATTATTTATGTCGATGCCACCGGTAACAACCATGGGAATAAAGGGTAGCGGAGCTCGAATGTTTTTGATATAAGAGGGCCCTAAATTGACGGCCGGGAAGATTTTAACCATATCCGCACCCCATTGAATGGCATGGAAAATCTCTGTCGGACTGTAACAGCCGGGAATGGATAAAACCCTTTGTTCTTTACTATATTTTACCACTTCTTTACTGAGAATCGGCGAAAAAATGAAAGTTGCGCCACATTCAATGGCGCGTTTCGCACTTTCAACCGTAAGAACTGTCCCAGCACCCAACGCAATGTCATCAAAGGCATCGCAACAGGCGGAAATTGCCTCAAATCCATCCTCGTTTTCAACAGTAATTTCGATGCCGATGATTCCACCCAAACGAAGTGCTTGTACTACAGGTACAATGTTGTCTTTATTGGCATGGCGGATGACCGCAATCACGCCACCCCTTAGCAGTTGTTGTTTAATGTCCATATTCATCCTCCTTGAATGTCAGCAAGCGGCGAGGATTTTCAACAAGCAGATCAAAAAGGATTTTCTGGCCATCAAGTCCGCGAACGGAGCACTCATCTAAAAAGTTCTTTTCAAAAGTTGTCAATATGTAATCCAATCCGAGGGTGCCGCCATATCCTTTAAAGTAGTCTTGACGGGCAAAATCACCGCTAATCAAAATATGAGTATGTAAGTCTTGTTGAGCCAGACGGCAGATAAAGTCGATGGCTCGCTGCTGAGTATCATATTTTTTCTTTGGTAATGAATCATAGCCCAGATAGGCACCTCGCTTGATACATCGCACATGTAAATCAAAATCATCCAACTGATCCATGTGTCCAATTAAAACTTTGGATAAATCCACACCCATCGCTTCAAATTCATCGAGCTGTTCTTTGGCCATACTGCCACCTTGCGTGTGAGTGGTAATCGGAATGCCGGTTGCCCGATGAGCCAAAGATACCGCTTTTAAACCCACAAGTTCCCAGGGATGAATGACATCCTGGCTTGTGCCGATTTTCAATATTCCTACAGAAATTCCCGTATTATTAACTCCTTCGCGAATTTCTCTAATGAGCATATCTGCAACTGAACTTATTTCTTTATTTTCTAAAAATGAGCGATTGTACGCCCCCTTATTAAAACCACCCGAAGCAACGATATATACGCCACTCATTTCCGATAGTTCTTTAAGTTTCGATACATCTCTTCCATAATCCATCGTGGTCACTTCGACGATACAATTACCACCCAACTCCTTAAACCATTGTAAATCCACCGCAATCTTATCTAAATCGGTCAGTGCCATTTTCTCATTTTCCGCAACAACTTTCTCAGTGGCAGTTGTATACAGATGTTCATGGCCATACGTTTTATGCAACTGTTCGGGATTTATTATTCCCGTAACTGTCATGATTTTATTTTTCATAACCCTCCAGAATCGCGCCATATCCGCGTAATTTGTGTTGTAACATTTCGATATTTATTTCCAAGGGACGACAATGGTTTTCAAAAGCCAGACTTGCGGCAATACCGGCAGCTTGTCCCATACCCATACACTGTCCCATACTTCGAACCGAAGCATGAGCGTCATGGGTGGCGGATAAACATCGTCCGGCGACCAAAAGGTTGACACTGTCTTTCGGTATCAGACATCGATATGGAACCTGATAGGTTTCGTCTTCGGGTAAATATTCCCACTTGGTTCCCGTCTGATTGTGATGATCTTCGATGGGTGCTCCGCATAATACAACAGCATCCTCAAACTTACGTGCTTCTAGTACATCTTCTTTGGTCAAGGTGTATTCACCGATGATCCGTCGAGTTTCGCGAACGCCGATTTGCGTCGAGAAATTTAGGAAAACAGACTTCTCATAGCCGGGTAAATAGTCTTTCATAAAGCGAAAATACTCCAAGGCTTGTCGGCGTCCGAGGATTTCGGCTTTGGATAACTCAAGGATGTTGGTTGGATCCGGGATGGACAAGCGGACCATGTTGGTCGCCATGACGCCCGGAAGTGTGGTAATATGCACGCTGCCTTCTTCACGGGGAAGAGAATACTTTCCGCTTTGATTGGCTTCCTTCATCCAATCCCACATTTGATTTTTGTTAAATAGTTTCGTTCGTTGTTCATCCACATTGCCCACTCGAAACGTTGTGGTTAACGATTGAACGGGAATGTGACTGCCAATGCCATCATAAGGATAGCCGGCAAGTGCGGTTACATCCGCATCTCCGGATGCATCAATGATGATATCCGCTTCGACACGTGTGAATCCGGACTTATTAACAACGATGACACCTTTGATTTTTTTATCCTCCATCACGACATCCGCCACAAAACTGTGCAATAAAATATCCACGTTAGCTTCGGTGGCCATTTCTTCCCAAACTACTTTTAATATTTCGGGATCGTAGGTAACACCGGTTCCCGCCCCATAGGTATTGGGTCGTAACAACATCGCATTTCGTTGATGCAATTTTTCAAGCAGGACATCCGGGATACCGCCGACAACTTTTCGGTTGCTCGTGCCAGGAATGTAAAAACCGTAGAAGGTATCAAGAATCATCGTGCTGGTTCCGCCTAAAAATCCATAACGCTCAACCAACAGTGTTTTACGACCTTCTTTGCCCGATGCAATCGCCGCCATCGCTCCGGCACTGCCACCACCAATAACCAACACCTCTGTTTTTATGCGATTGTTTATTTGTTTTTCATAGTTCATTGTGCTGTCCAACCTCCATCGACGGGCATATTGATGCCTGTCACAAAATCGGCGTCGCTATCCGCTAAAAATCGAGCGGCTAAAGCGATGGACATCGGATTGCCAAGTTTATGACGTCCATGATAGATGGGTTGTTTTTCATCCATATACGAAATGATTTCATCATTTTTTTGTGCGCGTTGGGTCATATTGGATTCAATCAGACCCGGTGAAATGACGTTGACGCGAATGTTATTTTTGGCATAAGCCATCGCCATCGAACGCGACATGCCAATGATCGCGGCTTTTGAAGCCGCATACGTCACCGTCGAAAACATCTCATTGCCACCGACCATACCCAGAACCGATCCGGTATTAATAATACTTCCATAATTCTGTTTCAGCATCTGAATGACTGTATATTTCGATACCAGAAACTGCGAAGTCAGATTAAGATTCAGGGTCTGATGGTATGCGTCCAGGGATACGGTATGAATCGGTCCATCACCAAATCGTCTTCCGCTACCGCCAATGATATTGAAAAGAACATCGATTTTACCAAAAGTAGCAACTATTTTTTCGATTACGGACTTTACTTGATCATCTTGTGTACAATCTGCTTGAAAATAGGAAAACAGATTTCCATATTTATTTTGTGTTTCTTGAACTAAACTGTCATTTTTTTCTTTGATATCAATTCCCACAACGATATCATGATCACGAGTAAACACTTCTGTTGAAGCTAAGCCGATTCCGCCTAAGGCTCCAGTAATGACAACGATTTTAGTCATCATATTACGCGATTCACACGACGACGGTAATCGTTATAGGTATCTTCAAAAAGCTGGCGGGAAGCTTCTTTTCCGATAAAGACCGGACTGGTCAAAACCAAGGGTGGCTGACCGGCTTGCGTCAATAGCTCGGCTACACGAACTTTGATCAAGTTAACAATCAAAGTGTTCGCAATCGTAGATGTAGGTCCGACCGGAGTAATAAGATTTGGGACATGCACGACCGCATCGCCCATCGGAACACAAGTATCAATCAGAACATCCGCAATATCAATCAGTTTTGCCCCCGTTGAATGCTTGTGTGGGGTGCGTTTACAATTTTCGACAGCTGTGATCGCGACAACTTTCATGCCGCGTTTTTTGGCTCCCATCGCCATTTCGACCACGACATTGCCCACGCCGCTGGTTGAGAACAACAAAAAGACATCTTGCGTCTTGAAGATGAAGTTATTGAGGATCTGTTCAGCCAATCCTTCCACATTTTCAATAAACATGGCCTGGCGCTGACCGTTCGCCCCAACTACTTGATTATGGAAAGTCATCGACAGTTCGACGATCGTGTGAAATCCCGGGAAACTACCATAACGCGGAAATACTTCTTCAACGGCCATGCGCGAATGACCGGATCCATAGACATGGACCAAACCCTCGTTGGCGATACAATTCGCAAAAATCTGGGAGACCTGTTCAATGGTGTCCATTTGGGAGGTCGTGATGTCTTGCATGATTTTATAGGATGCGGATAAGTAGTCGTTATATACGGTGCTCATAAATACTCCTTTCGAGATGAATTAACTATCATTTTCAAACATATTCTATCATTTTCTATCATCAAAGTCATGCATTTAACCCAAAAGAAAAACCTTCTTGCGAAGGTTAAACTTTGACAGGTTCAGGGTATTCAACACCGAAGGTTTCGACGGTCGCTTTTTGAATGCGCTGATCATCCGCCGGACGATCGCGATGATCGCGTTTCACCTTAACAATGCGATCGACTTCTTCCATTCCGGAAATAATCTGTCCAAACGATGCATACTGATCATCCAAATGCGGTGAATCAGTGACCATTAAGAAAAACTGCGATCCGGCACTGTTGGGCATGGAGGAACGGGCCATCGAGATGACGCCGCGCTTGTGCTTCAATTCGTTTTTGAATCCGTTGGATGTAAATTCTCCTTTAATCGAATATCCGGGATTACCTGTTCCGGTACCCGTCGGGCATCCGCCTTGGACCATAAATCCTGGGATTACGCGATGGAAAATCAATCGGTCATAATATCCTTTAGATACAAGGGTGATAAAGTTATTCACCGTGTTTGGTGCTACTTCTGGGAAAAGTTCAATCTTGATTTCACTGCCATTTTCGATGGTCAATGTAACGATAGGGTTCATAATGTCCTCTTTCTATAGAAAGGCACAATCAATGATTGTGCCGATAAGCTTATTCTGTGATAGGCTCAAACATGTCTTTGCTTACGCCGCAAAGTGGGCACATCCAATCATCAGGGATATCTTCAAACGAGGTTCCCGGAGCAACTCCGCTATCTGGATCACCGATTGCCGGGTCATAGATGTATTCACATGCTAAACATTGATATTTCATATTTTTTGTTCCTTTCGTATATTCTATCTAAAGTATACCAAATCCCAACGTCTTTTCAATGACATTCAAACATTTTACTCCCCTGCAACCTCAGGTTGAATGACTTCGGGCTCTTGATGTTGCCTATATAAGACGATTTTATGGTTGCGGTGCAATCCGTTGAGAATGGCTAATGAGATTGGGAAACCAAACAAACCCGCCACACCAAAGAGTTGAACACCGATATACATAGCAAATAAAGTTAACAACGGGTGTAATCCAACTTGATCGCCGATGATTTTCGGTTCGATAATATTTCGGATGACCGTAACTACCAGATAGATAATCAGTAATCCAAACCCCAAACTCGAATTTCCTTCCAAGAAGGTAAAGACCATCCAAGGAATCATCACACCACCGGTACCGGCTATTGGCAAAATATCGAAAATCGAAATTAAGAAAGCGACGACGATCGCTGATTCAATACCCAAAATTGAAAATCCGATGGTCAGTTCCACAAAGGTGATGGACATGATCATCAAATACGATTTTGCATACTTATGCAGTGTTGACACTAGAAACAGTTGCGCTTCGATAAGCAGGCTGCGCTTGCTCGGTGAAACTTGATCTAATAAGAAATTGACAATCAACTGATAATCCATGGCTATAAAGAAGGATGAGATGACGGTCAGTAAAAACCCAACTAAAAACATTGGAACTTTCGTAGCAAAACCCGTGATAAATCCCACGCTGCCAACCGAAAAGGATGTGATTAAATTGCCTAAAGATTCAAGAATCTGTTGAGAGTAAAGTCGTACTTGATCAACGAGATTGGGATCGATCTGTGAAGCAAGTTTTTCCAAACTAACCAAAACATTGGATAGCCATGGGACCAATACATTATTGTACAGCTGTGGTATTTCGATAAAGAAGTCTTTGAGATATAAGAACACTTCAATGCCCAATAAAATTGTGATTGTTAATAATATCAAATAGAATAATCCGATAACGATCAAAGCAGAAAGCTTGTTGGGAAGTTTTAACTTCGTTGTCATTTTCCGAATCAGTGGTTTAAATGCGAAAGCAATAATGAAACCAAGCACAAACGGAAAAATGAGCGGAATAAAAAACTTAAAGGTTACATAGATCAATGCTAATATTACGGTTATATAGACCGCTTCGACTAAGAATTTTTGTTTACGTTTTAAATCCATATTTCCTCCATAAAGGCACTTTCAGTATATCATATTAATGGGCTTTGATTGAAAATTGTGTGTTAAAACCGTATAATGAAAGTATAAAATGATGCAACAGAGGCGATCTGAATGACAAAAAAAGTATTATTAATTGTAAATCCCAAGGCTGGCAAGTTAAAGTCTCGCAATCGTCTTTTTTCTTTGGTCAAACAGATCTCATTACGTGCGGATGTCTGTAACATGGTTATGACGCGGCGTCCGTTGGATGCGACGACCTTGGTTGAAAAGAATTATAGCAAATATGATATCATTGCCTGTTTAGGTGGAGATGGCACGTTAAATGAGGTCATTACCGGCATCATGAATGTACAATCCGATATATCCTTAGGTTTCATACCGGCAGGCACCACCAATGATTTTGCGCGCAGCCATCAAATGGTGCGCAATATCCGCCAATCCGCTGAGGACATCATGACGGGTGATGTGCATCCTTTAGATATTGGTAAATTTGAAAACAGCTACTTTAGCTATATTGCTTCCATCGGTGCATTTACGGCTGTTTCTTACAAAACTCCGCAATTAGCAAAAAATGCATTGGGCTATGGGGCTTACTTGCTTTTTTCTGTTACTCACTTGTCGTCTTTGCGTAAACATCATGTAACGATCAAAACCAAAGAAGAGACCATTGACGAAGATGTAATTTTCTTAGCCGTTACCAATTCCACTTCGGTGGCCGGCATGTTGAAATATCCCAAAGATAAGGTACGCACTGATGACGGTCTGTTGGAACTGCTTATTATACGTTATCCTAAGAATGTGTCTCAGTGGGCCGAAGTCGTCATCGAATTGGCGAAGGGCAATTACCAACACCCACTGATTGAAATGCGATCACTTTCATCCGTAACGATTGAATCAAATGAGGCACTTAACTGGTGTCTTGATGGTGAGTTTGGTGGAGCCTACAGAAAAGCAGACATTGAATGTCTGCCAAAGAAAATTAATCTGATTTTAAACAGACCGCTTCAATAACCCACAAATTCTGCACCGCCAAATTCACTTACGTACGTTTTTCCTTGATAGTACACTGATATTTGTGCACCTAATCCTTCTTTAATCACACCACTCATAGCACCGTTCTGCGGTGCTTTTAATTCGCCGCTATCATCAAAGTGTACTTTTACTTTACATATATCCTTGCCTTTTTTCAGTTCAAATGAGAATCCCCCCTCAAACCTCTGGATCTTCTGATCTTTATATCCGTTATACGTCGCAAAACGATGTTCTTTGCCATCAATTATCAAATTGGCAATGACACCATTGAACGATAACCCTAGAAACGGCACTTTTGCGACACTGGCCATAAAACTTACGGATGGTTCTTCAAAATGATTCGCCTGTACCCACAGGTATCGCTTTGGAAAGGATGTCCCCCAATCTTTCTCTGTGTAGCCACGATCGTTTTGAAACGGCCAAGATTGTCCGTTGACATTAAGTTCGCCGTTGACTGTGTGGTTCATACTGATGACTCCATGGTTGCATTCCATGTTGGGGATGTAGGAAAAGGGTCCCATGATGGTTGGTGAATAAAGGGATGTATCAATGTTTTGAAATAAACCATAGAACAGTGACCCATGTACTGCAAGGTTTTCATTTTGAAGATCAATCGAGATCCCATCTGTTTTGAAGATGTTGTTTGCGATTTTCACCGTGAAGGGTTCATCTTGTGTTGAAAATTCCCGAATGTCAAATCGAAAGTAGTGCGTTTCTATTTTTGGGGCAATGATCACTTGGACAAAAGCATGTTCATCGCCTTTGATTAAGCTGATTCCAGGAATAAAACTGATCGTCATTTGGAGTTTCTCACATACTTGCTTAAAATACCAACCTTCAAAATAGCGGTCTTTTTTGAGATTTCCTTGAAATAATAGCGCTTTCTTCATAGAGTTTTCCTCATTCGTATAACGTTATTATACCGTAGTTATTTTTATCTGTGCTATAATATACTCAGTTAAAGGGGGTATTTTTATGGCCTATCATGATCCTGACACTCAATTATATCGCAGTAAAGACGGTGCTGTTTTAGGCGGTGTTTGTTCCGGTATTTCTGAGCGCTTCAAAATCGATGTCTCGTTAGTGCGAATCTTATTTCTGTTAGCCCTTTTTGGTATAACCATTGGGTTCTGGATTTATGTGGTTCTTTGGATCGTCTTACCTGAAAAATCAGAAGTCAGATAAAAGGAGGTTTTTTTATGAAGAAAAGAAATATCGTCTTAACCGTAGCTGCGTTGACGGTTGCAGCTGGAGCAGGTGCAATTGCTTACAATGTCATTACTACCCAAAAGCAAATGAAGGGGTATGACAAGAAGGTCAGTTTTAAAGGCGAATCGGTAAAATTTGAAGATGTTTTTGATTATGCTTCCTATGCGGTCAACTATTCCGGGTTACATGTGGACTTCACCAAGGCCATACTAAAAAATAACATGGGCCAATTGGCTGTGTTTGGTAACTTTTCAGGAATTGATATCGTTGTTCCAAAAGGATGGCGTGTCATTGCCAATGGCGTCAATCATGGTTCGGGCATTAATAATGCTTGTGCCAATCTTCTGAGTGATGATCAACCGGTTTTATTCATTACTTACAACATGAAGCTTTCCGGGCTGAATATACGCTCAGAATCGGATGATGTCATCGAACTCAAACAACAAGAAGTTTAAGTTTTTAACAAAGATTCTCTGCTTTTAGAGCACTGAGCAATTGGTTCAGTGCTTTTTCTATGAGTGCTTTGGGGGTTGCGATGTTTATCCGTTGAAAACCAGATCCTTCGCGTCCAAAGATCAAGCCATCATTCAACCATAGTTTGGCTTTGGTCAGCAAAAAGCTTTTCAGTTCACGATCCTTCAATCCGAGTTCGCGAAAATCGACCCATACCAGGTACAGTCCTTGGGGTTGTACGATTTTTATTTTTGGGCAGTTTTCTTTAAAGAAATGATCCATAAATATTAAGTTCTCATAAAGATAATCCACCATTTCATCGACATAGGCATCGCCATGATTATAGGCGGCTTGCGTTGCAGCTAAACCAAATGAATGTCCGGCATGAACGGATAAGTCATCGTAAACCTTTTCCAATTTCTTCTTGAGTTTCTGATTGGCAATCATCGTATTTGACAGTTTCAGACCTGCCAAATTAAACGTTTTGCTTGGGGCTGTCAACGTAATGACATGATCCCTGTAGTTCTCATTTAGATCCACCAAAACATGATGGCGATAGGGTTTAAACACAAAGTCCATATGGATTTCATCGGATACAATTAAAACATGATGCTTGACACATACATCCGCCATGGTTGTCAGTTCTTCTTTGGTCCAAACTCTACCCACAGGATTATGGGGTGAACACAAGATGAAAAGTTTGACCTGGTTATCAATGATCTGTTTCTCAAAATCAGCGAAGTCTATGACATATTGAGCATCTTTCAGGATTAAAGCATTGTTAACAAGCTTACGCTCAAGAACGTTAATCGCGTGAGCAAAGGGATGATACACCGGTTTCTGAATCATAACAGCATCACCCAGTTGTGTAAATGCCTGAATACAGGCGTGGATAGCGGATACGACACCGGGTGTTGTACTGATCCACTCTTTTTCGATGTTCCACTGATGGCGGCGTTGCATCCAGCCAATGACCGACTTAAAATAGTCGTCACTTTCAAAGGAATAACCATAAATGCCCCGTTGAGCTAAGTCACTCAGAGCATCCACCACTTCCGGTACTGTTTGAAAATCCATATCCGCCACCCACAGCGGCATGCAGTCATCCGGGATATTCATTTTGGCGTGTCCGTCCCACTTAATGGAATGGGTGTTTCTGCGATCATTGATTTTATTGAAGTTCATGTTTTTTCTCCTAATTAAACTGTATATATTCTTTATCTTCATCAAGCATTCGATCGAATTCACGATAGATGATTTCATCGGGCAATGCGAAGATGACATTCTTAATATTCTTATTCACTTTCTGATACTGATTGACGGCCATTAAGGCCGTTTTACTGCCTATCCCTAAAGGCACTTGGAAGATTCCCATGCCCAACGCCGGAAAAGCAATCGACGTTATTCCGAGTGAATCGGCCAGTTGTAAACTATGAATATAGCAGTTAAACAGCAGGACTTCTTTGTCTGGCGGATGGTCATACCAACGAGGCGCAACCGTATGGATGATGTGTTTGAATCCAGTCTTATAACCCAAGGTAACAACCGCTTCGCCAGTTTTACAACCGCCAAAGCCAAAAAGTTCTTCATCCAGTTGTACGCCGGCAGCCTTATGAATGACTCCGCAAACCCCGCCGCCACGCATTAAATCTTCATTCGCCGCATTCACGATGGCTTCAACAGGGCAGTCCAATATACTTTCCTTGGTGATTTCAATTCTTATTTCCATGTTATGCCTCTTTTTTTGTATATGTGAGGACGACGATTCCATCTTCGCACATGATTTCCTTAAGGTTTAGTTTAACACGGTTTTCATCGGGATGAAACAGTGGAATGCCTTTGCCAAGGATGATCGGGATGATGCCGATGGCGTATTCATCGATGATGTCTTTCAGTTGCGAAACCACGTTACCGCCTCCGAAAACAAAGATATTCTTGGTTTTTCGGATATCAATCAGGTGTGATCGTATGTTCTCACTCAAAAAAGTCACGGAATTATCGTCGGTTTTCCGTGAGGTCATTACGATGACTTCTTTATTGGCAAACTCCTTATGCATTTGTAAATCATAGCAGTTTCTTCCCATAACGACCACATCAACATCGTTCATATAAGCTTCAAAGTCCCACTTTTTCTCAGTGTTATTCTCATGGCTTCCATCACCGACAATCCAGTCGTATCCGCCTTGTTCATCCGCAATATAACCATCCAGACTGATCGCCAATGTGCATTTTATTTTTTTATCCATATTCCCTCCTTGTTTAAAAAAGAGCGGAAAATCCGCTCTACATCATTTTCTCAGCTTTGGGTTCAACGATCAGTAAAGTCACAGGTCCTTTAATCGCCAGTTTTTCTTCTTTTGGCAAAGCGATAAAACTGTCCCCTTTGACCACGGGGTTATCATTGATCGTGCCATGACCGTCAATAACGCTGATGATCATAAAGACATCACCCAAATCCATCGTTAACACATCATTGACTTCGTATTTACGCATTTGGAAATACTCATTTTCGACCAAATAAGTAACATAATTCTTACCGATCTCAATCGGCTCGTTTTTGATTGAATCCGGTTTGCATGGCGATTGGGTAACTTCCATTGCTTTACGCAAGTGTAATTCACGCTTGTTCCCTTTAGCATCCATGCGATCATAATCGTAGACACGATACGTTACATTGGAGTTTTCCTGTGCTTCATAGATGAGCGAACCTTCACAAATTGCATGGATGGTTCCGGCGGGAACATGAAAGCAATCCCCTTTGTTAATGGTCAGATTTCTAAAAAGTGTATCATAATTCCCGGATAATAAGTGAGCATTGAATTCATCACTGGTACGGGCATGATGACCCATGACCATCCGAGTCTCCGGTTGACAGTCAAGGACATACCAACTTTCTGATTTCCCCAACGACTCTTCCACTCTTCGGGCATATTCATCATCCGGATGAACCTGAACACTTAAGTCTTTGTTTGCATCGATGATTTTGACCATGATCGGAAATTCTTGATTTTTACCCGGCCCGAAATACGGGCGGATCATTTTATACAACTGACTCAAAGGAACATTGGCCGCATCACCGTTTTCAACAATGGATTCGCCTTGTGGGTGAGCACTGATGATCCAGGCCTCTCCCGTATGTTCTGAGGGAATATCGAAGCCAAATTCGGTTTTCAGGCGATCTCCACCCCAAATCATTTCTTTAAACGTCGGTTTAAACTTGAACCAGGTTTGCATAATACTTCCTCCGCATCATTCTAAAACAATTCTACCATCTTTCTTATAGACACGCACAGAAAATGGTTGTTCTTCAATCGCTTTATAATCATGTCCAGCCAGTTTTGGCCAACAAGCCCCAACTTTGAAGTCGGTGCTGCCGGTATTGATGAGGCGATGTGCATATTCTCCGTCGATATAATGAATGGATCCTTCGAATACTTCCTCCGCAAATATCTCGTCACCGCGCATAAACATTAACAATCCTCTACCCGCCAACCCGAAATATATTTCCGGTTGACTTTTTTGGGCATGGTAATGTCCGCGTGTCATGTTACACTCTTGGGCGACAGTAATCGGATGTATGATGGTCAATCCCCATAGCAGAGCTTTATCTTCTTGATCAAACAGCGAGTAAACCTCATACATGATTGTGTCCAACGACAGATTCTCATCCTTATTTTTATAGATCTGAACGACATCTTTATAGGGTTTCATGTAGTGAGACACGATCTCACCCTCGATTATACCGTTAAGATATGCGTGGGTATTCTTTGGTTTTCTGATTTCCATTTTTTGTCTCCTATGGGATAAAGTTTTCCCAAAGATCCTTCACTGAATTTGGATCGGGAATAAAATTGAAACGGCTGGGATCATCCTGAAATTGTTCATACAGAGTATTTGAATAATCTAAGTTGAATTCAGTGTATTTTCTGGGTGATTTACGAATAATACCGACTTGTTGGTAATGCTCATTGGGAATAAATCCAATTTCGTTGTCGTAAACGATGGGATAATAGGCCAGTCCGCGATGTTCTCTTACATCTTTGTAATCAAAGCCATAGTCCCGTACACACCAAGCCCCAAAAGCCATGGGTTGTTCAATATCGGCGTTAACCGTGTAGTGAGCCCATCCCGGCGGTACCAGGATGACATCTCCCTCGTTGCCCTCAATCGCAAATATCCGCCCGGGATGATCGGTGGCTTTTTCTTGCATAAAGACAATCGCCTTGCCATGCCAGATTTCGTAGAGTTCGCCAGTTGAACATTGACACGATGGGGATTGAAAGTGGATGTGTCCTTGAGAGCGTATCGGTTCATCTCCGACTTGACCTTTATTATAGAGGCAAGCTCCGTACAAAAGGTTGTGCTCTATCAAAATTTCTTTGTCTTGAATCATTCCGACATCCATTGCGATGCTATAGAGGATGTCGGGACCGCTCGCATGAGGATCGCGTAAGGTAGCGCGCACATCGTCCAATCGACGCTTCTCGGTTTTCGGTCCGAAGCTATCGGGGTTATAGATGAATTCCATTGATTTAAAATCAAAGGTGAGGTTCATTCCGTTGTTGATCATAGTTGCCTGCTTTCTATCAAATTACTGCATAACTTACCAAATTCTATCAATATTATAACTTATTTTATTCAATGGGTATAGTTTTATGAAGCTATAAACTATGCAAATTTGCTGTATCACAACACACTATATTATATTACAGTTTAAAAAACCGGGTTTCTCCGGTTGTTTATATTAGCGAATTAACTTCTGTACTTGTTTGATATCGCGCTTGCGCAATACGATCGGTGTCTGATCCTCTTTATACACCGGATGTACCTGATCGAAGGTCGGCTGACCTTCTTTTTTATACAGGATACCCAAGGCATATTTCTCATCACTGATTGCCATATCCATCGCCTTCTTAAAATCGGATGGATCATGGTTCTCATCGAGCCAATAGGAGTTGTTTTTATACCAGGCAAACGTGTTGATCTTGTTAAAGGTCGGACACGGATGGAAGATGTCTACTAACGCATAGCCATCGTGTTGAATGGCAGCTTTGATGATGTCTTTGGTCCGTTCCGTATCCCCGGTAAACGCGCGGGCAACGAAGGTTGCGCCAAGAGCTAATGCCAAAGCGATCGGATTGAGCGGCTCATTATAAACACCGCTGACCTGAACATTGGTTTCCATACCTTTTTGCGAGGTAGGTGACGCTTGACCTTTGGTCAAACCGTAGATCATATTGTTATGAACGATGTGGGCGATGTTGGGATTACGGCGAATGTTGTGTAACAAGTGATTGCCACCTTCACCATACATATCCCCATCCCCGCCCTCCGCAATGACGGTGAGTTTCGGGTTGACCGATTGAATGGCTTGCGCCACACTTAAGCCGCGACCATGCAACCCATTAAAATAGTTAGCATCGATGTATTGAGGCATTTTGGCTGCCTGACCGATACCGGAAGAGAAGACGACTTGGGTCGGATCGAGATCCAACTCTTTCAACGCTTTGATCAAGCCGTTGCGCAATGGAAAGTTACCGCACCCCGGGCACCACGCGATATCTAGTTCGCGGTCAAATTCAAATTTACTCATTTCAACACCTCCTTAACCTTTGTTTCAACTTCTTCGATATGGAACGGCTCCCCGTTGTATTTAAGGATCCGACTGTCAATCTTGATATCTAATTCTAATTTTAAGATGTTAGCAAACTGTCCGGTTGCGTTATTTTCTAAAACAATGACGTTTTTGCCTTCAAAATGTTCTTTCAGTGATAATGGTAATGGGAAGGGTTGTTTGATGTACATAAAGCTGACATCCAGATCGGATGTTTCGATCAGTTCTTTCAGTACGCCATACGTTGAACCCCAACCGACAACCAGGTTCTTACTGTCTTTATTTCCCAAAAATTCCGGTTGAATATAATCTTCCAATAACAGTTCACGTTTTGCTAAGCGTTTTTCGTGCATACGGACGCGAACATCGAAATCTTCTGTGATCTGACCTTCTTCATCATGCTCATCACTGTCAACTTTTACAAATCCTTCACCAAATCCCGGAATTCCGCGTGGGGAAATCGTGGTATCCCAGTTATAACGTTTATATCCTTTTTCGGTGGTCACCGTGAAAGTTTCTAAGTATTTATCAGATAATTCGAAGGGTTCCATTTGGCTCATCGATTCCAACCAATATTGATCGGAGAGGATAAAGACCGGTACCTGATATTTGTCCGCAAGCCAGAAGGCTTGTTGAGCCAAGTTGATTCCGTCTTCGGGTTTACCCGGTGCCAATACAATTCTTGGAAATTCGCCATGACCGGCATAGACGACTAAATTGAGGTCGCCTTGTTCGGTACGGGTCGGTAGTCCGGTCGCAGGTCCTGGTCGTTGAGCGACGTGGATGACGGCTGGGTTCTCGGTAATACCGGCCAGCGATACGGCTTCTGTCATTAAGGCAAAGCCACCGCCGGAAGTTGTAACGATGCCACGGGCACCGGCATACCATGCGCCGATGGTCATGTTGAGGGCTGCGATTTCATCTTCTGCTTGTTCAGCCAATACACCGAATTCTTCGCCTTTTGAAGATAAAAAGCTGAGCAGACTGGTACCTGGTGACATCGGATAGGATGCGATGTAATTAACACCACCTGCCAATGCGCCGATGCCTAAGGATTTGTTTCCATCCATGATGACATAGGATTTGTTGTCGGTGCGCTTTTTGATCGGTGTTTTAACCACAAAAGGCTCACCCAGAGCGTAGCCGATATCATAGGCGTTGATGTTGTCTTGAATGACTTTATCACCACGACTCTCAAATCGCGTCGTAATCAGATCGTGTCCAACCTTTTTGCTTAAATCAAGCATTCCGGCGATGTATCCAAACAGAATGGTGTTGGCGTACAGTTTACTGCCCGCTTGTTTGGCAAGTGCGGACAAATCAAAGGCCGTTAAATCTACACCGTACTTCGATTTCTCTTCCTCACTTAAATGTCCTGCTTCACCAAAAACTACGGTTTCGGTATCGACACGTTTGGCCAGGCGATAGAAGGAGTGATTGTTTAATAAGAATAAGTAATCGATGGTATAGCGTAAGGCGTATACCGCAGAGGAAGCGACACGGATCTCGACGGAGTTGTTTCCACCGCGTACACGCGACATAACTTCTTTAGAAGTGAAGACATAGTATTCATTTGACAAAGCTTCTACCAAGAATTCTTCGATGGTTTGCAAGCCTTGCCCTGCTTCACCGGAGAGTACAATGGATAATGATTCTCTCATAGGGAGATCTCCTTTCTGAAATTAACTCTTTTGGGCTTAATTTCAACATAAAAGTATGCTTATTCATTGGAAAATGAATATTTTTATTTATGATTGACAAACTAAGTATAACAATTCAATATCCAGTTTCAACCGATATGCCTATCATAAAATATTTTTGTATCAAATAAAAAAACGGGACCTTTAAGATCCCTTTTTTCTTACTTTTTAAAGAATCCGCCAATCATATTTGAGACATCGTCCATGACATCTCCATCGCCATCGGCATCCAATAATTTAGCAGCCATGCCGAGTACATCACTGTTTTTGCCTGAACCCAGAAATCCGGTGATCATCGGCAACATTGAGGCAAGTCCGGAAGCATCCACACCTTTTTGATTTTTCTCTTTTCCAAGTGCACCTAAGAGGACGGGTGCAAGCTGTGCCAACAGATTTCCTATCTGATTTTGTGACATACCGGTTTGCGATGCTAAGTTCTGCTCAACTTTTTGAGTTTTTTGATTAAAGACATGGCCTAGAATCTTTTTGCCATCATTGATGTCCGCTCCTTTGAGAAATCCCAAAACATCATCAATCGGATCCTCTTTGTGTTGGTCCAACGCTTTATTTAACGATTCGGCACCTTGTGGGGTTTGGGCATTTCTGCTCATAGCTTGCATAAGCATCGGCAATCCCAATTCAACAGCCTTCTGTACTTGATCGGGTTGACCACCGACAGATTTTGTCAGTTGGTTGACGGTTTGTTTTTCCTGTAAAGAATTAAGTATCGATAATATATCCATAATTAATACCTCCTGTTAAGTTCATTATACTCTCATTTGGTTTAAACAACAAAAAGCGAGCACTTTCATGCTCGCATATTCCTTATAGATAGAGTAACGGATTAACAGCAACCCCGTTTTTTATGACACTAAAGTCCAGATGATTGCCGGTGCTATACCCTGTTGAACCTACTCCGCCAAGTTTTTGACCGGCCGTGACCGTCTGTCCGACACGGACCGATATACTGGATAAGTGTAAATATTGAGTTCTTAGCCCGCTACCATGGTCAATAACGACATAGTTACCAGCCATATTTCCCCAACCTGCGGTAACTACTTTGCCATTGGTGTATGCGTACACCGGAGTTCCGCGCGGAGCAGCTATATCAATAGCGTTATGGAATTTACGCACACCGGAGATAGGATCTTTGCGATATCCAAATCCGCTCGTAAGTCTTCCTGTTACGACACCGAAGTTTGTCTGACTGCTTCGTGTTAATGTCCGCTTCGTACCCACCCTGACAACACGTGTCACAGGTTCAAGTAAGACTTCTTCATTCAATACCTCAACAGAAGTTGAATACCCGTTTACCATCGTAATATCATAGGTAACACGCATCTGTCCTTCGACCCCATCTTTAACGGTGACGCGTTGAGAGGCATATAGTGAATTGTCTTTTACATATTCCGTGACAAATTCTACAGGTTCAACCAATGTGTTCTGGAATCGGACGGTGATGTCCAATTTGGGATCTGCCGGTGCAAACATGATTTTATTACCCGGCCAAATGCGTTCAGGATTCATACCTGGATTCAATTCCATCAATTTGGATATTGCAATATTACTTTCCTCAGCGATCATCCAGAAGCTGTCACCGGATACAACGGTATAAAAAAGTGCTTCGTCTACATTCTCATTAATCATGGCTTCAGCTTCTTTAGTTGAAACAAATACTTCATCTTCCAGTTCAATCTCAGTGATTTCAATGTCCTGTACAAATTCGATGCTGCGAACTCGGGCATTATCGTCAACGTTATTCAAGTATTTATTCTTATATACTTGTAACATCCGATGGATTTCATCTTCACTCTCAAGCACAAACCAAACTTCCCCGTCCACCTTGAATTGGTATCCGATTGTAGGTTCTGGTAACAGCTGATTTAAAACGTTGGTCATACTCAAGAGCAACCCTAAGGTAACTGTCAATGTAATGATGATCAGCTTATCGTATTTATAAATAGTTTTCATTTGAACTCCTTTAAAACGTCCATTACTGACATTATTTCAGCATATTTTATGTCAATCAACGTACAATTTTGATGAATCATTCTCCTAAATTCATCTGACACATTGTAACAAAGTTTGAAGTTGGTGTCTACAAAATAAATGTGAAAATTGTAAATATGAATTATGTTTCACAAACTTGTTAAATTTCACATCTTTTGTGTAGAACAGTCCATGGACTTCTGCTAAAATAGATAGCAGAGAGTGTCTCGTTGGCGTAAATCTTCGTGAGCACTCAAGACTTCCATAGGATTAAAAAATGGCAGTTTATTGTCGAGGAGGAAAAATGGATTTACTATTTGTAGGCGTTATTGTTGTTGGCATTGTAGCCTTACTCTTTGCGGTTTATCTTAGCTTCGCGGTTATAAAAGCTGAAGAAGGAACGCCAAGGATGCAGGAGATTGCGGGATATATCCATAATGGAGCCATGGCGTTTCTCAAAAGCGAGTACAAGTACCTAAGCATCTTTGCGGCTTCGGTTGCGGTTATTCTGGTTTTTGCTATAAACATTGAGACAGCTATGGCTTTTATTTTAGGCGCAATGTTGTCCATGTTGGCAGGTTACTTTGGAATGAAAATCGCAACACAGGCCAATGTTAAAACAGCTCAGGCCGCCAGAACCAGTCAGAAGAAGGCGTTGACTATTGCCTTTTCGGGTGGTGCAGTCATGGGTATGGCCGTCGTCGGTCTTGGCATCGTCGGTCTTGGCGTATTATTAATGCTTTTTAGCGGCAATGTATTGAATATGACCGGATTTGGTTTGGGAGCTTCGTCCATCGCTTTGTTTGCACGGGTCGGCGGCGGTATTTATACCAAAGCAGCCGATGTCGGTGCGGATTTAGTCGGTAAAATGGAAGCAGGCATTCCGGAGGATGATCCGCGCAATCCAGCCGTTATTGCGGACAATGTCGGTGATAACGTGGGTGATGTTGCCGGTATGGGAGCGGACTTGTTTGAATCTTATGTCGGCTCGATTATTTCGGCGATTACCTTGGGATCAATTGTTTTCGGTCGTAACGGCGCTTTATTCCCATTAGTCTTAGCAGCTATAGGAATTGTATCGTCCATTATCGGTATTATCATCGTTCGTGCTTCCCACAGTCCTAATGCGCAACGCGTGTTGAATATGGGTACGTATGCGGCGGGAATATTCGTATTGATTGCTACTTGGATACTAAGTGATATGGTATTTGGTAATTCATTGGCGTTCTATCCGGTTGCGGCTGGGTTAATGGTTGGTGTTTTGATTGGCTTGACTACTGAATTATTTACTTCCGCGGAGTTTGCGCGGGTTCAACGGATCGCTTATGAGTCAATGTCTGGCTCAGCGACCAATATTATCGCAGGCTTAGGTGAGGGTATGTTCTCCACGATGCCACCGACGATTTTCATTGTCATTGGTATCATCGTTTCCTATTATGTCATGGGTGGAGCACAAAATCCGACGATGGGATTGTATGGAATCGCTTTGTCTGCCGTGGGTATGTTGTCAACTACAGGGATTACGGTTGCGGTCGATGCTTATGGTCCGATTGCGGACAATGCCGGCGGTATCGCTCAGATGGCTGATTTGCCGCCTGAAGTTCGAGAAATTACCGATAAGTTGGATGCGGTGGGTAATACAACCGCGGCCATCGGTAAAGGATTTGCGATTGGTTCAGCAGCTCTGACGTCGTTGGCTTTGTTTGCAGCGTATGCTGAAGCCGTAAAAATGACAAGCATCAATCTTCTTAATCCGTTAAGTTTGGTCGGATTGATGATTGGTGGTATGTTACCATTTATGTTCAGTGCTTTAACGCTTAAGTCAGTTTCAAAAGCTGCCAATGAAATGGTTATTGAGGTTCGCCGGCAGTTTAAGGAAATTCCTGGAATTATGGAAGGTACCACGTTGCCGGAGTATGATAAGTGCGTTAAGATTTCTACGAAAGCCGCATTAAAAGAAATGATTCTTCCGGGTGTATTGGCAATAGTTGTGCCGATTGCTGTGGGATTACTATTTGGGGTTGAAACTTTGGGTGGTTTGATTGCCGGGACGATTGTTACCGGAGTCTTGCTTGCCATTATGATGTCTAATGCCGGTGGCGCTTGGGATAATGCGAAGAAGTATATTGAATCGGGAGTTCACGGCGGTAAGGGCAGTTTCGCTCATAATGCCGGTATCGTTGGCGATACGGTTGGAGATCCTTTTAAGGATACTGCCGGACCAGCGATGAACATTCTGATTAAGTTGATGTCGATTGTTGCCTTGGTGTTTGCTCCGCTAATTCTTCAATACGGTTCAATCATCTTTAAATTGTTGGGGATTGAGTAATAGACTCGTTTATATACGTAAAAAACTGCCGAGACATCGACAGTTTTTTATTGGAAATATGTGTTGAAATCCATGCCTAACTCATTGGAAAGTTCATTCATTTCATTTAGTGTTTTCGGGTGAATGACGATCCCATTGGCTTTTCGTTGTATAAAGGACTCCGCCTCTTTTTCGCCATGTGTATAAATTCGTTCTTTGTCTTTTGCTTTCTCAGAACTCCGGATTTCTTTTAAGTAATTCTCCAAATGCTTTTGAATGGCTGTCGAATCACCGAATATTTTCGGATCAATCGCCGCGAAGAAGTGGCATACTCCGGAGGTTCCTGCCGTTTTTTCCACATGATTGGAGGTTGTTCCCATGGAGATGATGGAGCAAAGGATTTCGACGATCATGGAGAATCCATAGCCTTTGTGCCCTCCATGTTCCTCACTTCCTCCGCCCAACGGATGAAGTCCTGACTTACCGCTGAAAACACTTCTTAAAACTTCGGTCGGATTTTGTTCGTCCATACCCTCTGAGTTCAGTCCCCATCCAAAAGGAATCGGTTGGTCCAGTTTGTTATGTACTTCGATTTTACCAACAGACACGACGGAGGTTGCGCTATCAAAGTTGAATGGATGTGGTTTTGCCGGGAAACTGAAGGCAATCGGATTGGTTCCCATCATCGGCGTTTTTCCAAACGTCGGAACCACTGCCGCAAGTGAGTTGGTCATGGATATTCCGATCAATCCCTCATTGCTTGCCATTAAAGAATAAAATCCGGCAATTCCATAGTGATTGGAGTTTCGTACGGTAACCAATCCGACGCCGGA
The DNA here is from genome assembly GCA_030694975.1 of Erysipelotrichaceae bacterium. Lineage (GTDB taxonomy): Bacteria > Bacillota_I > Bacilli_A > Erysipelotrichales > Erysipelotrichaceae > UBA2227. The sequence continues at coordinate 69,946 of JAUYTU010000022.1, read as the reverse complement.
GGTCATGGCTTTTTCGATGGCTATTTTCATAGCAACGTTGGCTACCAACTGTCCCATGCCACGTTTACCGTCCATTACTGCGGATACCGGGGTTTCCATGACGATTTCCGGTTGGGAAGTAATTTCTATATAACCGGCTTTGATTTGTTGGTGATACATTTTGAATCGATTGATTCCGTGGGAGTCAATTCCAAAGAGATCGGATAGTAATAGCACATCTGTGATGATGGTACTGTCCGAGTGATTAAAGCCTAGCCTGGAAAACGCTTCTTCACAAAATGCTCTCAACTGATCGATGCGTATCACCTTTGAATTCATCTCTATTACCTCAATACCTTCGTTTTGTTATCAAATATTGAATTTACATTACCATAGACCTGAGACTTTGTAAACAAAAGCCAAAACCTGCTTTCGCAGGTTCTTTTCATTCACTAACCGATTTCTTTCCCAAGATGATTCCGAAGGGTATAAACACGATCAACCCAAGAACTAAACCAATGTTTGCGCCAAGTTGATAACCGGTACTTCCAAACATAGTTACATTACTTAAAAGATTGCCGCCAATAAACATACCCAACATACCACCAATAAACACACCGATCAAAGCCCCCAAAACTGCACCAACGATACCCATGAAATCTCGCCTCTTCATCGCATTCCTCCACGGTTCTGGTAAATCTAAGTATATCACTTTATCAAGTCTGTGCTTGTCATTTAGGTGAAATGTGATATTTCAACGGAAAGTTTCATCTTCCGTGCTACAAAAATTATTTTCATGATAGAATATATGCATACACTTGGGGGTACATATGAACAAAAATAATCAGTCATCGAATAACATTTCAAGCGAGCGTAAAACACTTTTTTACTTGGGCAGAGCTTTGATGGGTATCGGACTTGTCCTTTTCTTTTCCGTATTTGTGACCCTGGCATTTGCAGATCCTTTTATGCTTATGGGCTCCAATCCCATGGCACCCGGAATTATTGGTTTTATTATGATTTTTATAGGAACATTGATTTCCAATGTGGGAGCCCATGGTAAGGCAGGTTCCGGAATGGTTTTAGACCCTGAACAAGCTCGCGAGGATCTCAAGCCCTTCTCCCGTCAGACCGGTGGAATGTTGAACGATGCTTTGGAAGTAACCCAACTTAAGGAGCATTTGTCCTCTGTCAGTGAAGTTATTAAGGTGCGTTGTCGCAGTTGTGGTGAGTTGAATGATGAAGATGCTTCATACTGTAAGAAGTGCGGAGCGAAGATGTAGGTTAAGCTATTTTGTAATATATACCATCGCCGAAAATTCCGGCGATTTTTTCTTTCTCAATGAATACCTGAATATTCATTCCGTCTTTGAGCAGACATTGAGTGCCCACCTGTACATCCAGGGATGCATTACCGGAGATTACCGGAAGTCGTGTGGTGTGGTAGTGATTCATTTCCCAGGGTTGACCGGTGCGTACGCCTTCCGTTTGACAAAGCGGTATGCCTTTGATTTTAAAGAAAAGCGGAATTCCGAAATCTTTTGAAAATGGAAGTTGGATGTAATCCATTTCTTCATCAAGCATGATGTAGGCATTGTCTATAAAGTTCATTTTGGTACCATCTATCAATATGTATCCGGTGAAAATGAAGCGTCCTAATCTTACGTATTCATCTATCGGGGTGAAGCGTTGTAACATGAGTCGCTTTATCAAAAATTGCTCATTATAAATGCCGTTCACTAAAAAATTATGTTTCCAGATTTCACGCATTGCCTGATCAAACTTTTCTTCTTTAATCGATCCCAAAATACTTCTACAATCAAGTCCATACGCAATCATACCACGAATTTTTTCCATGTCGATATCCATATCTTCCAATCGCTGATGGGTTAGTCCGATTAAAAAAAGATTGGACTGGGGGTTGTCGATCAAAAAGCGTTCACAGATGATCCCTATGGGATTACCACTGCGGTCAATTACATTAAATGGCATAATAACCTCCGTTCATATTGGTTATATTGTACTATATGTGGTGTTGTTTCAAATAAGAACCGTTGTCAAAGGCATGAAATTTGCCCTAACTTGTGAGTCATGGTACGATGTTAACAATAGATTTTAATCAATAAAGGAGAAATTATGCAAGTAAACGAAAAAGTTTTTGTCGTAACCGGAGGCGGGAATGGGATGGGTCGTGCCGTCGTTATGAACCTATTGGAAAAAGGTGCTAGCGTTGTTGCGGTCGATATTAATTCAGACGCACTTAAAGACACACAACATTTGGCAGTTAAATTTAGCAATCATTTGCGCATCTACACCGCTAACATCAGTGTGCGTGAGCAGGTTGAAAAAATACCACAGTTTGCGATGGATGAGTTTGGTGTTGTTGATGGAATTATCAATGTTGCCGGAATCATTCAACCCTTTGTTACCGTAAATGACATGGATTATGATCGAATTGAAAGCGTTTTTAATGTTAACTTTTATGGCACTCTTTACATGTGCAAAGCATTTATTCCACATTTGCTCCAACGGCCTCAAGCTCATATCTTAAATGTTTCCAGTATGGGCGGATTCGTACCGGTTCCGGGTCAGACCATTTACGGAGCTTCCAAAGCTGCTGTTAAATTGCTTACGGAAGGTCTGAAGTCTGAGTTGATGGATACCAACATTGGTGTCAGTGTTGTATTTCCCGGTGGAGTCGCAACGGAGATTACAAAGAATTCCGGTGTGACAACGAATTTCTCAGCTGATGTCGACACTTCGAAAATCAAGGTATTAACACCTCAAGAGGCGGCGGATATCCTCGTGAATGCGATTGAGAACAATCTCTATCATGTGTATGCGGGCAGTGATTCAAAAATGCTCAACTTTATGAATCGGTTGAGTCCGAAGCGAGCCGCGAAGATGATTGCTGAGCAACTTAAGTCATTAATGGGTTAGAAATAAAACGTCCGTTGGGACGTTTTGCTTTTCATAGTGACTCGACGTATTTTTTGAAATTGTCTAAGATGGCTTGCCATCCTGATCGTTGAAGTTCTTCCGTGTTTTCATCTTCGATTTCAAAGGTCTCAACGACTTGAACACTATGATCACGTTCTTCAAAGGTTACCCACACTCTTCGATCATCGTCCAGCCGGGTTATAATCTTCTTAGATTCGATAATTTCTTCGAAAGTTCCGTTAAAATCAAAAGATACACTTCCGTCTTTCGCTGCCATCGTGTATACAAATCGTCCGCCTTCACGTACGTCGTTGACAGCTTTGGGAGTATGCCAGTCATCTGATGCCGCATTCCATTGTTCGATGTGTTTGGGTTCAATCCAACACTTCCATACTTGTTCAATTGGTGCGTTGACGATGGTTTGTACAGTTACATTCTTTCTTTTCATGTTATTCTCCTTTTCGGGCACGTTCTAACTGTGCCAAGTCAAACTTCTTCATCTGAAGAAATGCTTCGGTTACCCGAGCTTTCTCTTCTTCAGTCCCTTTAAACAGAACTTCATCCCAGTTGGCGGCGACAATTTGCCAAGATACCCCAAAACGATCCTTACACCAGCCGCACTGCTCCGCTTCTGGGTTATGAGATAGTTTTTCCCAGTAGTAATCGATCTCTGCCTGGTTTTCGCACATGATCATAAAGGAGAATCCTTCATTGAAATCATATTTAGTATCATAGGCATTGTCCATCATTGAAAACTGCTCACCCACGATGTTGAAATTCAGGTATTTTACCTTGGCATTGGTCGGTGAAACTTCATTGGGTTCGTAGTATTCAAGCATGTTCAATTCGCCTTCTTCAAATACATCCATGTAATAATGCGCAGCTGCTTCACTCAATCCGTTATGTGCTTGACTGAATAGAAAGCTATATATGATTTTATGAGTGATATCGCCTGGACGTAAAAGCATGAGTTGCCATGAAAGTCCGAAGCGATCTTGAATCCAGCCGTATAACGGACAAAAAGGATATTCTTGTAAGGGCATGAGTGGCTCACCATCCTCACTTAACTTCTCCCAAACTTCACACAGTTCTTTTTCTTGCTCAAATGCAACGGTCAGTGAGATGGATGGATTCAGAGTGAAGTACGGTCCGGCACTGATCGCAGAGAACGTATGACCGGCCAAGGTGAAATTGACAAAGTCACAGTCTCCGGATGGGGTATCTTTAATGACGGTTATCCCATCGATTTCAGAGCCTGAAAAAAGGCTTATGTAGAAATTTACGGCTTCTATGGCTTGGGTGTCAAACCAGAGGTGTGGTATGATTTTATGCATAAGTTCACTCCTTTCGAACGGTATTATTCAATGCATATCATTAACATACTCTGTAAACTTATTTAGTTAATTATAACTAGCAAAACTCATGATTACTTGAAGAGTGCTTTGAATACGGTATAATTAACAATCTTTCATCATGTTATCACCATAATCATGCAACTTATCAGTTAAATTTCATGCAAATAAATCGTAGAGTGCTATAATGAGTGGGTACTTAAAAAGAGGTGCGACACGATGTTTTCCCGAATGAAAGATTTAAATCAGATGGACTTGTTGTCTGTCTCACATAAAAGACTGACCATCTTACGGATATGGCTATATTCGCTTGTACTGGGAATCATTCTTGAAATACTGCACCGTCAGTCGCTGACGGAAGTTTTTACGTTTGCGATTTCAAAACCAATGGTCTTCGCTTATAATGTTTTAATTATCTTTGCGACGTTGTCCGCATCGCTGTTTTTTAAACGTAAATACTTTATGTTCGGCATGGCATCCTTTGGATGGTTTGTGTTGGGTGTATGTAATTTCATCATTCAGATCTTCCGTCGCACACCGCTGACATCCGATGATTTCTTACTAATTAATTCCTTATTCAATATTATCGGTATCTATTTAAATCCATTTCAAATCAGTTTGATTGTTTTGGCTATTGGCATAAGCTTATTGATTATTGTTCGATCTTGGATGAAATCGGTCAAACTAAATGTCGTATTTCGACAAGGAATTGTGACTATGTCCGTATCTTTGTTATTACTCAATGTCATGCCTAACGTATCACCGGCAATCTACGCTTTCCAAAACACCAATGGCAATCTCGTTGAGATCTTCGATGAGTTTGGCTTTGTCTATAGTTTCGTTAGCAGTGTGTTGGATAAAGGAATTCAGGAACCTGATGTGTATACTAAGAAGTCGATTGAAAGTATTGTTAAAACCTTGACCAAAGATAGTCACAACGCTATTAAAGCGAACATTATCTTTGTTCAATTGGAATCTTTCTTCGATGTGACACGTCTTTCCGGTGTCAGTTATTCAGCGAATCCGATTCCGAATTTTACGGCATTAAAGCAAAAATACTCATCGGGATTGCTGTTAGTACCCACCCTTGGCGGTGGTACCGCTAACACCGAATTTGAAGTTATCACCGGAATGAGTTTGGATTACTTTGGTACCGGTGAATATCCATATAAGAGTGTTTTGTTAGAACAAACAGCCGAAAGTATGGCCTATAACTTAAAGAAATTGGGCTATCGCGCTTCGATTATGCACAATAACAGCGGTAATTTTTACGGTCGTCACCTGGTCTTTGCGAATTTAGGTTTTGATGCATTCAGCACTTTGGAAACCATGCGAAATGTGGAGTTTAATGAGTTGGGTTGGGCCAAGGATAAGGTTTTGATTGATGAAATCATGGAAGCCATTCAATACTCGGATGAACCGGATTTCGTATATACAATTGCGGTTCAGTCTCATGGAGATTATCCGAGAATCGAAAATCTTGCTTATCCTTTCCAAGTATTTGGGGTTATGAATAAGTCCGATGAAAATCAATTGGAATACTATTTGGAGCAGATCAATGAAGCCGATGCTATCATCCCAGAAATTATTCAAAAAGTTGAACAATCCGGAGAGCCGACGGTCATCGTTTTCTTCGGTGATCACTTACCGGGATTAAATTTCGAAAGTTTTATTTCCGGAAACAGAAACACAACCGATTATGTAGTTTGGGATAACATCGGTTTAGAAAAGCAAAATAAAAACGTGCAAACGTATCAGTTAGGTGCGCACGTATTAAATCAGTTGAATATTCACGAAGGCTTGTTTACTCAGATTCATCAATCAGAAGTGAATAATCCAAATTATGAGACCATCTTACATTTACTTCAGTTTGATATTTTATATGGCGAAAAATATGCGTACAGTCAGATGAATTCTTATATGCCATCGAAATTGCAAATTGGCTTCCGTATGCAGGAGTTGACTCAAGCTCGAATCTTCCATGAAAAAATGATTGTAACCGGCCATAACTTTACCCGTTACAGTCAAATCATGGTTAACGGTGCTCTGGTCGAAACTCAGTACATCAGTCAGAGTATGTTGATTGCTTCAAGTGATGTTGTTCGTCCGGGAAGTACGATTGGTGTTGCGATCGTTAGTGCAAATAATGAAATCATTGGTAAGACCAATACAATGAGAGTTAAATAAAATGCGGACCATTCAATAATGAGCCGCATTTCTTTTTACTTTAGCAATTTGATGCGAGTTTGTCTTCAAGGAGTAATTTCCCATCTTTTTCAACAAGCATAACTTCACTTGTGCGCTCGAGTGCATCTTCAACATATAACAGTTGAACTCCATTTTCCATGACGATGTCTGATTCTTCTTTACTGTTGGTCATTGACAGATAAACGGATGTCCCGCAACAGCCACCCATGATGCTGACTTGGATTGTATTGCAATTGTTTTCTTTTAGAAGTGTGTCTACGATTTCTCTTGCTTCATTGGTAATTTTCATTTTCTTTCCCTATTTTGCCCATTCGAGCAATTGTGTTTGTGTAATATTTTCTGCGCAATATTCAACAAGTGCAAACTTTCCCTTGGTGTGCTTATCGATTTTATCAATCCACTCAACTTCACTCGACGCTTTTGCAAGAAGCAACTTATTGGATGTCTTGGTTCTAACCACTGAATTGTTGATAACCCACCACCCCACAGAGATTTGAGCTCTTTGTAAATCTTCTTGTAATCGTTGAGCTTCAAACACAGGTGTGGTTTGGGCAAGTGCAACAATAATAACTTCCGTCGTATTTTTATCCCTTAGCAAAGGTAGCAAATTCTTAACCGAGTCCGGTACATCGCTTTGTGTCCGCTGGATTTCTTTGTGGTAACTCATGGTTGAATCAAGCAACAGTAACGTATGGCCGGTTGGTGCTGTGTCAATGATCACCACCTGATCACTAGATTTTTCAACGATCTTTGCAAATGCCTTAAACACAGCGATTTCCTCTGTACATGGTGATCGTAAATCTTCTTCAACATAGGCGATTTGTTCTTCATCCATGGTTTCCTTGGCTTTGCTTAACACCTCATTTTGATATTGCTCTAACTCTGCTTTTTCATCAATAAAGCTGACTTCCAAGTTCGCAACATTGAAGTGTTGAGCACCGGATTTTCCGGCAGGATCGGTCGATGCCAGATGAACACGGATACCTCGAGCTGCCAGTCCTAAAGCAACAGATGTTGCAATCGATGATTTTCCGACACCGCCTTTCCCCATGGTAAAGACGATGCGTTTGTTGGTTTCGATAAGATCATCAATGATGTTTTTCAGGGTTGGATGATTCACCTCATCCTCTGTGAACTCTTCATTCTCGATATCATCCTTTACTAAAAAATTTCTCACATTTTCAATACCCACGATATTGTATGAGCGAAGTGGAATGATGTAAGTAACGAGGTTGATTAGCTCTGTAGGCATTGATTTTAAGGTCGATTGTTGTTTGTTAAACAACTGATTCGACACTGCATCATCATGCTCAAGTAATACCCCATTAATGATAAGTTGCTGGTTTTCAATCCCGATTTCACGAAGTTCTTTCGATGCTCTTGCGGCTTCGATTAGCGTTGGTACTTCAGGTCTTGCCACAAATATCATCGTCGTCAACGATGCATCGGCTAGGTTCGCTACTGCAATTTTATAGTTATCTTTCTGATCTTCAAGACCTGATAACTGGCCCAAGCATGAATTTCCATGCGTACTTTCTTGTATAAATGTATCCCATGCTGTTGGCAGTTGGAGCATTCTTAAGGTATGACCGGTAGGTGCCGTATCAAAGATAATGTGATCATACGCTTGTTGGGCATCTTTATCCGCAAGAAATGCAGTAAATTCATTAAATGCAGCAATTTCAACGGTGCATGATCCTGAGAGTTGTTCTTCCATGTTGGAAATGACAACATCCGGAAGTTTGCCTCTGTATGGACCCACAACTTTTTCACGATATTGAGCGGCTGCCTCAATAGGATCTAAATTGGCAATATAAAGAGTCGGAAGAATCGGAACTTTAATAATCTGATTGCCGATTTCCATTTTGAACACATCCTGTAAGTTCGATGCCGGATCGGTACTGATCAGTAAAACTTTTTTGCCTTGATCAGCCAAAGAAACGGCGGTAGCACAGGCAGTCGATGTCTTACCGACACCACCTTTTCCAGTAAAGAATATATATTTCGTTAGTTGTATATGATTAAGATCAAACGGATTCATATAGGCCTCATTTCTATTTAGCGGGATAATACGTTCAGTGCCTTGGGAAGGCCATTCAGAATTGATTCCGGCAATCCGACCATTTTGACCATTTCAATATCCGTAGGATATCTTCCAGATAACACGACTTGTTCATCGACAACCGTCAACGGTAAGCACTCCACTCCCTTTTCATTTAAGTATCGATTTACTTCTTTATGACTGACAAACTCCATCGGATTCGACGATAGATTAAATCTTTTAATTTCAACGCCGTTTTTTCGAATGGTATGTAGAGTCGTTGCAACTCGGATAATTTCGGGGTCTATGCTTACTCCGCACATTCCCGATGGGCAACACATGGCCGGATCAAAAATCATAATTTTACTCATAGCTTTACCTTTTCTTTCTTTTTGCTTAATAACTGGATAGGATATGGACCGGTACACAATGAAGTCTGTATGTAGTTTTTGCGATAACTTACATAAGGTTCTTCATCGAACTTCTCCCCAAGATAGTCCCACAATGAAGGATTATCACGAATGAAGTCATCATCAATCGCGTAGTATACCCATTGAGATGTTTTGTATCCACGAATGATTTTCGCTGATTTAAGTGCTGAAACATGCCTTGATGTATTGGACTGAGTCATTTTTAAGTTGCTCTCAATGTCGCAAATACATAAAGGCTGATCTCTCATCAGCGCTAATATCATTAGTCGGTTTTCCTGACTTAAAGCTTTAAAGTAGTCTTGCATGAATACCTCCTATATTAGTATATGAGCATTTACTCATGTACTATATCACTTCCAGGCATATTGTTCAATAAGTTTCATTCGTTTATTGATGTTTGAGTATTGGGTATATAATGAGGGGGTATTGAGTTAAGTAGTGCCTGGTCAACAACGAAGATTCCAATGATCTTATTTGAAGTAGCTTCCCTTGGATTGAAATTTGCGTTGACACGGTTACTTATCGATATTCCCGGCATCATTATCATAGCTTACATTTTGTCGAAGTTGATTTCTAAAGATGAAGTAGAAGCGCTATATCTCAATGCTGAGAATAATGCATTTTAGTACGAAATTCTTAATAGAATATATGAAGTAGTTTAATTTATCCAGGCATCGCGATTCTTACTGACAAACTCACTTAGGTCCGTAGGATCTTCATTCATAATATCTCTGTACGTTGATGTAACTTTTTTCGCTGTGTTAAATCGAGTCATCATATAAAGCATTCCCATAATCGTCGCATACGTACGATCGATACCTCGTACATCAATCCAGTAGCTTTTAGCCATCGAAGGAGAAGGATTCGCGTATTCAATCTTCCGCTTTAACTCCTTAGTTAACACATCTGCCACTTCGAAGTAATCAATGGCTCTCGGACCGGTGATGGAATAAGCTTTGTTTTGATGAACTAACGGATCACTTAATACTTTAGAGACCAGCTTACCAATATCTTCTGCATCGATAAAACTCGTTAAAGCTTTCTTAACTGGAACGACGATCCGATTGAAATGTTTGATTTCAAAAGCATGAATTCCACTGATGTTCTGCATATAGAAACTCGGTCGGATATGACAATAAGGAATACCTGTCTTTTCGATCATTTTCTCAATACGATAATGAGGAGGTATCGGGTTGTTTTCGATGCCAATTAAAGATAGAAAGCTTATTAAAATTATATCCTTATGTTGAGTGAGTGCATCGATAAAGGGCTTTAGATCTTCGGGGTTTCCTAAGTGAGGCGGTCTCATGATAAACACCCGATCCACACCTTGAAGTGAATCTTCAAATGTTGTTGGATCAGTAAAATCAAATTTCACCACTTCGACGTGTTGGCCAAATCTTTCACTAAGTTTGACGGAATCAATATCAGCCAATAGGACAGGCACTTTTTTTTCAATGCAATATTTCGCAACGTATCCGCCAACATTGCCCAGGGCTCCGGTGATTAGTATTTTCCCCGTGTTCATTTGATATCATCTTTCTCAAAAGTCTCGATCATATTAAAGAGAATCTGATTAAAATCTTTTTGCTCTGATCCTTTTATCAATCGTTCAACTTCTTCTCCGATTTGATCCGTTTTATTGATGACCGAACTCATATCAGATTGAGATTTCTCCGTAAGACTGATTTTCTCTTCACGACGATCCAAAGGATTTTCACTCCTGATAATCATGCCCTTCTGTTCTAAACGTAACAAGATTCCAGAGATAGTCGGGCGGTCTGAACTCAATATATAAGCGATCTCTGATGATGTGGGTTGAGTGTTGCTCTGATGGATGATGTTTAATACTGAAAACTGCGATGATGTGATATCATGTTCCCTCAAAGCCGCATCCAGTCTGTTCCTCAATAATTTCGCTGCCTTCATCAATTGGTAAACTGTATCCTTTTGAAAAGTGGGGTTCATAACTTCTCCTTATTTAGTTAGTGTACTAACTATATGTATACTAACATTATACATGCGTTGTAATAGAAGTCAATTATAGCGATATTATCTTTTTAATAATCTTATTGCACTCTTACAATAGTACACAATGGGTGAATATGATTATATAAGCAATTTCATCGCTGGTGTGCTATGATGTCATTGTATTAAGTTAAGTTTACTGATCATTTTATAGCTTGCTTCTAAAAACAGGTGTTGTTAGAATCATATTCATAGAGTAGAAAACATTCAAAATGTGGTCTCTTGCGCTAAAATGAGGTTTCAAATGAACAAATACGTAGATAAATATAAATTGCTAAAAGAAAACATGATGGATGGTTATGCCTATCATCAAATTGTTAAAAATAGTACCGGTGACCCTGTGGATTATATATTTCTTGATGTGAATCAAGTCTTTGAGGATATTACAGGACTAAGCAAAGACGAAATTCTTAACAAAAAAGCTACGGAAGTTCTACCCGGAATAGAAAAGTACGGTTTTGATTGGATTTGTAAATACGGTGAAGTAGCAAGCACAGGAAAACCTGTTCGATTCGAAAACTACTCTAATTATCTTAATCGCTGGTATGAAGTTAGTGCTTACAGCCTCGAACAAGATTTTTTTATTGCGATTTTCCGTGATATTACCAGACAGAAGCGAGCGGATGAGACTCTGGCTATTTCTGAAATGCGATATCGACGTCTTTTTGAAAGTGCTAAAGATGGAATTCTTATTTTAGATGCAAATACGGGTCAGATCATTGATGCTAATCCATTCATTGTTAATCTGCTGGGTTATGCTGATAATGAAATGTTGGGAAAAATGATTTGGGAAATAGGTACGTTCAAAGATGTTATCGCAAATTTACAGAACTTTATTGAGTTACAGAAGGAAGAATTTATTCGTTATGAAGATTTACCACTTCAGTCGCAGAATGGAAAACAAGTTTCCGTTGAATTTATAAGTAATGTATATACCGAAGGTAATAATAAGGTAATTCAATGCAATATCAGAGATATTACAGAGCGTAAAGTAGTTGAGGAGTTAACAAGAAAACGTCTATCCGAATTGGAAGCGATTTACACGATATCAGCTGCTTTGCGTACAGCGAATACTTTGGATGAAATGTTGACACTTTTACTTAATGAAATTCTAAGGGTACTAGATACTTCTGCAGGTGCGATCTGTCTTTATAATTGCACAAACGAGCAACTTCAATTTACCACCACCCAAGGTTGGTTTAGAGGATTAGATAATGCTTTCTTGAAGTCCGTCGATAGTATTGTCGGTAAAGTATTTACTTCAAAAGAGGCATTGATTTTTGAAGATTACTCTGTTGATGCTTCACTAAAATATATTGGGAAAATCCCTGAAAAATGGGGAGGAGTTTGTGTTCCTCTGAAAGCTGATCAAGATGTGGTGGGCACCTTATTGGTGTCTGTAGTTCAACCACGGGTCATTACCTCTCAAGAACTCAAATTGCTTACCTCTTTGGCTGAGATAGCCAGCACAGCTATCCATCGGATTAGACTCTTTGATAAAAACATCCGACACATCGAGCAGTTACAGGCGTTGCGCAATATAGATATGGCCATTTCCGGCAATCTGGATTTGCGTGTCACATATCGAGTCATTTTGGATGAAGTTGCCCGTTTATTAAATGTGGATGCTGCAGCAATCCTACGTATTAATTCTCATACCGGACTGTTGAAATATGAAGCATGGCGCGGATTTCGACATACGAGCACAGCCAAACTGAATCTGTCCATTGGCGAAGGACTGGCTGGTCAAGCCGCTTTAAGTAGGAAAACTGTTCAAGCAGCAAGTCGGAGCGACTTTCAGAACGATCTTGTCCAAGGTCCGCATTTGGAGAAAGAAGAAGCCGAGATTTATTATGCAATTCCCCTCATTAATAAAGGTCGGATAGAAGGTGTTTTGGAAATATTCCATCGCGAACCTCTCAATGAAAGTGAAGAGTGGCTGGAATTTTTAGAGACTCTGGCAGGTCAGACAGCTTTGGCAATCGACAATGCGGAATTGGTTCATAATTTAGCAAATACAAATTTCAAGCTGATACAGTCTTATGATAATACGATTAAAGGTTGGGCTCATGCGTTGGATTTAAGGGATAAAGAAACGGAAGATCATAGTCAGAGAGTAATGGAAATGACGATTGGTATCGCACAGAAAATGGGGATGAATGAAGAGGAATTGGCTCATGTTCGAAGAGGTGCATTGCTTCACGACATCGGTAAAATGGGTATTCCGGATGCTATATTACTGAAGCCCGGTCCGTTAACTGAAGAAGAGTGGAAAGTCATGCGTATGCATCCCGTGTATGCTTTTGAGATGTTGTCATCTATAGAATACTTGCGTCATGCTTTAGATATTCCTTACTGTCACCATGAAAAGTGGGATGGCACAGGATATCCGCGCGGTCTAAAGAACGAGGAAATCCCTCTTGCAGCACGTATCTTTGCTATTGTAGATGTTTATGATGCACTTACCAGCGATAGACCCTATCGTAAAGCTTGGAGCAAAGAAACTGCTCTTGAATATATCCGCATGGAAAGCGGAGTGCACTTCGACCCAAAATTGGTAGATATGTTTTTCAAGGAGTTGCAAAAATAAGTGGAATACTATAGATAAAATGAAGATTAATCAAAGTATCTTGCTTCGACAATAAGAAAAATTCAATAAAAAAAATAACCCAGTGACCAAAGTCATGGGCTATTTCTTTTAAAAACTCTTACGTTGACATGTCAATGTAAACGGATACCAATTAACCAATGAGTCTCCTATTGATGATCGATGTCGGCTTATTGCTATGCAAAGTAATCAATTCAACTAAATTACTTTTTTGCCGCTGATTAGTCTAAGTATTATTAGCACCACAGCGATTACAAGCAATACGTGGATAAATCCACCCATTGTCACTGAGGATACTACGCCTAATAACCACAGGACAACCAAAATGATTGCAATTGTTTCTAACATGAGAGTATCTTCCTTTCATTACTATAACTGTACATTAACGTTGACTGGGTATTATTACTAATACGTTTTGTCAATATTCTTCTTTACGTCTTTAGCAACGTCATTGAATCCGTCTTCAACTTTTTTAGCTCCGTCTTCAAATTTGTCGGCTCCATCTTCAAATCCTTCTTTAGCGTTCTTAAACATGGTCTTTGCTTTATCTGAAGTATAAGCGGTAGCATCTTTCAATGCTCGGTTAGCCCCATAAGCTACATCTTCAACGACAGCCATACCATCATCCATCATATCACTTGCGGATTTGTTGTTCTTCTTCATGTAATAATAAATTGTGCCGGCTGCAGTCATCGTAGCAATTACTCCTAATTTAAAACCTTTTCTAGCTTTTTTTTCTGTTTTCATTCTTCTGTTCTTCTTTCTAGCTGTTCAGCTATGGTATATCGTTCTTCAATTCCAATAAAAAAAGTGAGACCCTTTAACCATAAATCTCACCTATACAATAGATTGTCGGTCTATAGCAATTACTTGTTTGTCAGCTTACTCGTGAAAATCAAAATCTTTGATTTTATGGGGTAGAGTTACACTTCTCAACATATTCATTGCAGTTAAACTATCTTCTTCACTTAACTTCTCAAAGTATTCCAATATAGGCGTAAGCTTTTCAAACTCTTTTAGTGAGAAAAGCACAGCATCAAGTTGGTTATTCTTAAATATATATAACCGACCCGTACCTTCAGCTTTTTCACGACACGTCTTATAATTCTTAATCATGTCCGAATTTGAAACAATACCCTCTTTAGAAATTTTCATTTACATTTTCTCCTATCTCTATTATACATGAGTCGCTATCAAATGTCAATTAATATAACAACTATTGTTAGAATAATTATTATAATGTTTTCTACATAACTATAATTGTCTTACAAATGTTCTGCTATCATTATAAATCAAGAAAATGAAGAAATAAAGCAACAATTGAACCAATTTTTCTTTCTTTTTCATCATAATCATCAATTCGAACCAAATCATCCTCATTAATAAAGCGATTGTACTTGTGGATCTTATCTTTCAGCACCTGAAACACCTCATCGTAAACAAAGACGTTGCCTGCTACAATGATTTTATCAAGACCAAGAAGGACATGAGAATTGACAATGCAGAACGCTATTTTTGCCATAATGTAATCCAACGTTGCACGCGAGTTCACCAAATACTCAACAACTTCAGACTCCTCTATATCCTCTGCAACGGTTGCATACGATATTAATTCTTCCAGCGTTTGGGTTTCCAGGGGATCTACGACCATATGACCAAACTCAGAACTGCGGTTGCGATCGTTACTCAGAAGCACGCCATTGGTAACGATTGCGCTACCCACGCCTGGCCCGTATTTTACCAACAAAAAATTTGAATCATTGGGATGATAGAATTTATGCAGGATGGCCAACGCTGATACGTTGTGAACAATCTTATATGGCAGTTGTGCTTCACCCATCAGTTTCTCAACTTTTTCGACTGTCTGGTCAAATATTTCAAGTCCGCGATAACCCCTGCACAAAACCGCTATTTCATGAAAATAAACCTCTTTCGATACATTGCGCTTTAGATACTCGATGGCATTCTCGATGCTTAAAACCTTCTTATAGTTAAGTTGCTTCCCTTTGATATCCGTAATGCTTATGTTGGTGTGGTTGATTCGAATATCCAAGCCAATGGAAACGTACTTCGAACTACTCAGATCAATAAGCGTTTCCTTTCTGCCGACTTTACCACTCTCAACTTCACCCAACTCGACAATCAGCCCTTCTTCAATCAACGATTGAGTCATAACGGTAATTGCAGCATTGGTCAGCTTCATTTTTGCCGCAAGTACTTTACGCGAAAGTGGGCCTTCAGTCAAAAGCAACCCCATGAGCTTTCTTTGATTGATGGAAAATATCATATGTTAATACCCCCTTTCGATTTCTCTTTTTGTAATATAAATTCGCCAATAAATTAATGCTATTATACACTAAGATTACTTAAAAATTCAGACCATGAAGTATCACTTTTAATAAACACAGCCGGCTGTCCGCTGGGAGCGTCGATGAGATGCCATCCACCCTGTCTCGCCACTTTGGTAAATAAGTGTGTCCACGTTCCTTTGGGTAGCCATACGCTAACCGAAGTTGCACTTTCTTCGATGACAGGAGCCACCAAGATGGAGTCCCCATACATGTATTGATACTGAAGATCAAAAGCTTCATGTTCACTTGATTCCAATAACATCGGTCGTACCAATGGTAATCCCTTTGACTGATACTCATCAAGAACATGCTGATGATATGGTTCCAGTTTGGAAAATAAAGATGACATACGACTGAAATGTTTAAGAACCTTTTGACTCGAATTCACTTGAACGTTACTTTCCGGTCGATTACCTTCGTGAGTACGAAACACCGGCGAAAATACGTTCATTTCCGCCCAACGCATGAACAGCTCCTCACTTCTTTTCATATGGAAGATTGTTGTATATCCGCCGATATCACTGTGAGAAACACCTTTGCCAATCATTGATAATGAAAGCATCGCAACGATGACCGAGGGCAGTCCATACTCTTTGGAAAAATCAACATGCTGATCACCGACCCACATGGAATGCGTATACGCGTGTGTGTGGATAAATCCGGCACGATTGAAAACAAAGATATCATGCTCTTTCTTGCGCTCAACAATCGCTTCATAATTGCATCTCGCCCACAAATCCGGCCACACATTATGCATTTCTTGAGCACCTCTAGAATCAACAATGACCGCGTCCGTCGGTAGATATTCCCCAAAATCAGCCATCCAGCCACTTAGTCCCAAATCAATCATTTCCCTTTGAATAACCTTTTTGTACCAATCAAAGGCAAGTGGGTTGGTTAAGTCCACAATCCCTGCTTTAAAGGTGGTTGACTTGATCAGATACGGTTCGGCTGATTGTGTAAGAACGAGATAGTTCTTTGCTTTTGCCTCACTATACAAAACCGTATCTTCTTTTAAGAAGGTATTGATATAGCCAAGAAAGCGAATTCCCTTTGCATTTAGTTCTTTGATTCTCTCTGCTGATTGAGGATATAGCTTATTGTCCACTTGCCAATTCCAAAAGACTTGCGTACCAAATTTGGTAATCAGTTGGCCAGACCAGTCCTGAGACCAGATAGCCGATACTTTTCCGCCATTTTCCAAGACTTGATCAAC
This sequence comes from Erysipelotrichaceae bacterium, assembly GCA_030694975.1. GTDB lineage: Bacteria > Bacillota_I > Bacilli_A > Erysipelotrichales > Erysipelotrichaceae > UBA2227. Next base: position 52,792 of record JAUYTU010000022.1, on the reverse strand, counting down.
TAAGTTTATTGCCTTATCCCAGCCACCCTGACTCGCCACGATTGCTCCAGAAAAAACCCATTTGGGCAATCGCGGATGTTTGCCTGTTTTTTCAGATAGAAACCGCAAACAATCGGCGATATTCTCACCTTGATAAAACAGTAAGGATTTTGGGATCGATCGGAAATGAAGTTTCGTGTGATTTTCTTTTGAAAAATCGAATTCACAATACGAAGAAGTATCCGCATGTGCCAACCACGCATGACTACTGATAAACGTCGGTTGAGCAATGTAGGTCTGATGATGCTTATAATCACTTATGTGATTATTATTTGCCCCAAGTATCTTGGTTCGAATCGCTTTTGTAAGCAATTTCTTTAGTGAGTGATGTTCAGAAACCCAAATCGGTACATTTTTGCCCTTTAGGTTAAAATGTGTAAATTGCTCACCACATCCATAGATACCTTCGTCTTTAGAAGACGGTAACTGTAACCACAATCGATTGATTTCGATAGGACATTCAAAAGTACATCTGACCTGATTGTCCTCAACTTGCACAATCATAATTACTTCAGATTCACCGTTTTTGTAAACAAATTTTTGATCGTTTGAAGATATGAGCATCAGTGTTCTTTTCTCCGTAATTCGATCCTTGGTTACAAACGTTCCCCGATTCATCGCATAGGTTGCATTGCCTTTTGCGACCGCAATAAATCCTGGAAGAGTAAAGATATTCAAGATATCATTCATCGGGCATTTTCAGCTTTCCAAAGTCGATCATAAGATACACCTGTGACGGACTCACAAATTTTGATTTCTTCTTCTGTTGCCTTTTCATCCAACTCCCCTAAGCGCCGGCGAATCTCTTTTTGAATACACTCATAGCTGGCTTTGGTAATTGGAAACTTATAAGTAAAGTATAATGTTGCAACCATAAACAAAAGTGGTAAAGCGATAAACATGAACTTAATACCATCCACCGTTACAGCACTGGGCACGGTAGCGCCTGCATCATACTTGAAAAACGCTAATAACAGACCAATGAGCCAAATCGCCAATCCATTGGCTATTTTCCGATTAAAGGTTGCCATTCCCGAGTATATTCCGGCGCGACGTTTGGTAGTGATCAGGTAATCGACATCCGTTAAATCGGTCAAAATGGCATAGGAAGTTACCGAGGAAGCGGCCGTTCCCAAGCCGGAGATAAATGAAGCGATGAAGATCGGTAAGATCGGTGCCTGTGCGTAGGCGAAGAAAATCATCGAGAATGTTGCGATCATACGGATCGGAAAGCCCAGATATATTGGAAATTTCTTGGAGGTTTTCTTTAAGACCAACTGATAGAAAAACATGGCTAACAGTTGTGATACCAATACGCCGGACATGATAAAGGTGTATTGCTCGGGTTGACGCAAGACAACTGCCAAAAAATAAATGATGAGTGTTGTAATAAAGTCGGAAGATCCTTGACCAAATAAGAAAACGCCGAGATATAATCGGAAAGAACGGTTTCTAAAGACGCTGAAAGATTCCCTAAAAGATTCTTTGAATGGCGTTTTGACGACCGGTTGAATGGTTTCCCACGTTTTGGCGAATGTGAAGAGGATTGCCAGAAAGAAGATAACTCCGAAGGTAATCCCCATGATCAGAAAACCCTGTGCCTGAGTGGCTCCAACGCGATTAACAATCATATTGGGAATTAATCCGGCAAGAATCGCCGATAAGGCAGAGAAAATCATGCGATACATTGTGAATGCACTTCGCTGAGTATAGTCAGATACCATATCCGGTAGTAAGGCGTTGTAAGGAACCATGACAATGGTAAATCCGGTTGAAAACAAAATATACATCAACAGATAGAAGAAATACAAGGTGTTGGCAGAGCCTGATATCGTTATCCACATCATCGCAAAGGTGATGGCACCCGCAAAACTGCCTATCAGAAGATAGAATCGTTTAGCCCCATATTTCGATTGCGTACGGTCGACGATATTTCCCATGATCGGATCAGTGAGCGCATCCCATATTTTACCGATCATCGGAATCGATCCGGCTAGAGCAGGGTTTAAACCAACCACATCCGTCAAAAATACCAGATATAAAATACTGATGATAAGAAAGGATCCGCCACCGTAAATATCGGCTGCTCCATAGGCGAGTTTGGCTGAAAATTGTGATTTTTTCATGAATAGTCTCCCTTGTTTAAAAGTTCAAAAACAGGATGCTAAAAGCATCCTGTTACGTAGTTTTCTTAACGTTGAGTTGTTCGAGTAATATGCCTACTTTGCTCGGTCGATCCGCAACCAAAGCACCGGCTTTTGTCAGTGCTTCGATTTTATCTTCAACCGCACCTTTACCTCCGGTAATAATCGCTCCGGCATGACCCATCTTCTGACCTTTAGGAGCGGTTCTTCCGCCCAAAAAAGCAACTAACGGTTTGGTAAATATCCCCTTTTCCATCGCTTCGGCCACTTCTTCTTCCATCGTTCCACCGAGTTCACCGATGATGACCACGGCTTCGGTTTGTTCATCCTGTTGATAGAATGGCAACATTTCTGCAAATCTTGTTGCCGGAACCGGGTCGCCCCCAACACCGATAAGCGTAGAAACGCCATATCCCTGCCTGACAATCATGGCCGTAACTTCGTTAGTCAATGAACCGCTGCGTGTCATAACGCCGATATTCCCGCGTTTATAAACTCGTTCAATCCAATGAGGAAAACTACCCATCATCGCCTCTTCCGGAGAGATGACACCGCTCGTGTTTCCGCCAATGACCAACGCATTGTGCTCGAGTGCCGCATGACGAATGGCGACCATATCAAAAAGCGGGATACCATCGGCCATCGTGACGATTTTCTTAATACCGTTGGAAAGCGCTTCAAAAACAGCATCTTTGGTAAGTTTGGGTGGAACAAAAATCATGGATGCATCCACTTGATGATTGCGCAGTGCCCGTTCAACCGAGTGGTAAACCGGAATGTCGTGAATGGATTGGCCTTCTCTTGAAGGTGTCACTCCACAAATTACTTGAGTTCCCAAGTCAATCATATGTTTGGTCCAAAAACTGCCCTCTGAACCGGTAATGCCTTGAACTAGTACGCGTGTATTTCTATCGATAAAAATGCTCATAATGTTGTCTCCTTCGCTAAAGCAACCGCTAAGCGAACGGCTTCTTCCGTATCAAAAAGCGGATTAAGTCCGGCTTTTCGAAGGGTTTCGACGGCTTCAACTTCATTGGTGCCGCGAATGCAGGTGACGATCGGACGATCCGGTTTTAGCTTATTGATAGCCTCCACAATCCCTTCAGCCATGACATCGGCACGGGCAATGGTACCAAAGGTCACAATCAAAATGACTTTTGATGGGACTTTTAAGCAGATTTCCATGGCTTTCATCGCCTTTTTATAGTGAGGACCGCCAAATTCCAGATAATTTGCGACGGTTCCGCCTTCATAGTGAATTAAGTCGTACACGGTTGTGGTTAACCCGGCTCCGGCACACATCAGACTGATATCCCCATCGAACTGAATAAAAGGAATCCCCTCTTCCATAGCCAAGCGCTCCGCCTCATTTTCAATATCCGCTAGGGGTACAGAGATGTCTTCATGTCTGAACATAGAGTTATCATCAATCGAACACTTCCCATCCCCAGCCACCAATTCGTTGGATTTGGTGATAAAGAGCGGATTGATTTCTAAGAGCTCACAGTCATATTTGACAAAAAGACCATAGAGCTTATGTAGTAATTGCGTAAACTTCTTCGCGATTTCGACATCAAATCCGCACTCATAGGCGATGTGACTGGCTTGATACGATTGTAAACCCAGGCTCATGTCGATTTTCGTCTGAAGAATTTTATGGGGTTGTTCAACAGCTAAGGTTTCTATATCCACACCACCCGTCGCACTGACGATCGATAGCGCCGATCCACTGACCGGATCCACAGTGAAGGAAGCATAGACTTCATGGGCAATATCGACGGCTTCTTCGATGAGCAATGAGGAAATCTTTTGAGGAAGTGAAAACAAGCGAATTACTTCTTCCATTCCCTTCCCTTCATCCCTGACAAACTGAATCAGTCCGGCTTTTCCGCGTCCGCCACTTAATACCTGCGACTTGATGACACAGGGAAAACCGACTCGTTCAAAGGCTTCCGATGCTTCATCAGCACGATGAATCAGCTGACTTTTCGGAATGGCGATACCCGCATTCTTAAACAGCTCCTTGACCTGATATTCAAACAGTTTCATTAGCGATCCTGCTTTCCACTGGCAAAGTATGCGCCGAATATTTCTTCGTCACTTGGACGTTTGGGTGGAAAGAACTCAGAAACCCACGTTGTATTAATGAAATGTTTGAAGGTGATGTTTTCGGAGGTGATGTTGCCACCCCAACTGCCACAACCCAAAGATACGGTGGATGGCATTCCGTTAAAGAAAGCCCCGCCATTACCGGCGGCTTGTGCTTGATTGACAAGCACCCGACTGCTACGGATATTTGATCCGATGTACGCTACATACTCGTCGTTGAAGGTATGAATCCCGCAGGAGTGTCCGGTACCGTAATTATCGGTTAATCGTTGTAAAATACGATATCCTTCTTCAAAGGTTGAATATTTGAAAACCGTTAATACCGGTGACAGTTTTTCTTGAGAGAAAAAGTCAGATTCGATATCTTCTCTTCCTTCAACCAACAATACTTTTACATAGTCATTAACCGGTAGCATGGCTCCTTGAGCAATGGACAATGCGGATTGAGCAACGATTTTCGGATTGATCGTACGATAACCTCGATCGTTGACTGGCCACATATACATTGACAATCGTTCGCGCATACCCTCAGATACAAGATAGCCGCCTAACTCGATGAGATGTTCAAGCATTTGATCATAAATCGATTCATGAATAATAATCGAGTTTTCACTCGAACAAGAGGTTGCATGGTCAAACATCTTACTGCCCATGATTTTAGTGGCCGCATCTTTGACATTGGCATCTTCAGCGACAATCGATACGGAGTTTCCAGGTCCGACGCCATATGCCGGTTTACCCGATGAGTATGCGGCTTTAACCATAGCACCGCCACCGGTTGCAAGTACGACATCCACTTGTTTCATCAACTCTTCGGTGACTTCAATGGATGGCTCATCAATGACCTGAATAAGATCTTCAGGGGCATTGACTTTACGCAGTCCGTCTCTCATAAACTGAACAGCCATCGCGGTTGCTTTTTTGGATTTTGGATGAGGTGCGAAAATAACGGCGTTTCTGCCTTTTAAAATCGTAATGCCATTGCTCGCAGGTGTTGCGGTTGGATTGGTTACGGGGGTCAATGCTCCGACGACTCCGACTGGTTTTGCATATTTTCTGATTTTCTTTTCTTCATCAACCTCAATACAACCGACCGATTTTGCGTGTTGAACATCTTTTAAAACTCCCAACACCTTATTTTTATGTTTGGTAATTTTATCTTGAACATTTCCCATTTTGGTTTCTTCAACCGCAAGTCTGGCTAAAATTTCAATGTTTTGATCATTGTAAACTTCCCAGCCGATCGCAACACAAACCTCATCGATTTGTTCTTGGGTGTACGACTGGATCAGTTGCTGGGCAGCTTTTGCCTTTTTTACGTAAGACGATACATACTCTTTTGTACTCATATTTCCTCCATTACTTTAGGATGCCTAGCAAATTCAATATTCCTAAGAATACAGACACAAAGGCTATGGCAACAAATGCTACAATATACATTTTTTTGAAAAGATTCTTTTCATCTACGCCTGCTGGTAAACTGGCTAAAGCAAGTGCTCCCATAACCGACAACGGGCTCATGGTGGTCATATGCGATGCAACCGCAATGGTCATTGTTAAAACTCCCGGGCTTACCGCGGATGACAGATTTTCTGACAAAGAAACCGTTGTGGGTATCAGTGTGGGCATGACCACACCGACCGCAGATGCGAAGGTTGCCATAGTACCGGATAATACCGACATGATTGGAACGGCCGTCTGTTGGTTCATTATATTTGCCAGAAAGTTCGTCAACATTTGAATGCCGCCAAGCTCACCGACCACGCCAATCAAGACTGCAGTGCCGCAGATTTGCAAGATGGTCGTCCAGGGAACCTGTTGGATGGCTTGTTGCTGTTTACCGGCTTTGAAAAAGAAAAGTGCGATAGCAAGGGTGAATCCGGCGAAGCCGACGTGCGCTTCTCCAAATATAACCCAGATAATTAAGATCAGAATACTGAATAATGTCAGTTTTTGTTCATAGGTGAAGGGCAATGGCGGTGAGACTTCGATTCTCTGCCCATTCATTTTATAACCTTTCATGGCGATGAAAAAGAGTGCAGAAAAGATGACGATACTGACGACATTCAAAAGATAGATGGATAATCCCAGTTCTCCGACATTGTTCAGGCGGGCCAGCTCCAAAGCTACGATTCCATTGGGGGCAATGGGTGAAAGGCCGCCGGCGATCGATCCTTGAATAATCAAGACGCTCATTAGCAGCAAGGACATATTGGATTGATAAGCAATGGCTAACCCGATGGGCAGTAGCAGTGCGGCTGCCGAGATGTTTCCAGGTCCGATCGAAGCAAGGCCCATAGCCAATACAAAGAAGATAATCTGAATCTTAATCTTACTGCCTTTGCTTCGATAGATAATCAACTTCGATAAATTCTCAAGGGTTCCGTTGATTTTCGCAATACTGAAGAACAGCGTTACGCCTACGGTTGTGAAGAACAGGTTCAATGGCCAGAATGCAATAATCGACCGAGCATCCAATCCGCCGAGCAATGTTCCAAGAAAGAAGGCAAAAACCAAAGCTATTAATCCGACGTTTATATTTTTGACTAATCCGATGATGATTGCTAAAAATATAGACAGCAGTGCAATAATCTCAATCATACATCACTCTTCTTACTGACGGTGAAAGCTTTCTTTCTCAATAATGGCAACCGCTTCTTTTGCCTTAATTAAGTTTTTAGCCCTCCATTCTTCCAGATTTTGAGTAAATTCGGTATTTAGAAAGGTCTTGGTCATTTGTACGCCCATGATTGGCGCAATGATCCATCCACCCATACATAGGATATTTGCATCATTGATCGCGCGTGCTTTCTCTGCTGCATAAACCGATTCACATGCTGCCCCATAAACACCTTCGTGTTTGTTAGCGACGATGGACATGCCCATGCCGGTACCGCAAATCAGAATACCGCGTTGATATTCTTTAGATTGTATTTTTTGTGCGCCTTTTAAAGCAACATCGAAAAACGGAGCCGGTTTTTCTTCATCGGTGGTACCAATGTCTTCAACATCATAGGATTCTTCAACTAAGTATTGTTTGATGGCTTCTTTAAGAGCAAACCCCGATTTGTCTGAGCCAATAAAGATTTTTTTCATATTACTTACCTTTTCTTTCTAAAACTTTGTGAACAGCATCCACGATATTCACCGCTTTTAATCCGAATTTTTCCATCAAGAAGTCTTTCTTTCCGACTTCACCGAAATGATCTTTGGTGCCGACGCGTTCCATAACGACCGGATATTCTTCAACCAACACTTCCGCAACTGCACTACCTAAACCGTTGATGATGTTATGGTTTTCGGCGGTGACAATGGCTCCGGTTTTCTTAGCTTCAAGAACGATCGCTTCTCTGTCAATCGGCTTCACCGTATGAATATTGACAACACTGGCGGATATGCCTTCCAATGCCAACATTTTTCTGGCTTCAAGTGCTTCATGGACCATGATACCGGTTGCCAAGATACTTACATCCGTGCCATCGTGAATCTTACTGGCTTTGCCCAGAGTGAACTGCGTTCCATCTTCAAATATCGATGGGAATTCTTGGCGAAGAAGACGAATATAGACGGGTCCGTAGTGTTCGATGATTTGATCAAACATGCCGGCCAGCTGTACACCATCGACCGGTTCAAAGATGGTCATGGTCGGAATGGTTCTCATGATCCCGACATCTTCAAGGGACATGTGTGTTCCGCCATTTAAGGTGGCCATGATGCCAGGGTCGGAGCCAACCATTTTGACGTTTAGTTGGGCATAGGCAACCGATAGCATGACTTGATCAAAGCACCGGCGCGTCGCAAATGGCGTAAAGGTATGGGTGAATGGTAGTTTTCCCATGTTGCTTAAACCCGCAGCAACACCGATCATGTTGGCTTCAGCAACGCCGACATTGATGGTTCTTTCCGGAAATACTTCCGCAAAGCCGGTCGTCTTGGCAGCCTTCATTAAATCCGCTTCCACAATCACTAAATTCGGATGTTTCTTTGCGGCTTCAATCAGTAAATCTACGTATATATCTCGTAATTGTCGATCATGTAATTTCATTTTGTTTCCAACCTCTCAATCGCTTCTAAGGCTTGTTCCATGGTTACAGGCATGTTATGAGATCCGGCTTGTCCTTCACAGAAGAATGCGCCTTTTCCTTTAATCGTATTCAGGATGATCATGGAAGGTTTTCCCTTGGTTTCCTTGGCAATATCAATCGCTTCAGAAATAGCCAACACATCGTGACCATCGATCACTTGGACGTGCCAATTGAAGGCTTCCCATTTTTTATCCAGTGGAGCAACATCGTTGATGTCACTGACATTACCATCAATTTGAAGTTTGTTATAGTCGGTGAAAGCGATCAGGGTGTCGAGTTCACGGCTTCCCGCAAACATAGCGGCTTCCCAAATCTGTCCTTCTTGGCTTTCGCCATCTCCGATGATTGCATATACCGTTAACACAGAACCGTCCAATTGAGCCGCTGTGGCCATGCCGACGGCTGCGGAGAATCCTTGTCCTAAGGATCCGGTCGTCATATCTACACCGATCGTTTTGTTTTTATCGGTATGACTCGGTAAATTGGTGTTGGATTGGTTAAGAGTCAATAGCAGTGATTTGTCAAAGTATCCTTTGAGGGCAAGAGTTGCATATACGGCCGGACCGCCGTGACCTTTGGATAGGACAAATCGATCGCGAGTAGGTAACCCGGGATTTTGGGGGTCGATGTTCATTTTTTCAAAATATAGTACAGCCAAGACATCCGCGATCGATAAACTTCCACCGATATGCCCTACACCCAATGTTCCGATGCATCGCAAAGTCTCTTGGCGGATTTCTTTGGCTTTTTCTTCTAAGTAATTTCTTTTTTCCATCTCTGTTCTCCTTTAGTATTTCACGACTTCACAGGCAAATAATTGGGCTAATAATTCCAATTCTTCTTTAATATCGGCATATACAACGACAAAGTGCGGTTCCCATCCGTCTTGAACCATGGATGTGATCAGTGGATTAACTTTGGGTTGCACTTCGACGACCACACTGGTTCCTAAGAATTGTTGGGGCTTATCGAGGACTTTTCCATCTAAAATAAAGAATCGGAAGGTTCCGTCGGGTTTTCGCCCAACTCTGAAAAGCGTGGCTTCTTGACATTCTCTAAGTCCAAATTCCATGGTCGGTCCGATTTTTCGGTTCGGATGTACGCCGACGGCGGCTCCGGTATCTCTTCTTGCCAATCCGCACGCAGCTGTGCCGCAATGCCAGAAGGTAATGGTGTTTTCAGTTTCATCAATGGAAACCGGATCACCCAGATACGTCGGTGTTTTTGAAAGTTGTTGACCGATGTACATGCTGAGTGCACCGTAAGCATCGGCTTCACAGGCAGCCGCAACGTTTTGATCGTTGAGCATAGCGAGCACGCTGCATACCGGAGTACCGTAATCGGTGAAGAAGTCGGGCCAGCAACGCGAGGCAATGGCTTTGATTTGATTTTTATCAATATAATCTTGATAAGCTTTGTATAGTTTAACGAAGTCAACACGGTTCTTTTTAACTGTATTTTCTAATCCGACCATGCGACGGTTGATTTCCTGCTCTTCACTCAAAGCATCCTCGATCTTCATTTCCTGGGCAATTTTTGTGAGTTCTCGTGATTCAATAGCGAGAACATTGACGCCAAAGGTTGAGGACATTTCCAGATCGAGTGCTCGGCCAAAGCCGAATCCTTGCGGAGTGTGACCAACCATTAAAAGGTTGGCATTTTTCATTTCGTACTTCATCTTTGCGGCGCGAATGATTTTTTCTAATTTGTTTTGAATGCTATCTTCGCTAGGTGAGCCATAGATGTAGAATATTTTGTCTTTTCTCATGGCTTTGTAGGCATACCCTGCTGAGAATGCTCCGGTTAATGAGTTAAGTCTGAGTCTTCCGCCATCGATGACAGGTTCACGTAGCGTCCATAACAATACTGGAGCAGAAATACGTTTTAATACTTCTGTCGCATAAGCTGAGTTGGCAAAGGTTACATTCTGCAAGATCACTAAATCAGGATTTTTCCCATCAATATACTGAAGTAGAGTTTCGATAGACAATAACATTTCACTGCTGACGACAACATTTTCGTCAATGCTTTTAAGTAGCTTTATTGAATCCTCAAACGCTTGTTGAGCGGATTCTAGGTGAAAAGTCGAAACACCGATCGGTACATATAGACATTCAAACGGTTTCATATGTGTCCTTCTTTCTTAAGAATTAGGGTGCTACACACTTGTATAGCACCCTGTGTATAAATTATTTTTTTGCTTCTTTTAGCTTAGCTTCTAATTCTGTTAAGGCTTCTAGCGGTGTAACTTCTTTAGCAGCAGCTTTACGAATAGCTTCGTTGATCATCGGATACATTCCCGGAACCATGACTTGAGTTAACCAGTCTTGAACAAAGGAAGCATCGGTAGCAGCGATTTCATCGAGGAATACTGCGTATTCATCTTCAAATGCGCCATAGTCAACTTCTGCGCCTAAACGCGGAGTTAAGTAAGGAACGCCTCCGGTGTATTTATCATGGTTTTCGCCTTTTGCTAACCAAGTAATGAACTTCTTGGCTTCTGTTGGGGCATTGGAATCCATAAATGCAGCAATGGATTTTCCACCAAGAATGGTAGCACGGTTGGTTTCTTTTGGCATCGGTACGACTGTCCAGTCAAATGTCAAATCTTGATAACTGCTGACGTTCCAGTTGCCTGACATATGGAAACCGTATGCGCCTGTTCTAAACAGAGCAGCGGCTGTTGATCCGGCAAATACTGCATCGTCGATCAAATCATTTTGATAGAAGTTGACAAGACGAGTCAAGGCTTTAACTGCAGCAGTACCTGTCAAATTACTCGTTGTATACGGAGTGTCCCAGATCTTCGTTCCGTGTTGGTAAACCATTGGGAAGAAGCGGTGAGCTTGATGATCAAATACACCTGGGAAGTTTACATCTGTGCCAACTCCGGCACGCAATTTGTTCATTTCAGTTTCAAATTGGTCCCAAGTCCAGACTGCATCGCCCGATTTCGGATAATTTACGCCATATTTTGTCAATAGATCAACGTTGATAAATAAGCCGTTAGCCGTAATATCCATAGGTAGTGAAATTACTTCTTTTGCATCATTATAGAATAAGTTCGTAAATCCAGCGCTGTCATAAACACCTTTTAAACTCAGGATTTTTCCTTTAAAGTTATTGAGATGTCCTTCGGTAACGCGCGCTAGTGCAGGAGCTTCTCCTCCACTGATCATCGTTGCTAAACGAGCTTCGTAATCAGCGTAAGGAATTTCGACTAACTCGATTTTGACGCCTGTTGCAGTTTCGTACTCGGTAAGCAATGTTTTCATGACTGCACCTTCGGTACCATCGCTCCACCAAAGCATTTGTAGTTCTTTAGGCTCAGGTTTTGTACAAGCACTAAAGCTGAAGATGACTAATACTACTAATAGTAGACTAAGTATTCTTTTCATAGAATCCTCCCTTTTTTTATATTAATGTTAATTAATACCACAGTAATTAGCCCTTCATTCCACTATCTACAGTTCCTTGAACAAATTGACGTTGGAATATCAGGAATACGATAAGCATGGGAATCATGGCTAGAGCACTCATCGCAATGATGGAGTTGTAGTCGACGCCAAATTCACCGGAGAAATTTGCGATGGCCAATTGAAGGGTGTATTTTTTTGGCGAGTTGATCGCAATAAGCGGCCAAACGTAGTCGTTCCAGCGCCACATAAATGAGAAGATGGATAAGGTGGCGATGGCTGGTTTGGCGTTGGGTAAGATAATGCTCCAGAAGATCCGCCATTCCGATGCGCCGTCAATGCGCGCCGATTGAATGACTTCATCCGGAATGGTCAACAGATATTGTCTCATTAAGAAGATGCCGGTCGGCGTTGCGGCCGGTGGAATGATCAAAGCCCACAGCGAGTTGTACAGTCCAAAGAATCGCAAGACGGAGAAGATGGGGACCATAATGACTTCAAGAGGCAACATGATGGTGGATAATATCAGAATCATGATGAGGTTTTCGCCTTTGAATCGGAATTTTGATAAGGCATAACCGGCCATGGTGTTGATAATTACCGCGATTACCGTACTGGTGATTGCCACAAAGAAGGTGTTGAGAATGTACAATGAGAAATTACCTTTATTGAGGGCAATGGTGAAGTTGTCCAGGGTCCAGTCTTTGGGTATAAATGTCGGATTGGCTGAAAACAGTTCAGCGGAGGGTTTAAATGCGGAGAAGATGATGTAAATGACGGGTAATATGAAAATCAATGCGAAGAAAATCGAGGTTGCATAGGATAGGATACTCGCCTTTTTCATACGTTCTCACCTCTTTTCGAGATGAAGAAATTCGCAGCAGTGAAGATGGTGACAATCAGTAACATGACCATGGACATGGCACTGGCCGATCCTACCTGATATTCTTTGAAAGCTACTTCATAGACGTATTGAACGGTGAAGTAGGTGGCGCGATGCGGTCCACCGCCGGTCAACGTGACGACCAGCGGATACACTTTGAATATTTCCATGGTTGTCAGAATAAATACCATCAGTCGTGCCGGTCGAATGGCCGGATAGGTGATGTACATGAATTTTTGTAATTTATTGGCGCCATCGATGTCTGATGCTTCGTAGAGCGGTACCGGTATGCTGAGCAATGCGGCCATAAAGATAATCATGTAATAGCCCGCTCTTGACCATACCAGTGCGAAGACCACGGACCACCAGGCAAAGGTGGGATCTGTCAGTGTCTTCATGGACTCAAGTCCGATCATTTTAACGAAAGCATTGAAGATTCCGAAATTCCCGGCTAGGATCCAGTTCCACATAATACCGACGACGATGGCCGATATCATGACTGGCCAGTAATAGACGGCGCGAAACAGTCCTTTGGCTTTGAGCGGTTGTACAATAAGTACCGCCAGTGTCAAAGATATGACGTACATCAGCGGTACGACCACGAGTACCAGTTTGATGGTATTCATAAAGGCGGCGATGAAGTAAGGATTGTCGATGAGTTTTATGTAGTTTTTCAGTCCGATGAAGTCAAAGCCATCGAAAGTAAACAAGGTTACATCGGTAAAGGAGTAGTACAGTCCGATAAGGGCGGGTAATATGATGAAAATGGAGAAGATGAGCAGATTGGGTGCGAGGAACATGTAGGGAACTACTTTTTGTTTAAATTCCACGCCTCGCTCTTTTTTCTTTACTTTGGCCATGAACTACCCCCTTTTCCATATTTCTTACAAATATTCTCGAACAACGATTTAAATGGTGATTGTTTTCGGTAGAATACCGGCGGATATCCAATCGGTGCTTCCACGGTCACTTCTTTACCTTCGTATTCTTGTCCTGTCCACAGATGTACCCATGTATCACTTGGCAGATAACAACTTTGAGAAAGTGAATTTTCTTTTACAATCGGTTTTACATATAGATCGCGTCCGAATAAGAATTCGTATTGTAAGTCATATACAACGGGATCATCACTGTAGTGAAGAAATAAGGGTCGTTGCAACGGATAACCGTTCAGACTTGCCTCTTCAACCAAACTTAATACATACGGTTTCAAATCAACTTTGATATTGGAGCATCGTGCCATGTGTTTCATGGTGTCTACGTCGTTGTAGAATTGGAAATTTTGACTTGGGCGATTGCCTTCGTGAGTTCTCATATAAGAGGAGAAGATATTCATTTCGCACCAGCGATCAAACAGTTCTTTGGTACGGATGTTTCCGTGCAGACTGGTATAGCCGCCAATGTCGCTGTGGGTATAGGGGTTTCCGATAATACCGGTCGATAGTGCGGATGGGATGACGGAGGCAATGCCATCGTGGGTTTCCCAGTTGACACTTTGATCCCCTGCCCACATCGATGTGCAATATTTTTGTGACCCAAAGCCCCCGGCTCTCATAAAGTAGAATATTTTTCCTAAGTTGCCGGTTTCTTTGACAGCTTCATAGTTGCACTTGGCCCATAAGACCGGCCAGGCATTGTGCATGATTTTTGCACTTACTCCGTTATGAAGGATGCAGTCAATGGGCAGATATTCCCCAAAGTCGGCCATCCAGCCTTTGATGCCTAGGGCGATGATGTTGTTTTTAATGACGTTTTTATACCATTCAAATCCCTGAGGATGGGTTAAATCCACGATGCCGCAGTAGAATTCACCGAAGTCCTCCAGGTAGGGATCACCCTTATCATTCAATGCAAGATATCCAAACGATTTCGCTTCATTAAACAAAGTTTCATTTTCAAGTAAGAACGGACATATATAGGTCAGAAAGGCGATATTTTCCTTGCCTAATTCTACGATCTCATCCTTTAGATTGGGATATAGTTTCTCATTGAGCACCCAGTTCCAGTAGAGTCGTTTACCGAAGGTTGTAAAGCGATGGCCGACCCAATCCTGAACCCAAAGTCCGTTGACTTTAATGCCGTGGTCAAGTGCTACGTCTTTGTATTTACGGACGGTTTCAATACCGCCTTGAACCCCCAAGATGATTCCATCGTGTAAGAAGTCGGGTAACATGGGTGGTCGGCCGGTAAATTCGGTTAAGTCAGTCAGCAGTTCAAGGTAACTGTCACTGAAATTCAGTGTCAGTTCACCGGGAACTTCCCAGAACATTAATTCATGATAATCTGGTGATCGAAAGTCAAACTCCGCGTACGCCGTTGATTCAACATGCAACCAGTATTTTCGGGTCGATACGAAGGTCGGTTCCGGGTAGTAGGTCGTGTAGTAATCGCCACCGGCCTTATCTACTTTATCTGCGTAAAAGGTAGTTAACGAGGATTTATCGCGTCCGACTCCCGGTTCAGAGGTCCAGAGCGGATAATTTCGATTTCGTAAGTTGAAGTAGGATGCTTGTTCGCCACAACCATACACCTTCTCATTTGCTTCCGCTTTCATGCGAATCCAGAAACGATTAACGCTTGAGCGATTGCATGAGAATTTCATAGTCAGTCGTTGATCAACGACGTTAAATTCGACGGTTACGGAAATGCCATGACTTGAGAATACACAACCACTTTCGATTAGCTGAGCTTTTATTAATGGAATCCGGCTCTCCAGACGATCTTCAATTTGATAGTTACCGCGATAGCTTTCGATGGTCTCATTACCCGTTCCGACAAATACAAACGGATGATGACTTGAATGTTCAAGTACGCACTCGCCTTTGAACATCACTCGGAAACTATCTTTTTTCTTTTCCAACTTTAACATGACTTCCTCCATTAATAGTAGATCTCGATGTTTTCCCCTAAAATCGCATTGGTCGCATGTAGTTCAACCATTCGAGTGTTTTCCGGGTGGTTTAATAACCATTTATTTGTTTTGAATAGAAATTCGCTGAACTTGCCTTGGTTTCCTTTGGCACGGATGAATTCCATGTTGGTACCATACGGTAAGATAACCGCGCACTTAAATCCTGAATCAACTACCTTACACGGAGAGAAGTGCAAAGTAGTTGAATAGACTTCGATTGCGGTGTTTTCAGGAATATAGAATGCGCTCACCTTTGAGGAGTGAATCGCGGAACTTTCAATATCATTTATACCGGCAAGTAACAGTACCAGCGGTGTGACACACACATTGATTTCAGAGCTTTTATGAAACTCAAGCGCATTGAGCTTTGAGTTATTGCCGTTGACGTAGCCGTATTCCAGCGGTACTAGTCCAAAGGTGTCGTGGATGACGGTACTGGAAGAAACAAGATTACCTACCTCCTCGACATGGGCCACATATTCATTACCAGAAACTGGAACAGACGTATGCTTATCTAAATAATCAATCAAGGGAATAAATTCGGAAACACCCAGAACTTCCCCGAAACGTTGAAACTCAGGATCAAAGACGGAATGGATATGGATGTGAGGGTTTTTAGCCCGAAGGTTATCGATCATTTCACTCATCTGTTAGCGCTTACATCCTTTCCATAAAAATTTATCGGCAGAACAATGATACCGATAAGTTAATGCCTAAAGTAATTGGTTTACTTATTTAATTAATTAATTATATTATATATTTTCCTTTCTCTTGAGTCAATATAATCCAAGATGAAATAACTTGTTAGTAATGGTTATTAAAATTACTGGGTCGTACGATTCTTTTACCTCGGGGATTTGGTTTCATTACCTGTTAGTATTCTTAAAAACGGAAAATCCGGAGAGTATACGTATCTAACAAACTTTGCAAGCGCATTAAAAGGACTTTACATGCCGGTAACGCCCAATTTGTTCAATAGGATTTTTTTGAAATTAATGATTGCCTAGAAGTTCTTCAACACTAACGTATTGCTCTTCCGAGTCATCGCAGATTTAAGCTATGCGCTGAATAAATACTTATTTCTATAGCGATAGCGAAATCATTAAATCTCTATTTTTCAAAATCATCCGTTTTATTCTATTTACATTAAGCACACACTCATGGTTAATTGAATTTTCTCATCATACTTTTTTTCACTTTTATTTGAAAATATAGATTTTAATAAGAAATAATAACGTTAAATGAAGTGGGTAATAAAAATACATTAGTTTGTTGTGTTTCAATTTCGTTCCAATCTGTCCATTATACAATAATATAAATCCCCAACTAAATAAGGCATAGAATTGTATGTCAAATTTTAAAAAGTAGTAATATATGAAGTTAATCGTCAATTGAATAATTATAGTAATTAGTACATTCGTTTTTAAGAAGTAGAAACTAATTACAAGTATAACCCCGTACCAACCATAATCAAAATTTAGTGTTTCTGCGATGAAAGACAGAAGGAAAACTATAAACATCTTTTCTAATACTGACTTATTTGAATTTAACATTAATAATCCAATAAGCCCAAATGATAATGTTAAAAATATATTTCTAGGTATGTTGTTTATAGTTACATAAAAATTTACCACCGTTAATAATAATTCAATACTTAATCCAAATAAAAGTAGCCTTCTAAGATACTTAAATATATCACTTGAATGTAAAAAACCTTGATATATTAAAAATGCAAACAACGGGAATGATAATCTTCCTACAATTCGGTATATTGAATGTAGATCAAATATAAATCCCACATGATCAACTGTCATCAGAATCATCGCTATTGCTTTTATTTTATTACTATTTAATATTTTCACATTTACACCGACTTCATAAATTTTCTACCTTTTTCTTCGGAATTTCAATTTTTCTTTTCACACAGACACTCGTACCTATCTTCAACAAGGTTTAAGATAGCGGTTAATAAAAATCATCTTAGTTCAAATATTCCATTTTTAAACCAAATAAATTGAAACTATTCCTAAAATTACGGTTATAATCCCAATAATCCTTTTTATTAATAGTTTTGTTTTTAGAAAGTCCTGGCTTAAATAAGTTAACAATTGTTTATTAGAAATTGTTATTGCCAATACTGCAATTGGTAAAATGAAGCCAATATTATAAATAAACAGAATTGGATATTTGATCGCAAATGGTTCAGAATTCAGTATAAATATTACTGCCATGTAAATAGCTCCACTGCATGGAATAGTACATAAACCTATCATAATTCCACTTATAAAGGATCCTATTTTAGTTGTAGGTTTACTGAATTTTTGGACTATTGGATATAGGATTTTCGGCATTTTTATAATTGGATTTTTTCTTTTTGAGAAAGAATCTCTTATTGTTACTAATCCCAATATGACAATTACTAAACCTGCTATCCTTGTAACTAATGGTATGTATTTTGGATTTATTATATCTCCTACCAAAAAGAACCCCATACCAATTAGAAAATAAATCGCAAAGATTCCTAGTGAATAAAATAGTGCAAAACTTTGAATCGTTTTTTGTTTTTGCAATATTCCCTTTTGATCATCGATTTGGTTTCCAAAGTTATTGATTATAAAGCCCATCCAAATTAATAATGTGCTAAAAGCACAGGGGTTAAAACCATCTAAAACTCCAGCTAAAAACATTAATCCAAGCAATAAGAGGAAGCTTACAACCGTTAAACTACTTATGTTATTCAAAAATGAATTATTTATCAAGTTTACTTGAGGAAGAAAAAGTGCAATTATAAATAGCACTATAAAAATTGATAGACCTATAATCACACCTCTAAATTGTGTTTTCATTTAAATTACCACCTTTTATCAAATTACTATTATAATTCCTTGCATACTAGGGTTCTCTTTACCACCACAACAAATGTCGCAATAAAATTCATAAACACCTGGTTTATCTATGACTATTGTTACTGTACCTTCATCTAGTGGTGCTATTTGAAAATTAAAATTTGCATCATCACTAGCAAATTGATGCCAACCACCACCATCTCCGTGATATTGGTTATCTAGATTAACTAGATATACTTTGAAAGGTTCGCCAGCTTTTGCGGTTATTTCATTCGTTGAAAATCCTGACATAGATAAATTCATGGTAATTGCGCCTTCTTTTTCTATTAAATTTTCAATACCATCAATAATTGGAATGAGTGCAATTAATATAACTAAAGTACTAAATATTATTAAGCCCAATCTTCCGCCTTTTTTTTCCGACTTTTCTCTGCTAAGTTTATTTTTTTTCATAAAAGTTACCTCCAGATTAATTTATCTTTCATTCCTATTTTATCATTCAAATATGTGTTTTTTATGAATAGCAGATTGTAAAATGAAATCATACACCGGGTAGAGTAAAAGAAAAGCGTCGGGTGGTGAAACAGCTTCGCACCTTGAACACAGCTTGAAAAAGAAGACTGCTCAACGAGATTACTGTTTTGAAAGATCGTTAAAAATCGTACGAAATACATAAAATTTACATAACTATATTATAGAATGAGATTATCAAACATAGAAAGGTATAGTTATAAGGAAAGTTGAATCTATAGTATGCAAAGTTAACTTGATTTGGTAGTTCCTGTTTCTGCTTAAGTTATTGTAATAACATAATTCCTTTAACAAATGTACTCTTGATCAACGATAATTATTGAGTACAAATTCCAAAAACATGATAGGTGTTTGTAATTACATGACTGAAATTATGAATGGATAAAATATGTAAGTAAAAACTTTTATTAAACAAAATGAAAAGAAGATTGGAGAAATCAACAATGAAATGTCATAATCATGAAGACGACAATAAAAATACTGAAAATGAAAAAAAAGTAAATCATAAAGGCCATAACCACGGGTTATTGATGATTGTGTTATGTCTTATTCCTATGGGGATTGTCTTAATTGTACCTTTATTAAGTAATACAATTAATACTCAATCAAATCCCCTCATATACTTATTTGTTTTACTTTGCCCTTTAATGCACATCTTAATGATGTTCAGTATGAGGAAGAATCACGACAATAAAGAATAACCTGCATCTTTTCCACTTTCCATCAATAGCATTATAAAACCACAAATCTAGTTTTCTAAATTTGTGGTTTTTTTTAGAATTTTAAGCAATATTGGCATAGCTTGATGGAAAACAACAATTGGATATGATTAGCACATTGTGATACATATTTAAAATTCAGGAGGCTCATTGTGAGCACAAAAATAACGACCATTCGAAGAGCCGAAATTGCTCGGTCTTTACATGGAAGATCAGCGATTTTCAACCGTTCTTAAATCGTAACACTAGGAACGATCGGTCCATATTCCCATGCATCCACAGATTCTTGAATCGCTTTCACTTTATAAACACAGCTAGATAGACCTTGGACATAATGCAATGATTTCTGGAGTTTTATAAAAAGGATCTCGCAACAGATTTGCTTTTTGAAAATGAAATGTTCTTGATCAGGGAAAATCTCTGTCATCACTGGGCTTTATGAAAATGGATCTTAGTCAGCGACATTTTGCATCTTCAATAGTTTTCTAGAAATTTATATTCATAGAGCTTATAGCACATTGTCAAATCGTCAATACGTGTATTTACCCCCCTACATTTTGTAAATGAATTAAAGATGAAGTAAAGGACTTTACATGCCAGTAAAGTCCTTCTTAGTAGGTAGGTATTCTTTAGTTGAAATCTATCTGACTAATGTTTACTGAGAAACTCTTCAACCTCATCAAATGAAGGAATTGAGTTGGACGCCCCCACAACAGTCACGGACAAAGCACTCGCAGCACTAGCAAATTTCATACTGAGTTGTAGTGATTTTCCTTGAGCTAAAAGTCCAATTAGATATCCTGTATAGGTATCTCCAGCTCCGGTTGGATCAACCGCATTAACTTTGAATGCTGCTTGCTTGATTAGATTGTCGTTAAGCTCAGTTAGCGAACCATCTTTTCCCAAAGTTAAGAAGAACGCTGCATTCTTAAACCGGCTCTTTAGCTCACCGATAATCTCATCTGGATTTTCTTTATCAGATAAGATGTTGCCCTCTACTTCATTTAGCACAAAAATATCAACTAGTTCTAATGGATAATCAAACAGTTCGATGTTAATTGGAGATGGGTTGAAAACTATTTTCATACCTTTTTCTTTTGCTTTTGTAATGATATAAGAAATATTGGAAATCTCGTTTTGAATGATCACCCAATCATGTTCTGTGAAATTTTCTAGTACTCCATCGATTTCATCCGAATTAAATTCTTGATTTGCTCCACCGTGAACGATGATAGCATTTTCGCCTTGTTCAGAAATCTGGATTATGGCATGGCCACTTGGACTGTCTGAATAGAAAATGTTATCGATGTTTATGTGGTTTGATGAAAGTGCATTCACCAGAAACATTCCATCGGATCGACCGACTTTTCCAGCATGATATACTTCGATTCCGGTTTTTGATAGTGCTATTGACTGATTAAGTCCTTTTCCTCCAATAGCCTCTTCCAATTTAATCGATGGTAACGTTTCTTTAACTTTAACAATATCATTCATGTGGTAAATTTTGTCGATATTCATGGATCCGAAATTTAGAATCTTCATTTGAAACCTCCTATTAATCGTTTCTATTTTCAATTTCGCTAATCAAGTCAATACGCTCTTGATGTCTACCGCCTTCATATTCCGCATCCAACCACTCATTTACAATCATTTTCGCTACTTCTTTACCCACAACTCTAGCGCCTATTGCTAAAATATTTGAATCATTATGCTCGCGTGATAATTTTGCGGAGTAGGGTTCTGAGCAAACCGCTGCTCTGATTCCTTTGACTTTGTTTGCTGCGATCGAGATTCCAATTCCAGTACCGCATATGACAATACCTAAATCCACGTCTTTGTCCGCAACTAATTTTGCTACTTTTTCTCCAAATATCGGATAATTTGTTCTGTCTGATGAATTGGTTCCACAGTCAATGACTTCGTAATCTCGCTTTTTTAATTCTTCGACTATCGTTTCCTTTAACTCCAATCCAACATGATCATTTCCTATTGCAATTTTCATCTTAGTTTTTCCCATTTCTATTAAAAAATAGTCCCCCACCGATTATGCCGTTGATAGAGATATCTTTACTATACATTACGGATAATTTCTGTCTGAATTTATCACTTCTCAAATGTTGTTTTAACTGTTGTTCAAATGACTCATTCGGAAATGCTTTCATATTAAACACGCCACCACCAAGAACAATTGTACTAACATCCAGTAAGTTTAGCGAAATCGAAATTGTTCTAGCCAAGTCGCTTATGAATTGTTGTATCGGTTGTTCATTCGTGTGGTTAACAAACAGATCGTCAATTTCGGTATTTGCGAAGTGTTCTTCCTTTATTTCCCTTAAATGCTTTCCGGAAACTTTAGTTTCACTACAACCAAACTGTCCACAGCCGCATTGAACGGAGTTATCAAATATGTTGATATGACCGATTTCCCCTGCAGCATAGGTATCTCCTTCAAAAATCTTACCATTTAAAAGCATTGCATGTCCAAAACCTGTGCCTAAATAGTATCCCAATACGTTTTTATCGGTAATATTAAAATGTTGAATGTCGTATTCTAACAAATGTGTCGTGTCTTTGTTTACAAATATTGGAATTTGAATTTCATTATATAACGCTGTCAGGTAATCTTTACCTTCAAGTCCACTTAAATTTGGTAAAGAGATGATTTCTAAGTTGGCTTGATTTACGATACCGGGATAACCGATGACAATCGCTTTTACGTTGTGTTTCTCAGTTAAATCTTTAGTGTATTCTTTAATCCATTTGACCAAATCGTCTTTATTTCTAAAGGTCGATATCTTTTGATGTTCCAATAAGTTATTGTCTGAATCAATTAAGCCATATCTTGTGAATGTGCCACCAATGTCAATGGACAATGTGACATTCGATGTTTTTTGTTTTAAAACGAATTCTTTGATTTTGATGAAATTACTCTCTAAATCTTCTTCATTAAACAGAGCGGTTCCAAGAATAGAAATCTCAGCTCCGTTTTCTATATAGCGATCAAATGTTTTGAAATTATTTGATCCATCAACTTCAATCAAATAATTAAAATTATGTTGTTTCTTAAGATCTGAAAACTCTTTTATTTTTGGTATAACTTCGATAATCAGAGGCTGACCGGCGTATCCCGGTTCAACTGTCATCACGGTTACTTTGTCGATGTTTGGTAAAAACATACGCAGATTATCAATTGTGAAACTAGGACTAATCGCAAAGCCGACTTTACAACCTGATTTCTTAATTTTCGTAATCAATCGAAATACTGATGAGTAAACAGCTTCTATGTGAAACGTTATGCAGTTCACACCGATTTCCAATAGCTCATCAATATACTGATCCGGATTTGTTACCATTAAATGCACATCGATGGGTTTCGTTGAGTTTTTCTTTAATTGACGAACATAATCAAGTGATAATGTAATATTAGGAACAAAATGTCCATCCATGATATCGATATGATAATAATCAGTGTACTTGTCGATTATCTCTATTTGAGATTCTAACTTAAATGGGTTTGCACACATCATTGAAGCACTAAATTTATACATGATTTACCTCCTCAAATATCATGGATGAACTCGAAATCTAAACTGTTATTCTTCTATTAAGGCTAATTCTACTGGGATATTTTTGGCAACCGTCTTACCATCAAGGAAATCTAGTGCCGCTTGTGCAGCTTTAACACCGATTTCGAAAGGTTGTTGAGCAACTGTAGCTACCATGTCGCCAGCTGTAACCGATGCAAGAGCATCAGGAATAGCATCGAAACCCACAACTTTAAACTCAGTTACTGCAGTGCTTGCTTTAAGAGCTTGAACAGCGCCTAATGCCATTTCATCATTTGCAGCAAATACTAATACTTTTGCAGGATTGCCTTGAGCAGCAAGGAATGCTTCTGTAACAGATTGACCTTCTGCACGGCTCCAGTTAGCAGTAACGGATTGATTGATTAGAGCAGCTCCGAATACTTCTTGGAATCCTTTTGAACGATCGGTAGCAGCGGATGCTCCTGGTTGGCCTAATAGTTCTAATACTTTGAATCCTTCAGCGTAGAACGTTTTCAAGAATTCACCGGCCATTTTTCCGCCGAGAACATTGTCAGATGCAACATGAGCAACAACTTCGCCCGAATCTGCACTTCTGTCAACTGTAATTACTGGGATTCCAGCAGCGTTTGCTTCAAGAATCTTTGTACCAACCGTTGTGCTGTCAACTGGGTTCAATAAAATTAAATCAACTTTTTGAGCAATTAAGTCTTCGATTTGAGCTGCTTGCTTAGATGCATCATTGTCAGCGCCTAAGGATACTAACTCATAGTCGGTTCCTGCTAAAACACTCTTAATACCATCTTCAATGTCATTAAAGAAAGGATTGGTAAATGTTGATGCAGCGAAGCCAATTTTAAATGTTGGCTCATCATCTTCACTTGGTGCACAAGCGCCTAGTCCTAGAACCAGGAATGCTATAAGCATAATGCTAAAAATCTTCTTCATGTTTTCCTCCTTGCGTAAATGGTCGCCACCATATATCAAATCACTGAGTGATTTAATAACTACTTTTTTCGATCAAAGATTACGGCTATGACGATAATCAGCCCTGTTGCAATTTGCTGCAAATAGGGTGAAGTTCCCAAAAGATTTAAGCCGTTAGATATGACCGCAATAATCAGAATTCCTACGAGTGTCCCCAATGCTCTACCTCTACCGCCTTGTAAACTAGAACCGCCGATGACTACAGATGCGATGGCGGTTAACTCATAGGCCTGACCTGCTGTAGGAACAGCTGAATCAATTCTTGATGTTAGTATTACACCTGCCAAAGCAGATAGCAGTCCAGAAATCATATAAACGTATATAATCATTCTCTCAACCCGGATTCCGCTTAAGCTAGCTGCTTTAATATTTCCGCCAATAGCATAAACGCGTTTTCCAAATACTGTATATTTGAGTACAAACGCCATGATAACTGCCACTACGAATAGTACGTATACAGGCAATGGCACACCGCCGAAGCTGCCTCTACCAATCCAACCGATAAATCCTTCTCCAAGTCTGGACACAGGCACTCCGTTAGATATATAAAGCGTTACACCTCTAAAGGCCATCATCGTACTTAATGTGGCGATCATCGGTTGTAGTCTTCCTTTGGAAATCAATAATCCATTAATTAAACCCACACCCGCACCAATCAATAGTGCAATTAGGATCGCAAGTGGAGAATTCATGCCCGATGTAATCAGTTTTGCCATGACCATACTTGAAACTGCGAGTGTGGATCCGACAGATAAGTCGATTCCTGCTGTCAGAATAACGACAAACATACCATATGCGACTAGTCCGTTAATTGAGGCTTGTCGAAGAACGCTCAAAATATTGTATTGTGTGAAGAATGCCGGAGATAGAAATCCCATTACAAACAACAAAGCAAAGAAACCGATGAGTGGAATATTTCTTTCAAGAAATCTTTTAATTTCCTTTTTTCTTCTGTCCCGAAATTCAACTTGTTTTAAATTGTCAAAATATTTTTGCATATTATCCTCCCATCATGTGCTTCATGACGACCTCATCCGTGAGATTGTCGTTAACTAATTCTGCCGCCATTTCACCTTCGTGTATTACATAGATTCTATCCACTATGCCTAATAATTCAACTAGTTCGGAGGATACTACGATGATACCAATGCCAATTTTCTTGAGTTCAAATATCATTTCGTAAATTTGCTTTTTTGCATTTACATCAATACCGCGCGTAGGTTCATCTAAGATGAGAATTCTTGGATCATTCGCTAACCACTTTGATAAAACCACTTTTTGTTGGTTACCACCACTTAGTTCGCTCGCTGTTTGATCGATACTTTGATAACGCAATCGCACTTTTTCGGCGTAATCCAATGTCGTATTCTTTGATTTCTTAAAGTTAATAACAAAGTTTTTACTGAGCTGTTCAAGATTGTTTAACATAACATTTTCATTGATTGAAAAATCTAAAAACAAACCTTCTTCTTTTCGATTCTCAGTAACATAGCCGATTTTCATCCGCTTGGCTTGTAAGGGTTGCTTAATGTGTTCTTTATTGCCAAACAAGATGACATCGCCGGAATCAACTTTATCAATGCCAAACAGGGCGTTCATAATTTCGGTTCTGCCAGATCCCATAAGACCTGCGAATCCAATGATTTCACCTTCGCTTAATTCAAAGGATATATTATTGAATTTTCCATGGTGTGACAGATTTTTTACTTCCAAAAGCTTCTTCCCTACGGCCACTTGGGGTTTATCGGGGAATAAGTTACCCAACTCATACCCGACCATGCTTCGGATGATTTCTTCAAATGTAATATCTTTCGTATTGCTTCTTTTAACAAATTTACCATCGCGCAAAACTGTGATCGCGTCACATATCTCAAAGATTTCTTTCATTCTGTGAGAAATGTATATGACTGATTTACCATTTTCTTTCAGTTTTCTGATTACTTTAAACAACATATCGATTTCACGATCCGTTAATGCCGATGTGGGTTCGTCCATGATAATGAGTTCTGCGTCATTTACCAACGATTTACCAATTTCAAGCATTTGTTGCATGCCCACTGAAAGCTCTTTAACTCTCATATTGAAATCTAAGTTAATGCCAAGTCGGGTAAATATCTCTGTCGCTATTTCTTTTTGTTCTTTACTGTTGATAATACCGGCAGCTAATGTTTTTTCCTTACCAATAAACAAATTTTCCAATACCGTCATCTCACCAAAAACAGCTAATTCCTGATTAACAATAGCAATTTTGTGGTGTTCGCTGTCGATGATGGAGTGAATTTTTACCGGTTCGCCATTAATGCGAATTTCACCGCTGTTCATCGTATATATACCCGTCAGGATCTTGACTAACGTTGATTTGCCAGCACCATTTTCACCGACCAGCGCATGAATAGAGTTGGCGTCAACCTCAAAATTAACATCGTAAAGAACTTGAACCGGCCCGAATAATTTGTTTATGTTCTTCATTTCCAAGCGCATGCTTATACCTCGTCGGAGAAGTTCACATTTGACTGTAGAATTACATTCGCATAGGGAGTCATTTCGCCTGTTCGAATAACAACTTTGCAATCTTTGGTAAGTTCCTTAAAATCTTCATGTGAGATGTATGTTGTCGATACTTCCCCAACTAATTCCGAAATTTCACCAAGAACTTTTCCGTTATGTTCCTTAATTTCATTTGCAAGATAGATCTTCTCTATCCACATATCATCCAAAACAGTTTTAAGCGTATCGATGAAAGAAGGCAAACCTTTTTTCAATGCTAAATCAATTTTCTTAACTCCATTGGGAACCGGTAATCCGGCATCGGCTATACAGATTTTATCTGTATGACCCAAATCAACCAGAACTTTCGCGATATCACTGTTTAGAATTCCTCTTTTTTTCATAGTCTTTCTCTCTTTCTCATTCACATCAAATCAGTACTTAAATCCGATCATCATCTTTTCTAGTGCTTTCCCTAATAATAATTTCTGATTCATGAACCATAATCTGAGGATCCTTGTTCTCTTTTCTCAAAGATAACTCAAAGGCAATATCACACATCTCTTCAACCTTCTGATCTACCGTGGTTAATCTTGGAACAATGTGTTTAGATAACGAAATGTTGTCAAAGCCACACACCTTAACTTTATAAATATCGCCTTGTGCTCTTTTCTGATTGAAAAATGAGAGTACTTTTAAGGCCTCATTATCATTTCTGCAAATGATTCCATCGATCTTATTTGATAGAACAAAATTGAATAAATCATTGAAATCAATCGGTAAATTGACGTTATATTTGTATTCGTGCGGTTCTTTTTTATAGGCAGCACACGAATCTTTGAATCCCTGAACACGCTGATGAACCGAAGTGCTCTCAAACAATCGAGAGAAGAACATGACTTGCTTGCTCTGATTAATCAGATGAACATTTAAATCATAAGCACTTTGGTAGTTATTGGATACGACGGAGTCAATGTTAGAGAACTCCTTATCCAAGGAAATCACCGGAACACTGAATTTCAATTTTGTAATTTCAGATTCAGACAATTCACTTCGACACAAGAAAATGGACTCTACCAAAAACCCTCTTATAAACTCAATCACTTTAAGCTCGGTCTCCACAGAACGATTTGTTGTTTTGATAATTAACGTCTTACCTCGCTCACTGGCAAGCTGATCCAATCGTTTAATGATCTTCAAGAAAAATGGGTTATCCAAATCCGGTACAGTTACACCAATTAAGTTGGATTGAGACGAACGCAACAGCTGAGCAAAGTTATTTCGGATATACCCGCTCTCCTTAATTGCTAGTTCGATTCTTTCTTCTTTATCCTTTTTAACCCGTTCTCCAGACAAATATCTAGAGACTGTCGTTTTACTTACACCGGATATTCTTTCTAAGTCTAAGAGTGTTACTTTGTTCATGAATAAGCACCTAACGCCATTTTGGGAACGTTCCTATTTTTATTATAAATGATAGCGCTTTAATGTCAACAGTAAAATTAACCTGATAAAAATTTGTTTTACTGTCAAAGCATTTTCTGCAAAGGAATGTGAAATTTTTTTATAATTTCAGTTCAATACTACTATTAAATCAACGTTAACATGTTCAATTTTGATAAATAGTTCTAAAATTTCATATACTCTTTTCGATAAACTACTTACCCTTCTTTAAGAACCTTACTTTACGGTTAGAGATCAATATTAAATGTTTATCTGATTGATCAGGAGTTGTTTTTGCGAAAGAGATTAACTGAGGCAGGTATGTTGATATTGTAAAAGATTAAAAAGCAAGATGTTAATGTCTTGCTTTTACTGTAGATCAATTGAAGTAGCATTTTCTTTCACTTGAAGCAATGATTACAATTCAAGCGCTTTTGTGTCAACACGGAATCCGTAAGGTTCCTGTGGTGTTGTTGGTTATGCTCTTTTTACGTTGTACTTTCTTCTTTAGGATCCTTTAGGAAACTCATCAGAATAAACACTAAAGCCATAACCCCATACCCTAAAGCCACTTCAGGTGCTGCGCCTACTTTAATTTCTAACGCATGTACAAATCCAAAGTAAGCTAATCCACCGGTAATCAATGAATACACTGCGGCACGCATGAACTTACGATCAATGACATAGATGGCAATGGAACAGATCAGCATACCCACTAAGATATCTCCGCCAGCCAAGCGTTCCCATCCTAGAAGGGGAACCCCACTGGCATTTAATGCTGCATAATCTTTGACTGCCCCCAGTGCATTAATGGTTGAGTTGATCTTTAAGACCACAAATCCCGCAATGAGTGGTAAGAAGGATAAGGCGACCGCAGGCATATGACGTTTTTCTGTAACTGCGAAAGCTTGAGCTGTAATGACCATTCCGATATAAACTAAGATCGGAAGTAAAGCCACCAGCGGAATTAAACTTAATATAAACTGCATCAGTCCTGTAAAGGCCAATACTAAGACCGCTACACCGGTAACCCATGAGTAACCAATGCGCGCTCCAGTGCTCTTCCATCCAGGATGTCCGATATAAATGATGGTTGGAAATGGTGAACCTAACGCCGCGCCAAGCATCGTTAATACACCAGGAATAAGCATAGCGCGGGTGATATTGTAATGTTCCCCGGCGGCTGCGGCTGATTCTAAGTTATCCAATGATTCTAAGAAGTCATAAATCGCAAGTGGAATTGCGGCTGGTAAGAAAGGTGCTAGGGTCGCAAACCCTGTGATCATTAAGTTACCAAAGAATCCAGGCAGGGCTACGCCAACCCCTGATAAAGAGTCTGTTACACTTTGTGGATTCATGTATCCTGTTGCCCAAGCTAAGAGCGTTCCCACAATAATCGCAAAGGCTCCTGCCGGAATATTGAAAGGCATTTTCTTAAGCGCTAACCAACCGACCAAGATAATCGCAAAGGAAAGCATTCCGATATAAGGCGTCGTAAATACTGCGCCAATAGGATTCATCGCAATGTAAGTGATGGCTAAACCCGCCAATGAACCCAACATTGCACTGCGAGGGATATATTTATTAATCCAAGGACCAATCACAGCCCCAATGGTCATGATGATTCCTTGAACCATGTTCCAAGCCAGACCGGTCGCTAAGGCGACTTGCCAGTTTTGAGTTGCTCCATACACAACACCGATGACCCCAAAAGCCACGGCGAAATAGTGAGGAACACTTAGACCATAAGGCATTGCGGTAACTTCCATATTTCCTGTTTTTATGGATAAGCGCTTGGCTTGAATTGCAAGCATAATTCCCCCAAATCCAACAATCACCGCAGTCGCGGGAACGATGTTATCAAATACCATGTTGTTTGGCATGCCGATTACAAGCAATAGCCCGATAGCGGCTAAGAAGTTGGTTAAGACGTTGGAAAATAGGCCGAAGAAACCATTAAGGTCTCCCTTGACCCACCATTTTGCTCCTGATTTATAGTTCATTTTTCTTTCCTCTTTATTTTAAAACCTTAAATAAATGATCGGATGTGGTGGTCCAACCAAAGATACCACCTTGTTGATTAATCATACGGATAGCAGCTTCTTGATCCGCCGGATCAAACGCAGCCGTTCCATCTTCCATCATTAAACATTCATACCCTCTGTCATTGGCTTCGCGGATGGTGGTATGAACACACACATGGGTTGTGACTCCACAGACAATCAAACTTTCAATTCCTTTGTTTTGAAGGATGAGTTCTAAATCTGTTTTATAGAAAGAACCTTTCCCAGGTTTATCAATCACAGGTTCTCCGACCAAAGGTTTAAGTTCTTCCACAATATCATGACCTACTTCTCCGCGAATCAGAATGCGTCCCATGGGTCCGTCTTCACCAATCGCTTTTGAGCGTCGAAGTTTGGATGGTGGGCAGTCACTCATATCCGGTCGATGTCCTTCACGCGTATGAATCACAAACATCCCTTTTGCTCGTGCAGCTTCTACGATTTTTTTCACTGTAGGAATGATGCTCATGGTTGGAGTAACATCATTGCCTAACGCTTCACCAAAGCCGCCACGTGCACAAAAATCACGTTGCATATCAACGATGAGCAATGCGGTCTTCTCTAAATCAAAATCGAACGCGAATGGCTTCGCATCCACAACATACTTTCTCATGCTTTACTCTCCTTTTTATAGAATACTTCATATAGATACAGGATCAAGCTGACTCCTAAATATCCTAAACTCATTGTAGGATGCATGTTTAATCCTACCCCTGCACTGTGAATAATCCCAAAAAAGGACAAGACACTCGCAAGCAGTGCAGTGATGCTAGCGGCTTTGAAGCGATGATCAATGATGAACACGGTTAAGCTTCCTAGTACCATACCCACGATGATAGCCCCTTGGCCTAAAACGAATAGTCCTTCATAGTTTAATCCACTGATGTTAAGGAGTTGATACCCCACATCTAAGGCACTGGTATTGGCACTGCTCAAAGCAATATCCACCGCATTGCGCGTCCAATCAGCTAAAGAAGGAACAATGGCCATTACCACCGCAGGCGCATATTTATGTTCATTAGCACTGAAGGCTTGCGATGTAATCACAAGTCCGATGTAAAGTAAGATTGGAAGAACTCCTACAACAGGAATAATGTTAAGCAGTACAGAGATAATGCCCAATGTCGTTAGTATTAAAACACCAAAGCCAGAGGCAACGGAGTAACCGATACGAGCTCCTGCTTCTTTCCAACCCGGATGACCAATAAAGATTGCCGTTGGAAATGGGCTGCCAAATAAACTTGCTAGGATCGAAGTGACTCCATCCGCAACTAATGCTTCCTTCGTGTTGTACTCATCCCCGGCTGCTGCTGCACTTTCGCAATTATCGATGGTTTCAATGAAGTTATAGATTCCCAGAGGGATTGCCGCAATAAGAAATGGGGCAGCACTTGTAAACCCATCAACATATCGCATAAAGGATGGTATTGGTACATTGAATGCTATTCCTTCAAATGAAGCCAAGAGAACATCAAGTTGCATGACGCCTGTACTCCATCCTAGAATCACCGCAACCACAATTGCCACTAATCCTGTCGGAATATTGTAAGGCATTTTTACTTTTCCAATAAATCCCAGTAAGACAATGGCAAGAGATACAAGTCCGATGTAAGGCAATGCGAAGATACTGAAAGCCGGATTAAGTGCAATGAACGTTAAGGATACCCCAGCTAGCGAGCCAAGCATGGCTGCCCGTGGAATCCATTGACGCATCTTTTCACCGATCAATGATCCGAGAAGTTCAATGATCCCCTCAGCCAAGCACCAAACTAAACCGGCTGACCACGCCAATGTTGCATCCCCTGTACTCCAAAAGACAGGTCCGATAATCAAAAACACAATGAGAAACATGTGGGGAACACTTGATCCTGATGGCAGTGCCGTCACATCATCTCGTCCTGTTTTTTTAGCAAGTGTCATCGCCATTTTTGTATAATACGCACTGGCTAAGAAAATCGACAAGCCAACAGCGGGAAGAATACGACCATACACAAGATCAAAAGGTAACCCAACGACCACTGAAAGTAAACTCGCCATGACTAAAAGATTGGTTAAATTGTTACTAAACAATCCAAAGAATCCATTCCAGTCACTTTTAACCCAGATTTTCATGTGTCCTCCTATCATTTACAAGTAAAGTGTAAAACAATGCTGTATAATTGTATTCATCAAGACTTCACAAAACGAAGCGGTTACAATTGTATTATCTTACAATTGAACCTCCAAATATGGGAGAAAAAATATGGAAATCACACTAAAGCATTTGCTCGAACGTAATATCTTCAAAAAAATTGAAATTCACTCAGGAGCTTCACAACTTCACCGTATAGTTAAGAGTGTTTCAATCATGGAAACACCTGATTTTGATAAGTACATTCTTGAGAAAACTCTCATCTTAACCACATTGTATCCGATCAAGAATGATATGGAGCGTTTTCTTTTGCTTCTAGATTCACTGCATACGAAGCAAGCTTCGGGACTGATTGTCAAAGTCAAGCGCTACATTGATCGCATTCCTGATGTTATTATTGAAAAAGCCAAAGCACTCGACTTTCCCATCATTACTTTAGAGTATGATGCTAACTTATCTTTGCTCTTTGACTCAATCATTGCTGAAGTACACTACGCACAATACAGCACTAATAATTTCAATGCACTGTATTCGACACTTCTTCAAGACATTGTACAAAAACCCTCTACCAAAGCACTCATTAATGCCCTAAAATCCATTCCTGATATTGATGTTTTGATCATTAATCTCTTCAACAACAACATCCACTCCACCTCAGACACCATACTCACCATGTACAATGAACATCCTTTAGCCCAATCGTCGTATCATACTCTCGATGATAATCTCATCATCAATGAAGTCATTAACTATGATGGGGTGGATGTGTATCGCTTGATGGTCATGACTCCGTATGAACAACGTCATATCATCTACAATTATATTGAGATCATTAAACTTATGATCATTCTCATTTACCAAAAGAAACAAGAGAATGCTCTTAAGCAAAACCAATTTCTCATGGATTTTGTTGCCAACATGACTTCGAATTATCAATCCAACATGCAAGTAAAGGAAGCAGGGAAAATTTTTAATTGGAACATTACTTTCCCAATCATGCTTATGATGATTGATCTTAAAGAAACCATCATTAAAGCTTATCAACCGATGATTCTTTCTCAAATCAAAAATGAAGTGGTGAATGTGTGTCATATTCATGAAAGTGAACTAAGGCTCATTCTTTTAAATCATCATGTTTTAATCATCGCCAACCTTAAACAACCCCAACAATATAAATCTATGATGGTAGCTTTGCATGATTCTTTAAAGGATCATTTTCAAGAAGCCTTTGTTCGAGCTGCGTACTCTACTCCCATTGGTGAAGCTTCTGATATTCCTACGACCTACACTTCCTTGTATGAAGCTCTTAATCATGCCCGTCTCAATCAACTCAGTTCATCCCTCATTCATGATCATCATGTGCGAATGGTGAATATTTTAAAGAAGCTTGATTCAAGTATGTTACTTGAGTATGCACATTCAATCTTAAAGCCTTTACTAGACTATGAAGAAAAGCATGACTTACCTTTAATCAAGACGTATTATCACTACATTGAATGTCAGTTCAATGCAAAGCAAGCGGCAACACAGCTCTTCATTCATTACAATTCCTTACGTTACCGGCTTAATGTGATTGAATCCTGTGGCTATCCGATATTTAATAACCAAGAATCTCACTTTGAAGTTTACTTTGCGCTAACGATTTACCTTTATTTCTTCAAACAAAAGGAATGATACCAAGGCAAAGTTCTATGGTCGGCATGGTGATAAACAGGAATTTACAAAATCCGCTCAAAAAAGAAGCTTAACTTATTTATAAAACAAACACTGGCTCAACACCAGTGTTTTGATTTATCGGTTAAACCACAAATCACATTCAAACTCGGCTGCTTCTACTGAGTCTGAGGCATGAATAAGATTTCGGATCATGCGTGATGAGGCTTTAGCTAATGCCAATGAATCTTCACCATAACGACCGCGGATACTGTTGGGGTCTGCTAAGGATGGATCTGTTGCACCAATCTTCGTTCGAATCATTTGAATAAGATGATCATCATCGCCTTCACATTGCAGAATGATCACTTTTTGATTTTTAAATTCATCTAAAATCATTTCTTTAAATCCAGGTATATTAAGTCGCACAATCACTTCATGATAGTGCTTAAGAATGATTTCATCTTCCACCACCACTTCTGCTTGCTTCGTTATGATACAGGGCAAAGATTTCAGTTCATTAAGTATTACCTGATCAAGTTTACGCTTTAAAGCATCCGGTTTGATTAACACAAAACTCTTCATTCAATCACTCACAATTCGAGTCCCTGTTTCACCCTTAAGTGCTTCAGACGCTTTATCAAGCAACGTAATAATCGTCGTCTTATTCTTCGCTCCACTCACAAACGATAGGGCTGCTTCGACTTTGGGAAGCATAGAACCTGGGGCAAAATGTCCTTCGGAGATAAATCTCTTGGTTTCTTCAATGCTCATGTTCGAAAGCCATTGTTGTTGTGGTGTTCCGTAATTCACGGCCACCTTCTCGACCGCAGTTAAGATAAAGAGCACATCCACATCCAACTCTTTCGCAAGCAATGCACTGGCACTGTCTTTGTCAATGACCGCTTCAACGCCAATGTATCCCTCTTTTGATGTCACAACGGGAATTCCACCGCCCCCGGCACACACCACCACATGATGCTGTTTCAGAGAATCTTCAATCGATGCTAAATTCGTAATGTGTTTTGGTTTTGGTGATGGGACCACACGGCGATAACCACGGCCTGAATCTTCTACAACAGCAATACCTTCTTTCATTAAGCCTGCGGCTGTCGCTTCATCCATGAATCCACCAATCGGTTTGGTCGGATGTTGAAATGCCGGATCATCCGCATCCACTTCCACCATGGTTAAGACGTAATCTACCGGGACGTTGATACCTAATGATGAAAGGGCGTGATGTAGCTTTCGTGTTAAATCAAATCCGATGTAGCCTTGGCTCATCGCAACGCTCACATACAACGGTATCTCTAATTGAGTGTTCATCACTTGATGAATCTTACCTACTTGAGGACCGTTGCCATGGGTAATCAAGACGTCATGGCCTTGCTTAATGAGCGAAGCTATAATGTGGGCACTGTGCGTCAGTGCACTGTCCTGTTCTTTTAAATCATTACCTAAAGCATTGCCTCCTAAGGCAATTACAATCTTTGCCATGTTATTTCTCCTTAAATTGTTTATGACATGCTTTCAACGCCTGATTGAAACATGCCATGGGCGGTGTAACCACTCCTGCACCGATTTGACCGATGCCTGCTTCTTTATGAGCAATTCCGGTATTGATGATGGGCAGAATCCCGCGTTTTACAACCTTGATTACGTCAATGCCTGTGGGTGTCCCCACAAAGTTAAGTGCAGGTAAGGCAAATGAGGCATTCTCTTTCATAGTTATCTTAAACATACTGTAGGTATAGGCCATAGCATCCTCCACATTCCCTCCGACAAACTGAGTAATCGCTGGCGATGCTCCCATCGCAAATCCGCCGATACCACTGGTCTCGGTAATGGTAGAATCCCCTAAGTCAGGATTGGCGTCATCATCGCTGTACCCCGCAAACAACAATCCTTGTACGAAGTTTGCCGGTGAGACAAACCATGTCTGTTCACCCATTCCGCTTACTCTTAGTCCAAAGTCGACGCCGTTGCGTGCCATCGTGGTCACTAACGTTGAATATGGAATTCCATGAGCCGCTTCCATGATCGACTTTGCGGCAGGCATGGATAAGTTAAGGAAATAGTGATCATTGTTTTGAATAAAGCGAATGACCCGTTCATGATGATCTTTATTAAATGGTGTTTTCAAAATGGCGGGTACCACTTCTCTGAAGAATAAGGAGGTAGCCGCTTTATTGCGGTTATGACATTCATCGCCCATCTGTAAAGCTTGGGCAATCAATGATTTTAAATCGATGCCTTCTTCATAGGATAAGACCGTTGCTTTCATCACCGGCAGAAGTTCTTCTTTGATCCAGTTCAAACGAGTTATCACACTCTCATCATATGCCCCAAACCGCAGGACTTTTCCCAACCCTTCATTGACAGTGCAATAGGCTTTGTTACCAAAGGTTTTATTGAGCACTACATGTACGGGCATTGAAGCTGAAATTACTCCGGCCATCGGTCCTACCGCATTGTAATGATGTGCAGGCGCAAACTCTATTTGACCGCTGGCTGCTAAAGCCTTCGCTTCTTCAGCATTGTTGGCTTTCTTTTCATAAAGCAATGCACCAATCACAGCTCCTTGCATAGGTCCGCACATTTGATCCCAACGGATGGGTGGACCTGCATAAAGTATGAGATTTTCATGAAAACCTTCAATCATGTCCTTCGCTAATCCCATATCCACCAGATACGGATGCCCTGAAAGTACGATACTTATCGCTTTTTCGTTGGCTGCTTTGACGCGCTCATCCTGACTTAAAAAATCCAGTGCTTCAATTAATGATTGATCACCACCGGCCAATGGTGTCCAATTCACTTGACTGACTTTTTGATTTTGATGTTTCAGATCCTCATAGAAAATGCTTGTTCCGATATTCAGGAAATGAAGTTGACTCATCTTAGGTTCCCTCCTTCATTAAGCTGGCTACTTTTTTACATGCTTCTAAATTACTCTTTGCGACATGAATCCCAATGGCTTCTAAGGCACTGACACTGGTGTGGAGTCCTTGTTTATCTTTGTCAGTTCCACACACGTACGCCACCACATCAAAGCGGCGGTGTGCTGCCAGTTTAAACGCTTCTTTGAGCGCTTCCAAGCTTTCTTCCACGGCTTGCGGGTGAGCTCCGTATCCTAAGACAAAATCCAGCAATAACACCCTAGTGGTTGGCGTTTGGGCTGCTTTTATGATCCAATTATTGCGTAAGGAAGGTTCGATCATCGGATGAGGTCGGCCATTGGTAAACTCATCTTCGCCAAGGTCGAGCAACGTGTGGTATTGTCCGCTGATATCGTGAATTGAGTGTTCATCATGGTTGAGATTACTTTTAATCACTCCTAGAGGTGATAGTTGATCCAGCGCTTCATAACATAAGGTACCGCCACAATACAGTCCCACAAAGTGTTGATTGTCGGACGATTGAGTTTCTAATCTTAATGGTTCAAAGGCAGGCAATGTTCCTTTAAATGATGGTGACAGACGCACGGCTTTGTATGCTGCTTCACTTAGGTTAGATGCATAGTGAAGATGACCATCATCCTCAATCATTTCTTTATTTCCTAAAAAACAGATGACACTGGGTTTAGTAATCCCTTTTAAAGTCTGAATCATCATTTCTCTCACTTCTTTTGCGGGTGGTTTAGACACGCAGACGATGACTTTTGTCTGTTCACTTTCGGACAAACGACGAAGTCCTTCGCGCATCATCAGGCCTTGTACGGCTAAAGATAAATCTCGCCCGCCGGTGCCGATCGCATCAGTGATGCCGCCGCCCAAGCGATCGATTTGAACCATGACTTCTTGTGAGCCGGTGCCGCTGGCCGCCACAATGCCAATATCGCCGCGTCTTACATCATTGGCAAAGCAAAGACTTACACCGGATAGCACTGCGGTTCCACAGTCCGGTCCCATTACGAGTCGTTGATGATCATAGGCATATTGTTTAAGTTTGACTTCCTCATCAATGGACATGTTATCAGAGAAAATCATGACATCCATGCCTTCTTTGAGTGCTTGCATGGCTTCACGTGCCACATATTGTCCGGGAATGGAGAAAATAGCCACATCCGGCTTCAACCCATCCTCTAATACATCGTCAATGCTGGTGTAGATTTTTTCAGCACCGGATGAGGAGGTTGTCTTATTTCCTCCCGAAAGTTGTATTTCAATATGATCAAAAGCTTCTTTAATTCGCTCTTCACTCTCCGCAATGACGCCGATGATCAGATCATTGACGGAAGTCTGTTCCACTTCAGCGTTAGATAATCCGACTTGACTGATAATGGACTTATTCATGTCGGTTGCCATCGCAATGACTACTTCAAAAATACCTTCTTGTTTCTTAACTTTTGCGGCTAATGACATCAGACTGACGGAGTCGATGTAGCGGTTTTTAAATACGTTTGTCGCATGATGCATGATGTGTTCTCCTTTTTGTGACTTAATCCATAAACAGCAACCCCTACCATAAAATCTGTTCCTGAGGTATGCCCGAGTGTTGCACATATTTCAGCCCTCTCTTTCACCTCGAGGGGTCTACTCAGTGAAAGAATGAGTTCTTGATGCCATTGGTTAAATTGACCTTCAAATGCTTGTCTTAACATCATTTGACTTACCAATGTGGTCTGGTAAAGCACTGGTTCACAACAATGTTTCAATTCCTTAATAAATTCAAGATGATTACAGCTGTACGCCA
Organism: Erysipelotrichaceae bacterium; assembly: GCA_030694975.1. GTDB lineage: Bacteria > Bacillota_I > Bacilli_A > Erysipelotrichales > Erysipelotrichaceae > UBA2227. The sequence continues at coordinate 14,105 of JAUYTU010000022.1, read as the reverse complement.
ATGCCAACATTCCGACCAACACATCATCTCCGCTGGGAGTCTGACCTATTCCGCAGCCAATGAGAGAAGGCAAAAGGTGAAGTTCTTGGGTTTGTAAATACTGCTTAAGGATGTGTACCACATGAGTTGAAAATACATCGCGTGGTGAACTAAAAACCGCAAGGGCTCCTTCATGATGAGCATGTTGATCCAACCATTGAACTAAAGATTGCAGTCCAAGTCGGATGTTTTCAAGAGATGGATAACATCCGATAAAATCAACCAATGAATCGGAATGGACATTTCTCAAGTCCACTTGCAGTGAGCCGATTGATAAGGTGTGAGGCGAGGACATTACTTGCATCCCAACATTCAGTTGATAGTTAGAAAATGAACTCAGATTACACACACAGGTTATAGGGGCTTTCGGTTTATCTTTACTGACGAGTGTAATCATGGCTTGATTGTTATACAGATTTAGCGCGTGATCATATACGCTATGAACTCTGTAGAAACCCTGACTCAATGAGGATTGGAATTGCTGATCAGCCCAAAGTGCGTTCACCACACAACCACCACCTTAACATGTTCAGTGTATCACTCTTGTAAGTTCAAAGTCTTTATGAATTCTTTATGATATGATGCGACTTTTATTGTTACTTTAATACAAGGGAAAACAGGAGTTAATTACGGATACCGCACAAAAGTCCATTTTCATAGGTTTTATCACGGATAATGCAATTCTCAATAAGGTTGATATTAACGCAACGAATGTGAAAGAACATCGTATTATCAAAATGAGAAACATATTATGACTTTTAAATACGCAAAAAAACTTGAACTTTCAAGTGACAATAGCATTAACTCACAAAACAAAATGAATCATTCTTTAGGTTTTTTAAGTTTTGATGATCTAGCTTCGCTTTTTTAAAAGTTCATACAATTCTTCTTTTGATTGTACACCTTTTATTTTTGCGTATTTATCATCATCCGCAATTATTTGATTGATGTCGGCAATAATATTAATATGACTCTTCTTGTCTATGGGTGTGAGGATTAATAGTACCCTGAACTGCCTATCTGAAACGTGTACAGGGTTTTTGAAAACTGTAACAGAAATAGCTAATCGATTTACTCCAGCATCAGGTGATGCATGGGCAAGTGCAAATTCATCACCAATTATGAAATATGGCCCTATCCGTTCAACAGTTGAAATCATATCTTCTACATAACTGTTGTTGATTGAATTGTTTGCTAATAGCGGCATTGAACCCAATTGGATTGCTTGTTTCCAGTTACACTCATTTATTTCAAATTGTACAACATCCATCGATATTATCTGAGTTAGTGCTGGCATAAATTTATTATTTTTAAGATCAATATTATTTAAAACAAATTCAATATCAGAAAGTAACTTAGGCTTGTTTTGAATAATCGCGTTTTCTTCAATCTTTTCTATAATGTGGTTTACAACGACTTGTTTTGAGCGTATGTTTATCTGTAAATTTGAGATTCTAAATAGTAATTCATTCTTGTCATACTCAGTCAGTATTGATTCGACGTTTATTATATTTTCGCCAGAATATTCTTTTTCATTCGTAATTACAAAATCATAGTGCCCCGCATATCTACATATTTCAGCAGACCTGACAACACCCACAATTTCACTATTCGGAAATAATTCCGCAATTTGTAATGCCAACAGCTGAGATGTAGCATATCCTTTGTTACACGCGATTAGCAGTTTGGGTTTTCGATTAAAATCAGATGTATCGTGGAGTAATGCACCAAAATATAGAACTATATATGAGAGCATATCATCATTAAACAAAAAACCGTCAAATTGATCCTTATATGCCAAAACAGCTCTACGTGTAAGAGAATAGATTACTGAATACTTACTCTTAATACTGTCCTTAATGACATTACAATAGTAAATACCAAGGCGGCTTTTAACAATAAATGGAATTAGATGATGAATTATCTTATTTGCCAAGTCAACTTTTTGCTCAATAAATATACAACTTAGTCTTTCAAACTCTTTAATTATGCACATTACAATTTGGTTCCACTGTTCATACTTTTTAGGTTCAACGTTTATGAATGTGGACCTAATTTCTAGATTGTCTAAAATCATTAATGATACAAAAGCAATCTCATCCTTGCATATGACTGTATCAGTCAAACATTGTAACTTCTCTTTAGCAGTTACTGCTACATCACAATCGCGAATATACATGTTGATGCTTGATGTATTTATGGGAACACCATGGTAAAAGCCGCGGTAGAACGTTGTTAGATAACGTGCATTGTACTCATTATCGATGACTTGATCAAACAATTTAAGTAGTTGAGGGTCTAAATCTATCGAATCAAATAAGTAGTTATAATCGTTAAATACGTGAGAAAACAGTGCTCTACGATTAATTTCGCTTCCAGTTATAACATAACCATTTTGTGATTCTAAGATTAAATCAAAATCATCTAAAAACCCGCGAACATTCTTCAAGTCATTTACTACAGTATTCCTACTAACTGACAATAATTCCTCAAGTTTTTCAATAGTAAGTATTGAATCATTTTTTAAAAGATGAATAAGAATAATGTGAAGCCTTTCATGATTTCGATTAATATAATTTCCTTTATACGCTAAATTGAAAGTGTCACGTATCTTGTCTTTGTTCTTTTTCTCAATAAAGAAACCGATAGCACCTGACTGTATCATACCTAGATTCATTTCTAGTAATGCATTATTAAGTTTGGATAGATCGTAATAAAGTGTACGTTTTGAAATGCTAAAAGTTTGTAACAACTCATCCTTGTCAGCAAAATCGTAATTTAGAATCGTCTCGAGAATCTGTAACAATCTTCGACTGAGTTGTTGCTTCATGTTATCCCTCCTTTACAATATAGACAAAAACATATCTTTAATATCTTGTTCGCTTGGAATCCTTTTGTTACAGAGCAAACAACCGTGAATGCTTGCATCGTGAACCATTTTACTTAAAATCTCTTCACTTGGGTATTTACCAATTTTATAATCAAATCCAACATTTTTGAAAAGTTCTTCTATCATAACAGTTAATTGCTTTGCAGAATCAGCTCTATTTCTTTGTTTGGTCGGACTTATATAGTTTACTATATCTTCAAACTCTTGGGCGCAAATACTAGAATTATACTTAACCATTGGTAGAATTAATGATGCAACCGCAAGTCCATGTGACAAATCATAGTTTGCACCTAATGCACAACCAAGTGCATGCGGAAGATTGGCTGCTTGATGGCTCATTGCTACACCTGCTAGCGTAGAAGCAAATGCCATCTTTTCTTTAGATTGCTGTGTATTTTCGTTGACGGCAATGGGTAACCATTCGAATATAAGTCTTAGTGCTTCCAGTGAAAAAACATCACACAAAGCATTGGATATATTCGATGTATAGGCTTCGAGTGCATGAGCAAACGCATCTAAACCAGTATAAATGACTGTTTCCCTAGGAATTTTTTTCATTAATAATGGATCTATTACAGCAACTGATGGATATATATGAGTTGAGGTAATCGAGTCTTTTACGAGATCGTTATCAAGAATAACCGAATACATGGTTACTTCCGACCCTGTCCCCGCAGTCGTAGGTACAGCAATAAGTGGAATAGAATCATAAATTGCTCGCTTTTTTTCTTTTCTACCATCAAGATAGTCGAAACATTTTCCCCCATTTTTCGCAACTACGCATATTCCTTTTGCAACATCAATTGTACTGCCTCCACCAATCGCCACTACGAGATTGCATCCATGTTCTTTAAACTGAGTGGTACCAATATCAACATGAATCAACCTTGGGTTAGGATCAATATTATCGTAAATATGATAGTTAACCTGTTCTTTCGACAAAGTCTCAAGCAGTTCATCCACTAATCCGAGTTTCAATACGTTTCTATCCAATACAAGCAGAACTACGCTTGCACCAAACTCCTTTATATAACCGATAACGTGATTCAAAGAACCACTACCGAAATCAATTTTCGTATCTAGAAAAAAGTTAAACGGATTCATTTGTTCTATCCTCCAAAATTGCTTGATGCAGTTCTCTCAATGAATCGAAAACATAATCTGCTTTAATTCCGCTTAGTTTGTAATCTTTCGACTTTGTTTCACCGGACAATACCAAAATAGATGTTATGTTGGCATTAATACCTGTTTGAATATCTGTATATAGTCGATCACCTACCATTGCTAGATTCTCTTTTAGCAGTCCATACTTCATGCAAATAGCTTCAATTATAAAAGAATTAGGCTTCCCGACAACATAAGGTTCTTTCCCTGTAGAAGCTTTGACGAACTCAATCATTGATCCTGTGTCTGGCATATACCTTCCACCTTCAAGAGGACAATTCAGATCGGGGTGCGTAGCGATGTATGGGATTCCTTCACGGATAAAATCACATGCTAACCAAAGTTTCTTATAGGTTAGAGTTTGATCAAATCCAAGTACTACGAAATCAGGGATAGAATCCATACTATTGATTAACTCAAATCCTTGAGAAGTAAACTCGTCTTCTAACGCTTTTGTTCCAAGAAGAAATACTTTGGCATTTTTTTTAATCTGTTTTAAGTAAATAGTCGTTGCTTCACCAGAAGTGAAAACATCATCTTTACCTACTGAGCATTCAAACTTCTGAAGTTTCTCAACATAATCCACACTTGACTTAGAGGAGTTGTTTGTCAGAAAAATAAATCTCTTCCCTTCACTTTTCAAGAAATTAACAAACTCAAGCGAACCCTCAATTAGCCTATTCCCTAAGTAAAATGTACCATCCATATCAAGCAGAAAGCATTGTATATCATTTATTTTACTCATCGCGCAACTCCTTTTGAAGTCGAATGATTTTTACTTCATTTTTTCTGATTTCTAAAGATATGGTGCAATCACACAGTTGATTTCTAACTTCAACCAATGTATCGCCCAAATAATCGAATGCCTTTACATAATTCTTCTCTTTCAATTTGATCTCTACAAGTTTTTTACCGTTTTTGAAAAAGTTCTCTTGGTTCTTTTTTGTATAATTTGTTATAAGCAACATATCTTTATGCCCGTCACTAAGAAAATTTACATTAATTTCTTTGTGCTGGCGGTTTGTATAGTTAACATCAACACATGGTTCTATGGATTCCTGCGCTAGAATATCAGACAACAAGTCCCAGAGCAGCATTGATTGATTTTCTACATAGGCGACATCTAAATGTGTTCCAATATAAATTGCTTTTCCAGAACTGTAGCTGTTTATCGTTATTGCAGGAGTATCATCTGTATACCTGGCTAATATTTTCGTATCCTTTGCAGTTTCTAGAAATTCTTTATGCCAGTAACCATCATAGGTTTTTTTCTTATAAGTAATCCTACAAGTTGTATTTGCATATACTTGGCTAACTTTTACACCGAATACCGAGGACAAACGCTGATCAGGAACTGTATGGTTATACCAGCCCCTATCTCCTAAAAACCCCAATCTTGCAGAAGATATGATGATACCTCCTTGTGACACATATTTTTCAATGCCGAGACTTAATTCTTCATCAACATGTATCATAAAAGGAGCAAAAATCACTGAAAATCGATTTGCATATCCGCTTTTAACTAGTTCTGGAGTAACAAATTCAACATCAAAGTTCATTTCCCAAAAAATTCTATATGCGCCTTTTAATGCCTTTAATAACATAGCGTCTTGATCCATACCATTAAGAATGATTGCATTTTCCTTCGAGATAAGAATAGCAACTTTAGCATCATTGTTTTTTGCGTTACCGAAATACTGATTGTAATTCGACGTGATTTCACCAATTTTTTTCGCAGCTTTTGTTAAATCTGTATGATTTCCATTCAGATCAACAAGTCCGCCCCAGTGAATGGGTTGAAAATCCCACTGTCTAAATCCTTGGTACAGAGTCATTCGACTTTCATGTCCTATTGCTTCAAAAACGTTTCTGAACAGATCATTTCCATCAACAGTTCGACTTGGGCCCAATGCCCACCCACCAATTGGTCCGCTTTCGGTTTCCATTAACCAGAAATCTTTACCCAGTGGCTTTGCTGTGCTTTTAGCCAGACTTAAAAACATAGAAGAGAATTCGTGTGAATTTTCAAGTTTGTTACCACTTCCTGGATACAAGTCATACCCGATAACATCAACCGCTTTTGCCATTTCAAATTGATCAAGTGCAGTAATTACTCCCAAAGGATCTTGTGATTTTAGAAAGAATATATTTGTAGATGTTAAGTGGTTTGAATCAAACTGTTTTATGATCCGATTCTGAAAAGATACAAAATCAACCAAATTCTCCATCCAGAACAGTCGCCAATCTAACCAGCGAGTCACGCTAGCCCAACTTGTACACTTTGTTTTCGGAGCGGTTATTTGACTGAAGTCACTATAAACTGTGTTTGTTGCTCCCCAGCGATAAGCATAATTGACTAGTTCTATCGTCTTGTATTTGTTTTTAAGCCAATGACGAAATTTCTCTTGCGAATTTTCACAATAACAGTACAGGTCAATGTCTCCACCTTGAATTGGCATAAATGGCAAAGAAATCTCATTATGAATCTGATAGCAAAATAGTGCCGGGTGATCTTTATAGCGATTAACTAATCTGGAAACATACTCTGTAACTGACTTAATGAATCCCGGATGATCAACACATGCCCACGAGTACGAAACATGATTCGGATATTGTTCGCCATGATTATTTAGTATATTAACATCTGGGTACTTTTCATGAATCCAATAAGGAGGTGATGCTGTTCCAGTTCCTAGAATGATTTTCATGCCATAGAAGTGACATAAGTCGAAAAAATCATCCAAGAAGCCAAAATCAAACTTGTTTTCAGTCGGCTCAATTCTGTCCCAAGCATTGAAAAGTTCGGCTGTACGAATATACTCTATACCGCATTGCTTCATTGTCTCAATATCTTTAACCCAGTCTTCTCGATTTTGCATTAACGGATAGTAACCCGCTGCATACATGAATTCTTTCATTTTTTATCTCCTCAAATTACAATTGTTTCAATATTCATTACATCACAGAATTGCAGTAACTCCTTTTTAATGTCCTTATAAACAATGCAGAAATGGTGCTCAAAACCCTTATTCAAAATTGTATCTAGCACTACATCTTTGGATGCATTAAATAAGATATCACTTTGATTAGCGCTCATATCTCGATCTTCCTGCACACTGTTTCCACTCATAATGAGCATTCTATATTTCTGATTAAGTTCGCTTATCTTTATGACTGTCACTTCGCTGATTGGTAATCCAAACTCCATCGCAACACCATATTCTTTCATGGTTGAGTGCATGGTTATTTTGACATCTTCTGGGTCTCGAGCAATTCGGGCTGGCGCAGGTCCGCAGTGCCATGTTTTAAATGAGCCATTCTCATTATAATTTACTAAATCTGCTAAAAAACATGGTTCATTAGTTATCTGCTGTTGAATAAATTGGGTCAACAAACTGGTAATATCCCCTTCACAAGAAACCATAATATTGTCGTTGTTTAGAAATGATACAACACCACAAGCACTCATTTTTTTCACTGTCTGGATATCAGGCCAACACTTTAGGGCAAATCCATCGATTTTATTTTCTACCTTGTATTTTTTAATAGCTGTTATCATAGATGCTGTATCTTTAAGGTATTTATCCAAATTTTCTATTACTTTAGAGACTCTCTTGATATTTTCGACTTCAAGCTTCACATCTTCATCAGACGTTTTCTCCATATCATATATTAATTCTGCAAGTGAGTAATATACAATTTCTACTCCGATTTCCCTTTTAAAAAGCAATTCATCAACACTTGATAAGTAGAATCCTGGAACACGGCCACCGATGACACAAAACTTTGTGCCTTTTAGCTTCAACTTGAGTTGGTGAGCCTTTAAATAGTCAGTAATATTGTTATACATCTTTTCATCATCAATTGCTCCATAGAAATATTTAAATGGCTTTTCAAGCCTCTTCAGAAAACTGCTGTACATATTTACCGCACACAAGGAGTTTAGTGGTAACCCTCTAAAACCTTCAATTCTCGGTTCTGTAAATCCCCATAAAATGAGCGGTTTCTCCTTCATCTCATCGATAATCTTATAGATGACCGACCCAAAAGAGTATGTTCCGCATTGGATGATCATAACATCAACTTGCTCACTTTTTAGACGTTCGATTTCATCAAAAATCATTGATTCCTCAATTAAAACTTTCTCACAACCAAACAAACTAATACCTCTGGATATCAATTTCTTGATACTGATATCCAAATTCTTCTGTGCATAATCATACCTGAAATTTGGAAATCCAACTGCCAATAATCCTATTTTCATATCGCGCTCCTTTGCAATTATCTACAGACTTGCATTTTCTCAAACATTACTCTTGACATTTCATCTCTTCCGCATCGTTGTGCAAACATCATATATACTTTGCGGTCTTCATTGAATTTTGAAACAAAGCCTTTTACAAATGCACTATCTAGTTCTGTAAATACGTTAATCTTACTTATGCCATAACTAATTGCCTTTTTAAAATCTGCATCGCTTATTCCACTACCACCATGAAGCACAAGGGGTAAATCTGTGTGTTCGGAAATCTCCTTTAGTCGAACAAAATTAAGTTTTGGTTCATTACCATAAAATCCATGTGCATTACCTATTGCAACTGCTAAAGAATCAATATTTACTTTTGAACAAAAGTCTATGACTTCATCGAGCGAGGTTAAGTATGCATTTTGATTCGTACTATAAGTGCCCTCTTCTCCTCCGACTCTGCCAAGTTCAGCTTCGACTGCTACATTTCTGGAATGAGCATAGTCCACAACTTTGCTTGTACTTATTACGTTTTCCTCATAAGTCAACTTAGAACCGTCGTACATGACTGAATCAAAGCCTGCATCTACTGCGTTTTTACATTCCTCAAATGTTGTTGCATGGTCTAAATGAATAATGTAATCACACGGATAGTGCGCAGCTAAGCAATGAACTAAATCTACAAAGAGCTTGTATGACAGTTTCTGCGCTTCAATTTGGATGGGTGAAACTTGTACAATTATCGGATATTTAACCTTGTTTGCTACTTCTAAAGTAGCGGCGATTGTCTCCATATTACTTACATTTACGGCTAGGATCGCTCGTTTTTCCAATCTAGCCTTTGCCAATAGTTCAAATACTTTCACAATTAAGCCTTAAAGTATGGAGCATCGGTTTTAGCAGACCAGCACCTTTTCATATCTTCATCCATTTTACAAAAGGACAATGAGATTCCACCCATTTCCTGAGTTGTAATAAAGCTTCCGATCTGAGGTTTAAAGACATCAATTCCCCTCAGTTTAAGTTCTGTTTCAACGTCATTGAAGAATAATAGTTGCTCCATGATTGTTGTTTGGCCACACCCGTTAACAATTACAGCCAGTTCGTCACCACAAACATATGGTTTGTCTTCAACAAGCATATTGACCATAATTTTAGCGATTTCCTTGCTTGCCCCCATCCTCATAGTCAGTGCAGCTGCTTCACCATGCACGCCCATACCTATCTCTATTTCATCATCAGAAATCTCAAACATTGGCAACCCTGTTACTGGAGAAGTTCCTGGTTTTAATGCGACCGCAATCGTTCTTGTATTGTCCCTGACTTTCATACTCATCGACACCACTTCTTCGAGTGAATGTCCTTCATTTGCATATGCGCCTGTAATTTTGTAGTTAAACAGTGTTCCAACTGTACCTCTTCGCTCTGATATTTCTTCTTTAGAGGCTGAAGCGATATCATCATATAAGATTACACCTACACAAGCAATGTTATCATCTTTAGCCATGTCAATAGCCATTCTCGAGTTAATCACATCTCCGGCATGATTTGATATGAGCACACATACACCTTTTTCACTATTGCAGTACTTAATTGTCTCATATGTCGTGTCCGCCGAAGGTGCTGCGAAGAGAGATCCATAAGCATTGGCACTTAACATATTTTCACCAACAAATCCTATGCAAGCCGGTTCATGTCCAGAACCATTTCCAATTATTACTTGAACTTTGGATCGATCAATTGACTTTCTGGCAATTGCATCTGTTTCTGGTATTTTGATTATCATTTCTTGATTTGCTTTGATAAAACCTTCAATCATTTCATCTACAATTTTAGTCGATTCATTAATGAATTTTTTTGCTTTCATTGAGATACCTCTAATAGATATATGTATATCTGTTCAATCATATAAGCAAATGAAGTCGCTCCAGCATCTTGATATCCGATAGCCTTTTCTTGCAAATAGCGAGATCTACCACGCTTTGCAATCATCGGAATTGTATTATATGCTCCAATTATCGCATTTGCTTTAGCTTCCTCAAATGCTTGAACAATATTTTTTTGCTCTGCGACTGCCTGTAAAAGTGAGTACACGGTAGGAACCATTGAGTCAACCATTGTTTTATCTCCAGGTTTTGCACCACCCAACTCTATAACCTTGTTAAGTGCTTGATCAAATCCTGTAGCAAACTCGACCAGACCCACATTTATCTTGTTCTTCATTACTAATGATAGCTCAATAAAGATTGATCCATATAAAGGTCCGATAGCTCCACCTAAAGTTGATATTAATGTTTTGCCATAAAGTTTGAATAACTCACTTGCTTCAAAATTCTCCGTTTGATTGATTTTATCAATAGCTGCTTTTGCTCCTTTAGCCATTGTTATTCCATGATCTCCATCACCAATTACAGAGTCATACATAGAAAGTTCATCTTGTCTTTCATCAAACATGCGTGAAATCCTTTTTAATAACTCTTTGCATTGCTCTTTAGTTAATTGGTGGTCTAATCCAAATAAATCTTTCATAAATTTTAGTCCTTCTTGCGCCGTCTTATCAGCATTAACTTCGATTTTTCTCCATGTATTTGTGCCGGTACCTGTTTCACAATCAGGTTTTACAAAACATTCCAAGACTACCCAGCGGTCGTAATTAATATCTATCAGAGCATCCTTGATTTTTGTCCATTGAATTGATCCAGATCCAGGAATACCTCTGTCGTTTTCACTAAAATGAACATGATAGATCTCCCCTTTGGCACTTCGAATTGCATCGGGGATGGACTTTTCTTCAATGTTTCCATGATATGTATCAAAGTGAATTTTCACATATTCACTACCCACTCTTTTAATAAAATCTAGTCCATCTTGAATAGTGTTAAGCATATAAGTTTCATAGCGATTGATTGATTCTAAAGCAAGTATGACGCCTTTTTCTTTAGCATATAATCCCACCTCTTGCAAACACTCTATTGCACATTCGATTCTTACTTCTGAATCTTTTCTGCTATATAATTTACCCCAAGGTGAATACAATACACCACCTAAGACATCACAACTTAGTTGTTGACAAATATCAATACATTTTTTAAGATGGTTTATACCATTTCTTCTTACAACTAGATCTTCACTTGAAATATCGGTTTGGTCACTTAATCCGGTACCACATGTACATAGAATCTGATTATCTTCCAAGATTTTTATTAGTCTCTTTATGTCCAAACCAAAAGGATCCATAAGGGGAATTTCTACCCCGTCATAACCAATTTCCTTCGATTTCAAAATGTACTGCTCTAAATCATCCGCCCAGTTTTCAGTAAATACCGATAAATGAATACCAAATTTCATACTTAGTCCTTTCTATAAAAACAGCTAGATATGCGATTCATCGGCATATCTAGCTTTTAAATCATTTAACCGAAGAGTTGACCAAACCAGTACGAGATTAAACTCCATAGTGAGAAACCGTTACCTCCATAAAGTTGATTAAAACCAGCTGTCGTTTCTTTAAATAGCGCTATTGATCCAATGATTAAGAAGACCATAATCACTCCACTTAGAACACTTGTAATAACGACCGCCAAACGTCCGCCTTCTTTGTTTGCAAAGATTGCACCTGGAGCGATGTCAAAGAAGCAAGCTATGACCAGAGGGATGACAGCGTATTGCAGATTTCCGGTTGATGCAAGAATTACAATCGTAGCAATACTTGTTACCATCGAAACGACAAACCCAATCATTAGTGCATTAGGCGCATATGGGAATACCATAGGGATGTCTAATGCAGGAATAGCATTTGGAATTAACTTGTCTGAAATACCTTTAAATGCCGGAACGATTTCTCCGATCATCATGCGTACACCCATTAATAGGATAGCTAAGCTACCACCGAAGGTAATACCAGCCATAATGGAGAATGTGAATAAATCATAAGTAGCTCCACCTATTGCATAGATGCCGCCTGCAGAACCGAAAATCGCTGTTGCGCTTTCATTTCCAATTAGTAAGCCAGTTACAACATAGATGAGTGTCATGACAATCGCAGTTGTTATTGTAGTGTCTCTCAAGAACTCAAGATAGCTAGGTAGTTGCATATCTTCTGTCGATTTAGATTTATCCTTGAAAATTCTGCCCACACCTGCACCAATTAAACAATACATGGTTGCGGTATGGCCGATGGTAAATGAGTCCTGACCAGTAAGATTTTTAACGAGAGGTCTCATTAAAGCAGGAGTTACTATTATATAGATTGATAAGAACAAAATTGCGAACACAAGTAGCATTGTTCCAGACAATCCTGCTTGAACACCTGCTCCTACAAATAAATACGACATCCAGAAATAAATGTGACCTGTTAAGAAAATATTCTTGATTGGCGTAAATCTTGCAACAATTAGATTGATCACAAATGATGCTACAAGTACAATACCAATTGTTGTCCCATATTCTCCTAATAGATTCCATGCTGCATTTGGATCAAATACGTTTTCAACCGGGAGCTGATACAATTTAGCAAATGCGTTCGATAATGGGGATACCGAATCAGCAAGTAAGTTTACAGCTTTAAATAAAATAGCTGTCCCCATGATTGTTTTGACTGTCCCTTTTAAACAATCACTGAAGCTTTTTCCTTGTACCAACAAACCAATTAAAGCGACTAATCCAAGAAAAATTGGTGGTTGTTTGAAGAATGTGCTTGCTAAATAATTAATAATCGCCATGTTTTTCCTCCTTATATTGTAAATAACATGTTCTATTTGAACCGAATAATCGGTTAAATACGACTAGAGTCCTAGTGCTTTTAAACCCTTATCTAGAATTTCGTTTTTATCCATAAAATTGTCCACAACGACTACCGGAATCTTTTCATCTTTAAGCTGATTGAATAGTTCAGCTGATGTGAACATAATGTCACAGTTAGCCCCTTTTGCAGTTGTAACATCCATATAATCAACGTCTACATTGTACCCTTTTGCCTTAAATGCACTTTCGATGTTCATTTTCAAAATTAAACTTGTTCCAACACCAAACCCACAAACTGCAATAATTTTGATTCTTTTCATGCTTCCTCCTAGTATCCTTCAATTAATTGAATGATTTCTTCTTTACTCGAGTTCATAAGTTTTTCGATGTTTTCATCTTGCATTAATAACATTGCTAGTGATTGTAATTCGTCCATATGCTTTTTATCGTCGACAGCCGCAATAGTAAACATAACAGATACAGGATCGTTCTTTACATTCCCAAACTCGACAGGTGTTTCAAATCTTACAAGACTTAATCCGTTGCATAATACGGATTCGCTCGGTTTTGCATGTGCAAAAGCTACACCTGGCATTACAACGATATATGGACCTAACTGATTTACGGAATCGATCATTTCGTCAATATATGATTTTTTAATGAAACCTTTTCTAATAAGCAATTCTCCTCCCCGAGTGATTGCTTCTTTCCAATTTTCAGCAACTACAGAAAGTTCAATTGTATCTTTGTTTAGTAAATCTCTCAGCATATTTTCTCTCCATCTTTAACTTTATTGTAACCTCTATATATTTTCTTACAATTCCAAGTTCTTGCAATACTTTTGTGCATAAAAATGTAGAGAATTTTTGGTCTATGAATTCATCGCAAATTGCAATAACAAGTCGTCCACTTTGTTAAAAAAGGAAACCAAGAATCAGTTCATTGCTTAGATTTGATTGAAGTGGAGCAGGATGGCTTCTGTAGGCGTAAGATAATGTAGAATCTTGCGCGGTAAATGATTGA
>JAUYTU010000018.1 GCA_030694975.1 Erysipelotrichaceae bacterium | reverse complement strand
TTTCCAAAATGAGGTAGCGTTTTGAAATCCGGGATTACGCAATCGACAAAGCAGTCGAACTGACTGGATTTTGTCATGGATAGAATTATTCTTTTCGTTTTATCTCATTTTTCTCTTGATTTATAATAGTTAATTTCTCCTGTTCTTTTCACACTTTCTATTTTACAAAAAAAACCGGACAAATGACAGATTATCCGGTAAATAAATCTATTTTACTTCAATGATTTTCATCATATTGGCCGAACCTTCACCCGTCGGATAACCGGCCGTAATGATAATCTGCTTGCCAGGTTCGATGCCAAAGTTTTTGGCAATGATACTTGCCAGCTCATCATCATTGGTCATTTCATTTTGAATGTCCGAATAGATCGGAATTACGCCCCAATTGGCCTCTAATCGGCGTTGTACACTTTTAGTGAATGTCACCGCAAATATAGGTACAGGCGGACGGAATTTGGAAATTCGTCGAGCCGTTGAGCCTCCTTGGGTAAAGGCAACGATGGCCTCAACTTCATCGAGATTCAATGCAGATTCACACACAGCGATACCGATGGCATCCTGTAAGGTACGCTTACCGGACTTGATCGCATGATCAAGCTTATCCCGGTATGGCAGAATTTCTTCGATACTTTTTGCGATGATATCCATCGTTTGAACCGCTTCAATCGGATAATCACCAACCGCTGACTCGCCCGAGAGCATGATACAGTCCGTACCATCCAACACGGCATTGGCAACATCACTGGCTTCAGCACGGGTGGGACGCGGATTCGACATCATGGACTCCAACATATGTGTGGCGGTGACGACTGGCTTGCCAAATTCATTAGCCATCGCGATGATCTTCTTTTGATAAATCGGAACTAATGCCGTGGATACTTCCACACCTAAATCACCACGGGCGACCATGACGCCATCTGAAACCTCCAAAATTCCCAGAAGGTTATCGACACCTTCCTGATTTTCGATTTTCGCAATGATTTGGACTTTCGGGTTGCCTTCTTCGATTAAGATATTACGGATGGCAACGACATCTTCGGCTCGACGAACAAAGGATGCGGCAATAAAGTCGACATTATTACGGGCACCGAAGCGGATATCCGCATCATCTTTTACCGAAATAAACGGCATGGAAAGTTTGACATTGGGAACATTGACCCCTTTGCGCGTTTTGATGACTCCCGGATTCTCGATCCGACAGGTCAGCTCAGTGCCATCATTTTCTAAAATCGTTAAACGCATCTTGCCATCATCAATCAACAGATAATTTCCCGGCACAACGTCTTCAAACAATTCCGGAACGATGACTTGGAAACGCTCATTGGTCCCTAAAACTTCTTCTTTCGTTACCTTGACAATATCCCCTTTTTTAAAGGTCAACATACCGTCTTTCATTATGCCGCAACGGATTTCCGGTCCTTTGGTATCCAACATGATACCCAGATTGTATCCGGCCATATCACTTACCGAGCGGATTTTTTCGATTCTTGCCAAATGCTTTTCTTGATCTTCATGCGAGAAGTTCAACCGACAGATGTTCATACCGGCAATCGCCAGCTTCTCAATCATTTCCGTGGTTTCACTGGCCGGACCTAAGGTACAGATGATTTTTGTTTTTCGTAAGTTTAGCATATTTCCTCCTAAACGAGCCGCTCATGCAAAGCATACAGCGGTCTACGTGATTTTTTGGGTAATCCTAACGCTTCTTCGATTGGAAATGAAATAATTTCATTGTTGAGCATTCCGACACAGTGACCGCCGATTCCGTTGAGTAACAACTCAACCGCCTTATCACCCATACGTGTTGCTAAAACCCGGTCAAATGCTGTCGGTGAACCCCCTCGCTGGATGTGTCCCAGTACTGTCGCACGTCCGGAAAAATTGGTTGCTTTTGAAATCTTTGCGGCCAACGTCTCGACATCCGTGATTTTCTCACTGATAATCACAATGGCATGTCGTTTCTTTTTCACCGCTTCAAAATAGCGCAACTGCTCTAAAACACTGGGCTCATCATATCCCGCCTCCGGTGTAATAATGATCTCCGCACCACAGGATATACCGGAGTAAATCGCCAGATCCCCACAACGGTTGCCCATCACTTCCACCACCGAACAGCGGTGATGGGAAGAAGATGTGTCCCGCAGTTTATCGACACAGTAAATAACGGTATTTAATGCTGTATCAAATCCGATCGTGTAATCCGTCGATGCAATATCATTATCAATCGTTCCGGGAAGTCCGATGCAGTTGACACCTAATTGAGTCAGTGCCATGGCTCCTTTATAGGTTCCATCGCCCCCGATTACGACCAACGCCTCAATTTCGCGTTTTTTTAGATTGGCAATCCCAAGTTTCTGAACTTCTACATCCTTAAATTCCGGTAAGCGGGCACTTCCTAAAATCGTACCGCCTTTAATCATAATATCACTGACGGTGCTGCGCTCCATCAAAAACATATCGTCTTCAATCAGACCGCGATAGCCGTTATTTATCCCGTAAACTTCCAAACCGTAATAAAGTGCACTTCGGGTAATTGCCCGAATCGCAGCATTCATTCCCGGTGAATCGCCGCCTGAAGTCAAAACCCCGATTTTCTTCACCATAAGATCGCCTCATTTCTGTTCAATGATAACATTTTCTCAATTTCTTGGGTAGAGGTTTTTACCCTTTTCGACGGTTATTGCCACGTAATTGCAAAGGAATGGACAATGCCTCAATCCGCTCGAGGATCCGGATGGCTTTCATTTCTTCCTTCTCCCCTTTCTGATTATACATGTAGTGATTCTTGAGACTCTTTAAATCTTCATTGCTGGTAAACCACGTCGTTCTTTTGCGTTCTGCCCGATCATTTAAAATTGGTAACAACAGCTCATCACGAACCCATGAAGTAACACTTTCAGCACCGATATCATCAAAAATTGCGATGTCTGCCGATTTCATCTTGTAAATTACATTTTCAAACTCATCCCGATTGTCTAAATAACTCTTTAAGCGTTGCATCAGGGTCGGAACATGAACAAAGGCGACCGTCTTGCCATTTTTTGCCATCATGTTGGCCACACAAGCCAACAGATAGGTCTTACCGACACCCGGTAATCCATAAACGTAATAGCCCTTTTCCACAGGAGAACGCACCCAACTTGCCATTTTATTAACTGTAATCAAATAATCATCGGCTTCATTATCTAAATCCAGCGAAGCCAAAGATAATTGAGCCCAATGTTCAGGCATATCGGAAATGATGAACTTCTTCAAATGCGAACGTTGTTGCTCTTCATCCAGTAAATAGTGACATTTTCGGACTTCCTGCATCAAAATGCCATGATCCACGACCATATCCAAGATTAATCCACGATCGTTTTGGCGGCACATATGTAACCCTTCACAGCCGTTGCACAGCCGGATATTGACCAACCAGCGTTGATATCGTTGCGCAAAAGGTTCGATGTCCGCAGCTGTCAACTTGTATTTCGCCATAAACTCAAGAATCTCCGGTTGTGTCAACAGTGATTCAAACATCTGTTGTCGCTGTTTTTTAAGTTCATCATTAAGTTCAAACGCTAAAGATACTTGTTTCATTTCAGCTGCCTCCTTTTATTTTCTTGATAAGCGAAGCCCTGTCAACCGATGCTTCAGATGTCGATTCTTTAACCGGCTCTTCATCAAACCATAAAGGCAGAACATCTTTTCGCCCAAACTTACTTTTCGGTGCTTCACGGTGGGTTTGAGCGAGTGCTTCATCCTTATTACTCACATTCAACCGAATCCAGGTAGCTGCGATTTTCTCAACATAACTGCGACTCAAACGCATCTGATTATTTTCAAGTACATACTCCAAGAGTACATTAACGACTTCCGGAGCTAGTTTCATTTCTAAGATCAGGTGTTCAATCAGTTTTTTATCCGCAGACGATACCGCAATACCGTTTTGTTTGGATTGTAAAAATGCAATTGAAGGCGCGGTGTAAGGATCTTGAGGCAAAACCGGAACAGTCCCTTTAAAACTCCGCACCTTTTGTTTTAATTTCTCAGCATCTAGCGATTGATCTTTTAATCGGATACACCTTGACACCAACATTCTCATATCCTCTTCATTAATTCCGTAAATCGTCGCACATTCCTCGATCAGACGCATATTTTCACCACTGCGCGCGGATACCGGGAATGCCAATGGCGAAATATCACGCAGAAATTTCTGGGTGTCAAATTTTATCTCAAGATGAGCAGCTGGCGTTGGTGAGGCTTTTACCAGTTGAAACTCTGATTCAAATTCTTCATCCCACCCCAAGAGGTCCGCCGCTTTAAATCCTGAACTGATTGCTTTAAAATCAGAGAACTCTGATTTCTGTCGGGTATATTTCTGTTTAATCGCATCAAAACGGGATTTACCGATCGTGTTGTAAAACCGACGCGCCAAAACTTCATGAGCCATGTATTCACCAATGATCAGAGGACATTCGATTTGCCAAATATAAAAATCGCGTTCACTGACACTCTTTTTAAATGTACGAATCAAGTAAGATTTTTCACACTGAATACGAGCATTCTCCAATTGATCAATGGTCATATCTGATTGAGCTAGCAACGACTGATGTGTCGAAAACTCCTCCGAAAGTTCACTGTTGATCACACTCAGATAAAGAATTACCCCATCATGACCGATGAGCGGTAAATAGCATATCATCAGCGATTGCAACTCTTCCGCACTTAACATACGGCTGATACGTAAACTTAGTCCGTCATTCGCTTTCAACATGATCCTCACCTCCACTCATTCTGTTTAGTAACTGATAAACAACATTCGACAAATCGGACAGCGTACCGTTATTATCTATAACGACATCCGCCAACTCCATCTTCTTATTCTGGTCAATTTGATGACTCATCAGAACCAATGCCTGTTCTTTATTGACATTTCGCTTGGTGATCAGTCGGTCGATACGGATTTCATCATCCGCTACAACCGCCCAAACCTGATCAAACTTGTCTTGCCAGTGACTTTCATATAACAATGGTATTTCCGCAAACAGCAAATCAGAATCTTGTTTTGCGAAGTACTCCAACATTTTCTTTTCTACCAAAGGATGAATCAATGACTCCACCCTTTTCTTTTCCCTATCATTCTTCATCATAAAAGAAAACAACATTTTACGATTAATCTTGTGATCTTCAATCACTTCCTCACCATAAAAATCAGTGAGCCGAGTTTTAACAAATGTATCAAAATCATACAGATCAGCCACGATTTCATCAGCACTGATTAACGGCCATCCGGCTTTTTTGATCATGGCACAAACCGCACTTTTCCCAGATCCCATCGAACCGGTGATGGCGATTTTCAGTCCTCGATTCGCTTTTGACACCGTTGACATAGATATGTCCCCCTTCCGGATACCCGGGTTTTAATAATCTCTTGCCCACAAACCCGGCAAGCTTCACCTTTGCGCATATGGACATTGAGACTCAACTGAAATCGGCCAGAAACGCCTAAGGAAGATGTATACGTTCGAATCGTAGTTCCACCATCCGCAATGGCCTGACTCATAATCATTTTAATGCAATCCGCGATATCATTAAAGCGTTTTAGTGATATTTTTGCAACAGCACTTTCCGGATGCAGTCGTGCACAAAAACAAATCTCATCCGCATATATATTTCCGATACCAGCGACAAAGCGCTGATCTAACAAAAATGTTTTTAATCCGATATTCCGAGATGCGGCCATCTTTTTCAGATAATGACCCGTCATTCTCTTATCAAAAGGTTCTACCCCCAAAGAGCGGAGTCGAATATCAATTTCATCGGGCCTCAATATTTCCAACCGGCCAAACTTTCGGACATCATGATAGTGAAGTTCTTTCCCATGGTCCAAATGAAAGACGGCATGAGTATGTTTGGCAATCGGTGTACCCGCATCTACAACAAAGAAGCGACCTTCCATGCGCAGATGAACCATTAAAACGACATCTTCCAGTGTATACAATGCATATTTTCCCCGTCTGGAAAAGCCGGTGAATCGTTTGTTGATTAAGTCAGAACAAAATGCATCATTATCTCCGCGAACAATGGGCGGATACAGGATATCTATTTTTGTAATCCGATGGCCTCCAATCATATATTCAAGGGTACGGACAACGGTTTCAACCTCAGGTAGTTCAGGCATACTTATTTCGCCTCATACCAATTAACACCAAAAGCAGTTGATACTTCCAATGGAACATTCAATTCAACCGCTTGTTGCATAGCATCGACAACCAATTCTTTAACGACATCCATTTCACCCGGCGCAACTTCCAATAAGAGTTCATCGTGAACCTGCAATAACAAATGTGACACCAGTTTCTGCTCTTTAAGCTGCTTGGCAACCTTAAGCATGGCTACCTTAATCAAATCCGCGGCACTTCCTTGTATGGGAGCATTCATCGCGGCTCGTTTACCAAATTCACGAACAGAATAGATGCGATCGTTGATTTCCGGAATTTCACGACGGCGGTTGAACAAGGTTTTTACATAACCGTTTTCTTTACAGAATTCGACTGTCCTATCCATAAACTGCTGAATCTGCGGATACGCATCCAGATATACTTCGATAAATTTTGCGGCATCTTTGCGCGAAATCGACAGCTGCGCTGCCAGTCCAAAGTCTGAGATGCCATAGATAATCCCGAAGTTGACAGCTTTGGCTTGGCGGCGCATCAGCGATGTGACTTTATTTGCTTCCACCCCAAAGACATCCATGGCTGTTTTGGTATGAATATCCATACCTCCCTTAAAGGTTTCAATCATCGCAGTTTCAACAGCAATATGTGCCAAAATCCGTAATTCGATTTGCGAATAGTCAGCACTCAATAACTGCCAACCTTCTTTAGCGATAAATGCTTTGCGTATTTCACGGGTTTCTTCACTGCGAATCGAAATGTTTTGTAAATTGGGATCGATCGAAGAAAGTCGTCCGGTCTGCGTGGATATTTGTGAGAACACGGTATGAATTTTACTATCCGCTTCTACATACTTTTTCAAACCTTCCGCATACGTACTGTACAGTTTCTGATATTTGCGATATTCGATGATTTCATCGACGATCGGATGTTTTCCGGCCAGGTCTTCCAACACATCGACCGCTGTCGACCGTTTTGAATTGGATGGCAGTTGCAACTGATCAAAAAGAATTTCAGCCAATTGTTTGGGTGAGTTGATATTAAACTGACTACCGGCGAAGAAGTAAATGCGTTCGCTTAAATCGTTGATACGTTGCAACGTCTTGACAGAAATTTCGTCCAGGGTAATCTGATCGATTAATATCCCCCATTTTTCCATTTCATATAAATCAAACAACAGTGGTAACTCAATATCGAAATACAGGTTCCACATGTCCTTTTCCTTCAAACGCTGAATACAGTTATCAATTTCATGATGTGCAACACGCGTAAACTGCCCTGCGGAATGTTTGGGGTCTTCCTTAGCTACGGAAATTCCCCACTTGTCCTTAAGTTTATCTTGAGTCGTCAACATCGTGTCATCCAAAAACGTCAGTAACATAATGTCATCACTGAATCCACGGCTCCCTACTTCCCAAGTGTCAAAAATGTGCAAAAGTAATTTAATATCATATCCGATTTTCTTAAAATCACTGCTCAACCATTTCGAAAAAAGCGAACGGTCATCCTCTTTTGTAATCAATGTTGATTTTTCGCCATCACTGATCACAAATCCTGTACAATCGGCTTGATATCCCCTGCCCACTGGTTGAAATGCGGTGATTATACATCCGTTTTTAAAGAAGGATTGATCCAACGTTACCCACTCCGAATCTTCAGAGGATTCAGCTTGTGTTTCTTTTCGGTCCTTAACAAAAATTTCCTGAATCATACGATCGAGCGATCGCATTTCATATTGTCTGAAGAATTTACCCATACCTTCCAAATCCGGTTGATTGGCCAATTGGTCGATATGAATATCCAGCGGAACTACCTTGCATATCGTTGCCAGTTCTTTCGACAATTTGGCTAACTCAACGTTTTGTTCAATGGTTTCCTTCAGTTTCCCTTTAAGCTGAGCCACATTTTCTAGAATATTCTCCAGATTCTGATACTCTTCCAACAGTTTCATCGCCGTTTTCTCGCCGACTTTAGGAACACCTGGGATATTATCCGAAGGATCACCCATCAGACCTTTTAAGTCGGGGATCTGTTCTGGAGAAAGTCCATACTCGCTCTTAAGTGAGATTTTATCCAAATGTTCCAATTCGGTAATTCCTTTTTTCATCAGAATGACCGAAGTTGTATCGTCAATTAACTGCAATAAGTCTCGATCAGAGGTTAAAATCGTGGTCTGCCACTCGGGGTAGCGCACCGCCATGGTCCCGATGATATCATCCGCTTCATATCCGTCAACTTCGATTCTTGGATAATTGGAGGCATCCAGATATTGACGGATCAGTTGAAACTGATCGATTAATTCTTGAGGTAGTTCTTTGCGTGTCCCTTTGTATTGTGGATACTGATGATGACGGAAGGTTTTCTTACCCGAATCAAAGGCAAAAAGAATGGCATCCGGCTGTAACAACTGTAATGCCTTATTGACCATATTGGCAAAACCGAAGACAGCATTGGTCGGCTGACCAAAAGTTGTAATCATCGGACGGGTATAAATCGTTGCATAGAAAGCGCGAAAAACCATGGAGTTTCCATCAACGAGTAATAGTTTTTTCATAAAAATTCCTCCGTTTCTATTGTAACATAAAGTATCCCCACGGTAGAAAAAACCTCGCAAAGCGAGGTTATTGACCGATAGATTCAAGCAAGGATAAATTCTCAAACATGATGGTCAGATAGTCCTTGTTTCCATCGATGTCATTTTGGGTTAAGGTGTGCAGATTGTGCAGATTTATCTGGGTCAGATTGAGTTCTGAACGTAACTGATTATATAATCCCCGAAGTTCTTCATTCAAATTGGGTTCAAAGGCAATGTATTGGACCCCATCATCAATGATGCGTTGCTTAATGATTTGCATTTGTTCATCACTGGGAATGACTCCGTATCGCGACAAAATTACCGGATAAACACTGACGCCATACGCTTTTTGCCAGTTTCCGAAGCTCGGTGTGATCGATACAAATTTCATGGACAGTTTGCGGGTTTTCAGTGATTGAAACTCAGCGTCCAATCGTGCTAACTCTGAAGCCAGTACAACATAATTGTCCTCAAACAGCTTCTTCTCTTCCGGATAATTCTCAACCAGCCAATCACGGATATGCTTAGCCATCGAGGTCGTCGCAATCGGATCAATCCATAAGATAGGGTCTTTACCATAGATATCGACTCTGTCAAATTCCATACCCTCATAATACTTAGATTCTAACGTTACTTCACTCCCAGCCACATAAGCCGTTGTATACCGCTTAAATTCGTAAATTACGGAAGTTGAAGCCAAATCAACGATGTCAACACGTGAACGACGAAGATCAGCCAAATATATTTGCAAATAGGGTTCGAGCTGACCCATGGTCATGACCACGGTTGCCTGATCGATCAATTGTTGATAATTACTTTTTATGGTTGCACGTTGAATGACGGGACCATCGCTCAGACTGCAGACGTTGACAAAATCACCGCCGATCCGTTTTACGAGATATTCAACCGGATACACTGTGGTACATATCAAAGGTTTGGACGTACTGCACCCACTTAAGGCGGAAACCAGCAAGACCATGATGATTAAGGTTTTCAATTTATTCAAGGTCAATCCACCTTTCTGAGGGAAATTATAGCATAAAAAATGTCGAAATGGTTCTAAACTCTGTATTTTACGATCATTCATTCGTTATTTATACCGGTACCAAGAGACACGCTCTTTACGCCGTTGCTTTCGTTGTTGCTTTGCATCAAAGCCGTCCTGAAAATCCAACCAATACAACACCAAGATGATGACTGGGATATTTCCAAGAATTGTCAGAAATACGCGCATCGTCAGCCATGTCTGAATATTCATAATTGTGAATCCTTGTAAAAGTGCTAAAACATACAAAGACATCTCACGAACAAAAACAAGCAAAAGACCCAACATGATTCGCTCGAGGATACTTTCGGATAAATGCTTCGACCAGATGCGTACCACAAGCACTACGATCACCATGGACAAAGCATAATCAAATAAAGCGTTGAATAAAAGCAAGTCAAACAAAAGACCGGAAAAAAATGCCCAAAAAAGCGCTTTATTCAACGGATCTTCATAGGTTTCAAATGCGATGTACACCAACGTAGCCCCCGGAATAAAACTCAACATCATCGCAGAATGATCGACCCGAAACAGCACCATCAGAATCAAGTCCAAGATCAGCATCGCTAAAAAGAACAGCAAGGACATCATGGCATTGGTACTTCTTGCTTGTAATCGACCACAAACACATAATCAAAAGAGTGGAAATTGGCCGATGGCGATACATAGATTTTCATACCGATGGCATTGACCAATTGTTCAACCTCGGTTACCGTACCGACCAACAAACCGGCCGGAAACACACCGCCCAAACCGGAAGAGATAACGGTCATATCTTTAACGACCGCTGAGTTGGTATCTAACAGCTGAAGTACAAAGGCGCCGCGATTGGGATCATATCGTTCTAAAACGGCTTCAGCACTGGCCGAGGGTGAAAGCTGTATCTTAACCGAGACTTTGTTTTGTACATCCTGTGTCGTCAATAAGCGGACGACCGCCGAATCCTCAAACACTTCGGCGACTTTGCCAATCAGTCCCTTGGTCGTGATGACTGCCTGATTGACTTGTACACCATCCGCAGATCCTCGATTAATGACCAATGCATGATTAAATGTATCATAACTGCGATAAATAACTTTCGCACTTGTCAGTGTGTACTCATTGGCCGCCGTCTGTATATCTGCTAATTCTTTCAGTTGAGCGATCTGACGATATGCTTCCTCTAGTTCAGCTCTGTACAAAGCCAACATTTCCAGTTGAGAGCGATAATAATCGTTTTCTTGTTTCAATTTATAAAAAGAAGTGATGTCTTCCCCAATATTCTTCAACGACTCAATCGGATTTTCTATGAGTGCATATCGTAACATGGCAAAGAACCCATACCCTGCGGCTTGTACACCGGCAACAGGTTGGGCAACTTTGACCACATTCAATAAAAAGGTAACGGCCATAACAACGGCTATCAGAATCATCAGTATCCGTTGCAGTAAGGTCAAGCGCTTCATTTAATCACCACTACCATTATAAAGCCATTACCTCATGGTTTCAATCAACAATCATTTTTTGTCGTAACGAACAGTATCCCTGATTGGTTATGATCAAGTGATCCAACAATGGAATACCCATCATCGATCCGGCTTCCATCAGCATTTGAGTCACCTCAAGGTCCTGATCACTTGCCTTCAACGACCCACCCGGATGGTTATGGACCGCAATCAGACGCGACGCGCTGTTTTCCACCGCTTCTTTGAAAATCTCCCGCGGATGAATGATGCTTCGGTCGAGAGTTCCGATAAACAACGTTTTACAAGCCAGTATCTGATTTTGGGTGTTGAGATAAACAACTAAAAAATGCTCTTGATTCTTGTTGCCAATTTCACTTTTGAGCCAGTCCACCAAAACATCCGGACGTTCGACGATGTTGGTGTTGGGCAAATCACTGCGCAGTACCCGTCGAGTCAGTTCAAAGACCGCTTGAAGTTCGGCTGCTTTGGCTTCTTTGATGCCGGGAATCGTCATCAGCTGATACAAGGACAAGCGTGGCAGATTACCCAATCCTTTGCTTAAGGTCAGTAAGCGCTGTGCTAATGACAATACCGAATCCCTGCGTGTTCCGCTGCGCAAAATTAATGCCAGGACTTCAATGTCACTCAAGGATTCAATTCCCGAAAGCCGGGCTTTCTCTCGCGGTCGGCAATGCGGCGGAATGTCCGCCATTTTGACATGGTCGCCTAATTCCCCCATTGGGCCGTCATACCGGGAATCGATATTCGTCCATTTGCGGAGAATAGGATTTTAATGATGGCCGCAATACCGGCGGCAACGGCTACATAACCCAACAATACCGTAGCAGATATCATATTCACTCCTCCTTTCCTTACTAGATACCAACAAAAGAAGAGATTTCCTTTGTTCAGGATATCTCTTCTTTTACTTCATCCAGTAGTTTACGCATCTCATCAATCAATTTACTGGCCACAATGGAATCTAACGGTAAATCCCATTGGACCAACTCGAGCAGTTCACTGCTTTTAACAGCAATCAACACTATTTTATCCTGCACATTTTTCATCATTTCACCCACATTCATAATAGCAGATATTAATTGTCTTTGACAGTGAGTCAAGCAACATATAAACTGATATCATAAGGGAAAAGGAGATATTTCCATGAATTATGCAGATCAAAAGGTCAGCGTTAAAGAAAAGATGTCATTTGGCCTAGCAGGACTAGGTCAAAACATGATATATAATTTTTCTGCGACGTATATCATGATTTTCTACACAGACATGATGAAGTTATTACCGGCAGCGGTGGGTACATTAATGTTGGTTGCCCGCATATGGGATGCTATCAATGATCCGATTATGGGGTCGATTGTTGATAGAACCCGAACCCGTTGGGGGAAACTGCGACCTTATTTATTTATTGTACCCATTCCTATGGCCATAATTACGATTTTAACCTTTTATGTACCTGACCTACCGATGGGCATGCGATTATTTTATGCATACGCGACATATATTTTATGGGATATGATTTTCACGGTTTCTGATGTTCCTTATTGGGGTCTTTCAGCTGCGATGAGTCAAGACCCGAAAGAAAGAATGAGCATATTGTCTTATGCTCGCATCTTGTGTAATGTGGGAATGGCGATTTCAATCATAGTACCGCCGTTGATTATTTCAGCCTATGGCGGCGGTGAAATTGGATATCTGATTTCAGCGATTTTGATGTCTGTATTTGGCGGCGCACTTTTCTTTCTGGCTTTCTTCAATACCAAAGAGAGAGTTGAAGATTATGGTGAAAAAACAACCATGCGAGGAAATCTGGAGTTGGTCAAGAAGAATAAACCACTGGTCCTTCTTCAAACTTCGCGGATGCTCGGTGCCTTCCGCATGGGACTTGGCGCTGCGGGTATATACTTTGCCAAGTATAATCTAGGCGATGAAGCTTTCTTTACGATTTTAGGCGCTATTCTTATCTTTTCTATGATAGCCGCTGTATTTTTTACACCGTTCTTATATCGATTTTTCACAAAAAAACAACTTTACATGGGTTCCCTTGTCTTTGGCGCTATCGCTCATCTTCTGATGTTTATTTTCGGGTATGGAAACATGACCTTGGTCTTTGGACTGCTGTTTCTGGCCGGCATGGGTCTGGGTATGAATGATGTCGTTATGTATGCCATGGTTGGCGACAGTGTTGACTATCTTGAATACAAAACGCAAAAGCGTGCTGAAGGTGTTTGCTTCTCTGTCCACACATTTACAACAAAACTTCAAACAGCTTTTGCTACCTTTGCGATTGGTTGGATTCTGACACTGACTGGATTTGTTGAAAATATCTCTCAAAGTGCAAATGCACAAAACGGCATTTTCTGGCTGATCAGTTTACTGCCGGCCATTGCCAGTGTATTGAGTCTATTACCGATGTTCTTCTATGACTTTACTGAAAAGCAACACAAGCAAATGCTTGAGGAAATGCACGGAGTTCAATAAAAACCAAAACCGCTTCACGCGGTTTTTTCTTTGTCACAAATTGCAAACACACGGGCCAACGAAGCTTCTGCTTCGATTTTTAACGGTATCGCATACACTTCAAACGGACAATTAAGCAATGCTTCGCAGTTGCACAGGTTCTCGGCGATCAGAATAGTTCCATTCATCAATATTTTATGCACAGGATAAGGGGGATAATCACAGGAAGGCATATCCATAGCCATCATTTTGATTTTCTTCATCACCAGAAAATGAGCTAGTTCTTCACTTAAAGCCGGATGCTTATAATAGTTTTCGCTGCCATAATACTTCGACCATCCTGTCAGAAAGACAACGATGTCTCCCTCCAAAATCTCTAACGATTTAATATGCTTAAGTTCAATGGTTTCACAATTTCGAACATCCACAAGAACGCCTCTTCCCACACAACGAGAAAGATCAATATCACTCATCATCCCATCCCTTTCAGTTAAGTGAGATGGAGCATCGATGTGTGTTCCGGCATGCAGACTAATAAGAAGTGATGACAGGCGATAACCATCCTTCTCCCACGTTTTCTCAGAAGAAATTACCACCTGTTTATCCCCCGGATAAACAGGCATATTGAATTGAATCGGATGACTTAAGTCGATGATTTTCATAAATGTACCTCTATACATATTATCACAAAAAAAAATACCGCCGAAGCGGTATTTGATTATTCAGGTAAAATCAGATTTAAGATGACACCGGCAATTGCGGCAAGTGCTGTGCCGGACAATGTTGCGACACCCACCATTTTAAAAGCGGCTCCGCCAAGTCCTAATACCAACATCGTTGCTGCGATTATGATATTGCGGGTTTTTGAGAAATCTACTTTTTCATCGATTAATACGCGCAAACCGTTGGAAGCGATGAAGCCATAGAGCAAGATGGACATACCACCCAGAACTGCCCAAGGAATCGTACTGATGGCTGCGGAAATCTTTCCGATAAAGCTCAATACGACCGCAATCACAGCGGCTCCGCCGACGACCCAAATCGAAGCGACTTTTGTCAAACCGACGACACCGGTATTTTCGCCGTAGGTTGTATTTGCCGGTCCGCCCAAGAATGCGGATACAGCGGTAGCGACACCATCACCAATAAGCGTATTGTCTAATCCAGGCTCTTTTAAGAAGTTTCTTCCGCAGATTTTACCCAATACGGTATGGTCTCCGATATGTTCGGAAATAGTTACCAAGGCGATTGGAACAATGACCCAAGTCTCCGTACCGAAGTAGAATTGATATTCACCAAACCATCCGTTTGTACCAAATGGAAGTAAGAACTGAGGTAAACTGAACCAGGCAGCATCTCCGATTGCGGTGAAATCAACGATACCCAACGCCAATGCGACCAGGTATCCACCGAAGATCCCAACGATAAACGGAACGATCTTTAAGAAGCCTTTAGCTGTTGACATAATGGTCGCTGTAATGGCGAAGGTGGCAAATGCGGTTGCCATGACGCGCCAGTCGCCTCCGGTGGTAAAGCCAGCCGAACCGACCGCTACACTGGCCAAGCCTAAACCGATAATCATAATCATCGGACCGATGACAATCGGTGGCAATAATTTGTCGATCCATCCTTTTCCGATGAATTTAATAATAACTGCAACGATAACATACACAAGACCTACTAAAATCAATCCGGTTTGCGCGGCACTGAAATCTCCGCCCATCGCATCCCGGGCAATCTGAACGGCAGTAATATATGCAAATGAAGATCCTAAGTACACCGGTACTTTCGCTTTGGTTGCGACGATGTAAATCAGCGTCCCGATACCTGATGCGAACAATGCAACTGAAATTGGCAATCCGGTCAAGATAGGTACCAAAATAGTAGCACCAAACATTGCGAATACGTGTTGGAAACTCAATACGAACCATGTGCCAATCGGGGGTTTTTCGTTGACATCATACAACAAACCCTGTTGAATCTCTAAATCTGTTTTTTCCATAATTCTTTCCCTCTTTCTGCATAGGCCGTAAAAAAAGGACCTCATATAAAAGTCCTTTTGTGCATGCTCTAAGGGGTTACTTGAAATTCGCTCCTTGATGACCTCACGGGATCAATTTAAAGGACCTATGCTGTGGTTATTATATCACACAAGAAACGATGCGCAAGTGAAAATGTTGAATTATTCTAAAACTGAGATCACGGTCGGATAGAAAGTTTCTTCGATGAATTTTTTCACAGCTTCGGAAGTTAGCGCTTGAATCAGAATCTTGGTCTTCTCAGCATTTTCCTTACCGGTCTGAACCACAATGATATTCGCAAAGGTTTGTGCTGCGATCGAATCTTTGTCTTCTGTCAACAACACTTTATCCGCAATGTTTGCACCTAAAGCATAATTACCATTGATGATGGCAAAATTGACATCAACCAAGGTTTGAGCCAAAAGTGCAGCTTCCATTTCCACAAACTGCAGACTGTACGGGTTTTGATCGATATCCAATGGAGTCACATTGGCATCTGCCGCCCCTTTTAACGTAATGTAACCATTATCAGCCAACAGACGCAATGCACGCGCTTCATTGGTTGGATCATTGGGAATAGCAACCGTTGCTCCACCCACCTTTAAACCTTCTAAATCGATGGATTTTCCTGGGTATAATCCCAAAGGTTCGAAATGAACAGCCAACACCGAAGAAAGCTTTGTGCCTTTTTCACTGTTAAACTTTGTGAGGTATGGAACGTGTTGGAAGTAATTGGCATCCAAATCACCGGCATCCAATGCGGTATTGGGTAAAATGTAATCGGTAAATTCGACAATTTCCAGGGTATATCCCAGTTTTTCAACTTCAGCTTTGGCAACTTCCAAAATCAATGAATGTGGGGTTGGGGATGCACCGACTTTGATGACTTTATCCTCTTTATCTTGAGAAATCGTGCATCCACTCAGTACCAGCAGTGATAATAAAGCCATAATAACTGTTCTTTTCATTTTTTTCCTCTTTCCTTCTACGCCCGGCGTCTGTCGAGCCGGTCTGCTATCAAATTAAAACCGCTTTGAATCAGTTGTACCATGATGACCATGATGACAATTGTCAAAAGCATGACATCTGTCTGATAGCGATGTAAACCATAGCGAATCGCGATATCGCCCAAGCCACCGCCACCAACGACTCCGGCCATTGCCGCATAACCCACCAACGTGATCATTGTCAGTGAAACTAAGCGGATCAAGGCTGGGACTGATTCGACCAAATACACTTTAACAACGATTTGCCACGGGGTTGCTCCCATGGTGATCGCTGCCTTTATCAATCCCTCATCCACTTCTGACAACGCAGATTCAACCAGCCTTGCCACAAAGGGAATGGCTCCAACAACCAAGGCCACAATCGAAGCCTGAATGCCGTAGGAACGACCGACAATCAGTCGGGTAAAGGGAAATAAAGCAATAATCAGAATAATAAACGGAATTGATCGTACGATGTTGACGACACCGCTGAGCATTTTCTCACCAACGGCAAACGGTGCAATTCCATCCTTCTTCCAAATAACCAACATCACGCCAATCGGTAATCCGCCAATCAGAGCAAATAATGTGGACATCGATACGATATACAATGTATCCATGGTCCCCTTTATCAAAAGTTCATTCATATCTGACCCTCCTGATAACTCAATAAAAGCTTCGTCATTTCGTGCTTTGGTGAAGCGAACACTTGTTTTACAGATCCATCCTCAACAAAATAGCCCTCATTCATCACAATTACACGCTGACACACCGCTTTTACGACTGACAATTCATGGGTAATGATAACAATGGTAACCTGTGTCTTACGGTGAATCTCCACCAATAAGTCCAAGATGGATTTTGTAGTGACCACATCAAGGGCACTTGTAGGTTCATCGCATAACAACAACGTCGGAGATGATGCCAAGGCTCTGGCAATTGCTACCCGCTGTTTCTGACCACCGGACAACTGAACCGGATACGCCTGCGCTTTACCGTTTAGTCCCACCAACGAAATAAGCTCTTCCACCCGCTTCTTGATGTCTGCTTTATCCATTTTTACCAATTGCAACGGAAAGGCGATGTTATCATAGACATTCTTCTGTTCTAACAGATGGTATCCCTGAAATACAATGCCGAGTTGGCGTCGCATTCGCAACAGATCCTGACCTTTCAGTTTAAACAGATCAACATCGTCCAACCAGATGGTGCCGCTGTCCGGCTGTTCTATAAGACTGAGCTGTCGAATCAAGGTTGACTTACCCGCTCCGCTAGATCCGATGATGCCCACCAGTTCACCTTTATCGATGGAGGCACTGACATTGTTTAAAGCAACCAGTCGGCTGTTGTCGTTTTTAAAAGATTTTGTTAAATTCTCGATTCTGATCATCGTTACCTCCAATAAAAAAACTCCCATCCGCAAAGGACGAGAGTACTCGTGTTACCACCTTTTTTCGCATACCTATCACTAGATATACCTTCTCAAGTACGCCGGAATCCGGTTATACTCTATCGCGTTAACGGGCGAATCCGTCATAGCCTAAGGGATTCCTTCGGTATGCTACTCCAAGACCATTGTTCAGAAGTTTCTGACTACCCTTTTTCAGCAACCGGGCTCTCTGTGAAACGTTCACTTCCTACTTTTTCTCTTCCATGTATTTAACGAGTGTAATAATATCATATATAAAAAGTTTGTCAATACTAAACTTTACATTTAATAAATTTAACTTCGGACGCAATCGCATCACTTAAAAAAAGACGAAACATGAATTATGTGTTACAGGTCAAACCATCTAAAAAGAAATTTTTTTCATCTTTGTTATATTATTATCAATTGTCTTGACAATTTGTTCACAATACTATAAATTAAACATGAAGAGTCATTCACATTCTAAGGAGGTTGCTATGCAACAAGGAAAAACGATTCAACAGTTGACCATCGGTCAAAGTGCAGAGTTTACGAAAATGTTTACATCCGTTGAGGTTGAAAGCTTCGCTGAAGTAAGCGGCGATCACAATCCCGTTCATCTTAACGAAGAATATGCGGCGGCTACCCGCTTCAAACAGCGCATTTGTCACGGACATTTGATTGCTTCATTATTCTCCGCAATATTAGGAACAGATCTACCTGGTGAAGGTACGATTTATCTGGGACAATCCATCAAGTATTTAAAACCTGTCTATCTAAATGATACTATTACTGCTAAAGTAACGGTCGTGGAAAAAGACGAAGAGAAAAACCGCGTCAAACTTGAAACTACCGCATTTAATCAAAATGGTGATATGGTCATTACCGGCATTGCTGAAGTTATGCCACCGAGGAATTGAGGAATTATGAACGAAAAACATTTGTTATTAAAGAAACTGTATCAACAGTTTACTACGGAAATCGTGCGTCCGATTGCCGCATATACCGATGAAGAAGAAGAGTTTCCGGTGGAAACCGTTAAGGAAATGGTCAATGCCAAAATGATGGGCATCCCCTTCCCTGCTAAATATGGCGGAAGTGGTGCGGATACGCTGGCTTATGTACTTGCGGTTGAAGAATTGAGCAAAGCCTGTGCAACTACCGGCGTTATTTTGTCCGCGCATACATCTCTTGGAGCTCATCCGATTTATGCGTATGGTACGGAAGAACAAAAACAGAAATATCTTGTCCCTTTGAATAAAGGCGAAAAATTAGGGGCATTTGCATTAACAGAACCCAACGCCGGAACTGATGCGGCCGGACAAAAAACCACCGCTATTCTTAAAGACGGTTATTATGAAATCACCGGCTCAAAAATCTTTATCACCAATGCCGGATATGCCGATATTTATATTATCTTTGCTATGACCGATATTTCCAAAGGCACCAAAGGTATTACCGCCTTTATTCTTGAAAAAGATATGCCAGGATTTTCGGTTGGTAAAAAAGAAAAGAAACTTGGTATTCGCGGGTCAAGTACGTGTGAACTCATGTTTGACCGCGTGAAAGTGCCGGTTGAAAACCGTTTAGGCGCTGAGGGTAAAGGCTTTGGTATTGCCATGTCAACGCTTGATGGCGGACGTATCGGAATCGCAGCTCAAGCGCTGGGAATTGCTCAAGGAGCCTTGGACGAAGTGGTCGCCTATACAAAAAGCCGCAAACAGTTCAATCGATCCATCAGTCAATTTCAAAATACGCAATTTAAATTAGCCGATATGGCTACGCAAATCGAAGCAGCCCGTTGTTTGGTCTATAGAGCTGCAGTTGCCAAAGATACACAGAAGAGTTTTTCGACCGAAGCTGCGATGGCTAAGCTGTTTGC
The DNA here is from genome assembly GCA_030694975.1 of Erysipelotrichaceae bacterium. Lineage (GTDB taxonomy): Bacteria > Bacillota_I > Bacilli_A > Erysipelotrichales > Erysipelotrichaceae > UBA2227. The sequence goes on along the minus strand of JAUYTU010000018.1, from coordinate 124,072 downwards.
ATCGGAAACCGCAATGAGCGTGACGACGATGGCCGTACAGTTATACGGTGGTTATGGTTACACCCGTGAATATCCGGTAGAACGTATGATGCGTGATGCCAAAATTACTGAAATTTATGAAGGAACATCCGAAGTTCAACGCATGGTCATCAGCGCTTCGGTCTTGAGGTAACACAATGAAAATCGTCGTACTAATGAAACAAGTACCCAATACTACGGAAATGTTGATTGACAAGGAGACCGGAACACTGATTCGTGACGGTGTTGATTCAATCATGAACCCCGATGATACCAGCGCTTTAGAAGCTGCTTTGAAAATCAAGAAGTCCAATGGTGCCGAAGTTGTCGTCATCACGATGGGACCTCCGCAAGCAGCCAACATGCTCAGAGAATGCTATGGACGCGGTGTCGATCATGCAATTTTAATCAGTGACCCAGCTTTCGCCGGTGCGGATACATGGGCAACCTCCAATACATTGGCCGCTGCCATTAAAAGAGTTCAACCGGATTTGATTTTTGCCGGACGTCAAGCCATTGACGGCGATACGGCTCAAGTTGGACCGCAAGTCGCAGAGCGCCTGAACATTCCCCAAATCACCTATGTCAGTAAGATCGTTGAAGTCACATCGGATTACATTGTCGTTAAGAAGCACTATGAAGATTTCGATGAGACATTGAAAGTCAGCTTCCCTTGCCTATTAACCACCTTGGAACAATTGGATCATCTGCGTTTTATGAATGTTACTTCCTGTTGGGAAGCCTTCGATAAACCGATCGAAATGGTTAATAATCAAATATTGATGTTAGAAGCTAAGGATATCGGTCTTAAAGGTTCACCGACACAAGTTCGTAAGACCTTTACCCGTCCGGTGTCCAGTGAAGTCAAACTGATTCACGGCGGTAGTGATGAAGCTGTAAAAGCGATACTGAGCACATTAGCTCCGTATATTCAGTAAGGAGAAATTCAATGACAAAAGATATCTTCGTGTTTATCGAAACACGCAATAACGTTATCGCTGAGGTCAGTCTTCAGTTATTAAGCGAAGCACGTAAACTTAAGGCTCAATACGTTCAAAAAGGCATGAATCACGATGTGGTCGCCGTTTTACCGGGCTATCAGGTTGAAAATCTGACATCCGTTCTGTTTAATTATGGTGCTGACAAAGTTATTCTGTGCCAAGATGAAAAACTCAAAGAAGCCACGACCCAACATACGTCCAAAGCTCTGAGCGATATTATCCGCGCCTTTGCTCCGGACAGTTTCCTGATTGGTGCTACCGTCATCGGACGTGACATCGCACCGCGTGTTGCGGCGCGTGTCGACACGGGTTTAACCGCCGACGCTACGATCATTGAAGTGGATATGACCTCCGATACTTCTCTGCTTTTGGTTACTCGTCCGGCTTTTGGCGGTAATCTGTTTGGTACGATCGTGTGTCCGAATTTCCGTCCGCAAATGGCGACCATTCGTCCCAATGTGTTTGAGAAAACTGAAATTGAAGCACAAGCCGGTGACGTTGTTGTGTTTGAGACGACATTCGATGAAGTTGACTGGGTTGAAATTTTAAAAAGAGAAGTTCAACAGGCAAAAACAAATGACATCGCTAAGGCTCGTATCATCGTATCGGCCGGACGTTCGATGGCAAAGCATCTAGATTTAATCAAAGACTTTGCGAAAGTATTGAACGCGGAAGTCGGTGCTTCCCGTGGTTTGGTTGAAACCGGCATTGTTGGCAAAGATGTACAAGTCGGTCAGACCGGCAAAACAGTTCGTCCATTGGTCTATATAGCTTGTGGAATTTCCGGAGCGGTCCAGCATACGGCGGGAATGGATAAAGCAGAGTGCATCATTGCTATCAACAGTGATCCCAATGCCGCAATCTTTCAAATCGCTCACGTCGGCATCGTTGGTGATGCCGTACTGATTTTACCGAAATTAAAAGAAGAGCTTCAAAAAATCCTGCATTTGTCCTAATACAGCGCGGTCCATGACCGCGCTTTTTTGTCAAAAAAACTCCGGATGCCCGGAGTAAGTAATCATTCAAATATCTTAGGTAAAAACTGCTGTAACTTATCTGACTGATGATTAACGACCAGTTCCATCGGAAAGTCACATTCTTCGACAATTTCCTTACAATAGGTAAAATTACCGACATCGAAACTGATATGAGCATCCGATCCGAAGATAACATATGTATGATGGCGTTTGCACGCTTCTAGCAATTGCTTGATAACAATTTTACTGTTTGACCTTGCGGAAAACCCATTCATCGATGAATTGTTGATTTCAAGCAATACATGATGCTCATTGGCTGCCTGTGCCAAAGCATCATAATCCAGCGGATAACGATCGTCATCCGGATGACCAATGATTGAAATACCTTCAATGCCCATGACTTTGATTAACACTTCGGTATTCGATTTTATATCACCAAAAGGAATGCATGGCGGGTGTAAGGATGCAATTGCATAATCTGTTTTGCGAAGCAATCGCTCATCGACATCGATCGTGCCCTGATGGTCCATGATATTGACTTCGACGCCTCGCAATACCCGAACTCCATCGATTTCCTTGGGCAATATACGCATATTGAAAAAATGAAATAAATGAGCACCACCGGGCATCCCCGGAGCATGATCACTGATTCCGACCATCGGCAAACCGATGCTCTTGGCATATTGTACGATTTCCAAAAGGGTGCTGTAAGCATGTCCGCTCGAAATCGTGTGTACATGTAAGTCTGTAATTGGTTTCATAATGTCCTCCGACAAGACAAGTATACTATGTTTTTTCACATTTTCTACCCTTTGAAAAAAAGTAATCGCTTACAACGTTCAATTAGTGGTAAAGAGTTTTTTTTATCGTATAATTACTTTGAGGTAACACAATGAAACCTATAAAAGCCCTATTCTTCGATGTTGACGGAACCTTGCTTGACACAAAATCGCATGTGGTGCCACCCTCTACCATTGAAACTTTAAAAATATTGAAGCAAAAAGGATATAAAATCGCGATCGCAACCGGAAGAAATTTTGAGGCGTGCCAACAAACCGGCATCACCGATATGATTGCATGGGACGGTTATGTGACTAGCAATGGTCAGCAGCTCTACGATGCTCATCAGCAATGTTTATATCATTATGTCATGGATCCCCAAGTCATTCGTAAGATAGAGGAAATCGTGATTGAAGATGGTATTAATGTTCAATTTAAAGGACAACCGGATTTCATGCGGTTTGAACCGGATGAAAGCGTGAAGATATCCCACGAATTCTTCAAATTACCCATCCCTTCGCGGGCGAAAGCATACGAAGGCGAAGATGTCGATATGATCTTGGTTTATGCACCGAAAGGTTATGATTATCAGAAGTTTATGAATCTTGAAGGCACGTTGGTTATGCCGGGAGAATCGCATTATGCGGATATCGTCAGCAATTCTCATTCAAAATATACCGGCATCCGACAAATACTCGATTTGTGGCAGTTACCAGAATCCTATATTGCATTCGGTGATTCACTCAATGATATGGAAATGTTTAGACATGCAAAGATAAGTGTTGCTATGGGCAATGGCAATGTCTCCCTAAAAGAGATTGCTACATTGACGACCCGTTCAGTGTTGGAAGACGGAATCTTTCTGGCCTGTAAAGAACTGAACTTAATCTGAGACATTCGATCCTACGGGATCTTTTTTTCAGAAAAAAACGGCATTGCCGTTAATTTAACCCCTCATTATGCTTATTTTCACTTTGTTTGAGCAATTGAGTCAATTCTTCAATTAGAGCATCATCCAACTCCCCGTTATAATCCGCAAATTCTTCTTCCGCAAAAATATCGAATAGCATATAAGAAACTCTGCATCGATTGATTTTTTCAATGACCGCAACCGTTCCTTCGATCGGTACGATCGTAAGCTCACCGGCAGATAAGTAGTTACTAAAAAGATTGATTGCTGTCTCCTTCACCTGATACTGTCCCGGTATATCCAGAATCCGAATCTCAGGATGATTGAGCTGTTTGATAAACTGATGCATTGTTAACTGTAGTCCGTCTTGCATCCCGCTGACCGCAATCGCTGTTGGTGGGTTTTGTTTTATAAACCGGATGAGCCGCTGACGCACTTGAGTACATCGATAGCTTGCCGTGAAAATACTAGCTTTTACATACAAAAGTTTCATAATCTCCTCCTGTAATGTATTCTAGCAATGTTCACATAAATAAACAAAACATATGCAATGAAAAAAGGGCTTGCGCCCTGTTATCTAGACCTGAAGAATCCCGGGATATCTCCGTCGTCTTCCTGTGTCGGTTTTTCATTTTTAATGACTTCAACGACTTTCGCAGCTGACTGTACCGGCTGAACCACGCCGTTGTTTTTCGGTAAATCAAACCCGGTCGCAATGACCGTAACGATGATAGAATCGCCGATTTGCTCATTGATGGCAACCCCAAATATAATATCGATATCCCCACCGGCTGAATCGCGGATATACTCCACGGCATCACTGGCATCGAAAATTGTGATATTTTCCCCACCGGTCACATTGACGATGGCATTACGCGCACCACGAATCTGTGCTTCAAGCAATGGCGAGGTAATCGCACGCTGAGCAGCTTCCTGAGCTTTATTATCCCCCGCAGCCATACCGATACCGATTAATGCCGTGCCTTGACCTTCCATGACCGAACGAACATCCGCAAAGTCTAAGTTGATCATTGCCGGAACCGCAATCAAGTCCGTAATGGTTTGAACGCCCTGACGAAGGACATTGTCCGCTTCTTTAAAGGCTTCCACAAACGGTATACGACCGATCACTTCCAACAACTGATTGTTAGAAACGATAATCAGTGAATCGACGTGTTCACGCAGTTCTTCCAAACCTTTCAAAGCTTGTTCCATGCGCTTGCGACCTTCGAAACTAAAAGGTTTGGTCACGATACCGACGACCAAAGCGCCGCATTCTTTGGCGACCTTGGCAAACAGCGGTGAAGCTCCCGTACCTGTACCGCCACCCAAACCGGTGGTAATAAATACCATATCGGCACCGGTCATGGCGACGCGGATTTCTTCTTCGCTTTCAATAGCAGCTTTACGCCCGATTTCCGGATTTGCTCCGGCACCTAAGCCCTTGGTCGTTTCTTTGCCTAAAATCAGCTTATTTTTGACCATTGAGACATTTAATACTTGCAGATCGGTATTACAGACATAAAATTCAACGCCCTGCAACCCTTCATCTACCATGCGATTGACAGCATTACAACCGGCTCCACCGATTCCAAATACTTTAATTTTGGCTACTTGTTGATACTTATCTTCGTTCATTGTCGATCCTCCGGACGTTATTTCTTCGTTTCAAATATACCCTTTAACCGTTTAGGGAATGTTTCCTCACCGGAACCATCCTTGCCTTTACGGGCAGATATCATCGCATTAAATTCAAACAGGTTTATACTTCCCGCCGTCTTGCGACGCCAGACTTCCAAATCTTTATACATATAGAACGCTCCAAGCAAAGCCGTAAACGATCCATTACGTACACCCAATGTTTCGGGGATATATAAATTAACCCGGGTTGCAAGAGCAAGCTGTAAAGCCTGATTTAAACCCTGAATAATCGCTCCTTCACCGGTAATTACCACCGATGCCCGCTTCGCTGCTATAATCGGTTCGCAGGTTTTATTGACCTCCACGATCCATGCTTTGATCGATGGCCATAAAGCATCCATCAATTGCGCTAAAGAGCAAGTATGTGTCTGACCGTTTTGCGACCACATATAAATCGGTGCATCGGATGGCACAACACCATCACAGCGGCAGTTATAAATCATCAATCGGCTGGCCACATCCAACGGAACATCAAAAGTTTCTTTGACTTTGCCGATCCAATCACCAAATCCTGTGTCCAAAATTTCTGAACTAAGCAGTTTTGAGCCGGAATACAGACAAAGATGAGTCATTAATTTTTCTAATCGAATGGCAATAATGACTTCATCCGCAGACTGCTCCAATAAGGAGGCTTCTTTTGCTAAACCAAAGGCATCCAATACGATGTCAATGATTCCTAAACCTGCCTTTTCGACACAAGCCGCAAGTCCATACGCCAAATCACGGTTTGCCAGATACACTTCGGTTTCCATAACAAAGTGTTCTGCCGATTCATGTATCGGTGCTTTCTTCATATTAATACCGTTTACAATGTATTTGGTTACCATAACGTTGATAACTTCCAAATCCGGTTCATATTCCATACGCAGTACGCTGGCATATGCCCGTTGAATATCGTTGAGCGAAATGCCAGTAGCCAGATTGGCAACCTCACCGGTTACCCGGCGCATGACTCGCTTAAAATCAATCGAAGGAACTAACAAAAGGACTTGTTGAATCGATGCACCGATATTTTTCGAAGCATTCTCAACAGCCCGCTTGAGACTATTTACGATATCTTTTTCACTGGTGATCTCTTTGCCGTTATAACCCGAACATTCGACTCTTTCCGTCTTCAGAATCTGCAGACGGGTGTTATAGATTTCCGCTACAATCAGACGGATTTCGTGATCGGCAATTTCAACAGCCGCCAGAAGTTGTTTTTCCATAGCTATTAAATCCTCCCACAACCATACGAGTACATCATAGCACAAATGCTCTTGATAAAAAAGATTTTTATGCAACTCAACGTATCAAATCCAGGGTTAACGATGGTAAAAACGAAGCTGAAATCATGGTCGAAATCGTACGGTTTTTACTTGCATTTTAAATAGAGCTATGATATAGTTTACAAGCACAAATAAGACAAGAAAGGGGGGTTACGGTATGTCAAGAGTATGCGCCGTATCCGGTAAGAAGGCATTATCTGGAAACAAACGTTCACATTCACTGCGTGCTACACGTCGGAAATGGAATGTTAACCTGCAAAAAGTTAAAGTGATGGTCGATGGAAAGCCGCAAAAAATCCGTATTTCCGCCCGCGCCTTAAAATCACTAAAAGCCCAGCAAGCTGCCTAATAAAAACAAACGGTGTCAACCGTTTTTTTTATGCATCATTGCTTTGGATGATCAATACTTTACCCTTGACAGACAGATAAGCTTCTTCTTCAATGATTTCATTGCTCACCAAATACAAATCATCTTCATTGATACTTCGGCTGTTCAAAGGATATTTCACACCACTCAAATGAACAATGGAGGATTCACAGGCAAACAGTGACAAATAGCGGTATCCCGCTTTTTTTATGATTTTATCGCCGATTACCGTATACATCAAATGATTTTCATCCCATAGACTCAATCGAATGTCATTTCTGACTAAGCCGATATTGATCAATTGATGATCAATGCGCCCCCCCAATCCGCCACACAAAACCACCTCATCAAACGACTCTACATAAGCCATCGCCGCCTGAGAATCGGTAACATCTTTGATAACATCCAACATCACGATTTTTTTGCTATGTAAACCAATTATTTCAAGCTCTTCTTTTGAAACTGAATCAAAATCACCGATGGCCAAGTCCATGATCATTCCCTTTTGCACACATATCAAAGCACCTCGATCGACACCAATGACAAAGTCAAAATGATCCGTGGGTATATGTTTTGCCAACGAGGCGACCAACAGTGCTTTTACCATAAACTCTCCACAGCCGCAATAATATCGTCTTTAAATATGTAACTGCCCGCAACCAGTACATTGGCTCCGGCTTGTTTGCATAAACTTCCGGTATGACTGTTGATACCGCCGTCAACCTCAATGAGTGCCGACGATTGAGATTGATCGATCAGAGTTCTCAAAGCGGAAATTTTCTCAAGTGATTGAGGGATAAATGACTGACCACCAAAACCCGGTTCTACTGACATGATTAAAAACATATCCACCTCATTAATATATGGAAACAAAATTTCGACCGGTGTTTTTGGTTTGACACTCAGGCCCACCTGAACTCCCCTACCCTTAATTTTCTTGATCAATGCCAGAATGTGAGTTGAGTCATGATTTAGAGCTTCTGTATGAAAGGTAATCATCTGTGCACCGGCATCCATGAATACATCCGAAAAGAATTCCGGATCTTCCACCATCAGATGGACGTCCAGAAACAAATGCGAAGCCTTACGAAACGCTTTTAATATATCCGGACCAAAGGTCAGATTCGGCACAAAATGTCCGTCCATGACATCGAAATGAAGCCATTGAGCCTTTGAAGCATGCAAATCCGACATCTGATTTTCAAATTTGCTGTAATCCAGTGATAAAACCGATGGAGCAATGATGGTCATAACGGTTTCCTCTCTTCCTCAATCATTTTTAAACATTCCACATAATTTTCATAACGGATTTTAGACACTTCATTTTTACTGACAGCTTCCTTAACGGCACATCCCGGCTCATTTTCGTGCATACAGTTACGAAATTTGCATTTTCCCATGTATGGCTTAAAGTCCGGTACGATCCAACGGAAGATGTCTTTATCGATCATCGAAAAATCAAGGGACGAAAACCCCGGTGTATCCGCAACCCAACCTTCAGCTACATAATGCAATTCACTATGACGGGTGGTGTGTTTGCCACGGCCCAACGCCTTGGAAATTTCCTGGGTGATCAACTCAAAAGATCCGTCAATCCGATTAATCAACGATGACTTACCGGCACCGCTTTGCCCGGTCAACACCGTCACCTTCCCTTTTAATGCAGCCATAATATTATCCACCGGCATATCCCGACCGGTAAAAAGCACTTGATAATCAGCTTTCTGATATTCGGCGATGATCTGATACACCGGATCATCCTTCGGTAATAAGTCACATTTGGTCACAACGATGACAGGGACGATGTTGGCATAACTGATCAAAAAGATCAATCGATCGAGCAGAATCGGTGAAAAATCCGGTTGTATCAGGGAGGTAACAATCATCGCCTTATCGACATTGGCAATCAATGGTCGGGTAAGCTCATTAAAGCGTTCTTCAACCAGCTGAATTCCCCATTTGTCCTCCAGTCTATCGACTTGAACCCAATCGCCGACGACCGGTGATTTTTTAAGACGGAGCTTGCCCATGGCTATGGCCAAAAGTCGCTCACCATCTTCGGTAAACACGGTATATTGATTTGAGATTATTTTAATGATTCTGGCTTTTGGCATGCATTCTCCTTAGTAATAATACAAAATGACAGTAGAATCTTCGTACTGAATATACAGACTGCCAACACCCGGTGAAACAGACTCTACAACGTTATATACAATTTTAGCCAGTTCTTCTTCGCTTAATTCAGCCGTTGACAATTTAACTGTCATCACTTTTAATCCCAACTCTTCAATCATTCGGGAAGCTTCACCAATACCCATTCCGATAATGGATTGCGGAACGACCCATTCAACATAAGAAGCGACCACCAGCTTTATTTCATAGGAGCGCCTTGGATCAAGTTTATCCCCTGCCAACAACAACTCCTGACGGATGATCGTTCCCGGAGTCACGGTTAGTGATGGTTCGTTTTCACTACGAATCGTAATCCGCGTACCGGATAACATTGCACGGGCTTCCTCAAGGGTTTTTGTGGTAAAATCAGCAACTACATAGTAAATTCCCTCAGAAACGGTAATGGTAACCAGGGATCCTTTTTCAACCTGAGTACCAAAGGTCGGAGTGAACGAGATAATTTTGCCCGCCTGGATATCTTCGGTCAGTGTATATAGAACATTGCTGGAAAGAGTCAGACCTTTCTCTTCTAAAGCAAGTTTAGCTTCACTGTAATTCAAACCGGACAAATCCGGAACATTGGTATAACGACTCTCAATGGTTCCCGGATTGAACATCGTAAATATCGCAAAACCAATCAGGATAACCAACGCACTGATTGTCAAAGCTGCCGAAACGGTAGCAAAGGTCGACTTTGATTCAACGACCGGTTCAGAGGTCGCAACCTGATTGATCACGGTGGTTGACCCTTCGGCATCATCATCGACAAAGATCACTTTCGCTTCTTTTGCACGAGCCGCACTCAGACAAGTCAGTAAGTCATCGGACATATCCTTCGCCGATTGATAGCGCAGCAATTTATTTTTCGCCGTCGCTTTAATAATGATATTCTCCAACGACTGAGGCAAGGTCGGATTGAATTCGCGTATACTCGGTATATCCTCGCGCATATGCTTAATGGCAATCTGAACAGGTGCTTCACCGGTAAAAGGAACATCACCACGCAACAACTCGTATAATACGATTCCCAAAGAGTAAACATCACTTTGATTACTTGCGGCTTCTCCCCGTGCGCATTCCGGTGCCAAATAATGAACGGAACCCATAACAGCATCGGTCTGAGTCAGCTGCATGGCATCTTGAGCCAAGGCGATACCGAAATCCGTGATCTTAACGGTTCCATCATCCTTAATCAAAACATTTTGCGGTTTAATGTCGCGGTGAATGATATTTTTGCGATGTGCTTCCGATACTGCTACTATCAGCTGTTTCATGATGGCCAAAGCTTCCTCTTTTTCCATCGCGCCACGCTGAGAAATGAGCTGTTTTAAGGTTTTCCCCCTCACCACTTCCATTACGATAAAATGTTTGCCGGCTTCTTCCCCGACATCATAGATTTCAACGATGTTGGGATGATTTAAGGTACTCGCCGCATTGGCTTCGCGTTTAAAACGCAACAACGAAACATGATCGGTCGATAGTTCTCCACGCAAAACTTTAATAGCCACTTCACGATTAAGTAAGGTATCAACCGCCAGATATACATCGGCCATCCCACCTTCGCCCAATCGCGAAACGATCATATAGCGGTTTTTAATCATTTCACTCATGTTCATCACCTCGCAAATCAACTAAGATGACGGTCGAGTTGTCATATCCGCCGGCATTGTTCGCTAAGCCGATCAGAACATTCACTTTTTCTTGAACTTCACGGTTTGAATGAACCGTATTCAGTATATCTGATTCCTCGATGTATCCATGAACACCATCTGAGCATAGCAGTATCATGTCAAAATCATTATCTACATCAAATATATCGATATCGATTTGCATGCCGATACCAATGGCATTGGTCAGCATATTGCGATTGGGATGTTTACTGGCTTCTTCTTTTTTAACCTTACCCAGTTTGACCAACTCATTGACCAATGAATGATCATCACTTAACTGAACCAGCTGTTGATTCACACCATAAATCCGACTGTCTCCGACATTGGCTGCAATCATACCGTCTTTTGAAAAAACAACCGCAACCATGGTCGTTCCCATGCCTTGATAGTCCTCCACATGACGCGATAGACTGACAATGTGTTGATTGACTTCAGCGATGGCTAAGTTCAACCAGGCTCTGACATCATCATTATTCAAAAAGCGTATTTTTTTAACAAAGGCTTCATCCATGAGTTTACAGGAAATCGAAGATGCGACATCGCCGGCCCTCGCGCCACCGATTCCATCGCAAACCACAGCTAAAACCGCATCCTCGATGCGTTGAATGACATAACAGTCTTGATTGGTGGAGCGGATATAGCCGCAATCGGTAGCTCCGGCAATGTTCATGTCATCGTGTCCTTTCATGTTTCGCTCGTAATTGGCCACAAGCCGCATCAATATCGGCTCCATGCTCCTGGCGCAGCGTACATTTTACGCCGGCTTTATGCAACTGATCATAGAAACGCAACGCTTCTTTGACCCCGACTTTTCTAAATCCGTGTTCATCCACGGGATTGTAAGGAATTAAGTTGACATAGGCATTTTGACCCCGAATCAAATCCGCCAACTGACGGGCATGAACATCTGAATCATTGACACCTTGTAATAAGATGTACTCATAGGTAATCCGACGGTTGGATTTGGACATATAATAATCCATGGCTTCCATCAGTTTGTCCAATGGATGTGCCTGATTGATCGGCATAAGTTTGCTTCGAAGCTCATCATTGGGTGCATGAAGAGAGATCGCCAGATTGACTTGAATCGGTTCAAGCGCAAACTTACGGATACCATCCACCAAGCCACAAGTCGATACGGTCAGATGGCGAGCACCGATGGCCAAACCACGGTCATGATTGATGGTGTAGAGAAAGCGTAAGACGTTGTCATAGTTATCAAACGGTTCGCCCGTTCCCATCACAACCACATGACTGACTCTTTCCTGCTCTTTATCCAACTCCTGCTGAACAAAGAGTACTTGTGCCACCATTTCCCCGCTGCTTAGGTTGCGGGTTTTTTTCAGTAAGCCGGATGCACAAAAAGTGCAACCCATGTTGCAGCCGATTTGCGAGGAGACACACAGGCTTTTACCGTAACTGTAGTGCATCAGCACCGTTTCACACAGAGCTCCATCTTCCATCGCAAACAAATATTTCACTGTGCCATCGGCCGCGACCTGACGCGTTTTCAGCGTGATCGGTGACAGTTGCACATGTTCATTTAGCCAGATTTTCAATTTTACCGAAATATCACTCATATCATCAAAAGCTGTGACGCGTTTGCGATATAGCCATTCAAAGAGCTGTTGACCGCGATATTTCTTTTCACCAATTTCAAGCATCAGCTCACCCAATTGGTCATAGGTGTAGTCATAAAGTGTTTTCATTGCATCACCAAAGCATATTTTACCATAATTATTGCACTCTGATAAGTTTTGCCATATAAAATCCATCACCATCGTTTTGATGAGGCAAATATTGTTGTTGGTCGACCAACTCAAACTGAGGATGCGTTGAAAGGAAACTTTGGACTTGCAATTGATTTTCCTTTTTATTGATCGTACAGGTCGCATACACCAAATGACCGCCAACCTTAACACAAGAACTTGTCTCATTCAGGATCGACTCTTGAAGTTTCTGAATGCCATCCAGATCCGCCGGTTGAATCGTCATTTTGATGTCCGGTTTGCGACGCAATACACCCAGTCCGCTGCATGGTGCATCAATCAGAACCGTATCAAACAACGATTCTTTAATCGATTGAGGTAAGTTGGTCGCGTCCGCTACTTTCGTCTCAATGATGGTCGCTCCGCTTTTTTCAATCAACTGTTCGACCAGTTTGATGCGGTGCGAGTGAATGTCCAACGCTAAGATACTACCCTGATTTTGCATCATGGCAGCTAACTGAACGGTTTTGGTTCCTGGGGCACTGCACACATCCAACACCTTCTCACCAGGTTTTACATCCGCAAATACACACACGCGCTGACTGTTTTCGTCTTGAATCATGACTTTTCCGGAAGTAAAGATCTCGTGTTTGACAACTTTTGGCAATGCGATCAATGATCCTAACTTCTCATCGGATACAGTAAACAATTCAGATTTCATTACTTCATCCATATCCGACAAAAGCGTATTTACCCGCACATACAAAGGCGGTGTCAGGTTGTTTTTATGACAGATGGTCTCCGTGGCTTCATCGCCCAACTGCTTACGCCACATATGTACCAACCATACCGGATGACTGGTCTCGATGGCGAGTTGCTCGGCTTTGTTTTCCATAAATACCGGACGGCTGTGACGGGTCAATACCTGACGCAAAATCGCATTAACCAAACCGGCATATTGCCCTTTGAGATTCTTTTTGGCAATACTGACCGCCTCGTTGATAATGGCATACGGCGGGATTTTGTCCATCATGTAACGTTGATACACGGACATACTAATAAGGACCACAATTTCTTCGGGTGGACGCTTACTGACAAGGTCGCTCCACTGATATTCAAGATAACGGTAATGTTGCAATGTGCCATAGACAATGCGTGTGATCAGCGGCATATCCACCGGATCCCCTTTGCAATTTTTTAACAGCAAATTGGCGTATTGTTTATGGACGACGACTTGCGTAAGTATGTGATAAGCTTCTTCTCTTGCGATCATAAATTTCCTCCTTACTGCAAGCCCATGGGCGATACATTGATACTGATCTGCGTTTTTCCGCTCTTACGTTTAACAGGCATAATTTCTTGTCGGACAAATGATTTCATCCCCACAAGATCTTTGCCTTTACAAACGATCCGAAAGCGGAACTTCCCTTTGATTTTACCTAAATCGGCGGGTCCCAGGGTTTTAAAAGACTCATCACTCCGGCAGCGTGATGCAACATCGACCGCCAAACTACGAGCTTTATCCCAATCCTCATCGGACACTGTAATAGCTATCAGATAGGTATACGGCGGGTACTGACCCTGATGACGATATTTCATTTCGTGATTGAAGAAGGAAACATAATCCTGATTGCGGGCATATTGTACGGCGTAGTGACGCACATCGAAGGCCTGAATGATGACTTCACCACCCAGAGTCGAGCGACCGCTGCGTCCGGCAGCCTGAACCATCATCGCAAAGGTATTCTCAATGCTGCGATAGTCCGGTCGTCCCAACGCTGCGTCCCCTTGTAAGATGCCGACCAGGGTCACATTGGGTATGTCCAATCCCTTGGCTATCATCTGTGTTCCTAACAATATATCAGCCTCACCTTTGGCAAAGGCATTAAGAAGAGTCGCATGACCGTCGGTCTTGCGGGTCGTATCAGCATCCATGCGCAAGATTCGTGCGGATGGAAATTGAGTTTTCAATTGTTCTTCCAGTCGTTGAGTCGCAAATCCCGATCCCTGCCACTGTGTACTGCCACACGCGGTGCATACCAGTTTGATCTGCGTGTAACCACACACATGACACGTGGCTTTCTGGCCGGCTTTATGATAGGCCAGGGATACATCGCAATTGGGACACATGGCTACCGAATCACATTGTTTACAGGTTAGTATGGGCATATATCCCCTGCGATTGAGCAACAGGATGACTTGTTGTTTAAGTTCAAGACGCGATTTTATCCCCTCAAGCAAGACCTCGCTCAGTTCGTTGTTTTTGCGTTGACGCAACAGCTGACGGGTATCGACCAAAGTCACTTTGGCCATATCACTGGTAATGCGTTGATTTAAGGTAAACAGTCGATAAACCCCTTTTAAGGCACGCGCATACGTTTCCATCGCCGGGGTCGCTGATCCCAAAATCACCGGACATTGAAAGGTTTCGCCTCGATGAATCGCGATGTCACGGGCATGGTAGAACGGTGCTTTGTCTTGTTTGAAACTGCTATCGTGTTCTTCATCGAGGATGATGCAACCCAAGTTTTCAAAGGGCAAAAAGATGGCAGAGCGTGTTCCGATCGCAATCGATGCCTGTTGGTTCTTAGCGCGCATGTACTGGATGTAACGTTGTTGAGGCGTTAAGTGGGAGTGATAGACGATGATATCATCCCCAAAGCGCTTGTAAAAGCGATCGAGCATTTGGGGGGTGAGGGATATTTCGGGAACAAGCAAAATCACCTGCTTACCCAGCGTAAGTACTTTATCAGCGATCCGCATGTATATTTCGGTTTTTCCGCTGCCGGTAGCTCCGAATATACAGTTGACACTAGTTTCATTCAAGTCGATTCCATCAACGACGGTGCGTTGGGCATCCGAAAGGATAAGTGACGATTCTGAACCCTTTTTCAAACTTTTGCGGTAGGTAACTTCACGCACTTCAATACGCAGTGCTCCTTTTTCGATCAGTTTATCGCGAATAGAGGCGGATTTGACGGTTGAGTACAAAACTTCGCCAGAAAGCAAAATCTCATCAACGATTTCGCGTTGTTTCAATGTTAACTCAAACTCTCCCTCAACCGCGATCAGCCATTTCTCGATCTTCGCTTTTTGGGACGATGATTGTGGTTTCAATACCGGCGGTAAGATGGTTTTATAGCACAGAATGGGGTCGCATAAGGTGTCAATCGCCATCCATAAAGCAAGCTCATTCAATTCTTCATTGATGACGGGTTCTTCATCAAGAACCGATAAAACATCTTTGACATCGATTCCCTCAGGTACCTTTACATTCACGTTACTGACGATTCCGACGACGGCTTGGCGGTTGAGGGAAACGGTGACGCGCATGCCTTTTTCGACATGCTCAAAAGGACACCGATAGGTCAGCGGTGCGTCTAATCCCAACGGATGTTCAACCCAAACGTCAATATAGTACATACGGTTCCCCCTGCATCTATTATACACTACTGTATCGCTTGTCCGAACAAAAAAAGTGGCTAACCATTAACCACTTCCATGTGACGTTTGATGATGACC
This sequence comes from Erysipelotrichaceae bacterium, assembly GCA_030694975.1. Taxonomy (GTDB): domain Bacteria; phylum Bacillota_I; class Bacilli_A; order Erysipelotrichales; family Erysipelotrichaceae; genus UBA2227. Next base: position 107,977 of record JAUYTU010000018.1, on the reverse strand, counting down.
GATATGATATCGGCGGCCAACTGTGGGTCTTCGTTACATACCACATAACGATATTGCCCGGTCAGTTCCATCTCTTTGGATGCCTTGTTCAGACGTTGCTGAACAATCTCTTCCGGTTCACTGCGACGTCCGCGAATGCGACGCTCCAACTCATCCATACTGGGCGGAACGATGAAGATCGTTAGGGCATCCGGACATTTTTCTTTAATCTGGATAGCTCCCTGAACTTCGATCTCTAACAGTACGTTTTTGCCCTGTTGACGCAAACGCTCAACCTCGGCCAACGGCGTTCCGTAGAAGTTACCGACAAATTCTGCCCATTCAAGCAACTCATCATTGGCAATCGCACTCTCAAAGCGCTCTTTGCTCACAAAATAATAATCGACACCGTCCGTCTCCATCGCCCGTTTGTTGCGGGTTGCCATCGATATCGAGAAAGTTAAGTTTAATTCAGGTCGACGGATGAACAAGTCACGGATGGTGCCTTTGCCCACCCCGCTTGGTCCGCTCAATACGACTAAAAGGCCTCTTTTCATCATAATCACCGGTCCTTTCATTAATGATACTCACAACCACCCACGATGTCAAATATGTTATAATGTTTTTTGGAAAGCAGGACACATTTATGGCTTTGGATGGTATACTTTTAAACCGGTTGACAATTCAGTTAAAGATGGCATTGCCACTGCGCATCAATAAAATCTATCAGGTATCGCAGACGGAAATCATTTTCCAATGCTTTAACCACAAGAAATACAATCTGATTATATCTTGCCATTCGGTGTACAACCGCCTGCAATTTTCAGATATGCCTTACAGTACTCCAGAAGAACCAAGTCATTTTGTCATGTTGTTGCGCAAGCACATTGAAGGCGGCTTGATTAAACAAATCGAGCAGATCGGTTATGACCGCATCGTTCATCTGAGTGTTGAGACTCGTAATGACTTAGGTGATTTAACTACACGAACCATTGCGGTTGAACTGATGGGAAAATATGCCAATGTAATCTTACTTGAGGAAGATCGGATTTTGGATGCGCTCAAACGGATTCCACCTTTTGAAAATACCAAGCGGACCATTCAACCCGGCGCGATTTATAAGCTACCGGATGCCGGAGATAAGGAAGATCCCTTTCAAAGTGATACCGAAGATGCTCACCTCGACTTTTCCAAGAGCTATCACGGGATATCACCAATTCTGTCAGCTGAGATTCAGTATCGTATGCAAAAAGGTCAAACCTTTAACGATATCTTCAAAGAAATACAATCAAGCAATCAACTTTTCGTCATTGATCATCATCTTTTTCATTGCATCCCACTGACACACAAGCAACTTCCCTCCATTTCCTATCCGCTGATGCAAGGACTGGATGAAGTGTATTATCAGTCCGAACAGAAAGAACGCATCAAACAACAGACCGGCGACAGTTTCAAACTGGTTAACCGCGAGTTGAAGAAATATAAAGCGAAGTTACCTAAATTGTATCACGCCTTGGATGAAGCGTTGGACTGTGAGAAGTGGCGTGAGATGGGTGACTATCTGTACACCTACCCTCAACAAGTCACGAAAGGCGCAAAAGAAGTTACATTCGAACGTTTTGATGGCGAAGGAATGATTACGATTCCCCTTGACCCTAAATTGGATGTCAAAGCCAACGCGAAGAAACTGTTTCAAAAGTATCAAAAAGGTCACAGCGGTCAGCCACACATTCAAAATCAAATCGATTTGTGCCAAGAGGAAATCACGTATTTCGAAGCCCTCCAACAACAACTCGAAATTGCGGATGTGCAAGACGCCAAGGAAATCCGCCAAGAACTTGCGAAACGCGGTTATATGCCAGCCGTGGTGTCGAAGATTCGAAAACAAAAGGAAATCAAGCCCAACTACTTAACCATCAAATTCAATGACCATACCACGATCTATGTCGGTAAAAACAACCTTCAAAACGACTTTCTCTCCTTCAAACTCGGCAGAAAGGATGATTGGTGGTTTCATGCCAAGGATACTCATGGCGCACATGTCATTGTCCAGACCGATAACTTTGATGAAGAGGTTATCCGGGCATCCGCTCACTTAGCCGCCTACTACTCCAAAGCCCGCCACTCTTCCAGTGTGCCGGTGAATTACACGCAAGTCAAAAACATAAAAAAGATCCCTAAATCGGTTGCCGGTTTGGTAAGGATCTCAAACTATAAAACAATCTTTATTGATCCGGATGCAAGTCTGATTCAGTCGTGGTTGCAAAGGAAATAGAAAGTTCAGTTCGAACTTTCTATTTTTCATGTCATTTATACGTTGTCCCGTGCATGATTCCATATAGTTAAATGTAAATAAGTTGAATTCTAAGCACAGAAATATTGATAGTAAGTTGATGTTTGACTAATATCAAGCAGAATGATGGAACGATCTGCCTTGCCAATCATATCCTTATCACGGGAAATGACATAGTCAAATTTAACTTATTGGTGTTAACCACATGTGCCAATCTCTTAAGTTACATATTTCTAACTAAAAAATTCAGGAAAATCAAAATAAATTTTCACAAAAGTTCCTAAAGCAATAATGGTAAATATTACGATTAATAACCAAACTTCTCTTTCCCATTTTCTTAAATTGTTCTTCTTAAAAATGTACTTCCAACCAAAAAATAAAATCATAAACAATAATATTGCAATATTAAACAAGATTAAGAATCCAATATCGCTAATCCTTGTCCAGAGATCACCAAATATCAATAAAGAACTAATCATGACTTATCTCCATTTGACCAAATGGACACATCCATACATATCCATTGAAATAGCAAGTCGGATCAGGCGCAATTTGGCGATAAGGATACAAAGAATTATAATAAAGATTCGCATAATTCTGGTATTTTTTTATCTCGACACCAATGTTTTGAACAGCTACACTATAACCAAGTGTAGCTAATAGTCCAGCAATAGCTGTGGGTGGAAACACTGATGATATAATGATGGTAATTATACCAGAAACTGCGGAAGATCCTGCCGTATTTGCAAGTTTTACTTCATTGCTCTTTAATTCAATAACAGATTCGGCAAACTTGATTCTATTAGTTTCAGTCGTTGCTTGATTCAACTTAATTACAATTTCATTGTTTGAAGTAACTGATTTAGGCACCTTAATTGTTGTATACTCCGGAAAAAGACGATATGAATAACCTGATACAGTATTAACATACGTACTTGCATTCGTCTGAACAACAGAAAAAAACAAATAAAAAAAAGAAACAACAAGACAAAACGACTTTTTTAGTATTATTTTCATGAACTATCCTCCCAGAAAATTATAGCATGCACTATTTTGCTAGTCAATATTTGAAACTTTAGGGTCTAACAAGTCATTTTAACAAAAAAACCGCTTATTCAGCGGTTCGATTGAATACTAACTTCCAAGCCTCAAATAATACTAGCGGTATCAAAGATAACCCCATGATCCAACCCCAATTCTCCAGACTTACCGAAGTCAGCTTAAATATGTTTTGAATCGGCGGGATAAGTAGGACCCCAAACATCATCGCCATATTCACGATAATTGCCAACCATAAGTACTTATTGGTAAATAGGGATTTAAACAAGGTCATATGACCGGAATGCACATAGAGAGAGTAGAATAACTGAGAGAATCCAAGCACTGAGAAGGCCATGGTACGGCCACTTTCAATGTTTATTTGATTGCCTAACAAGAAAGCTACCGTCGTCACCGCGCCAATCATTGTGCCACCCAATAAGATCCGAATGACCATCGATTTACCCATCAATGACTTTGATGTGTCGGGTTTACGACTCATAATCCCTTCTTGAGCCGGATCGACACCCAGCGCTAACGCCGGAAGTGAATCTGTTACTAAATTAATCCAAAGAATATGGATAGCCAATAGCGGTAGCGGCCAGTTAAGCACAACCGCTAACAACAGCACAAACAGTTCGCCGGCATTGCAGCTCAGCAAATAAGAGATCGCTTTGGTAATATTATCCCGAATACGACGACCCTCTTCAACCGCTGCGACCACCGTCGCAAAGTTATCATCGGTCAAAACCATATCCGCCGCACTTTTCGCAACTTCAGTACCCACGATTCCCATCGCCGCACCGATATCCGCTTTTTTCAAAGCCGGAGCATCATTGACCCCATCGCCCGTCATCGCGACTATATCGCCATGACGTTTGAACGCGGAGATGATGCGCATTTTATGTTCCGGTGATACACGGGCATACACACCGATTTCCTTCACCTGATTAAACAAATCATCGTCGCTCATCGCATCCAAATCGACACCGCTGATAACGGACATATCATCCGTTAACAAACCGATTTCCCTGCCAATCGCCTTGGCGGTCAAGGCATGGTCTCCGGTAATCATCACCACATCAATACCGGCTTGCTTACACTTCACAATCGCTTCTTTCACTTCGGGACGCGGTGGGTCAATCATACCGGTCAAACCGATAAATACCGCATCGCTCTCCAAATTCATATCGCCATCAACAACTTCACCATTGACAACTTTATATGCGGCGGCCAATACACGCAAAGCATCCTGTGCCATCGTCTGATTCTGATGATGAATCGTTTTCTTATCCTCTTCATTGATTGCACGAATATTGTCATTATCCAATATATGAGTTGAAACATTTAAAATCTCATCGACCCCGCCTTTGATATAAGCCAACGTTTCTTCTTTATAGTTATGAACCGTCGTCATACGTTTACGACCGGAATCAAACGGTACTTCCGCAATGCGCGGATACTGTTTTAAGGTTTCCTCATTAATCGATTCATTCGCCCAATCCGCCAGTGCTGTCTCCGTTGGATCACCAACCCAAACACCATCGACCTGACGCGAATCATTGCACAAACGATTGGCCAAAGCCAACGTCTCTAAATGTTGATCATTGCTCACCCATGTGCGTACGACTTTCATCTTATTTTGCGTTAGCGTACCGGTTTTATCGGAACAAATAACCGTCGTCGAACCTAAAGTTTCTACCGATGGCAACGTTTTGATAATGGCATTGCGCTCAACCATCCGCGAAACACCCAAAGCCAGCACGATCGTCGAAACCGTTGGCAGACTTTCCGGAATAATGGCTACCGCCAAGGATACGGCGGTTAAAAACATTTCAAACGGTTCTTTGCCTTCGAGGACTCCGATGAAAAATATCGCACCGCACGCCAGTATGGCCACGATTCCCAACACTTTACCCAACTGATTTAACTGCTTTTGTAAAGGTGTCAGTTCGTTCTCACTTTTATTAAGCATCGTCGCAATGCGACCGACCTCCGTGTTCATACCGGTCGCCGTAACCAAACCGATACCACGTCCATACGTCACCTGACCGGAAGCATAGGCCATATTCAAACGATCGCCCAACGGCGAATTCGCTTCAATAATGTTTGCGGCATCTTTCGTTACCGGCACAGACTCCCCTGTTAAAGAAGATTCTTGGATTTGAAGACTGCTTGTCTTGATCAGACGCATATCCGCATTCACTAAGTCGCCGGTCTCTAATATAAGAATATCCCCTGGAACGACTAAGTTCTTGGTAATGACGGTTTCCACGCCATCACGCATGACCCGCGATGTTGGCGCAGATAAATCTTCAAGGGCTTTCAATGCGTTTTCCGCTTTCGCTTCCTGAACATATCCCAAAATGGCATTGACGATAACAATCGCCATGATGATGGCCGCATCAACAACTTCACCTAAAACGCCGCTGATAACAGCCGCAATAATCAGTATAATAATCATCACATCTTTAAACTGATCAAGAATCGTAATCAAAAAGTTCTTTTTCTTCGCCGCATCCAACTGATTATAACCAAACGTTGTCAGCCGCTCTTTGGCTTCACTTTCACTTAATCCCTGTTGGACATTGGTGTCCTTAACGGTTTCCTCAATCGATAACGTATGCCATGGTTTTTCGTTTTCCATTTTATCTCCTCTTTAATATAAAAAAAGACTATACCCGTTGATAAAGTCTCAAGCTTCACACAGTATCCGGGCTTTACGCCGTGTTGACGAACACTGTACCACTGGGGTGTTTACTCCCTTTAACAAAGAAAGTATAGAACAAATTCCTGATGATGTCAAACTGACTAAAATATCCTATGAGTTATTTGTTTGACAATTATTAACACAGGAGTATAATACATAGTGATTAATAGTTAAGTTTATTTAACTATATTGGAGGTGGACATGTTTCATAAATTCCATAAAGACAAAAACACCGAAGTGATCCATCGTTTTATGTACAATTTCAAACCACGTCCCAAACAAAGCAATTTGAGACCCAGTGAGATCATGGTGCTGATGATGATTGCTCATTTTGTCGAGCAAAATAAAAGTTCCCCCTTTCCCTCACAAATCAGTAAAGTACTCAACTTATCCCGACCTGCGATCACCCCAATTCTCAATCAACTGGAAAAAATGGGGTATATCACCCGACAGTTTGATTCCATCGACCGCCGTAAAACGCGCATCGTGATTCAACAGAAAGCCATGGAAGCCTTCTTGGCCAATTGCAGTATGTATCAAAAGCAAATTGACATGCTCAAAGATCAGATGCAAGATGATTTTGTGCTGTTATTACAATTAATGGAAAAGGCCAATCAAATCTTATCAAACCAACCGAAGGAGAATTTCAATGAAGAAAGTATTTAGTTATTTAAAATATTACTGGTGGCAGATACCGCTGATTTTCGGTTTGGTTTTCTCACAAACCCTACTTGAACTCGAATTACCGGACTATATGAGTCGGATTATCAATGAAGGAATTCTGACCAAAGATGTTTCTTTGATCATAGAGATCGGTATGCAGATGTTACTGATTGCCTTTGCGGTCACAGTGTTGGCCATTTTGGTGAGCCTTATCTCCGCTCGCATCGGTGCAAGTCTGTCCAATCGCTTACGAAAAGATTTATTCGTTAAAATCGAAAACTTCTCGCTCATCGAATTTGAAAAAGTAACCACCGCATCCCTGATCACCCGCAATACCAACGATGTTCAACAGGTTCAGATGATCATTACCATGATGCTAAGAATGATGATTGCGGCTCCATTGTATGCGATCATCGGCTTTTCCAAAGCGTATGCACTTAACGCATCCATGTCTTGGATTTTCGCAGTGGTCATACCCCTGCTCGTCTTTATGATTGTGACCCTGTTCACCTTAGTGACGCCGCGCTATAAAGTCGTTCAGACATTGATCGACAAACTGAATCTGGCGGCGCGTGAAAACCTGACCGGAATCCGGGTCATTCGGGCTTTCAACGCCCAACCTACTCAAGAAGAAAAGTTTCATGAAATCAGTGAGGAAGTTCGGGTCAATAACACCATTCTTCAACAAATCATGTCCTTTATGTTTCCGGGCATCCTATTGATCATGAGCTTGTCTACCATTCTGATCGTGTGGGTCGGTGCGGATCGCATCAATGCCGGAACATTGAATGTCGGTGACATGTTGGCCTTTATTCAATATGCAACCTCCATGTTGTTCTCCTTTGTTATGTTATCCATGGCCTTCATTATGTATCCCCGCGCCGCCGTCAGTGGTAAGCGCATTGCGGAGGTCTTGGCGATTGAACCCATTATCAACGATCCCGAAGATCCGAAGACCAATGACTGTTCGCTGTGTGGTGAAATCACGTTTGAAAACGTCTACTTCCGCTATCCCGATGCTCAGGAAGATGTGCTTCGCGATATATCCTTTACGGCCAAAGCCGGCACGACCACCGCTTTTATCGGTTCGACCGGTTCCGGTAAGTCCACCATTGTCAACCTGATTCCCAGGTTCTACGATGTTACGGGCGGTTCGATCAAAGTCGACGGAATCGACATTCGCGATTATAAACAAACAACGCTACGCGATAAAATCGGCTACATCCCCCAAAAAGGTGTATTGTTCTCGGGTACGATTGACAGTAATATCCGCTATGGAACGGTCAATGCGAAAGATGAAGATATTTCTGAAGCGTTAGACATCGCTCAAGCCAAGGAGATTATAGCGGAGAAAGCTGAAGGATTGGAGTATCTGATTGCTCAAGGCGCAACCAATGTGTCGGGTGGTCAGAAACAACGCTTGTCCATTGCCCGAGCCTTAGCGAAGAAGCCGGAAATATACATCTTTGATGATAGTTTTTCAGCCTTGGATTATAAAACCGATGCTTTATTGCGTAAAGCGCTCAAAGATAAATTGGCCGATGCGACCGTATTGATTGTCGGTCAGCGCGTCAGTACGATTCGCCATGCCGATCAGATCATCGTGTTGGAAAACGGTGCGATTGTCGGTAGCGGCACGCATCATCAGTTGTTAGAAGAATGTCCGGTCTATCTGGAAATTGCTGCTTCGCAGCTGAGTAAGGAGGAATTAGCATGACGCGCGGTCCACGCATGGGCGGTGGTCCGATGATGGCGATGCAAGGCGGAGCCAAGGCAAAAAACTTTAAGTCGACCTTGATGCGTCTTGTCCGTTTTTCCTCGGATTACTGGCTTCAGTTGATCTTTATATTCTTGCTGGCCATCGCCGGAACGATCTTTGCGATTTTCTCACCGCGACTTTTAGGAGATATCACATCAAAGATTTTTGAAGGTGCGATAATGATGGCCATGGGCGTTCCAGGAGCTTCCATTGATATGGATTATGTATCTTCGATGCTATTGATTATGTTAGCTCTGTATATCGCATCCTCCGCCTTTACCTATTTTCAATCCTTTTTGATGGCCGGTGTAGCTCAGAAGATTACATATGCATTTCGCCGGTTGATTACGGAGAAGATCAGTAAGGTTCCCTTAAAATATTACGATAGTGAACCTTTTGGGGATATATTGAGCCGTATTACCAACGACGTCGATACCATTGCCAATTCCTTACAACAATCCGTAACTTCGGTAGTGACATCCGTAACCACGGTCATCGGTATTCTTATTATGATGTTAACCATCAATGTTCCCATGACCATGATTTCTTTGATCAGTTTGCCGGTCAGTTTGATATTGATTGGAGCGATCGTGAAGGTCGGACAAAACTACTTCCGTCAGCGCGCCGCCAAACTGGGTGAGCTCAATGGCATGATTGAAGAAAACTTCGGGGCTCACAGCATCGTCAAAGCTTTCAACGCCGAAAAGCGTTCGATCGAGAAGTTTGATAAGCTCAGTGACTCCCTCACCGAAACCACCTGGAAAGCAGAGTTTATTTCGGGCATGATGATGCCAATCATTTCCTTTATATCCAACTTGTCCTATGTGGCGGTGGTGGTATTGGGTGGTTATCTGGTCGTTGACGGAAAAATCCGGGTCGGTGATATTCAATCGTTTATTCAATATACACGCAACTTCTCTCAACCGATCAATCAGACCGCCCAAATTGCCAATGTTTTACAATCCACGGTCGCTGCGGCGGAACGGGTGTTTGAGTTTTTGGATGAAGATGAAGAACCCAAAGAAAGCACAAATCCAGCTACGCTCGAACAAGTCGAAGGATCGGTTACCTTTGAAAATGTTTCCTTCGGCTACTCACCGGACAATGTGTTTATCCAACAGTTAAACATTGATGTCAAGCCGGGACAGCGCATTGCAATCGTCGGTCCGACCGGAGCCGGTAAGACCACCTTAATCAACTTGCTCATGCGCTTCTATGATGTGAATCAGGGTAGTATTAAGATTGACGGCGTTGATATCCGCGATTTAAAACGCAAAGATTTGCGTAAGATCTTCGGCATGGTGCTTCAGGACACTTGGCTGTTCAACGGATCGATCCGTGAAAACATCGCTTTCTCTAACCATGACGCAACCTTCGAGGAAATCGTCCGTGCCGCGGACAATGCGAAGGCCGATCACTTCATTAAGACCCTACCGGATGGTTATGATATGGTCATCAATGAGGAAGCCAGTAACATCTCGGCCGGTCAGAAGCAGTTGCTTACGATTGCGCGTGCCTTCCTGGCCGATCCGGCGATTCTGATCCTCGATGAAGCGACCAGCTCAGTCGATACGCGTACGGAAGTGCTCATTCAAAAAGCGATGAGCAAACTGATGCGCGGCAGAACCAGTTTCATCATTGCTCACCGATTGTCCACTATTCGAGATGCGGATAATATTCTGGTCATTAATCAGGGTTCGGTTATCGAACAAGGTACTCACGCTGAACTGATGGCGAAGAGCGGCTTCTATGCTCAGTTGTATCAGAGTCAGTTTGAGTTTACTTCAGCATAATAAAACACTGCGCCAAATCGGCGCAGTTTTCATTTTATTTGATCATTTTATTTTCGTCATCGTCGCATACATATCATATGAATTATCTGCCATAAAACGCAAATTCGAGTAATCCATCCAATAGTCATACGAGACATTCAGATATACTCGCTCATTGAGTGGCAATCTAAGTCTTCTTGGGGATTGATTGAGATGTATGACATTAAAATGGATGGGTCTAATTTGAAGGTTCACTCCATCTTTGATTAATGAGCTTTGACAATCATCATTGATTTCAAGAACCTCAACGGTCATATCATTATCGTTGGTAAATGTGAATCGTTGTTTGAGTGAATATTCTCCACTGATCGAAAGATTGATAACTTCATTGACTTTATAGTTATTCTGTCGTTCACCGTAATCACTGAAATTCTCAGGATTATCAAAAACGATCCGATAATCTCCATTCCAATCAACTTTTTCAATTACAGTTGCATCGATTAGCTGATACTCCCAATACTTGTCGATTGAGAAGTTGGCAAGAACCTGATAATTGGCCTGATAACTCCATATCTCATCGTTAAATTTCTCTGTGACCTCGATTTTTTGTTGGGTGTCACTTAACTTTGTAACGTTGACTACTTCGATGGGCAGGTCACCTGTAATTTTCTTGGTCTCAACAATCAATCCGTTTCTTATGCGATCTTTAATTAACGTTTGAATCTTATGAAGATCAAACTCAACTTTCGGAATCAGCTTGGTAACTTCAACCTCACTCTTAATGAAACTGTACTTGTTGTCCCTTAAAAGATATTCAAGTTTGGCTGTTCCTTCCATGCTTGCCTTATCCCATTGCAAGGCAATATTGAAGGTCACTCGTAGTCTGTCACCTTCTTTTACACGCTCAACTTCCTCAAAGGTTTTAACCGTATATGAATTTCGAATCAGAAAAGCATTTCGCAGAATATCCTCTTCAAGCTGTTGTTTTTGAACACTTGCTCCACATCCGCCCAATGTTAAAAAAAGCGTTGATACCAGAAGGATGAGTTTAATCGCTTTGTTCATATGTTTTTCCCCCGAAATTCAATTGATTGGTTGTGTAAATCATATCAAAACACCAATGAAAATCAATTTAAATTTCATATTTCATTGTTTTTCTTTGATTGAAAAAAGTGACTTCCAACCGGAAATCACTTGTACAACTTATTAGTCAGTAAACTCAGCTCTTTCACCTTCTTTAATAACATCAAAGAACAGAAAACTCTGCGATTTGCTGATCTTATTGAAGGAAAGTTGCTTGCCGGTCCACGCATTGTTATCAAGTCCCACATAACTCAAGACTTTCGCAATCGATTGACCATCCATATCATCGGTAAAGTCCGCAACGATCGTCAGTGCATAACTGACATCCCAACCGCTTTGTTGGGCGGTGGGTTTGAAATCATCCGAAACATAGATGGAAATCGCAAATCCATCCACACCTTTGAGATTGGCAATGTCGGGTGTTCGATTGGACACAAAGACATCCGGTAAGTCCTTAAAATAAGCAACATCACTTTCATACAATTCAACTAAACGGTCATATGCCACTTCATCATCGGTATCGCCTTCCTCACGAAGGTCGACACTGTTACGGACGATGCGAAACATGATCGTTTCAATGCGGTCATCCGATCCTTTTTCAAATCGCATTTTTAAAGTACGATCATTCTCCATCTCATAAACCACGTATTTCTGAGATGTTGGTTGGATGATTACACATCCGCTCAAAGCAAATAGTGAAATAAGAATTAGAATTAGAATGTATTTTTTCATGATGGTTACCCCCCAGTAGTAACTTCAATTTAGCATAAAATCATTTTTGATTCAATATTTCTTAAGGTTAGGAAAGTCGGTTCAGTTTAATCCACACTTTGTATTCAGGAAGTGCCTCAACCACCGCTTCCTTAAAAGACTTCGAATGATTCATATGATTGAGATGAACCAATTCATGCACGATTACCGCATCGATAAATCGCTTATCATAATGGACCAGACGTGCATTCAACGTAATCGTACCGGAAGCAGAGCAACGTCCCCAACTACGCATCATCATTTTGGTATTGACCTTCTTCGGATAAAGATTGAGATAATTCTGCCAGAAGATACATCGCTCCAGCAAATAGGTCGAATCAATGTCTAGCTTTTTCTGATTTTTCAAAATCGGTGTTTTAACGCCAAACAGAAAAACATAACCCTGATCAAAATCAAACTCTGGCAAGGAAGCTTGAGCTAGTCGGTTTTTGATCCATCGCATTTTCTTGACAAGATATCCAAGAATCGTATGTTCGCTCATCAAAAGTGGCGCCATGACAAAAATCTGACCATTTTTGACTTGAATGGTCAGACTTCTACGTTTCTGGCGCACAATATTAACCGCAATTTGTTGATCAGCCACCGCTAGATACATATTATTCGTCAACAAGAATTATGGACGAACTGTGACCTAAAAAGCTGCGACCATCCTTACAGCGCACTTGAAGCATATCGCTGTTCTCATAGTCCTTCCAAGAACTGACCTCACAAATGATGGTTTCGTTTCCGACATTGATATAAGCTTTATCATATTTCCACGTCGTATCGATGATCTGAACATTACATCCAGATAAAATAAATACAAAAGCAAGTATTAGTAATAGTGTTTTTTTCATAGGTATAACCTCCGACTTCAGTATATCACATTTGTATTGAGCAACTTACGGATATTCGTTATAATGATTACATCACTTAAGGAGAAGAAGATGACAAAAAACGTAACCCCGGAGCAAACCCGCGCACTTGCCACGCTCAGCATATTTATAGACAAGCGCAAACGCTATGTATATGTTGACCGCTTTACCAAAAAAGGCTATCAGATCGGACAGAAAGATCTGAACTTTCTACGCAATTTTTCCCTTCGCTTTCTATTAGCATTGTTTGTTTATATCGTCGGATTCAGTGTCCTGTCCATTGACTGGTGGGTCGCCGCATTGACCGCTATCGGCGGACTGGTCGCATCCGAAGTCTTGTATCGGATTTATTTCCTCAAAAAACTGCCCGAAGTAACCGTTAAAGCCGAAGATGCCAAAAACGTCAGTTGGCTTAGTGTTCAAATCAATGAAGACAAGTCAAAACTGAGAAACAAACTGATGACCTTCGGATTGTTAACGATCATCAGCTTTGTCTTCATTATCTTCGCCAACTATCAAGGCGAATACCTCTTTACGATGGCGGCTTTTCAAGCGTATCTGTTCTTTTATACGGGCGTCATCGCTTACGGACTATTTAAGAAAAACTAAAAGGGCTCACGCCCTTTTGTGCTTTATCGAATCAGATTTTGCTTGATGGCTTGCTCACTGACCGCTTGAGCAACCGCATCCGCTACCCGCGGATCAAAAGGACTTGGAATGATATAATCATCATTCAACTCCTCTTCTTTTAACAGAGAGGCAATCCCGACAGCCGCAGCCATCTTCATTTCCTCACTGATCTTTTTAGCCCGAACCGCCAACGCTCCCTTAAACAATCCCGGAAACGCCAACACATTGTTCACCTGATTCGGAAAATCACTGCGACCGGTACCGACGATTCGAGCACCGGCGGCCTTAGCATCATCGTAAGGAATCTCCGGATCAGGATTGGCCATCGCAAACACGATCGCATCCTTATTCATCGAAGCCACCATCTCAGCAGTCAGAATATTGGCAACACTCACCCCGATAAATACATCACTGTCCACCATCGCTTCTTTCAATGTGACCCTGCGATGATCCTTATTGGACATATGCGCGATTTCTTTTTGAAGGAAATCATATTTCGCATCATCTTCCTTGGTAATCACACCTCGGCTATTGAATACCAATATGTCCTTAACGCCAAAAGCATTCAACATCCGCACAATTGAACTTCCCGCTGCACCGGCACCCGACACCACAACCACCAAATCTTCCGGACGCTTGCCAATCAGTTTGCACGAATTAATTAATCCCGCAATAACCACAATCGCCGTACCGTGCTGATCATCATGAAAGACCGGCACATCCAACAGTTCAATTAATGCCCGCTCAATGGTTACACAGCGCGGGGCCGAAATATCTTCTAAGTTAAATCCGCCAAAACCCGGAGCCATGGCTTTGACAATATTGATAATTTCCTGAGGGTCTTTGGTATCCAAACAAATCGGAATCGCATCGACACCGCCAAACTTCTTAAACAAAAGGGCCTTCCCCTCCATGACCGGCAACGCCGCTTCCGGACCGATATCTCCCAAACCTAAAACCGCTGTGCCATCGGTAACCACGGCTACCGTATTGCCCTTCCACGTATAATCATAAACGGCTTCTTTATTTTTCGCGATTTCCCGACACGGCTGAGCCACCCCCGGTGAATACGCCAACGATAAATCATCCGTAGTATTGACCTCCATTTTTAAACGAGTCTCAATCTTACCCTTCCACTCCATATGCTTAACTAATGAACGCTCATAAATAGTTGACATAATTTTTTCTCCTTTTATACCACGAGGTTGAAACCTCAACCTCACTAGGTTACAATAAAACATAAGGACGGGAAACCTATGCTCGAAATACAACAAACCTCGATACGCGACCAAGTCGCCCTTAAACTCAGACACGAAATTTTTACGGGTCAATTGGCCATCGGCGAACAAATTCGCCAAGAAACCATTGCGACAAGATATCAGGTATCGCGCATGCCGATCCGTGAAGCCTTTTTTATGCTCGAAGCCGAAGGATTCATATCCATCCTTCCCAACAAACGCGTCTTGGTGTTGGGGATGTCCAAGAAAACCTTAACCGACCACTTTGATACGCGTATACTCATTGAAACTGAAATCACGTTACAAGCTTCACGCAAATGCACGGATTACAAGACCATGCAAAATATCTTGGGCCAAAGCGAGTCCTTGGATGAATCCATTGATCGCCATCGTTACAGTAGACTTAATGATGAATTCCACCGCGAAATATGGCGATTGGCCGATAATGCGGCCTTGCAATCCACCTGTGCTTACTTATGGCGAGGGATCACATCGTTGACTCTGCTCTACTTCTCTGAAGCGATGCAACGTTCGATTGACGATCATAAGAAACTTCTTGAAGCGATGAATGCTAGAGATGAAATCAAAATCATCGAATTGGTCAGTGAACACATCATCTCATCTCGTGATGCCATCATTGAACATTTCGATAAACTTTACAACGGAATCTCACTCTGACGGATCACATCAATCACACTCAGATCCCGGTACTCCATCAGTGCCACGATTTTCTCTTGTGGCAACACAGACTGTGGTAAACCGCACAACTCATTGGCCGTATCCAACAATTCCTTCATCGAAACCACCGATAACCGCGTGGTTTTTTTCAATTGCTCAATTAGTTCACTATGACGCGGATGAATAGCAATGCCATAATCCGTCACTAAGGCATCTATCGTTTGACCCGGCGTTGTAATCGTCGTCACCTGATCAACCACCACCGAAATCCGCGAACTCACCAATTTAGATACGATGATCGCAAACTTACTGCCGAAGGCCGTATCCGCATGTCCGCCAGAACCACCCAAGATCCGATGATCAAAGCCGGTCGTCACATTGACATTAAAATTCAAGTCGATTTCCGATGCACCTAGAATCACCACATCCAATTGATCAACAATGTTCTTTGGATTATAGGGATTGCCATATTGGGATGCACTGATCGCAAAATGATTCTCATTCTTTTGAATCGAAGCAACTGCAGCTAAATCAAAGCATTGCACATCGTATAACTTCTCAAACAGACCTTCCTCAAACATATCAACAAGATAACCGGTAATACCTCCGGAAGCAAATGAACCCTTGATTTTATTTTGACTTAACTTCTGATGCAACTGAGCCGCAACCGCCAACGAAATCCCTCCGGCACCCGTCTGAAAGCTCAAACCGTCTTTGATATATCCAACCGCATCCATCAATTCAATGGTGCGCTTAGCAATGGCTAATCCGACCGGATCTTTGGTTATACGCGTCGTCCCGGAAACAATCCCCTTTGGATCCCCAATAGAATCCACGTGAAGCATCACATCCACACATTCTTTCGGTATATCGAAAGCATTCAACGGCTCAATCGTATCCGTAATCGCCACAACCATCTCCGCATAATGGGCATCCGCAATCGCATAACCCAACGATCCACACGCTGCCTTACCCTGACGTCCGCTGATATTGCCGGACTTATCCATCGCCGGAGAAGCAATAAATGCCACATCGATCTTCAGTTTACCGGATTCAATACTCAACGCTCTACCGCCATGGGTCTGCATGACGCATGGATAAAGACACTTCCCTTTACTCACCACATCCGCCACTGCACCGGACATATAGGCTGCCACGACTTGTGTTACAACACCACGTTCGATGGCCGTAGCCAAGGATGTATGGATGGGAAACACCGACGATGCGGCCACGGTGATATCTCTGAGATTTCGTTTGATAATCTCATCCATAATCAGATTCATCACCGCATCGCCGTTGCGCAAATGATGATGGAAGGATATCGTCATGCCATCTTTCAATTGAATCATATCAAAGAGCTGATCCATATCTTCAACTTTTCTGACTTCGTGATTCACTCGTGAAGTCTTATTCTCCTGATACGTCCGCGGCTCATAACTTTCAATATATTGATAGGGTAATTTCGGTTCATATCTCATCGCAACAACCCCCATTTCTTCGCTTTTTCAATGGTCTGCTCCGCTCTCATAATAACGGGTCGATCGATCATCTTTCCCTTAAAAGAAAACACACCGACACTTTGCTTCTTGGTTTCATCCAACACTTCTTTCGCCCACCTGATTTGATCATCGCTGACCGAATATACAACATTTGCCACTTCTGCCTGAAGCGGATGAATACACGCCTTACCGTCAAAACCGATGGACGCAGAAAATTCGCAATCCAACTTAAATCCCTCGAGATTGTCGATGTCGGTGTACGGTGTGTCCAAGCAAAGCAATTTAAACGCTTTTGCCCACGTCACGACCTGATATCTCGAAAAGAGCAACTCCCTATTATCCTCACGACGGGCAATACCCATATCTGAAGCAAAGTCTTCCCCACCCAACAAAAACCCCTTTGTACGCGGATGACGTGCAAGTTTCTCACAAGTCATTACGCCCTTCGCACTTTCGATCAGCGCAATCAAATCTACAGGAATAAGATCAAATTTATTCTCCACTTTCTCAATCGAAGCAATGATTTCATCCCAATTATCCCCATCCGCTTTCGGGATCAACAGCGCATCAGGTAGTGATGGCAATATATTGTTTAAATCATCTACAAAAAAATCACTGCCCAACGGATTGATCCGAACCCAGAATTCTTTCTGACGTCGCGGTAATTGCATGAGCGTATGTTTTATTAAAAGAGATGCACTATCCTTCGAAGCCATCGCAATGGCATCTTCACAATCCAAAATGATCGCATCCGCATCCAATATCGGCGAACTTAAGACCATAGCCGCGGAATTGCCGGGCACAAAAAGAGCAGAGCGAATACTCATAAGCTGCGCTTCACCGCCGTTTCTACGCGTGCTTTGATTGTAAAATCAAGCGCACCTTTATCATCGACAAAGACAGTAGCTCCCACAAGTTCGAGTTGCTTACATGTGTCCATCACAGCCATTTCGATTTGCTTGCCAAAACGTGCTTTCACGACACTTTCAATCTGAATAACCAAAGAATCATCGTTGGTTGGTTCGACAGTGACTTGACAGTCATTCGATTCCAAGGTACCGGCGATACCGGTTTTTGTGGGTCGGTTCATCATTTGTTTCCTCCATAATCCACCAATAACAATCGATCAATAAGATTGCACTTAACATATCCGCACTGCCACCGGGACTCAGACCTTGAATTTTCATCCAGCGGTCAAACTCAATCCGATCATCAACATTTTCAATCTGCTTCGCTTTTTCTCTACACTCATTATACAACGATTGTCCGCCCCGATACATCAGCGTTGTATCCGGATTTTCACCGATGAGCCATAAAAAGGTTTCATCGATGGAATGTGAACGATAATATGGGTAAGTTCTGGTAAATAGATCAGAAAACCCTTCTTTGGCTAAACCACGGATCCCGGTAATGCCATGTTCTTTATATAAGCGCATGCCATGACTTCCATCATCACCCTCAAAATCAGAGAGTATGTCCTCAGATAAGAAAGAGATATGACTCACTGGATCGGGATGTTGTAAACCCGCCATCACCAGCAATAGCAGAAAGATAGCGCCTTTATGAGTATTGACACCACGAGTCATCTCGAACATTCTCTTTTCTGCGATTTTCCCAACTTCACGAAGCTGATCAAAATTTTCTGAGAATGGATGTGCTTTCGAGATTTCTTCACTCACAATTCGCGCACTATCGATAAACAACAAAGCATCCATATCCTTATGACTGCCTTGATCACCCAATGTTACACAACCGTATCCCAACGGCTTTATCAACTCTCCGATTAACGCAGTCTGAATCAACCGCTGCCAGCGCTTATGGTTAATGTTTGTTCGTAGATATTTTTTAAATGTATCGATAATGTACGTTTCAATATCTGAGATTGAATGCGTTTGTTCACGCACACAGACATAAGCAACCTCATCACATAAGAAACAACTTCGTGAATCCAAGTTCAAATCTCTTCTTGAAATTTGAAAATGGACAGTCATTACATCAATATCCATCAACCTTCCCAACGGATGGTTTTCTTCGATATCCACACAAATTCGCTTTAGCTGTTCAATGGGTAAATCAATACTTATATAGAAAATTAGACCTTCGAGGGTATACGTAGTTAATATATTCTTCAAATTTAACTTCTTCAACGCAAAATAACCCTCGCAAACCACGATGGTCTGAATCAGACTGCGCTTATCCTCGCCTAGCATATTGGCCTTGATTATAACCAAGGGAAAAGGATATTCTGCGCAGATCTGCTTTTGAAAACTGGCACGAAACTCACGTTCCTCAAGAAGCTTACTCATAGTTACCTTTTTGGATTCTGTATCCAATTTCACTTTATCAAAGTCAAGGCGATTTTGCAACAAAAGAAAAGGCGCAGTGCGCCTATTTCAACAAGATTTCTTCCAATTGTTTCAAACGATCCTCAAACACCCCCAGTGCATCTTTGGTCGCCTGATTGCTCGTCATATCGACACCAGCCTTCTTCAACACTTCAATCGGCACATCACTGCTACCCGACTTCAGATAATTCAAATAAGCTTCAATTGCTTCCGGACCTTCATTGAGGATCTTCGCACTCAACGCCGAAGCCGCCGAGAAACCGGTCGCATATTGATACACATAATAATTATAGTAAAAATGCGGGATACGAGCCCATTCAAAGCCGATCTCCTCATCATAGGTCATCTGTTCGCCATAATACTTCTTATTAAGCTCAAAGTAGTTCTTCGTAAAGAAATCAGCAGTCAGAGCCGTGCCGTTTTGTTGAGCATCATGAATCAAATGCTCAAACTGCGCAAATTGAGTCTGACGGAAAACCGTACCCTTAAAGCCATCCAAATAATGATTAATCAGATACGCTTTAATTTTCGGATCTTCGAACTTCTTTAACATGAAATCCGTCAATAAGATCTCATTGGTCGTCGAAGCGACTTCCGCCAAGAAAATCGAATAATCACCATAAACAAACGGCTGATATTTGCGTGTCATATAACTGTGAACACTGTGACCAAGTTCATGAGCCAAGGTAAATACATTGTCAATGTTGTCTTGCCAGTTCATTAGGATATACGGTGAAGTCCCATAAGTTCCGGAGGAATAAGCACCGCTGCGCTTGCCCTTGTTTTCATTGATATCAATCCAACGCGATTCAAAGGCTTCCTTCAAAATCGCCTGATACTCCTCACCTAACACCGCCAAACCTTCCAAAATCAATGACTTAGCATCTTCATACGTGAACTTCACATCGATTTCCTCAACCAACGGCGTATACAAATCATACATCGCAATATCATCCAGCTTGAGTATATGCTTACGTAATTCAACATAACGATGCATCAAGTCCAATCGTGAATTCACGGCCTCAACTAAAGAATCATACACCGATTCCGGTATCGCATTGGCAAAGAGTGCCGCATGACGCGCCGATTCATAGCCACGAATACGGGCATTGAAATTATGAGCTTTGATCATACTGCTCAACGTCGAAGCGAAGGTATTCTTCAAATCACGATACGTATGATACATACCCATAAATGCGCCACGACGGATCTCACGGATACGCGATTCTAAAAACAGTGCATAACGGCCATGGGAAAGTTGAGTATCTTCACCATCTTCACCCTTGACCAACGGCAACTTCAAATCTGCATTGTTCAACATTCCAAAAATCGTTGATGGTGCTGAGAACACTTCACTGCCCTCCGCTAAGATGCGCTCTTCTTTATCAGACAGTATGTAAGCACGCTTGGCAAACATCTGCTCAAATTCATGCTTGTAGATTTTCAGTTCTGCTTTTTCCTCAACAAATCCCCAAATCACAGACTCATCAATCTCCATCAGTTCCGAACGAACATAAGAGAAAGCCGCACCGGTCTTTGCATAAAGACTTTCAATCCGACTAAACATTCCCTGATAATGATCATGGGTTGTATCGGTATCAAAATTCAAATGGGCATAAACATAAAGCAAACCCACCTTATAAAAAATATCTTCTTGAAATTTGATGGCATCCAACAGGACTTGAGCACTCTCACCCAAACGACCTTGAAAATCAGCTGCTTTCACTCCGCGGGTATCCACATCCGCAAAGTCTGCTTCCCAAGCGGCATCATCCGCATAAATCGGCGTCAGATTCCACGTATCTTCCAAACGTATCTCACTGCGTAAAGGAATATCTTTTTTTTGTTCCATAATTTACCTCACTCAGAATATTATAGCATAAAAAAGACGGAGGTTATTCCGTCTGACTGAACAATCGTCTTACAAATTCCTCCGCTTTTTCAAGATGAAGGACGACTTCCCTGTTTTTCCCTTGTTCTGACTTTTGAACCATACGCGTAATCATCTTATGGGCAAAACTCATTTTTTGTACATCCATTTCACCTCCCATAGTCATAACCACAACTCTTTCCACCAGTTCTTTATCGAAATTGGCATCCAGATACGTCTGCAAATTCTCTTCAAATCCGCAACACAAATATATACCCCGTTTTTTACCTTTTATTGTCTCGCCATTGGTTTTCAAGAAGTTCTTCATCTGCTTATCAATCTGACCGATGTAGATACTGGAACCCAGAATAACGGTATCAAATGAAGATAAATCTAACTTATCTTTCTTAACATCGAATACTGATGAGCCAGGGATGCTTTTTTGAATAGTTTCCGCCACCCTTTTTGTACTTCCATACGTCGACGCATAGATGATCGCGGTACTCATGGTCGAAGCGCCTTTTCAATCGACTTCAAATACGCCTTCGAAGTTGCGGTAGCCTCGGTGATCGTATCAATATCAATATTCTGCCTGTCTATGACCGCATCTTTCAGTGCTTCACGAACTGCCGGCCAGTCAAAATCAACCGTCTTGGTAAATTGGATATCCACGATTTCCCTATCCTTTATAGTAACCACCACCGTATTACTGAAACGTCCATGATCATAATCGCCTTGATAGTCCCCATCCGCAAACACACTGAGATCAATCGGTAGCACTTCGATGTTCGTCGCTGATTCTAAATCTTTCCCTAAGAAAAGCATAAAGCTAAAGCCGATGACCATGACTCCTAAAAAAACCCACATAATAATTTTAAATACATTCTTCATTTTCCATTCTCCTTCATTCGATCCAGATTGTCGAGCATCTTTGTTAACGTGTCACAAAACATGCTTAATTGGTCGGGTTCAATTCCCGAAAAGATACTCTCCATGGCAGTTTCACTTTGTGGGCTAAGATTTTCCCAAAAAGCTACACTTTGCTCCGTCATTTTGAGGCGTACTTTGCGCTGATCTGACTCATCGGGCACGAAAACCAAATGCCCCTTCTTCTCAAGTTTGTCCGCAATCACTTTAATATTCTGATGACTTGTGTTCATCACTTTGGCAACATCGGAAATTTGCGGCGGCGATGTAAATAACGCATTGACGATTACGGATAGATACCATTGTTTCGTCGTGATGTCATACGGAGCCAAGTGATGATCAAGCACCGACTGACACAAGTTTGCTACATTGAAGATGATTCCGAAAGCGTATTCTCGATCGGGAATATGAGGAAATCGTTTCATGGTGCACCTCTTTCAATAGGTAATATATTACATTTAAATAGGTTTGTCAACACATTTATGTAATATATTACTTATCTCATAAAAAGAGATGTTTCCATCTCTTATCAGTTAAAGTGCCTCTTTGACAGCATGAATGATATTTTCCACTGTTAGTCCATAAATCTTTTGAAGGTAGTCCGGCAAACCGACTTCGCCGAAACGATCATTGATTGCCACCCGACGCAACGGAACACCACTGCCCTCTTCAGCCATGATTTCCGCAATGGCGCTGCCCAAACCACCGATTTTCGAATGATTCTCTGCTGTAATAACGACTTTCTTCCCCACAATCATCCGTTTCACCAAATCCGTATCGATGGGTTTGACTGTAAACATATCCACCACCGCAACACTCATACCGACTTTCTCAAGTACTTCCTTTGCTTTCAGTGCTTCTGCAATCATTTCCCCAATCGCAAAAATCACAACATCCGACCCTTCCGAAAGAACCACACCTTTACCGATTTCAAACGTCGATGAAGGATCATAAACATCCATTAAACCTTTTCTGCTGGCACGAAGATAGAAAATACCGTAACGTTTGGATGTTTCCTTCAGCAACCAGGCAAACTGCGTTGCATCGGCCGGAGCTAAAACGGTAGCGGTTGGCATCGCCCGCATTAAAGCCAAATCTTCCACAGACGTATGCGTACCGCCGTTATGACCCGAAGTAAACCCGGGATCAGAACCATAAATCCGCAAATTTGCTTTTTGATAAGCTCCGGAAAGATATAGCTGATCATACACCCGCCGCGTCGCAAAAGGCGCAAAGGTATGAATAATCGGAACTTTCCCTAACAGTGACATTCCCGCAGCTGCACCGATCATATTGGCCTCACTGATTCCCATATTGATACACTGCTCCGGAAATTCTCTAAACACGTTTGCCATACCGGAAGCTCCAACCAAATCAGCATCCATCACCACAACATTCGCATTGTCTTTTAATATGTCAAACAGCGCATTCTGATAAACCGCCCGCATCTCAATCGGTTTTTGTTCTTTCGCAAATACGATAGCCATTATCGGACACCTCCCTTCGATACCAAATCTTCTAAATCAACGATCGCCTTATCCAACTCCGCCTTACTCTCCGTTGCAAAACGGATGTGATGATTATCAAACAGTTTCTCAAAGAACTCGACACCCTGACCTTTGACGGTGTCTAAGACAATGCATAACGCCTGCCCTGGATGAGCGAAGCAATCATCAATCGCCTCAGAAATTGCCTTCTCATCCGCTCCATCCACTCTTAGTGCATAGAAACCGAAGGCTTCCATCTTCGCCCTTAAATCAAAAGGATTATTGATATCCACTGTCAGACCATCCAACTGCTTATGATTTTCATCGATGAAAACGAGTAAATTATCCAACTTCTGATGAGCCGCAAACTGAAAGGCTTCCCATACCTGGCCTTCATTGCACTCACCGTCACCAACGATCGAATAAACTTTGTTTGACTTGTTGTCCAGTTTGAGTGCTTTCGCAATACCGACAGCAATCGAAATTCCCTGACCCAAAGATCCGGTCGTTGCATCGACACCGATCGTCTTTAAGCGATCGGGATGCGATGGCAGATTCGTGCCATTTTCATTCAATGTATTTAAAACTTCCAACGGGAAATAACCTTTCAACGCGAGTGTCGAATAATAAGACGGACCGGCATGACCTTTTGACAACACAAAATAATCTCTTCCTGGCCAATTGGGTTGTTTTGGGTCGATGTTCATCTTCTCGCCATACAACACCGACAGTGTCTCTACGATGGAGAGTGCTCCACCCAAATGACCAAATCCGCGATGAGCTAGCATCTTGCATGTTTCCAAACGGATTTGCGCCGAAAACAATGATAAATTCTCTGACATACGATTCCTCCTGTTTATTTGAAAAGGTGTTATCCTTCGATAACACCAACTTCTTTAAGATATGCACCTAATTTTTCTTCAAGCTCAGCCATCGATATAATATTGGTCAAGGTCACACACGGACCATAAGCGGATAAAATATTGTACATATCCTTACCGCAGACAAATACATCAGCTGACCCTTTGTAGACATCGGTTGCAGCGCCATGGGCGACTTCAACACCTTCTACACCTAATTTTTTTAATACTTTCTTGACATTCATTTCAACCAGAAATGAAGACCCCAACCCACTTCCGCAGGCACACATGATTTTCTTAATCGACACAGTCTACCTCCTTATCAAATAAATGATGGTGAAGAGCATAGTGCTCTTCACCTTATTATAACTAAGCTTTCTTTGGTTGTACAAGAGTTATTATAATCGGAGCTACGAAAATCAGCAAGGAAACAGCCAATAATCCATAACCTTGAATGTAATTAGCAACATTACCCATAACAATACCTACAGCTGTAAAGTCAGAATCAGAGAATGTGGTATTTGCAAAACCCAACGTTCCGAGAACCGGCATTAAGAGTGCAGGTAAGAAGGTAATCAATAAACCATTTCCGAGTGCACCAATGACTGCACCTCTACGACCACCGGTAGCATTTCCAAAGACACCTGCGGTAGCGCCGGTGAAAAAGTGAGGAATAACGCCCGGAAGAATCAACGGCAATGCCAAAGTACCACCCAATGCAATCAGGATTCCTAAACCAATCAGACCGCCCGCAAATGAAACCAGGAAACCAATTAAAACAGCATTTTCAGCAAACGGGAATACGATTGGACAGTCCAAAGCCGGCTTAGCATCCGGAACGATTTTTTCCGAAATACCTTTGAAGGCAGGAACGATTTCAGCGATTAATAAACGAACACCGGCCAAGACGATATAAACACCGCCCGCAAATGTAAGAGATTGGATTACCGAGAACAAGAACCAGTTAATACCTGTAGTCATTGCCGGATCAAAACCTTCTTTAAAGGAAGCAATGACCGAAACAAGGACGAAGAACAGAAACATGGTCAATGCAATCGCTACGGAAGTATCGCGTAAGAACGATAAGCGTTTCGGGAATTTAATTTCTTCTGTGGATTTCGATCCTTTACCGAAAATCGAACCCAACCAAGCAGAGAAAACATAACCTAAAGTACCAAAGTGACCAAACGCAATCGACTCTTCACCGGTAATCTTGACCATGGTTTTTTGTGCCAAAGCCGGAAAGAACACCATTGTAAAGCCTAACAGAGCGGATCCAGCCAGAATTAACTGCCAGCCTTCTAAACCGCCAACCGATAAAACAACAGCAATCAAAGCAGCCATATACAGTGTGTGATGACCCGTCAGGAAGATATATTTCCATTTCGAGAAACGGGCAAGCAAGATATTGGCAACCATACCGAATGCCATAATCAATGCTGTAGCTTGGGCATACTCATTTAATGCCAAAGACACGATCGCTTCGTTGTTCGGTACAACACCTTGAACACCGAAAGCAAAGTTGAACAATACACCGAAATAATTCAATGCACCAACTAAGATTCCTGCGCCGGCACCGATGATAACGAAGCCAAGAATCGTTTTCAACGTTCCTTTAATGACTTCTTCAATCGGACGACCTTGAGCAACTAAACCGATCAATGCCATTAAACCAATGAGCAATGCTGGAGTGGATAACACATCCTGAATAAACACTAATACAGATTCCATGTAACAATTTACCTCCTTTTGTTACTACGTACAATTTCCCCTTGTACTAATACCCGAGCGTGAAAAGCCGGTAAATCTCCTCAACACTCGAAGCGCCTAATATCTTACCGATACGATCATCATCACCCAGAATATCAGACAACTTAGACAGTGTCTGAAGATGAGACTCACTATCGGATGCGGCCAATGTAATCAGTAAGCGAACATCAAATCCATCTTGCGAAAATTTGATTGGATGACGAAGCAGCAATATTCCTAGCTGTTTCTTTAAAACCCCTTGTTCAGGACGCGCATGAGGCAGAGCAATGTTAGGAGCGATCACGTAATACG
The DNA here is from genome assembly GCA_030694975.1 of Erysipelotrichaceae bacterium. Classification (GTDB taxonomy): domain Bacteria; phylum Bacillota_I; class Bacilli_A; order Erysipelotrichales; family Erysipelotrichaceae; genus UBA2227. Next base: position 81,460 of record JAUYTU010000018.1, on the reverse strand, counting down.
GACCAAACTTTTCCGTATTTTCGATGATACTATCCACATAACGAGTTTCCACATAACCATTTTCAATCAAAGGCATTACTGCCTGCGAAATAGCCTCTTTCCAGTCAGCTACCTCATCGATGATCCGAATATTCTTTTGTTGAATCATTTCTTCCACATGCCTTCCTCCCTTTCATTTTTTGTTTGGAGGACAATTCCTATTTATATCGTATAGGATTCGTCCGAAAAACAGAAGAACAACGTTTTCACGTTGATTTGTGCAAAAATGTACTATGCCCTCTTTTTCTTTCGATATGCCAAATAAGCCATGAGTGCCATGATCAGTGAAAGCGCAATGTACAGTCCGAAATTCGACGTAAACCCTTTGATCATCCACTCATTTAGCGAGGCAACCGCAAACGCTGCGGATATCAACGTCGAAATCTTAACACGCGAACCATTCATCCGTACCAATACTTCATCCGAATCCAACAACATCAGATTCTTCTCCGTGGGTACCAACCCCTCTTTACCCAAAGCTTTCGCCAAACCGTCTTTCAACGGCTCGTCGGTCAATGGAAGTCCCAATGTATAAATGTCCGGATGTCCCCCTTTTACCACATATCCCACGTTCGCTTTCTTTAACATTTCGATGTCATTGGTATTATCCCCCAACGCCATCACCTCATCCCAAGAAATATTCAACGCCTTCAATGCCACATTACAACCGTTCGCCTTATTGACTGACTTATTGAAAATATCAAAACTACCCGAATCAAATTCATCATAGCGCAGGGATGGATGTTTCGAAACAAAGGATTTCACCATCGCCAGTGACGCATCCAAGACGATCATATTAAAAACCGGATGATCCAAGTGTTCCTTTTGGTCAACACTTTCCACCGCGCTGCTCGAATGACCAATCAGCTTGATCAGTTTCTTTTTCAGTTTCTCCCCCTGATAAACCAGCGTTTTATGATCCATATGAAAAGCATGTTCCAACTGATGATCTTTAGCCCAACGCAAAAAATGTTCGACCAAATCTTTTTGAATTTGAATTTCACCGATCACATTTCCTGCTTTGTCCTGACAAACCGCACCATTGATCGACACGACATAATCTGGCACAATCGCCGAAATCAACGCACGATCGATTGAGTAATGCGTTCTTCCCGTAGCCAAAATTACTTTAATATCCGACTTTCGCAAATGCTTGATCGATGCAACCGCACTCTGCGGTAAGCGGTGTGTGCGCTTATCTATCAACGTTCCATCAATATCGATAATCAACGCTCTAATCGCCATATACTTCATCCTCTTCATCTTTCTTTCGATTGACAATCAACTCATAAATCGGCTGAGGCATTTTGTAATCACTCAAATCTGAAACAAACTGTCCGTCATTGAACAGGTCCATAATATCTTTCATAATTCCCAAGTGACTGCGCTTGTCAATCGGCGCTAAAATCATAACGACGGAAACCGGACGATCTTCAAAAAAGACATCTTCCTCCAGCTTTAGCACGGATACACCCAACGCATTGACCCCATCACTCGGCAGTGCATGACCCAACGCCAGGTACGGTGCTATGACGATATATGGACCGTAGTACTCAACGTTCGCAATCATTGCATCAATGTAGCTTTCATTAATCACTTTTTCGTCTATCAAGGGTGCTGAGGCGATGGTAAGCGCACTGCGCCAATCCTTCACTTTATGCAACACTTGTACACGCGTAGGCGTTAACACATCACTCAACCGAATGGACATCGTTTTACGTCTGTCCCCGGTTTCAAAAGAGCCAAACAGCGGTTGAAGTTCCAGAATGATCCGCTCCAACTGATCATCATTAAGATACTGACCCACAATCTTAACGATTTTCTCCATCGTGATCTGATTGCTTTTCAACTTTGAGGTACTGCTTCGCGCAACTCTTGACAATATGCGTAAACGATCTTCCTCTGAAATGATCGGATTGACTCGAATCACAGGAACGGTTGTATTGACATCAACCGTCGAAATGATAAAATCGATGCTTGATAGGTACTGCTCGATTTTTTCAACCGGTACGATCCCCACAACTTCAATGTTGGGATGCAGTGATTCCACTTCCCCCTTTAACATGTTCGCCGTAGAGATTCCGTTGGGACATACCAATAAAATTCGACTGGTTACACTGATGTTCTTTTGCCGTAAAAAACCGCCAAAATGCATCGTAATATAAGCGATTTCCGCATCCGGAATCGGTACTCCCAATTTCTTCTTGATGCCTCGTGCTGCTTTGACTGTAAGATCAAACAAATCCGGGTAACTGGTTCGAATATCGGCCATTAATGGATTACCGATCTGAATCCCGTATTTATAGCGGTAAATAGACATCTTCAAGTGATGAGCAATCATGGAAATCAGTTGATCTTTGTCATCAAAGTTAATACAAGCCAATAGTTCGAAATCCGTAACTAACTGACGCGCTAATTCAATAGCATCTTCTGTCTGTTCGATTTTCGTCGGCACCTGAACCCGCGAACCTAATAAGTGCATGGCCAAATAAATCTGCTCATTGCTGTTGAGCTGTGGAAAATGAATCTTCACCAACTGAAATTCCTGAGACTGTGTTATTTCCTCAGCATCGACTTCATCGATAACAATGGATTCCTTGCGCTTGATGATATTATTGATCAACGTGCTCAACGAAAAAATCATTCCGCTGACATAATTGGTATGAAGTCTTTCTTCCACCTTTTTCAATTGTTTCATAATTTGTTCGACTTCTTCAAAATCGTAAAAATTAAGCAAATGAAAACCTGGTATCGCACGATTTTGTAATATCGGAATAATCGGTTCAAAATAGTACAAAAACAAGGCTCGTTGCATAATCAAAGAACCATCAACGCGATAGCCGGTATGCGGTTCAAAAATCAGTTCAAGTTCATACTTATTTAACTTCTGTCGAACGGTTTTTAAGTCATTAAAAGCAGTGTTACGACTGACATCACATATTTGACAAAAGTAATCCACAAAAACCGGTTCAAACTGGCCCAACAGTGAGCAAAGAATCAGTTGAGTGCGCTCTTTGGGTTGTAAAAAGTAATAAACATGTTCGATGTCACTGGTTAGCAGTTCACTGATTTTCTCCCGTTGGGAAGATGATAAAATCAAGCCTCTGCTACGCTCGACTTGGATGAATGATACTTGATGAGTTTCTAACCACTCATTGATTTTATTTAAATCATAATAGATGCTGCGACGGGAAACATTCAGCGTCTTCGCCACTTCAACAATCGAAACGTAGTCATGATGCGTGAGCAACAAGTTGAGCATCGTCGTACAACGGGTATCTAACGACCAAAGTTGCATGAGAATCCCCCCTTTCTACCATTTTAACAAATTCCAATATTTTATGTCAGACTAAATTTTGCACACGATACAATGCAAACTAAAAAACAGGCTTTCGCCTGTAAATCATTTTCCAAAAACAACCTGATAATAATCCTGTTCCAATATTTTCGCAGAGTAGTAAAATTTCGCATTCACATACTTGATCATGTTCTTCACGTATGCCTCATCTTCCTTAAAACCGTCATTCCAATAGAACGTCTTCGACTTTGTACTGTAACGCCCTTTTTCAGTAATGAAACTGCGATCAACGAAGATAATCAATGGCTGATTATCAGAAAACATATCCTGACCCATATACAATCTTGAGTCATATTCCAAGCCCATTAAGTTGGCAATCGTCGGAATAATATCCAGCGATGACACCGGTTTGTCAATGACCACCGGCTTTTCCATTCCATCCACATACAGTATAAACTGACTGCGATACAACTCAAACGTAGAATCTACCGTATACCCCGCCAATTCATTGATTTCTTCCGGTTGTAAACCATAAGGATAGTGATCAGCACTGATCGCAATCAACGTCTTATCTGCAACCCCCGCCTCACGCAAACGGCTAAGCAAATATTCCATCGCCCGATCAAACTCGACCTGCGTTGCTAAATAGGCCCGAACATTACTCGAATAAGGAAGATTTTCAACAAAAGTCTTATTCTTCGATGCCATTGAATTTCCGGTAAAAGTGTAGAGCAAATGCCCGCTCACTGTCATGTAATACGTATGAAACGGCTGACTGTCAATATAGCGATCGACTGTGATTTCCATCATTTGTAAATCCGACCGAGGCCAACGGTTTTCCATATCCAATCCTTTTCCAATCCCATAATAGTCATAGCCCATGTTTGGATGTGAAATATCCCGCTTGTAATAATTGTACGTATGATTATGAAAAGCCATCGTTTTATAGCCCAATGGACGCAAGTGATTGCCCATCGTGTAAGGCATAGAGTTTTCACCGGAAACTGGCATACTCCATACTCCGGCTTTAGGAATCAGTCCGGTAGTCGCCACATATTCGCCATCCGAAGTGGTTACTCCCCAAATCGGATTGTAAAAGTTATTAAACACATAGCCGTTATTGGCCATGTGATATAAAGTCGGCGTCGTATCTTCACGAACCGCATAATGTGAGAACCCTTCCGCAGTAATCAATATTAAGTTATATCCTTCATAGATTCCGGTCATTTTATTCTTATTGGTTGGCCGAACAATGGAAAAATAGTTATGCATATCTTTAAGTGTATCACTGTCCGCCATTTCAATTAATTTCATCCAATCGATTTCCAATATGTTATACTCAATTTCCTCTTTTGGATCATCGGGATCGTTGGGATCAACAATAACTCCTGGATCGCGTTCCATGTTATCTATAAACGGCAAGATTTCGATAATCATACGTTTAACATCAATCCGAAAGCTCGTCAGTAATCCCAACTGACGTATTGAATCAATCGGATATTCATGATAATAGTAAGCATCATATGGCGAACCATTTTCCTGAGATCCAAAGTTAATTGTTAATAGTCCGATCACATGAAAGAAAAATGAGAAACTGACTAAAAGGTATATCAATTCTCTTTTAACAACCAGAATCGGCAATTTATTTTTACTGATCAAAAAAACCATAAGAGGAGAAAACAATACCGGCAGCCAAAGGAAATGTTCAATGAGTACAGCAAGGATCTCGCGATAGAACTCACCGACCTGCGCTCCGTTAAGCATGGAATAGACGGGGTAAAAGGTCTTAAAGAAACTGAAATAGAACAGCTGACTCCCATAGATTATGCAGATAAGTACAATGAAAAAGCCCATGATCCAACGTTGCATTTTGCCTGATATTGCTGTAATCAATGTTAAAAAAGCCGAAATCGATATCGAAAACAGCAACGAAAAGAAAACTCCCGGAAGTTGAACTGAAAGAAGTGTATTTGCCTTTAAAAATCCTTCCAGAAACATGATAGATACAAAATAGAATCCGATCATTGACAAAATATCAACAAGACTGGATTCCGGTCGTTTCGTCTGAATCATTTGATCACCTTCGATTTACACAGTATATAATATCACAAACTGCGATTTACAGAATCATAAAAGTAATGAGATACAAGATTTAACGGTCAAGTTTCATAAAAAAGCCAAGCGATTTGCTTTCATCGCTTGGCTAGTTTCTAGAAATGAACGTTAACACAGTTGCGTCGGATATCTTCTAATGTTAAACATCCGGTCATCCGCATACACTCCTTGAACTCATTGACTAACTTATTGGCATACATTGTGACACCTTCTTCAAGTCCGCCAATCGCCATATGACTGAACGGCCGACCGATCAGTACGGCATCTGCCCCTAATGCCAAGGCTTTAAACACATCCGCTCCACTGCGGAAGCCCCCATCCACATAGACTTTCAGACGCTTGTTTACGAAATTTGATATCTCTTCAAGTACTTCGATGGTGGATTCACAATCATCCAGCACTCTTCCCCCATGATTGGACACCACAAGGGCATCCGCACCGGCATCAATGGCCACCTTTGCATCTTCAACTGTCATAACCCCTTTGACAATAAATGGCACATTGGCAAATTCTTTGATCTTTCGCAGATCCTCCACGGTTTTATAAGCCACCGGGACCCCCATTTGTTTTAACAATATCAAACCGGCCGCATCCACATCCATTGCGATCGCCTTGGGTGAGCAGGCCTTGACTTCACTGATTTTCGCGAATACTTGTTCTAACAGCCACGGCTTAATGGTCATCACTGTGTAATCCGGAAGTTCTCTATGTAGATTTAGCGGCATTTCAAACGCTTCCCGATTAGCCCCATCTCCCAAGAATGCCAACAGACCGGCTAGTTTACAGCCATGACCCAACGCATTTAAATAGGACATTTCATCAACAGAAGATCCGTAATTGATTTTAACATTGGCAATCGGTGCGGCCATGATTGGTGCAACCAGTTGACTGCCAAAGAATTCAAACGAACTGTCAACTTCTACATCATCACGCAACACCTTCATATTCAATGTGACCTGTCTGAGCATTGCGACATTGCGCACAAAGGATGAACCGCTGCCCTTTCCACCGGGACCCGGTGTCCAACCGCGACAAGTCTCACCATTACATGCCTTGCACATTTTGCATATACTCATGTTATTCTTCGCAGAAATTTTTATTTCTTCAAATGTAGCCATACATTCTCCCTCTGTTAAAAAAGAAAGGTTGTCGCCAACCTTTTTGAAAATATTAAGCTATGACGAATCTACTCTTTGACAGTGACCGGGGCTTTACCACCGATAACACCGGCTTTGAATAAGAACAATCCTAAGCAAACGGCTGCGAAGATTAAACCGCCTGGATATGAAATCGTAGTAGGCAATTTTAGTCCTTCTGGAGCTTGTAGAATGTACGTTACCGTAACAGCACTCATGAAGGTTGCCGGTACAGCCGCAATCCAGAAGTTCGCTTTTTGTTTTACCAAGTACATTGCGCCTGCCCAAAGAGCGATCATAGCTAATGTTTGGTTGGACCAAGCAAAGTAACGCCAGATAATGTTAAAGTCAATTAAAGTCAACATACCACCGACTGCCAACAACGGAACAGCAAGCAATAAACGCTTAACATTTGATTTTTGTTCTAAGCCAAACCAGTCAGCCAGTGTTAAACGAGCGGAACGGAACGCGGTATCGCCGGAAGTAATCGGACAAGCGATAACACCGATCATCGCTAATACACCACCGACAGGTCCTAACAATTTGAATGAAATATCATAAACAACACCGGCTGCTCCACCATATTCTTTTAAAGCAATAGCAAGACCACCGGTCGACTGATAGAATGCTACACCAGCAGCAGCCCAAATCAATGCGATTACCCCTTCAGCAACCATCGCACCATAGAATACGGTACGACCGTGTTTTTCTGAAGTCAGGCATCGTGCCATCATTGGAGATTGGGTTGCATGGAATCCGGAGATAGCTCCGCATGCTACAGTTATAAACATTAACGGCCAAATCGGAAGATTACTCGGATGCAAATTCGCAAATGTCAACTCGGCCATCGGGACACCTGTGAAAATGATACCACCACCAATACCTACAGCCATAATGATTAGTGCGGCACCGAAAAGCGGATAAATACGGCCAATCAACTGATCGATTGGTAAGACAGTAGCTAAGAAATAATAAATTAATACAATAACCAACCAAAAATTGCGGGTCATAAAGTCAGGAGTCAATCTTGCCAACAGACCGGCAGGACCAGTCATAAAGACGGTACCCACCAAAACTAACAATATAACCGAGAAGATACGCATGACAAACTTCATTTGTGGTCCCAGGTAAATGCCAACGATTTCCGAAATACTTGCGCCTTTATGACGGATGGAAATCATACCTGATAAGAAGTCATGAACAGCTCCGGCAAAAATCGTACCGAAGACGATCCACAAGAAGACGACCGGTCCCCATAATGCACCGGCGATTGCGCCGAAGATCGGACCTAAACCAGCGATGTTCAGTAATTGAACCAAGAAGATTCTCCAAGTCTTCATCGGCACAAAGTCAACGCCATCTTCTAGTTCAGAAGCCGGAGTCGGACGATCATCTGGACGGAATACTTTTTCAACAAGTACACCGTAAGTGAGGTAGCCAACCAGTAATAAACCTAGTGCAACAAAAAATGTAATCATAATTATCCTCCTTTTGAATTGGACACTCTAATTATATATTTCGTTGCATTGATAACGCTTTCATTTGTCCGAAATGTAAAAAAAACGGGATGAAATACATAAATCCCGTTTTAAAATTCAAAAATCGATTTCAGCTGACTTACCTTTTGTCGGCTCACCGGAATCACCTGATTGCTAAATCCGCTCAGTTTGATTCCAACCGTATTGTTAAACCATGGAACAATCTCATTGATCATGTTCAGATTGACGATGTAACTGCGCTGAACCCGCATAAACCCATAGTTTTTCAGACGTTCTTCCAAAACATCCAAACTCTGATGCGTGGTAAACTCACCACGTTTTGTATAAACCACCGAATGACGCTCCACCGGCGTGATATAACAAATATCCGGAATATTCAGCACGATGACTTTATCATGGCTGCTCACGGTCAGTTTCTCATTGGGACCCATGGCCAGCGGTGTGATTGTTTGTTTCTTCGTCATCCGGCTCAACGCCCGCAAGACTTCAACTTTACGGAAAGGTTTCATAACATAATCAAGTGCGCTGACACTGAAAGCATCGATTGCATAATATTCATAAGCGGTTGAAAACACAATCGGTATATTACCTTCCATCTTATCAGCAATGAACTTTCCAATATCCAACCCGGTTCCATCGGGCAGCTGCATATCCAAAAATGCACCATCGATGGATACATTCTCCAATAATCCCAATGCGCTTTCAACACTGTCAGCTTCTAAAATTGAGATATCCTGTTGAGCTTCTTTAATTAAAAATTTGAGCTCACTACGCGCAATGCGCTCATCATCTACAATCAGAATTCTCATATCATAGACCTGCCCGCGGAATAAGCATGGAAATCCGCGTACCTAAGGCCGGTTTGCTCTCAATTACCAGACCTACATTGTTGGGATATATACTCTTTAAGCGATGATGCGTATTTGCTAAGCCGATTTTATCTTTATCATGATTACCACTATAAAGTTTTTCAACGATGTGCTTTTGAATTCCACCACCATTATCACTGATTGTAATAGATAATCCTTCCTTTTTCTCCTCGATCTTAACATCCACCACAAGCAACGGGCTCTTCATTCCATGCTTGATCGCATTTTCAATCAACGGCTGAACGATAAAATTAGGAACCAAAAAGTGCAAGTCCGGACTGACATTAATGTTCACTTGTAAACGATCCTCAAAACGGGCTTTTTCAATCTCCAAATAAGAAAGTACGTGTTCGATTTCTTCATGTATATCAACCATTTCTTTATGTGTGGATAACGTATTTCGAAAGTAAGAAGAAAGTGCCAAAAGCAATGTGCGAGCACGATCCGGATTTTCCCGACAATAGGCACTGATCGTATTTAACGCATTGAACAGAAAGTGCGGATTAATCTGATACTGTAACGCCCGTAATTCGGCTTTTTCCAGCAGTTTTTTCTGATTGTCAATTTCCGAAAGTTCCAACTGTGATGAAAACAGACTGCTCAAGCCATTGATGAATTCACGGTCAGCTTCTAATTTCTCTTTAAACTTTTTGTCACAAATCGCCAAAGTACCGATGACTTGGTCGCTGCGCATCAACGGTGCGATCAACACCCGTTTAAACGTATGATTCATCTGATATTTACGTAAATCATCTTCCGTTAACATAATGGTTTTCTTTTTGATCATGCAACGTTGAAACTCATAATGAAATATGACCGGAAACTGCGGTAAATCTTCAATATTCTCACCGGCATTTGCCAGTACTTTTTCATTGTTTGTGATTAATACAGCGGTGGCATCAATATTTTTATAAATGATCTTCGCACTTTCTGCCATACTTTCAACATGATGCATCCCTTTACGTAAGTAAGGCAAACACATCTGAGCTAAATCAAAGGCTAATTTCATATGGACAGCGGAGTGTTGATCCAATGAACGTTGTACGGAGTACATACTTTCAAGAAAGACAACGACACCGATGGAATTTAAAATGATCATTGGCAAAGCGATGATTCTCACCAATTCCACCGCATCCCCAAAGGGTCGAGCAATCAGTAAGATAATAATCATCTGAAGAATTTCAGCGATAAAGGTCGTCGCAAATACGATTCGATATTTATTTCGGCTCGAACGGACCCGCGTATACATAAACCCGCCAATGAGTCCTTCGGTAATGGTCGATACGGCACAGGCCAATCCGGTAAAACCGTTAATATCAATCGCATAGCGATGCAAACCGGCGGTTAAGCCCGCAATAATGCCGACCAGCGGACCACCCAAAAAGCCTCCCGCAATAACACCGATGACACGCGTGTTCACGATCGCCCCATTGATTCGGATTCCGGTATAAGTTGCCAAGATACCGATGGCACCAAAGATCAGACCCAGTACGATTTTCTCCCTGGTTCGCTTCTGATGTTCAAAGATGGTCTTGCGGAAAAAGGATGCGCGTGGCATCAGATATCCGATGATCATCAAAATGGCGATGTTGACAACGATGTTGCTGAGAATGTTAGGAAACATATATTTCACCTGCCCAGTCTATTTTATCACTCTTACGTTGTATTTTATTCGAAAATTCACAAATTTCATTTAGTATCATTATTTCACATGAGTAAGTAGTTAAATAAAATCACGTATACCGAATAAATCGAAGGAACATGCACTCTTTCCGTGAATTTATGGGCATCTTTTCCCCATGGTCCGATATTGATCATCGGGATATCAAGCATATCCAACGTCGGCCAATCGATGCGATTGAGTTTATCATATCCGGGAATTAAACGTCGAATCGCTGATACATCCATTGGATTTGCTCGACTGACAAAACTTAAATCAGAAATGTAGGGATAGTAGGGTAAAAACGTATAGCCAAGTGCACATCGCTGAATGTCAGAAATAAACTGCCGATGTTTTGGATTGTTTGTATCCAAGGTGTGGTGGGGATAGTATGGCATGGACAAAAACAGCACGATTTGAGGATGTGGATAACTTAGATACTGTTGCTTCACCCACCGTAAGCTGAAGTCGCGTTCGTCCTCATTTACCTCCAATGAAAGATTAACAATTGAATCCATTTGAAAGGTGTTTACATTCACCTTCCATGGAAGTGGCACGTAATCAATACCCTTTAATCCCGTATATTCCCGATAACTTTTATTAAGCTTATCAATGACATGGTCCATAGCTTTCTGTGCGGCTTTGATAAACATCTCTTCCCACCGTTCAATACTTCGACCAAGAGTCGTAACATTGAAAGCAACGGAAGCGGTTTTGGCTGTTTGAACGGAATATTGTTGTTTATCGTCTTTAACTGTCAATGTGATCGGTGGTACGGTAACATCCAATTTATTCTCATCACAATACGTTGGATTCATATTGATTTCTTCAATCAACGCACTGACCAGTTGATTGGCATCGATACCGGCATAGGGGTCACCGGCATGCGCTTCTTTCCCGATGCACAGATACTGAACCAAGATTTTCCCGATGGTGCCTCCATATAAAAACTTGCGCGTATCACCCGTAAACTGAGGGGAGGTATAGTCCGTATCGATCGCTGAAAGTATATCCAAATGAAAATCGTCCTTCATCTGTTGAATATATGGAATTGCATCGATCATTCCCTTCGAATTTCCTTCTTCATCACACACCAAACAAACCAACAGATTCTTATCGGAAGATGCTAAGGACACATCATGGAGCAATGTCAGCCAAATAGCGATTCCGCTTTTCATGTCCAATGTTCCTCGACCAAACAGATAATCCGGATCATCCAAGTCATGTTGTACTTCTAAATCAGCCATATTCTTCTTCATTTGAACCGGAAGCTCTTCAGAATCAAGGGCAAAAGGCTTCAAATCACCATAATCCTCAATACCGACCGTGTCAAAATGACCGATTCCCAAAAGGGTGTTCGATACATCCGATTTTTTAACTAACGCTATAATGGAATATCGATGAAGTGAGTCGTCTTTGACCGGACAAATTCGCAAGTGTTCGGGATTTCTTTTGAATACCTCAAAACCGGATAAGATCTCAAAAATCTTATCAGCCAAAACCTTTTCACCTTCGCTGTTAACGACTGAACCAATCGATACCAACGTCTGCGTCAGATTTTTTAGTTCAATTTCTTTTTGATTTTTTTCTATCATTATTGGGGATCAGCAAAGATCTGTACCCAATAAATACGACCTTCCTCATCTTTTTTGATGCCGATACCAATTTGCGTGTACACCTCTTTAAGTATATTCGCACGATGAACTTCAGAATTCATCCAGCCATCCACCACAGATGCGGCTGTATTGAAACCGGCCGCAAGATTTTCTCCCATAGCACTGAAAGCATAGCTTCCATCAAACACGGAATAAAACTTCGATCCATCCGGTCGGGTATGAGAAAAATTCACTATGATTTCCTGCGCCCGAATCATCGCTCCTTCTTCAAGAACGTTGTTATAGGCAAGCGCGGGCAATCCGGCCTTAACTCTTTCCTCATTGGTCAATCGGACCACATCTCTAATCATTCGCTCGACATCTAAAGAACTGACAACACGGATCGTTACAGAAGATTTGATCGTATTCGACGAATTTCTCACGGTCACGGTTGCTGAGCCAACCGCTTTAGCGGTAACTTTTCCCGTGGATGACACGGTCAATACCGATGGATCACTGCTTTCAAACTCAATGGTTTCATTGGCATCCGACGGTGATTTCTTAGTTGAAAGCAACTGTGATGTCGATATTTCCATGGTCGAAGAGGCAACACTGATTTGAAGAGACTGAAGTTTTATTAATTCGTTTTTCTTTAAAACTTCCAAAACAAAGGAAGCCGATTTTCCTTCAACCGTTGCTTTGATGGTCACTTTGCCAGGCAAAAGTGCACGAATCGTACCGTTTTTATCGATGGAGGCAATGGAAATATCGGATGAAGTATAAGATACATCTGAAAAACGGTTTGGATTTAATTTGACACTGATCGTGAATACATCGCCCTGTGTAATTGTTTTGCGTGTATTAATCAAAGCAATTTTAAAATCTTCAAGGATGACCGTAACTTTAGGTTCGACTGTCAGATCAAAACTCGCTTTAAATCCTGAATTATGTTCAATAATTATCATTGACACTCCCGTTGAAAGTGCTTTTATCCGTCCGTTGGCATCAATCGATGCTACTTGTGCTTGTGAACTTGTGTATGTAAATCCACTGGCGACCGAATTTCCTTTCGGGTCACTGAAGGTCAAACGGAAGGTTTCCCCTTCAATCAGACTTTCAGGATATTGTCCTACGGACAGGCAAGAAGCATGAATATCGGTGGTGGCTAATGAATCACAGGTTGTCTTTGATAATTCCAATACGTTGACACGAGATAGTGAGAAAAGTTCAAGTAAAGGCGTTTGAAAAGTTGATACTATCCACAGTGATCCTAGGATTGCTGTTAACCAAATCAGCCATTTTCGCACGACACTCACCTCCCCGTTTGTAAACAATTTTTCGACCCTATCATAACACAAAACCTCCCATTTCTTAATGAATTTTTTTACCATCCGCCAATATTCACCTTTGGTAATTGAGTCATTGAAATGGAATTACAAAAAGGATAGAATGAGAGTAAGAAAAAATGCAGACAATATCAATTTATTATCAACTTGACAAACAATCTCATAATATCAGCCAAGGAGGCCGTATGATCGATAAAATCAGACAGGTATTTAGCGAAGTTACGCAGATTGACAGAAATCGTCTGACCTTGAATGCACGATTGAAAGAAGATTTATTATTGGATTCACTGACCACTTTAGAACTCATCCTTGAACTTGAAGGTGAATTTGATATTCAGTTTCACAACGAAGAATTAAAGGATTTGAGAACATTTCAAGATGTCGTTTTTGCTATTGAATCAAAGACAAAGAGCTAATCTGTTTGTCGGGGGGGTTTTGTGAAGATCAGAAAAATCAACAGACTTATCAAGACTTTTGAGCAATCATCGCTTCAACAGCTTGAAATCACCATCGGAAAAATGAAGATTTCCATGCAAAAACCGCTTGAACCGGTCAGTTCTTCAATTTCACAAAAAGAGTTGAAAGAACTGCGACCCAGCGGTGAATCGCATTGGATCCATTCACCCTTGGTCGGAACTTTTTATATCCGAATGACCCAAGATTGCGAACCGTTAGTCACCGTTGGAAAATATGTTAAAAAGAACGAAATTCTTTGTGTCATTGAAACGATGAAAGTGTTCAATGAAATCAAAGCACCTTTTGATGGTGTCATCACTCATATCAACGTTGACGATGGCGGTATGGTGGAATATCATCAGCCCATCATTTGTATCCGTTGCCATGATTAACAAATGTCTGATTGCTAACCGCGGTGAAATTGCGTTGCGCATTCTTTCAACGTGCAAAAAAATGGGCATCCAAACGGTAGTCGCTTATTCCTTATGTGATAAAGAATCACCGGCTGTTAAACTTGCGGATGAATCCGTATGTATCGGGCCGGATGTGGCTGCACTTAGTTATATGAATATGGACCATCTGTGTGAAGCTGCGATGCTCACTCATTGCGATGCTTTGCACCCCGGGTATGGTTTTCTAAGTGAAAGTGCAACATTTGCCAAACGAGTGGAAGACTGCGGATTGATCTTTATCGGTCCTGATTCCACGGTTCTTCAGCACATAAGTCATAAGAATTCGCTAAAAAAAATTGTTTCTTCCCTTTCAATTCCGGTCATTGAAGGTGATTTCAACTCTATTGACAACATGGAGTCTGCCCTTTTAAGTGCTGCGCTCATCGGTTATCCGCTGATCGTCAAACCTGCCGTCGGTGGCGGAGGACGAGGCGTTTGTATCGTAAACCAAGAACATGAACTTGAAACCGTGTTAAAACGCCTTCAATCGCAAGGATACCTAGCTCTTACCTTAGAAAAGTACATTGCTGAAAGTCGACACATTGAAGTACAGATATTAGCGGATCAACATCAGAATGTGGTTCATTTATCCAGTCGTAACTGCACACTTCAATCCCATTTTCAAAAGTTTATCGAGGAAGCTCCTTTCTCTTCGATTGATCCGATGACGCACAGATTGGTCCTTGATTATGCCTTAATGATCGCTAAACATATCCACCTTAACAATGTTGCTACCTTTGAGTTTTTACTGGATAGCGATGACAAAGTATATTTTATGGAAATCAATCCAAGAATCCAAGTGGAACATCCACTTTCTGAAATGATAACCGGCATTGACATCGTTGAGCAACAGATTCTAGCGGCTAACGGTATCCCAATTTCATTTAAACAAGAGGACATTCAAATCAACGGATATGCGATTGAATGTCGGATCAATGCACAGGATGATAAAAATGGATTGTTACCCTCAGCAGGTATTATAACGAAAGTTACCTTTCCGAAATTAAATCATGTGCGTATCGATACCGCGCTTTTTGAAGGTTACAGTGTACCCGTACATTACGATTCGCTGATCGCAAAAGTGATTGGGTGGGGCAATACCCGCGAGCAAGCGTTGCTCCATCTGAAAGAGGCATTGAATCAGACATCCATTGAAGGGATGGGTACCAACCTTGATTTCTTGCGCTATACTCTTCATGGTGATGGTTTCACCAAAGGAAACTATACCAGCGAACTGTTTGAACATACATTTGCCCAGTGGCAAGACAAAGACAAAAATCAGCAAAATAGCATTTCTGTTTGCCCGCAATGCCAACATCCTCTTTTGTCCAAGCAGCTAAGCGAACATCAAAATGTATGTGAATACTGCAGACATCACTTTCGATTAAGCGCGACCCGGCGTGTCGCAGATTTGATGGATTCGGATTCATTCGTTGAGATTGATGCACATGCTCAAAGTACTAAATATAATGCTTTTTTGGGATATGAAGAAAAACTCAAAATTGCGAAGACCGCCACCGGACTCAACGAGGCCGTCATCTGCGGACTTGGTAAACTTGGCGGTCACACCGTGTGTATCGCTGTGTTGGATGCTTCCTTTATGATGGGAAGCATGGGTCATGTGGTTGGTGATAAGATTACCCGACTGATCGAAACAGCCTTGGACATGAGCTGTCCGCTGATTATCATCTGTGCATCG
This sequence comes from Erysipelotrichaceae bacterium, assembly GCA_030694975.1. Taxonomy (GTDB): domain Bacteria; phylum Bacillota_I; class Bacilli_A; order Erysipelotrichales; family Erysipelotrichaceae; genus UBA2227. The sequence continues at coordinate 65,296 of JAUYTU010000018.1, read as the reverse complement.
GGAGGTGCACGCATGCAAGAAGGCATCATCTCCTTAATGCAAATGGCCAAAACAGCCGCTGCTCTTAACCGTTTTGATCAAACCGGCGGACTCACCATTTCCGTATTTACCGACCCAACCACCGGCGGTGTCACAGCTAGCTTTGCGATGTTGGCTGATATCCTGATCAGTGAACCAAAAGCTCTGATCGGCTTTGCGGGTAAACGGGTGATTGAGAAAACCATCAAAGAAACTCTACCGGAAGAATTTCAAACCGCTGAATATTTACTGGAGCACGGCTTTTTGGACATGATTGTCGATCGCCGGAATCTGAAGAAGACACTTTCAAATCTGTTAAATATGCATCGGAGGGAATCATATGAATGAACACGTACGACCTTACGTCAATGCTTGGGATCGGGTTGCACGGGCAAGACATCCCAACCGTCCCAAAGCCATTGATTTTCTGCCAAGGCTGATCGATGGTTTCATTGAAATCAAAGGTGATCGCGTCTTTGGTGATGATCCGGCACTGCTTGCAGGAATCGGCTATTTTCAGGGAAAACCAATAACCGTTTTAGCCCAAAACAAAGGTCGTAATGCCGATGAAAATCGTAAGTCCAACTTTGGGATGATGCATCCTGAAGGCTATCGCAAGGCCATGCGTCTGGCAATGCAGGCACAGAAGTTCAATCGACCAATACTGACTTTGATTGATACTCCCGGAGCCTACCCCGGACCACAAGCAGAACAACGCGGACAAGCCACAGCCATCGCCCAATGCCTGCAACTATTCTCTTCCCTTCGGGTTCCCATCATCGCTTTGGTACTTTCTGAAGGTGGCAGCGGCGGGGCTTTGGCGCTCAGTGTTGCGGATGCCATCATCATGCTGGAAAACTCTATATACTCCGTATTATCCCCCGAAGGTTTTGCCAGTATCTTATGGAAAGATGAAAGCAAAGCACCTCTTGCCGCAGAAATCATCAAACTTACCGCCGCCGATCTATTTGAACAAGGAATCGTTGATGAGATCATTGAAGAGACGCTGATTGGCTCTCATATGGATCTGGATAAAGTCGCGGATCAATGCAAGAAAACGATTCAATCCTATTTGGACAAATTCTCAGCCATGACCACCGATGAATTATTAGAACACCGCTATCAGAAATTCCGTCAAATCGGAACCATCGAATGAGGAGGCAAAAATGCGAAGAGTCGTAATTACTGGAATGGGCTTGGTTACACCGTTGGGACATGATGTGGATCAGGTATATGATCGTATACTTCAAGGGGATTGCGCAATCCACCCCATCACATCCTTTGATTTATCCGACTATAAAGTAAAATTAGCGGCACAAGTCAACGATTTAATCATGGAAGATTTTTTCAGTGCGCGTGAGCTGAAATTCAATGACCGCTATACTCAATTTGCGCGTATCGCATCAAAAATAGCCATACAACATTCACATTTGAACATTGATGTAATCAATAAAGACCGCTTTGGCGTCATTATGTCGACCGGTATCGGCGGTATCGGCTCCTTTGAAAGAGCCATGGAAAATATGATTACCAAAGGTGTCAGTCGGGTATCGCCGTTTTTTATACCCATGACCCTCGTCAACCTTGCGGCAGGCATCGTTGCCATTGATCATCAGGCAATGGGCGAGTGTTCGTGTGTGGTGACCGGATGTGCTGCCGGAACAAGTTCAATTGGTGAGGCTTTCCATCGCATCAAATACGGTCAACAAGATCTGATGATTGCCGGAGCCAGTGAAGCATCGATTACACCCTTAGGCGTCGGTGGCTTTATGGCTATGCGAGCCCTCAATGAAAGCTCCGATATCCAGCGCGCGAGTATTCCTTTCGATGTTGATCGTTCCGGATTTGTGATGGGCGAAGGTGCCGGAGCACTCATCGTCGAAGAGCTTGAACATGCCCTAAATCGTAATGCTGAAATATATGCGGAAATCGTGGGATACGGCAGTGCCTGTGATGCTTATCATATGACAGCACCTAGTGAAGATGGGGCGGGCATCGTTAAGGCCATGAATATTGCACTTGAGGAAGCAAAGATATCATGTGAAAATATCGGTTATATCAATGCTCATGGTACTTCGACACCGCTTAATGACAAAACGGAATCCATCGCAATCAACCAAGTCTTTCAATCCTATCGGGTACCGGTTTCCTCAACGAAGTCTCACATCGGACATCTTTTAGGAGCCTGCGGAGCTGTTGAAACTATATTTTGTATTAAATCACTGTTAACTGGTTGGTTACCACCGACCATTCATCTGGTAAATCAAGATCCTCAATGCGATCTTGATGTCATCACGGTGAAACGAAATTCTGACATCCATTATGCCATGTGTAATAATCTTGGGTTTGGCGGGCACAATGTTTCATTGATTGTTAAGAAATGGATTCATGAATAAAAGGTTTTTTTGTTAATTGACCATGGTTGTGATATTCATTATAATGATAACTAAAGAACGAGGGATCGTATGAACATTGAAGAAATGAAATCATTATTGAATACGGATGATATCGTCTGTGTCGTCAGTAAAGGCGATCATGTGTTGACTTCCAATCTGAAGGGAATACGACCGTGGATCAAATGGCTTCGCGAAAATCCAGAGTTGCTTGAGGATGGTGTGGTGGTTGACAAAGTGGTAGGAAAAGCGGCAGCGATGCTAATGGTCGTTGCTAAGATTAAAAAACTCTACACCCCGATTATCAGTGAAAATGCCTTGCAATTTTTATCCAATCAAACCATTGATTTCAGTTATGACCGAACTGTTGCCTATATCAAGAATAATGAAAAAAACGGTCTGTGTCCGATGGAACAAACCGTCGTTGATGTAGAAGATGCCCAACAAGGATATCAGTTGCTGTTACAGAAAATTGCAGTGCTGATGGCGAATAAGTAGATTAAAATGACGGAGTCCCGTCATTTTTTCATATGAGTTTGCGTTTTCTTAACAAGAGCACGATGGGTGGAATTAATAACAATTGAATAATAATGCCCGGGATTCCCTGCGTGATCGCACCTGTAATAAAAATAAACGGATTGGGTAGTTTGGCGGTCGTATAATTGACCAGAGCCCAAACCGCGGCCATTGCCATGATTCTTCCTAAAATCATGGTTACCATGAGTGAAATGTAAACATTCCATTTGAACGTTCGATATAACAGCGATGTTCCGGCCGCATAGGTACCTAATTCTAAAATCATAAATGGCAGTACCGGAAATATCACAGGCATCCCCGTCAGCAATGAGCTCAAAATCGGAGTCAAAATACCGACCAAGATGGCCATCGGTAATCCTAAAGAGAACCCGGCCATCAATACCGGTATGTGCATGGGTAAAAACGTTGTTCCCGGTCCCAAAACGTGAAATGCCATGGGTAATATAAGTCCGATGGCGATAAATAAACCGGCTAAGGTAATTTGTCTGATAGTGTTTTTGTGCATGTTTGCCCTTTCGTTTCCGCTATTGGTTATCTGCCGAATGTCCGATATATAGTTTTAAACAATCCGTCCAAGTTTGTTCCTTCTTCCCTAAACCAAAACCCACTTGATCAATCGTCATGGATGGCAAATATCCGAAATTTTCGGTTAATGTCGTGATGATGGCTGCGCCGGTTGGAGTTACTAACTCACCGGAAACCTCGTTGCTGTAAGAGGGTATATCTTTGATAAGGCGTTGGGTTGCCGGAGCTGGAATCGATAATTGTCCAAAACGATAGTTGATCGTTCCATATCCGACATTCAATGGGGATGATATTATTTTTTGGATGCCCAAATAATGCAAACCTGAGACAGAGCATACCACATCAATGATTGTGTCAATGGCTCCGGTTTCGTGAAAATCGATTTCTTCAATCAAACATCCGTGTGCATCCGCTTCTGCATAACCCAATCGCATAAAAATTTCAATGCTTTTTGCTTTAATGAATTCATCCAAATCACTTTGTCGGATCAGAGCGATAATATCAAAAAGATTTCGTTTCGGTCGCTGATCATAAGTCATTTGCGGATGATATTCTGGTAAAACAACATCAAAAAAAGTGACGGTTTGCTGATCAAACCGGATGTATTGATGATCGATAGAATAGTTTTCAGTGGGTAGTAACTGTTGAATGATCGATTGAAAGTACTCAATCGGCACGTGAGCATCAAGCAGTGTACCGATGACCCGATTACCGCTGATTCCTCTACTACAATCAAAATAGGCGATTTTCATGAAGTTTAAATCATGGTATAACCGCCATCGACGGTCAATACTTGTCCGGTCATATAGTCACTGCCGGCAGAGCATAAGAAAGAAACAACACCTTGTAAATCGGCTTCCGTGCCTAATCGACCCAAAGGTACGCTTTTTGTATATTCTTTTAATGCAAAACCCGGAAATACGTTTTTAGTCGTCTCTGTTTCAATTACTCCCGGAGCAATCGCATTGACTGTAATCCCCAACGATCCGGCTTCTTTAGCCAACGCTTTGGTCAACCCGATGACGGCGGCTTTCGATGCTGAATAATGGGTAAAGCCAACACCGCCGACACGACCGGAAACTGAGGCCATATTAATGATTTTGCCTCGTTTTTGCTTGACTAACACTGGATAGACCGCTTTGCTCACAAGAAAGGTGCCATTGAGATTGATATCAATGACTTTATTCCATTCAGCATAGCTCATGTCTGAAAAAAGTTTGACAGGAAAATATCCGGCATTATTAATCAATACATCGATTCGACCAAACTTTTCCATAACTGTAGTCACCATGGCTTGGGTGGACTCTGGCGAAGTAACATCACAAACCACGGCTAATGAGAGCTGATTGGGCAGGTTATCCGCGCCTGCTTTCGCAGCTTGCTCATTAATGTCCGCAATAACAATGATCGCACCGCGCTCACTCAGATATTGTGCAATGGTCAAACCGATTCCTTGAGCGGCACCGGTTATGATGATGACTTGACTCTCATGGATTTTTTCCATGATCATTCTCCCTTTTCATCAGCGATGATGGCAATCACTTGATCAATCAAGACGGTATCGCCTTCTTCAACCAATTTTTCGACTAAAACTCCACTTTTCGGGGTTTCAATATTAATCGAAATTTTGTCGGTTGTGGCCTCAACCAGATTTTCTCCGGCTTTCACTGTATCACCAACTTCAAACAGCCAAAGGTGAATCTTAATTTTAGTAGCCCCTTCCGCAAACTGCGGTACTCTTACTTCAACTTTCATATAAAACATCTCCTTCCTTCCATACCGGCTCAACCTCGGCCGTATTAAATATCTTATTGAACTCCTTTATAAACAAACTCTTAATTTCATCGATATTTTCGACTTCAACACCCAGCTTTTTTAACGATGTCACACCGCCATCATGAATCCCACAGGGTACGATATAGGTGAAATGTGACAAATCTGGATCAATGTTTATGGCAATACCATGGCGGGTGATACCATGAGTAACCCCGATGCCGATTGCAGCGATTTTCTCGTTGTTGACCCATACGCCACTTTTGCCTTCGATCCGTTGACCTTGAATACCATAAAATGCCAAAATACCCATGACAATTTCTTCAAGATTGCGCAGATACTGATGCACAGTCAACGCGTACGTGCGTATGTGTATCAATGCAGAAATAACCAATTGTCCAGGTCCGTGATAAGTAATGTCCCCACCCCTGTCAACGATCTCAATGTGGATACCGAGCTTATGAAGTTCTTCCTCACTTTTGAGCAAATGGGTAATATCACTGCTTCGACCCATCGTGAAGACCGGATCATTTTCTTGAAAAATGATCGCGTCTGGGAAGCGATTTTCATCACAACCTTGATAAATCATTTCTTGAATGATAAATGCCCGACGATAGTCCATTCGCTTTAGGTCAATGATTTGGATGGCAATTGGCATAGAATCTCCTTGAATATCGACTATCGAATGATGAGGATGACTGTAATCAGTCATCCTCACCGAAAGCAAATTTATTTTACGATAAACTCTGCTACTGAGCGCTTTCTCTGGCTAGTTTTTGTAAATCACCATTAAGTTGAGCAAAGATATAGACCGGAGCACAACCCGGATAATAGGTAACCGATTTAGCAAGTGTCGCAGCTTTGCGGATATTGTCAGCAGATTCAAATCTTTCCCAGCAATCGCCGCAAACAAACACATTTTTACCTATAGCATCATTGGGATCAAAATCAGGCACACCACCGGCAATAACTACAACTTCACCGGCTGCTTTCAAGAAGTCTTTCATAACGATACCGCTGTTGGCAAAGGAATCCAATGCACCACGAACGTTGACATAACAGCCTGGGCAGGTTTGTTGCATTGCGCAAGTCAAACCATTGTACATACCGATTGGATCGCCATTGGGACGTTTGAAGAACTTCTTAACCGTTGCAATCGCTTCTCCGACGACTTCAATATTATTCAAATCTAGTTCGCCTTGGCCTTCAGTTCCTGCACAGCGGATAGCCGGAATTTCCATCGGTTCAAAGCCCATGATTGCGGATGCAACCGAGTCGCCGGCAACGGTATCTTCAGCTGCTAAAATCAAATTCATTTCAATTGGTGTACCGGCGTGAGGTCCTTGACCTTCCATACCGATGATTGCGTCATATATCGTTAAGTCAGCTTTTCTTACTCTGTACAAATCAGCCATTTTTTGACCGAGTTCAATACGATGAGCTCCTTGTTGTTGAGCATCCGGATGATAGTTTGGAATAATACCGTTCCAGTTCTTTAATCCCAGAGTTACGGTTCCGGCCAAGTGAACTTTCATTTTTGGTAAATTAATGAGAACATCGGCTTCCAATACCGGTTTAAACACAGCCGCTTTCTTAAACACTTTAGCCCCAGGGATTTCTACCAAAATAACGTCAGTTTCGTCAAAATAAATGACCTTGTCAGCGCCACCGCGTCTTGCAGCTTCTTCCATACCGGATGCAGCAAATGCCGGTTTTGCACGTCCGACATGCTGACCTAATGACGGGTTATCACCGACCCAAACTTCACTCGCTTTTGAATTTTCTTTAATATACGCTACGACTGCTTCAATTACGCGCGGATCGACGACGGCGTGACTTTCTGCCGGAGCCTGGAAAGCCAGATTCGGTTTGATTAATACGGTTTGTCCTTCTTTGATGATGGCATCAAGTGATCCGATCGCAAGTTCGACTGCTTTTGCTACGGTTTTTTTGATTTTCTCTACATCGGCATCATAACGAACGAATTTGCCACCCATAAATGTTGCATTTCCATCCAATGGATCGCACTTAACAACGGATACTTTTACTTTACTCATATTGCCTCCCTTTTTTCTTTCTTTAAATACAAAAAATTAGCCAAAAAAGATTTGAATTGTTTCATCTTTTTGTGGTTCTTCGATCGCATGACCTGCCTTTCCTGTATGATCAGTGGTAATTGGACGAATATATGATGATTTTTTCATTTACAACCGATCGGATAATTCCTGATTCTGCACATTATTGGTACGATCACACTTAGCCATTCGATCGCTGCAGGTGGATTAAAATGTCAATTCCAGTCGATTTAAAAAGCCATACAATGTTCTTTAAAGATAACGAACGACTTCCATTAAGTGCTCATTTCCTCTATAGAACAGGCTTCTGCTTGGTTCTATTTTACCATGCTTTATAGGCTCATACAATGTACTTCCGCTGAATATTGCGACATAATACGATATTTTTCACATGTTTTTGCATGTATTATTCATACAGTATTCATTTTTATGAATATTCACGATAATCATAAATCTCATTGACGAACTGAAAAATTTTGTACTCATGAACATAAAAAAAGCAGTCGTTTTTGCGACCGACTTTGATTGCTATTTCAATACTTGCCAGAATTTTGGATTGGCCGGATCAGTGTCAGCACCTGCATTCCTGTTCGGGCTCATTGAAATTGCGTCAATGATTGGATTTCCGGGGTTTTGAAATAAGCTAAAAATTCGTTTATACGCATTAGAATTGAATTTTTCTATTTTTTATCATTCGAACAAGAAAAAAGAGATGCTTCCATCTCTATCTCTCCCCACACACGATTTTGTGCAATCATATAAACCACACATATATATTATACATAATAAATAATTTATGTATACAAGAAGTTTTATGTATGTCGCATATTGTCGGATAATGACTTTTTGACAATATTTTGCATATTATTTACTCAATCGAAGAATCATTTGGTTATTCTATTCAAAAAAGCCGCAATTTACTGTTGCGGCTTTATCTTAAGCATCCGTACAATGTTTTCCATCGTTAATGCCAGATTTTCTTTTGACTTTAATTTTGCTATTTCATAGGGTAACGGTTCAGGATTTATACTGAAAATTGCGGTAATTCCCATATCGTAGACCGCATCGATATCCTGACCGATGGTACCCACCACAGCAATTACATCAACATTCGCTTTTTTAGAACGCCTTGCCACCCCAATTGGCACTTTGCCTTGAAGTGACTGCGAGTCAATTTTTCCTTCTCCGGTAAAAATCAAATCAGCATCCTCAATCAAACGGTCAAAATCAACCAAGTCAAGTATTGTTTCGATACCCATCTGTAAACGACTGTTAAAGAAAGCGACCATACCGGCACCCATTGCGCCAGCCGCTCCACCACCGCTGATGGTAGAAACATCTAGACCTAACTGATCTTTGATTACACTGGCGAGATGGCGCAAGCCTACGTCCAATGTTAAGACCATTTCAGCATCTGCACCTTTTTGAGGCGAAAAAATATGGGCTGCCCCGTTAAGACCATACATGGGATTATCAATGTCACACATCGTGATAATTTCAACATCGTAAAAGTTAGCGTTAACACTGCTTAAATCGATCCTGAAGATATCTATCAACGATTTTCCGGTGGGAACAAACGCATTTCCTTGGTTGTCATAAAACCGCACACCCATGGCACAAGCAGCGCCGCATCCACCATCATTGGTACTTGAACCGCCAAGACCGACGATGATTTTCTTGCACCCGCGATTAACCGCAGCTAACATCAATTCACCGACTCCGTACGTCGTCGTCTCCATCGGATTGGGACGATCGCTTACTAAAGGCAAGCCAGCTGCAGCTGCCATTTCAATTACGGCAACATTGCCCTCCAGAACTCCAAAAAATGATTCCATCGGTTCAAAATAAGGATTATTGACGGTTACGTTGATTTTTTCTCCACCTACCGCGGCTAAAAAAGCATCAACACTCCCTTCTCCACCATCCGCAACTTCGATTTTGACGACTTCGCAAGATGGAAAATGATGGTGAATCGACTTCTCCATAATATTACAAACTTGAGCTGAACTTAATGTACCCTTAAAAGAATCAGGAATACAGATGATTTTTTTCATAAATCAGTCCTCATTTACTATAACGAAGGGCTAATTTGCATTAGCCCTTCCATATCAACTAAAAGAATAGCGAAACAGCGAATATACCAGCCATAGCCGCAATACCCATAACCAAGGTAACGGCCGTTTGTGTTAAGTAACCTTCTTCAGCCTTCATTTGGCCAAAGTTGGTAACTACCCAGAAATAACTGTCATTCGCATGAGATACGGTCATCGAACCGGCGCCGATCGCCATAACAGCCAATGCGGCCAATATCGGACTATTCAAACCTAAAGCAACCATCAAAGAGTCTGAAGCCGCATAACTTCCCAGCATTCCGGCGGTCGTAACGATTGCTACTGTAGAAGAACCTTGAGCCGTCTTGAGGATGGCGGAGATGATGAATGGGAAGAAAATACCGACGGTAGCGATTGCTGCAGCATTCGCCTTGATGTATTCAACAAATCCGGCGGAAGCGATAACGCGACCCAACACACCACCGGCAGCGGTTACAAACAAGATCGGTCCGACAATTTTCAATGTATCATTTGTCAATGCATTGAACTCGCCGATTTTACCTGAAGCATACAATAAATAAATACCAAACAGTAAACCGACGGTCAAAGCAATGACCGGATTACCTAAGAAACGAATAACTGTAATAAAATCACCAGTCATTTTAAATGCTACTACGACTGAACTTAAAGCCATTAGGAATATCGGCATTAAGATCGGTGATATAGCCGCAAAACCACTCGGTAATTTACCGTATTCAGCAACCAATTGTTCATACGTTTGCGAAACAACCGTCAAATCTTCTTGATCCTCCGGTGTTTTGATTTTCTTACCAATATATAACGCATAGAAATAAGCCGCAATCAAGGCAGGGATTGAAATCAATGCACCCATACCCATAACCAAAATCAGGTTATCAGCCAAACCGGCAGAACCGGCAGCCGCAATCGGACCCGGTGTCGGTGGGATCAATACGTGAGATGCATACAAACCAGCGGATAACGCAACCGTCATAGCTACGCTGGAAGCTTGTGTGCGACGGCGTAATGCTTTTCGAATCGGATCCAAAATAACAAAGCCGCTGTCACAGAATACGGGGATAGAGACGATCCATCCCATAATCATAATAGCAAGTTCCGGACGTTTTTTGCCCACCAAACCGACGACCATATCCGCCAATTTAATTGCTGCTCCGGTTCTTTCGAGCAAGGTGCCTACCAATGCACCTAAAATAATAACAATACCGATACTGCTGAAAGTACCGCTAAAGCCCGCACCGATAATTGTTGCGATGCCTTGGCGAGCAGGTGTAGTATCTGTCGCCGCAATATCGACCAACGGAATGCCTACAACGATTGCCAATAACAAGGCAACGCCCATAATGGCTAAAAACGGGTGAACTTTGAATTTTGAAATCGCGATAATCATAATGACGATCGAGATAACAAAGGTGATGATCAATGGAATACCAGTCATGATTCTTTCCTCCTGTTTAACACGTGAAAAGTGTTCTCCATAGAGTTATTATAAAAAATATACACTCTGAATGTAATGGTACTTATACCAAATGTAAGCGTTATATTTTGTTATACGTCATATTAATGACGGTTTTTGTAGAAAGCCATCGCTAAATAATACAATGGTATCCCATGACAATGCCGCGGATTATGTCCGGTAGTCTCAAAAAGCTTGTTTAACTTATATTGAAGAGTATTTTTATGAATGAAAAGCTGAGCCGAAGTTTTCTCAATCGAACCATCATTTCCATACAAAACTTCAAGAATATGCATGGCTTCATTAATTTCTTGAACAGAACATCCCTTGAATATTTTATCAATGAATTCCTGTCGAATCATCCCTGGAATCTCATACAGAAACAGTTCAATGTTTAAATCCTTGTAGCTGACCAATGACTGATGTTGAATCGTAATAGCCGAAGTCAGCGCTTTCTGCGCCTGCAAATAAGCCTGGTGGATTTGTTTGTAATGCATGGCATGATCGTCCATCCCCAATTTTAAATCGAGACGATAATTTTTGTGGATATTATCAATGATCTTCAGACACTTCTCTTTTAGCTTATCATCTGTAACATCTGTGACAAGGAAAACAAGTTTAGTACCAATTCGCAAATAATAACATCCGGCATTATCTAAAAGTGTATTACGCAAATACCGGGTTGCCTCATCCAGGCGGTGCTGATCTTTTTTCACATCGGCTCCATCATTGAAAACAAAATTTACCATGATGATCCGTCGGCGGATGTTGATATCGACACCCAGAGCGGTTGCGGTTTCATGAAAATTACCCTCAAGCACGTAGCTTGGATTAATCAGCCAATTTTCCAAAAAGCGACTTCGTATTTTCTCCTCTTGTTGTTTCAGTTGCTTAAGATTATCATCACGGATATACATTTCTGTAAACTTACGGATGATCTCCCCGTATTTCTCAACATCGTGTCGATCGCCTGTAATACCGATGATCCCCACGATTTCTTCATCCACCACAATCGGTAAATTAACTCCTTTTTTAGACCCGATATACTCCGTATCGGATTCAATTATCAAATACGGCAATCCATCATCAATCATGCGCTTAGCACCCATATGACAACTGCCGATACGTGATTTATCCGTCGACGCGATAATCGTACCGTCTTTATCGATAAGGTTGATATGTTGATTGATGATTGCACTCAATTCTTCTACCATTTGCATGGCAAAGGACGCTGATAAATTCATAAGGTTCCCTCTTTGTTATCTGTAACAAATTTTAACATAAAAAGATGGTTGTTCACCATCTGTTTTTATTCATATTTCGTACGTTGTAATTACATATTGACAACAGCGTGATGATGATGATTAACCCAAAGACAAACATTCCTCTGAAGACTCGAAACATGAAATTAAGAAATTTCATCTTCACCTCCGGGATTAACCGGGTAAAGAAACTCACATCTCTTTACCCGACCCCTATCCCCCACATCACAATTATGACAGTAATCACGCAAGATTCTATAGCAACAATCGCAAAAAATGAAAGAACCGATTCAATTCGGTTCTTTTTAGATTAATAGCAATTCAGACCATCCGTGTAGGGCAATATTTTGGACACTGACAGTTAATCAAATCAACCCAACACTAAGATTCTGATACCACCGGCTTGTTTACAGGTTCTGCTTTAATTAGTAAAGTGATAAAAGTCGAACCCAAAATCAACAGACCACCCAATCCCTGAATCAATGTCAAAGACTCACTTGCCAGAAAATATCCGAAGATTAAAGCAAAGGCCGGATCAAGATAAGTAAACTGAGCAACGGTGGATGCAGAGCAGGTTTTATAACTTTGAAAAAAGCCGATATAGGCAAGTCCGGTATGAAAAACACCCAGAATTAACAACAGTATCCAAGCAAGCGATGTCATTTCGCCAAATTGCACGAATGCGTTTGTTCCTATCACAAATGGAAAAAGTACGATCATCGTAAATAGCAACTGAATAAAAGCAACAGCTTCCCCACGAAGATGAGTCGCGTATTTTCGATTAATAATGACGATCAGTGCATACAAGATTCCGGAAAAAGTGGCGGCCATGATACCCAAAAATGCGGTATCACTAAAGTCAATGGACTGTCCGATGATCAATACAAAGCCTAAGAAAGCGACGAAGATGGTAATTAACTGAAGCTTTGAAATTCTTTCTTTTAGTAATATCGGCGACAGAATCAAAACGTAAATGGGACACATGTTGTAAATAAAGGTGACATTGGCAATGCTGGTCAAGCGGAATCCCGCAAAAAACAGCACCCATGCCAGGCCTATCAGAACCCCACTGATCATCAAGGGGATATTTTCTTTTCTAAAACAATCCCTTAAAGACAGTCCGCTCATTTTAACACCGAGCATCAGAATTGGCAGAGCGATGACAGCTCTGGAAAAAGCTAACAATAACGATGAAATCGGAATACTGCGAACAAATATTCCCAGCGACCCCCACAAAGCCATGACGACGATCAGAATCAGTTTATGCTTGATCATCCTCAATATCCTCTTCCTTCAATGTTTCAATCGCTACGACTGCTGATGATGGCAGCACTTGCACATCACGCAAACGCCGCTCGATCGCTCTTGAACGAGTAGACGCCTGATCGATGACGTTTGTAGCTTCTTGAAGTTTCTTCTTCGTCCTGTCCAACACGGTACCAAAATTACCAAACTCTGTTTTGACGGCACTTAACAACTCCCAAACTTCGCTGGAGCGCTTTTCGATGGCAAGAGTTCTGAAACCCATTTGCAAACTGCTTAAAAAAGCGACCAAGTTCGATGGTCCGACAACTGTAATTTTATGTTCTCGCTGCAAATATTCAAACAGTCCGGGCCGACGCAACACTTCCGCATACAGTCCTTCGGTCGGAACAAACATAATGCCAAAGTCCGTGGTGGTTGGCGGGTTAAGATACTTTGTCTGAATGTCTTTCGCATTTTTCTTCACACTGTTTTCAAATGATTTTAACACAGCTTCCAAATTCGTATTGGTATCATAGGCTTCCACCAACCGCTGATAATCCTCCATCGGAAACTTCGAATCGATCGGTAACAATACCGGCTGATCATTGGTGTTTCGACCGGGCATCACAATCGCAAATTCGACCCGTTCACTCGTATCCGGATTGCATTGTGCATTTTTTTCATATTGAGTCGGTGATAACACTTGTTCCAAGATCGTTCCTAATTGAATTTCGCCCAACGTTCCCCGAGTTTTGACATTGGTCAGCACTCGTTTTAAATCGCCGACACCGGTTGCCAGAGTTTGCATTTCGCCTAGTCCCTGCTGGACCATATCCAAACGTTCACTGATGAGTTTAAAGGATTCATTGAAACGTTTTTCAACGGATGCCTGCAACTTCTCATCCACCGTAACCCGCATTTCCTCAAGTTTTTTCTCATTGTTGCTTTGAATGGATTCCAAACGTTTTTCGATGGCTTCCCGCACTTTCTCAAGTGAATCCGTTTGACGCATTGTCAGGCTGTCAAATTTCTCCGATTGCATTTTATTCAGTTCGAGCAGACTGTTCTGTAAGATGTCCTGAAAATTCTTCAAAACCATCGCCAACTCCTGACGATTCTCCTTGAACTGTCGATTGAACTCTTCACGATCTTGAATGCTGTCATCCCGATTCAACCGTTCCAACCGTTGAATATCTTGGCTTGAATTGTCAAGTTTTACGTTCATCTGATCGATTTTTTGTAGTGTTTTGTCATTTGCGGATTTTCTTATCCAGACTAAAAATAAGATGAGTTGTAAGATGGCTAATGCAAGCACAATTGCGATAAGAATATCTGTCATAGTATCCCCTGCCTTTTTATCATTATAAAGCTTTTTACTGAGGTTCGCAGATGATTTTTTGAATTTTAGATTATTTCATCTTTTTTTTATATTGCACCCTGTTTTACACACCTTCTTGAATAACCTTGACCGCTCTTTTATAATGAAAGAAAAGAGAGGTACTTTTATGGCCATCATGTATCCCAGTGCACTGCCGGAAACATTTGTCAGAAAAGATCGGGGTGAAGGAAAACTTTTTCAATTGCTTCAGCAACAGCTCAGTCATGACTGGCTTATTTATCACAGTGTATACTGGCATGGCAAACCTTCAGCCACCAGCAAGCGACGCGATGGCGAGACAGACTTTATCTGCACCCATCCCAAACACGGAATTTTAATTATAGAAGTCAAAGGCGGAGTTTTTATACAATTTGATCCCCTCACATCGTTATGGAGTTCGACCGATGGAGAATTGCAATCCCATGACATGACCAATCCCTTCCATCAGGCTCGCAGCAATAAGTACGCATTGATACAAGCCATTACCCAACTGCCGGGATGGCATTCCTATGATGATACGGATATCAATCAAAGTATCAATATCGGCTATTGCGTTGTGTTTACGGATGTTAATCGCATTCAAGGTCATCTGCCCTTTGAAGCTAAAAAAGAGTTCACACTTTATGAATATCATTGCAACGATCTAAGTAAAAACCTTGTTAAAGTTCTTGATTACTTCAAAGAAGATAAACCTTTCAGTTCCACCTTGACTCAAAAAGCACATCAGGATTTACAAAAGGCCTATGCTCCGAGTTTTGTGTTGGATCGCAAACTTTCACATTGGATCAGTGATGAAGAAGAAATCGTCTTCGAACTGAGCGAACAGCAATATCGATTTCTTGATTTGATACGTTATCTGCCTAAAGCATCGATCTTCGGTTGTGCCGGTTCCGGTAAAACATTATTAGCCACCCGCAAAGCGGAGCTCTCAGCCAAGAATAATTTGAGAACTCTGTTGGTTTGTTACAATCAGATTTTAGGAGACCAGTTTCAGAAGTTTGCTTCGGATAAACCATCACTGCTCGCCGGTAATTTCCATCCGCTAATCAGCAGTCAGTTGAATCATCAACTGTCTGAGAACGTTTTGTTTGACGATGAAGCTCTGCGAGAAGCCGTCTATTCTAAAGAAATCGAATTGTTTGACTGTATCATTATTGATGAGGCACAGGACTTTACCGCCATCCAATTGGAAATTTTGCAATTCTTGCTTAAGGAGAACGGATTAATCTATTATTTCTGGGATGCAAATCAGAAGATCATTCGGACGGATTTGAATATTCCGCAAGATATTCCCCAATTAGTATTAGATACGAACCTGCGGAATACAAAACACATCTTTGACTTTGTTAAACCGCACTACTATCAGCTCATTGATTTAAATCATCGCGGTCCATTGGGTCGCTCCGTGGTAATTACGGATGCCATCGACCATCAAAACAAATCTGAGTTATTTTCGCGGTTGCGCACGGAACTCAATAAGCTGTTGATTAATGACGGAGTCAAGCCGAAAGATATCACGATCATTACAATGAAGTCGACAGCAAAGTCATGGTTGAGAGAATTTTCGATGGAAAACGTCAATTTCACCTGTTTTGAAAATGAGTGCGCAAACAACTCGATTCGCATCGATACCAATCGTCGCTTTAAAGGGATGGAATCGAGCGTTGTGATTGCCTGTGAACTGGATGATGATCGAAGCATGGCAAATGAGGAATTATGGCATGATATGTGTTATGTTTCTTTCTCCCGTGCAAAGAATCATTTGATTATCATACCCACAGACAATACAGTCGACCGATTTAAAAGAACTAGCCTTTAAGCTAGTTCACTTTATTTTGATAAATTCCATTTAGAAACTGTTTTATATTATCCGCCGCTATTTCAAGCAATCGCTCTCTGGCTTCTTTGGGTGCCCAGGCGATATGCGGTGTGATGATGCAGTTTTTCAAGGGTATTAGCGGATTGTCACTTGCCGGTGGTTCTTGTGTTAACACATCAAGGCCGGCGGCTTTTACTTTGTTAGTTATAAGGGCTTGTGCAAGGTCATTTTCATTAATCAGCGGTCCACGTGAGGTGTTTATTAAAATAACACCATCCTTCATCGTTTCGATTGATTGTTTGTTGATAATTTCCTTGGTATTCTCAAACAAGGGCACATGCAATGAAATGACATCACTGCGCTTAAACAGTTGCTCTAGTGACACTTTTTCAACGATTTCATCATGATTGGTCCGACCTTTGTCATAAGCGATAACCTCCATACCAAAGGCCTTTGCGATGATGGCGCTTTGCCTGCCGATTCGACCATAACCCAAAACTCCAAACGTTTTGTTTGCAAGTTCCATCAGCGGATAGTCCCAATAACAAAAATCGACATTATTTGACCAGCGTCCGGCTTTGACTGTCTGATCATGATGTCCGGTGTGCGCTGTTATTTCTAATAACAAAGAAAATACGTGTTGGGCAACCGATGCTGTACTATATCCGGGAACATTGGTTACGACAATCCCCTTTTCTTTTGCGGCTGTGACATCGACGACGTTATAGCCGGTAGCAAGCACTCCGACATACTTAACATGCGTTAAGGATTCAATGGTTTTTCTGTTAATTACGGTTTTATTGGTCAGTAAGATATCCGCACAGGATGCACGTTGTATCACTTCACTTTGATCGGTTCGATCATACACGGTCAGTTCACCAAGCTCGTCAAACCTATCCCACGATAAATCATGGGGATTGCATGTATATCCATCTAAAATCACAATTTTCATAGTTTTTTCTCCTAACATTAGTTTACAACATATTGTAAAAAGATTCAAAGCAAGCCGTTTTTCACAATTAATTTTATTTTCACAATATTTCGCTAGTTTTTTCACAATCGTTTACATTTGTAAGCGATTGCAGTATTATATAAGTACAAGTTAATATGCGATCAGAGACACCTGAGATTTCGGAATACTATATTCTATCTTTCTGGTGTCTTTTTATGTCGTATGGAGGAAAAGATAATGTATGATTTCCTAATAATCGGGGCTGGCATCTCGGGTGCTATGATTGCCCGAGATCTCTCAAAGTTTAAATGCAGTGTTGCTCTTGTAGAAAAAGATAATGATGTTGCCAATGAGGCAACCAGTGCTAACAGCGCGATTATCCATTCGGGTCATGATCCGAAGGATGGCACACTGAAGGCTAAATTGAATGTGCGCGGAAATGACCTTTATGAGGATCTTTGTAGAGAATTAAAAGTCGATTTCGAACGAAATGGTGCTTTCGTCGTTGCCGTTGCTGAAGATGAAATGCCTCAACTGAATTTCCTCTATAATCAGGCATTATCCCGTAACATACCGGCATTTGTTATTTCTGCTGAAGAAGCACACGCGAAAGAACCGAATTTAAGTGATTCCGTTATAGCCGCACTCGAATTGCCTTCGACCGGTATTGTGTCCCCTTGGGAAGTTGCGATTGCCGCAGTTGAAGATGCCTGTAATAACGGTGTTGATCTGTTGTTGGGTAATAAAGTGGTTTCCATTGAGAAAAAAGATGATCATTTCGTAGTCAAAACGACCAAAGGTGAATATCTTTCTAAGTTTGTCATTAATGCTGCCGGCGTGTATGCAGATGATATTTACAGTATGGTAAGTGATAAGAAATTATTTACCATTACTCCGCGACGCGGCGAGTATTATGTTCTTGATAAACAAACGACACCTTTTGTCAATCGTACGATATTCCCAATCCCTTCTGAAAAAGGTAAAGGTGTTTTAGTGGCTAAGACGATTCATCACAATGTGATCTTAGGTCCTAACTCAGAGGAAATCGAGAATAAAGAAGGTATCGACAATACCCAGCCGGCTTTGGATTACATTCGCAAAGAAGTGTTTAAAACACTGAAAAATATTCCGTTAAATCAAGTAATTCGTACCTACACCGGCTTACGTCCGACCGGTTCAACCCATGATTTCATCATTGAAGAATCAAGTGAAGTCGCTAATTTTATTAATGTTGCGGCGATTGAGTCTCCGGGTCTTGCCAGTGCACCGGCCATCAGTGAGTATGTACTCAATGAAATCATTGCGAAGAAGTTTGAATTGGTGGCCAAGGATTCCCGCGTCGAACGTCGACCTTGGATCATTATCAATCGTATGGATTATGATGAGAAACAAGCCCTGGTCCAAAAGGATCCGGCGTTTGCTCAGATGATTTGTCGTTGCGAACATGTCAGTGAAGGTGAAATCGTTGATATTATACATCGTAAAGCCGGTGCTTTAACAGTTAAGGCAGTTAAGCGTCGTGTCCGTCCGGGTGCCGGACGTTGTCAAGGCGGTTTCTGTGAACCGAAAGTTGTAGCCATATTGGCCAGAGAACTGCATAAGTCACCGTTGGATATCTTATTGGATAGCGATGATTCAAGACTGTTGGTCGGAAAGACAAAGGAGTAAGGCGATGAGAACGTACGATTTAGTAGTTATCGGTGGCGGCAGCGCCGGCTTGGCCAGTGCAATGGGAGCTTATGAACAAGGTATTCGCGATATTCTGATTCTTGAAAGAGATAAGGAACTAGGCGGAATTCTACAACAGTGTATCCATAACGGTTTTGGATTAATCGAGTTTAAAGAAGAGTTGGCTGGTCCGGCCTATGCGGAGCGGTTCACTGAACTGATTGTTAACAATAACATTCAGTATAAATTAAATGCAATGGTCACTCACATGTCCAATGACAAGGTGATTGAGTATGTTACCCCTTCCGAAGGTTATGTGACAATCAAAGCCAAAGCGATCATATTAGCGATGGGATGTCGCGAACGTACCCGTGGTGCAATCGCAATTCCAGGTTTCCGTCCGGCGGGAATATGGAGTGCCGGTACCGCTCAGCGTTATCTGAATATGGAAGGTTATCTAGTTGGTAAGAAAGTATTTATCCTGGGCAGTGGTGATATCGGTTTGATTATGGCACGCCGTATGATTTTGGAAGGTGCCGAAGTGTTGGGAGTTGCGGAAATCATGCCGTATTCCAACGGTCTTCCTCGTAATATTAAGCAATGTCTGATTGATTTTGATATTCCTTTGTTTTTAAGCCATACGATTACGCGTATTGAAGGATTGGATCGGGTCTCCTCCGTTGAGGTTAGTCAGGTGGATGAGAATTTCCGTCCGATTAAGGGAACCGAAAAGTACTTTGATGTTGATACCGTGTTGTTCTCGGTTGGATTAATTCCGGAAAACGCATTGAGTGAAGAAGCGGATGTTGAAATTCATCCTCGCACCCGCGGTCCAGTCGTAAATGAATCCTATGAAACCAGTGTTGATGGCATATTTGCTTGTGGCAATGTCTTGCATGTACATGACTTGGTTGACTTTGTTTCGCTAGAAAGTCGTAAGGCCGGTATAGCAGCAGCTCGTTATCTGAAAAATGAATTAAAACCAGGCAAGACCTTTAATTGCATTGCAAAAGACGGTATCGGTTATATTGTTCCTCATAAAATTAATATTGAGAATGTGGATAAAAGCTTGGAATGTATGTTTAGAGTAACGAAGAACGTTAAGAATGTCGCTTTGACCATTAAGAAAGACGGTGTCGTCTTAAGAACAGTTAAGAAACGTCATTTGGCTCCTGCTGAGATGGAGAAGCTTATTTTGAGTAAAGCTGACTTGATGGACTGTAAAGAGTCGATCAGTATCGAAATTACGGAGGTGTAACATGGAAAAGAAAGATATGGTTTGTATTGTTTGTCCGATGAGTTGTAAAGTTACGTTTGATTTAGCTGAAGATGGAAGCATCACGAAAGTAGAAGGTCATTCTTGTCCTCGTGGTGAGAACTATGTTCGTAAAGAACTGACGAATCCTACGCGAATGTTGACTTCTACAATTAAAATTGTAGGTGCTTTTTATGATCGTTTACCGGTTATCACTTCTTCAGATATCCCGAAAAGTAAATTGTTTGATGTTATGAAAGAAATCAACAAATTTACCGTTAAGGCACCTGTAAAAGCCAAGGATGTATTGATTAAAGATGTTTGCGGATTAGGCGTTGATATTATCGCTTCACGCAGCATGCAGGCGGTTGACAGTAAGTAGTGCTTAGGGAAAGAATTTCGAAGAAAGGGGGTTAGCATTTTGGAGAAGACAATTCGATTATTAATTATTGACGATGACTGTGACATGTGTGATAAATTAAAGTACTATCTTGAACCTCATAAGGACATTCATGTGATTGGCGTTGCTTATAATGGCATCGACGGACTGGATAAGTTACGCAAACTGCGACCAGACGTAATTCTTTTGGATATGATCATGCCTCAAATTGACGGTCTTGGTTTTTTGGAACGAGCCAACGCTGAGAAGTTGCTTGAAAACACGAAAGTAATTATGAGCAGTGAGTTGAGTCAGGAAAGCATTGTAAAATACGCATTTCATTTAGGTGCTTCGTTTTACATGTTAAAACCCTACTCTTTTGAGTATTTGGCTCACCGGATTACCAACATCTCGTTCAGACAGGATTTCTTAAATTCTGCGGATATAAAGAACGGGCTGACCGTTGCCAAAGCTTCCGATCTAAACAGTATTGTATCTAAATTTCTTTTGGACAGTGGATTACCACCGCATACTCTGGGCTATAAGTATTTCAATCTTGCAATCAATCACCTGCTTCATGAGAATACGACAGTGTTTTCTATCACAAAGAATATATATCCATTTGTTGCTACCCATTATGGTACAAGCAGTGCCAATGTGGATAAGGCAATGAGGCATAGTTTATCACTGGCATACGGTGAAAACAATAAGACCCTTCAAAGTTTTTTAAGAGAGATGAACTATCGGGATTTGGGTAAGCGCCCTTCCAATTCGGAATATATCAATCTTGTATTGGAAAAGATACGACAGGACTTGATTACACTAAATTAGCACGCATTGCGTGCTTTTTTTATACCCTAAACAGAGAAAAGCACGGACGATGGAATCCGTGCTTTTCAAATTGGGGTGATTTCGGAGGGTTTGTATTAGAATTGGCGAGCAGCGTTAACAGCTCTGACCCAACCTGCGTACAATTCTTCACGTTTTTCAGCAGACATCTTCGGTTCGAAACGTTTGTCAAGTTTCCAGTTTTGGGTAACTTCGTTTTTGTTTTTCCAAACGCCTACTGCTAAACCGGACAAGAACGCTGCGCCAAGAGCGGTAGTTTCTTGAACAACTGGTCTTTCAACCGGAACGCCCAAGATATCGCTTTGGAATTGCATCAAGAAGTCATTCTTAACGGCGCCGCCGTCAACTTTTAATGCAGCAAGTTTAATGCCCGAGTCGATTTCCATAGCTTGCAAAATATCGCGAGTTTGGTAATCGATAGCTTCTAATGTTGCGCGAACGAAATGTTCTTTCGTTACACCGCGTGTTAATCCAAATACTGCACCGCGAGCTTTGTCATCCCAGTAAGGAGCGCCTAAGCCTACAAATGCCGGAACAACGTAAACGCCATCGGTCGATCCAACATGAGCAGCCAGTTCTTCCGATTCCGGAGCTGTTCTGATCATACGTAAACCGTCACGTAACCATTGTACTGCACTACCAGCGATGAAGATTGAACCTTCAAGTGCGTATTCAACTTTACCGTCTAAACCCCAAGCGATGGTTGTAACCAAGCCGTTTTTACTCGGAACTGGTTTTTCGCCTGTATTCATCAACATAAAGCATCCTGTACCATAAGTATTCTTAGCCATACCAGGTTCGAAGCAAGCTTGTCCAAACAGAGCAGCTTGTTGGTCACCAGCGATACCGGAAATAGGAACTTCTTGACCGAAGAAATGATAAGGTGCGGTCTTTCCATAAACATAACTTGAAGGAAGAACTTCAGGCAACAATGCCTTAGGAACGTTCAAGATCGAAAGTAATTCTTCATCCCACTTCAATTCGTAAATGTTATACATCAACGTTCTGGAAGCATTGGAATAGTCGGTAACGTGTGCTGCTCCGCCTGTTAATTTCCAAACCAACCAAGTGTCGATCGTACCGAACAACAATTCGCCTTTTTCAGCTCTTTCGCGACTGCCTTCAACATGGTCCAAAATCCATTTAACTTTGGTTCCGGAGAAGTAAGCATCAACGACTAAACCGGTTTTGTTACGGAACAAATCAGCTTTACCAGCAGCTTTGATTTCGTCGCAAATCGGTACTGTTTGACGTGATTGCCAAACGATAGCATTGTAAATCGGTAATCCAGTTTTCTTATCCCAAATAACGGTTGTTTCGCGTTGATTTGTGATACCGATACTGGCAATTTGTTCAGGTTTGATACCTGTGGTAATGAAAACTTCAGATAAAACTGCCAATACACTGGTCCAAATTTCGGTAGCATTGTGTTCGACCCAACCCGGTTTCGGGAAGATTTGTGTGAACTCTTTTTGAGCTACGCCAACGATGTTGGTCTTTTGATCGAAAATAATGGCACGGGAACTTGTTGTCCCCTGATCAATTGCCAATACGAATTTTTCCATAATTGTCCTCCTTTAAAGACTATTATCAATTATAAGAAGAATGATAAGATTAAACCGCCCAATATACCGCCGACGATTGCAGCAAGAATATTAGGAATGGCTTTGCCGAAGTTTCCACCGCTGACTGTTGAAGCAACGATTAAACCGACACCGGCAGCAAGCCCCATGTCAACCCAAGATCCACCCGATTGAGTGATCAAGCCGACACCGTGGTTGATGGTCCAAGTTGTACCAACAACAAACAATGCAGCCATCCATCCACCGAATGTACCAAAGTTTTCAACTAATTTACCCCAAAGGAGCCAAATCAAGAACGGAAATAAGAAACCGCCGAATACGGTTGCCACCATTGCAGGCAATGTTGGGAATGTCATTATGCTTTACCTCCTTTAGCCATATCAGCACTTACTTTAGCGGCTGCAAAGCCTCCTAAAGATGCTCCAAGAGCAACTAATAGCATCGTAGGAACAGCTGCCATAAATGTAGCAATGCCGTCTTGCATAAACACATCACGGAAAATACCTACTAATGCAATACCTAACCCCATGTCAACAAATGTCGAACCTTCTTCGTGGTGAATTAAACCAAGGAAATGGTTCATAAACCACATTGGTCCGATGATAGCAAATGCAGCCAACCATCCGCCGATAATGCCGAACGATTCAACTTGAACGAAAGGTCCCCATACGGACATAACGATCATTCCAGCTATCATGTAACCAAGTACACCTCTGAAAAACTTCATATTCTTCTTCCTTTCTTAGCTTTCGCCTATCTTGACCATATCAACCCCCAGAAACCACCCATTGCCATCATTGATAATTTTCAACGAGTAATGTTCCTTTGCCCGGTTGCTGACGATGGTTCAATCCAAATTTGGTCTCGGAAAATGAAATTACCCTGTAAATTCATTCCCGATGTTTCAAAAGTCCCTACAATGTTAGTATAAATGAAAGCGCTTAACTTAAATTACTTACAGTTCGACAATTTACATACATATGGTGTCGAAAAGGAATTAATTCACAAGCGATCTATTTAAAAGCATCTGCGATTGCCAGCTTAATTACCTGACTGCTATAGGTTGCTCCACTGATCACATCGACATCGAGCGATTGCAACCGGATAACTTCATCAACGATGGCTTCGGCATCCCCACCTTGCCCGTTATTGTGCTTGATGATATCAATCTTCGTGATACGATGGTCTACTACTGAAACTTCTACCATAACAGATACCGGAAATGCGCTATATTTACCCTGATAATCACCATCTTTGATCAAAGAAAGATCTACGGGTGAAATATTTACTTCTTCCAAACCTTCGAGATTGCGTTCTATTGCAAAATATGCAACATAGCTCACAACTAAAATAAATACGACCAATACAATCAAAGTCTTTACCCGCTTTTTCACTATTCAGCCAGTTCTCTGATGAATTGTTCAATCAACTGCTCCCGGTTCTTATTTGACCAGTTGATGATACCGGTTCTATCAATTTCAGCACCCTTTTCTTTACACAAACTCACCATCTTGCTTAGCGCCGAATTACCGCCCGTCCAAGCAAAAGGTAACTGTTTGGTAACAAAGCAGCTGACCGTTTTTCCATTCAACGATTCGATTTGCTGAAGATATTTAGTCATAGCCGGAGCTAACGAAAAAGCTCGGACCGGCGAACCAAAAATAACCTTGTCAAATGGGGCTATGGAGTCAATTTCGCCCAATTGAATCTCAGTTTTGCTTGGTTGATCATCATTAACATTAACACGTATAAGATGTGCATCATGATTCTTGTTTTGTAAAAAACGTACGATTTTTGTCCCTATGGAAAAAGTGTTCCCTGTATAGGAGTATATGACTATCGCAATTTTCATGAAATCCTCCAAATGCCTATAGGTTAAGATTACAACCTTTTCAGTGACTTTTCAAGGGTTATCTGCAATTGTGTCAGAAAATACACAAACAAGAAAATACCTGAAAATTAAACTGAAAATTTAAGAAAATAATCGTATGTAATCTACTCAAATTTGCTCTTTTTTGCGCCTAAATAATAAAAAACGCGATTGAAATATTTCCGAATTTGATATAGACTGATATGTACATCGCTTAAATAATTCTCAATTTCAAACAAAGGAGTACGAATGAAAACGATCATTACAATTCAGCATACACAATCGATTCATCATACCAATGGCATGGTAGGATCTTGGACGGATTGGGATTTATCTGAAACCGGTAAGTCACAAGCCGAAAACATCGGTCGCAAACTGTCAAATGATTTGTTAGAAAAAAGTATAGTTATGTATAGCTCTGATTTAAAACGCGCTGTTCAGACGGCTGAGATTGTTGGTAAATATTTTGATTGTGCTCCGATCTTATCCTATGAATTAAGAGAGCGAAATCTTGGGAAATGTGTCGGGAAATCTGTACAATGGTTAAAAGAAAATATGGAATGTCAAGAGAGGACTGTTGATGACCGAATGTTTTCTGATGCAGAAAGCAGAAGGGATGAATGGAACAGATTGTATCCATTTTTTCAGAAGATAACAAACAGTCCGGATGAGTATATTATTATTGTTTCCCACGGAGACTTGCTGAGTGTTTTTAATGCCATGTGGCTTGGACTGGATGTCGAATCGATCAATAAAGCTGAAATGTTTGGCTTAGCCGGTGGTGTGAGTTTTATGATCGAAAACAATGATGGTAAGCACTTCATTAAACGATTAAGTGATATGTCTTACATCAGCGAATAGAATTTACTCAAATAATTAACCATATGTGAGCATTTAATGACATTTTCATGACAAAATATGCAAAACGCTCGAGAAATCACTGCAATTCCCTTTTCTTTAATAGTATTCTATGTTAATATTTGTATGCAAAGAACAACTTAATGAAAAGGCAAACTATTTGAAAGAATAGGACGCAAAGCTATAGGGCCTTCCCATTTGGGGTGGCAGCCAGTTTCCAAGATAACGTTCTTTTTTCATTTTTATCACAGATGTTGATTCTTTGAACATTTTACTGATAAAGGCAAACTATTCGAAAGAGTAGGACGCAAAGCTATAGGGCCTTCCCATTCGGGATGGCAGCCAGTTTCCAAAGAGATTGTTCTTTTTGTTACTAAGAACCATCTCCCAAGAATTCTGAACAATTTACTGACAACGGCAAACTATTCGAAAGAGTAGGACGCAAAGCTATAGGGCCTTCCCATCCGGGGTGGTAGCCAGTTTCCAAAGGAAGTGTTCTTTTTTCAGAACACGGGAGGAATATCATGTTTAAAAAAATCATCGCCGGACTAACGACATTAATCTTGGTATCTGCCATAGCGATTATTGTTGCTCAACCGAGAACTATAGCCAAAGAAAGTGAACAGAACAATCTTTTGGTCGTACAAAATAATATAGTCAATCAAACAGTCAATCAAGTGAAACCAGAGAGTGTCACACCTCAACTTTCATATCTTCAATTAAATGCTTCAAAAAATCAGCTGACCATCGGCGATGCTATTCAAATGAAAGTTACCGCCAACATCCCATCCCTGATACCCGAAGATTTGGTATACAGTGTTGACAGCCTGATCGCTACCATCGATCAAGATGGATACTTATTTGCTTTATCTGCCGGTGAAGTGACAGTCCATGTATCAAGTAAATCCGTCAGACTTGAATCAGCATTCAAAATTACAATTTCAGAACCCGTTGTTGTTGTAACGCCTGTAAAGACCGTAACACCGACACCTAAACCGGCCCCGGTAACAGTTGCAAAACCGACCCCGGCACCCGTTGCTAAACCTGCTCCTGCACCGGCACCAGTTACAGTCGCAAACATTTCTGTAACAGGTATTACACTTAAATCTTCCGTAGATTCACTCTACATTAATAAAACAACGACCTTAGCCGATACCGTCAGTCCTACCAATGCTACCGACAAATCCGTCACTTGGCAAACTTCAAATGCTGATATTGCTACAGTTTCGACCAGTGGCCTTGTTAGCGCAAAATCTACCGGAGAAGTCACGATTACCGTAACTTCTAAAGATGGCGGATTTAAAGATTCCGTAACTCTTACGATTAAATCAGCCGTATCCATGACTCCACAATCCGATTGGAAACTGGAAGTCGCTCGCTTGACCAATATCGAACGCGAAAAAGCCGGTAAATCCATATTGAAATACAACAACTACATTGCGGCCGGTGCACAAATCCGCTCCGAAGAACTCGTTGTTTCATTCTCACATACACGTCCGGATGGCAGCCGTTTCTTCACAGTATTCGATGACCCTGATTTCACATATCGTTATATCGGTGAAAACTTGGCATTGGGTTATAAGAGCCCTGCTGAAGTTGTTGCAGCTTGGATGAAATCTGAAGGTCACCGTAAAAACTTACTAAGTGACAACTACTCAGATATCGGCGTTGGTATCACCAAAGGCGAAAATGGTCGTTATCACTGGGCACAAATATTCTACAAAGGGAAATAACATGTAGGTTAACCGGAGAAATCCGGTTTTTCTTTTGAATCTTTTAAGTTCTGTCCATCACGATATTCTGATGATGAGAAAAATGACTCCACGGATGGTGAACTTTCTTATCAACAATCGTTATGGTTTATCAAGAATGCAATTGACACCAACGAAAGACAGCCTTAACATCAAAATCAAAGTTACTTTCGTGGAGGTCTTATGAAAAACTACAAAACCTTATTTGCACTAGTCATTATGATCCTTATATTATCCGCTACCGTCAGTATTGCAGGAATTCTGACATCTCAAAACCCCGAACATTATTCATTCACTGCCATTACCAAAGAGACGGTTACGATTTACGGAACCGGCATCTATAAAAATGATTCTGTTTCCGTTGTTGCCCAAGGTATCGCTTCCGACATGGTAACCTTGTTTCTTGCGGTTCCAGCGACAGCCATCGCTCTTTTTCTTTCAAATAAAAACTCCTTTCGCGCACAGCTTACATTGACAGGATTAATCGGGTACTTTCTATATACGTATATGTCCTATACATTCCTGTGGAATTACAACCCCCTATTCATTCTATATACCGCATTGATGTCTTTGAGTTTGTTTGCCTTTATTTTTGCCATGACATCCTTTGAACTTACAACCATTACCCAACGCTTTTCCGATAAATTTCCCATCAAACGGATCAGTGGTTATTTGATCGCAATCTCGATATTGCTTGCATTACTTTGGTTAGGTAAATTAGCCCCGACTTTTGGCGGTGCTGTGCCGGCGGGGTTGGAACATTACACAACACTGATCATTCAGGGCATGGATTTAGGATTTATCGTTCCGGCAGGATTAATCACAGCCTACCTTCTCATTAAACGTAGAGCTCTGGGTTATTTGTTAAGTAGTGTATTAATTGTCAAAGGCATAGCGATGCTTATCGCGATCTCGATGATGATCGTCAATATGATGATTCAAGGTGTGAATGTCGGTTGGATTGAAATCGTGATGTTCTTTGGATTTACGGCGTATTCATTCTTCAATTACACACTCTTGCTTAAATATACCCATTAAAAAGCGACGAGCCGTCGCTGTTAAAATCTGTATATGTGACTGCCGTTTTCTCCCCTAAAACTGAAAACGGTTTTTTTATTATACATGCTTATACTATACTCAATCGTTGGACACTGTCCGATATTGATATCCCTCTTCCAGATACGCAACCGACAGATCTGGAAACTTTAATTCCAAATAACCAACGATTTTTCTGACACCTGGGATTTCACTGACTGAATGATGCACGATGATTAACGGAATCTTGTTGTCGATGCAGTATTGATGTGCAATCCAGTTATTACTGCCATCATCACTTAGTACAACGCATTCCATTTTTTCACGGACAAGTGCAAACACATCGGTTGCCGCTCCGGTTCCGATACCCAATGATTTTACCTGCTGATTCAAATCACCCAAGACTGTAACGGACGGTTGGCCAAAAGGTGCCAGTGCATTGGCTATTTTTTTTGCAATCATTTCAACGGTCATGCCTTCAAAAGTTGCAAACGAGTTGTAGGATCGAAGATTTCTTCTAGCAAATGGCAAACCAATAATCGAACTCCACGTATCCGCAACCCCAATTTCCGGTATCATATCCCAAACGTCATGACAACGATACACACAAATGTTATGTTTTGCCAGCAGGTTTTCCTTTTTATGTCTTGACTCAATCAACTCAATCGGAAGCATAGTCCCTGCTTCATAAAAGCAGTTTTCATGAGAAATAATGAAATTGATGCCCTTTTTAATCGCCTGTTCAATCGCTGGTAAGGTGGCTACCCAACACACACCTACTTTTTTAACCGTTTGACTTGAATCACCAAACATGACCACATCTCGGGTTTGATTAAAATTCACCCATTCCGCATCCATATTTAAATAAGATATGATTTCGCTGATTTTCATAAATTCTCCTTAATCGTGCAGATCTGATTTAAATTAAGTATAGCACATGAAATGTCACTAAATTTGCAAACCAAATCCTCCGAAGTTGATTATTCTTAATACTTTTAAAAAGAACTATCGTTGTGATAGTTCCTGAATAAACTCCTCCATGCGATTCATGGCTTCAATGATATGTTTGAGCGAAAAAGAATACGAAATCCTGACAAAGCCCTCACCACTATCCCCAAAGGCATTGCCCGGGATGACCGCCACTTGCTTTTGTTTAAGCAATTTCTCGCAGAACTCTTCACTGTTCAATCCCGTAGATGAAATGTTTGGGAACACATAGAAAGCTCCCTTCGGCTCATAACAGGATAAGCCCATTTTCAACAGCCGATCGACAATATAACGTCGACGCATATTATATTCACTGCGCATCGCCACGATATCTCCTGCGCCGTTTTTCAGTGCTTCAATCCCCGCAAACTGCGAAACGGTCGGAGCACACATGATCGCATACTGATGATATTTGGTCATGGCTGATATGATCTCTTCCGGTGCACAGGCATAGCCGATCCGCCAGCCGGTCATCGCAAAGGCTTTTGAGAATCCCGAAGTTACGATGGTGCGCTCACGCATGCCCTCGATACTGGCAATGGACACATGCGATATCTCCGAATAGTTTAATTCCGCATAAATCTCATCACTTAGAATTAACATATCTGTTTCGCGGATCACTTCCGCAATCGCTTCAAGGTCGACTTTTTCCATAATCGCACCGGTCGGATTGCATGGATAAGGCAAAATCAAAAGACGTGATTTCGACGTTATCTTTTCTTTGAGTTGCTCGGGTTTTAAACGAAAACCATCCTTCTCAAAGGTTTCAATAATAATGGGAACCGCTCCTGCCATGTAAACCATTGGCTCATAAACCAGATAGCTGGGCTGAACGATCAACACTTCATCCCCCGGGTTTAACAGGGTCCGATAGGCCATTTCAATGGCTTCAGAGGAACCGACGGTGACCAAAATCTCCGTCTTCGGTTGATACTGCGTTTCAAATCGTTGAAACATGTAATCCGATATTTCCTGGCGCAGAGCTAATAATCCGCGGACCGGCGAGTAAAAAGTTTTGCCTTGTTCCAACGCTTCAATTCCGGCCTGACGGATATGCCACGGCGTCTGAAAGTCCGGTTCTCCGACACTTAACGAAATGATCTCTTTATATTCGTTGGCAATCTCTAAAAACTTCCCAACGACAGAGGGCTTAACGTTTTTAAGATGTTGATTAAATATTACTTTAGGCTCCATTACAGTACCATGTTGCGCGGATCGCGGATATCCTTATCATCGAGGATAACGCCGTTTTGTTTGTATCGTTGCAAGACAAAACGTGTCGAAGTGGATAAGATGGATTCCAACGTGGATAAGCGTTTTGCTACGAAATTAGCGACTTCCTGCATCGTAGCACCTTTGACATACACCGCCAAATCATAATTGCCGGCCATTAAATATACACTATCAACCTCTTCCAACGCCATCACCCGATCGGCGATTTCCTGAAAGCCATACTCGGCCTTGGGCATGACTTTGCATTCGATCAGCGCAAACACCGGTATGTGTGGCAGCTTTTCATAATTAATAATCGCTTGATAGCCCTTGATGACCCCATCTTCTTGTAATTTCTCAACGATGCGTGCGACTTCACTTTCCTCTTTACCCAACAAAACAGCCATTTCACTATTAGTCAAACGGGCATTCTGTGTCAATAGTTTAAGTACATCCTCCATGATCAGTCCTCCATGTTTTTATTTATGATACGGTATATTTCATGATATTACAATGCATTTTCAAAATAGTTTCAAATGCTCTTCCCCAAATCCGGATTGATAATCTCTGATGATTTCTCTCCTCTGATAAATGATGAATTGAGTTTCACATTCCCTTTGAAAGATTCGTGAGAGAGTTTGGAGTCACAAACATTACGATTCCCAATGGTTTAATATACTTCTGCTTCAATCCCGGAAAATTTCGGTCCAACTGCTCGTCAATTCAAAGGTCGGATAAATAGATCGAACGCCACGCTTGGCCCCACCGAAGTGTTTTGGCTTTGATTTCTTCCATTACATTCTCTTTTCATATCAATATTATCATTACTCCCCTACCAACGCCAAGGACAATTGCGTTATAATAAATAGGTAAAGGGTGATTTGATGAAAAAACCAATGAAATATGTATATGGACCGATTCCTTCACGTCGCTTAGGGCAGTCCTTGGGTATCAGTCCCATCCCGAAAAAAGCGTGCAATTATGCGTGTGTTTACTGTATGTTGGGTCCAACCGATAAGATGACCAACACCCCGCAAATGTTTATGTCCGTCCAGGATATTTTGGACGAGTTCGAACAGTTTGTGGCTTCAGGCATTCCTTTTGATGCTGTCACATTTGCTGGCGATGGTGAGCCGACGTTGTATGCCGGATTGAAAGAGTTGATTCTTGAGTTAAAGAAACGCACAAAAAAGCCCATCGTATTGATTACCAATGGCGCATTGCTGGATCATCCAGAAGTTTTCGAAGCGTGTATGAAAGCGGATGTCGTCATGCCTTCGGTCAACGGTTATGATGAGCGATCGTTTAAACTGATCAATCGTCCCCATGGCGAAATAAACTTTACCAACGTAACCTTGGCTTTGAAAAAGTTTAGCCGGCAGTATCCGGGATTGCTTTGGCTGGAGTTGATGTTGATTAAAGGCATGAATGATTCAACCGAGGATTTACAAAAATATCATGACTTTCTCCATCAGTTTTACTATGATCGCCTGTATATCAATACGCCCAACCGACCCCCGGTCGAAAGTTTTGCGCAGATGGTCACCCATGAAAAAATGTTGGAAGCCATGAATATTCTCAATGGAATCGGCATTGAGGATGGTTATGAAAACGGTTATTCCAGTGAGATTTCAGATGATTTGGAAGCTATTTTGAACATCACCCAACGTCATCCGATGAATCAACATGAAATTGAGCACTTTCTTAAGATGCGCAATAATAAAAACATTTTAGGCATATTTATGCTTTTGCGCAGCCATCCGAAAATCAAAATCATTCACTATCGCGGCATTGATACGTATCGTATCAAATAAAAAGTGCCGAAGCACTAAATCAGTAATCCCAACAACGCTCCACCGATGATCAAGTAGGTGGAGTTTATTTTATATTTGACCAAAAGCACGGCACTGATTAAGAAAATCAATCCGGCTTGCCATGAGACCAGCGTTGCGATGCCCAGCTTAAAGGTCACGGCCGCCATCAAAGCAATGGAAGCCGCATTCACACCATCCAGCAAAGTTGCCAGCCTCTGATTGTTGCGAAGCTTGTCAAAGAGCGGAAAGACAAATCCGACCAATAGAAATGACGGCAGGAATATCCCGATGGTAGCCGCAAGTGCACCACTCCATCCCGCAATCAAAAATCCGATAAAGGTCGCCGTCGTAAAGACCGGTCCTGGCGTAAATTGGCCGACGGCCACGGCATCGAGCAGCTGTTGAGCGGTGATGGCCCCATAACGCAAGACAAATTCTGTTTCTAAGAAAGATAAAAGCACATATCCACTGCCATACAGTACGGAACCGATTTTCAAGAATACCAGAAACACCACAAAAGCTGACATGGGTTCGATTACAAACAGTTTCCCGCTTTGAATCTGTTTGAACACAAACATTAGCGCTGCCGCACTTAAAATCAACGGAATTTCACTGATTCCGGCCATTGACAATGCAAACACTCCGACAAACAGAACGATGACTTGCCAGCTTTTGAGAATGGTTTTGGACAATCGGATCAACGCCTGAAGCACAACCGCCAAGATCACCGGTTTGACACCGTCAAACAACGAGGCAACCATCGGTATCGTTCCGTAATTGACGTAGATATAAGCGAAGATCAGGACGATGAATACGGCAGGCAGAATGAAACTTGCTCCCGCAATCAGTAACCCGCCAACGCCTCCGCGATGATAACCCATCAATATGGCCATTTCGGTGGAGTTGGGTCCGGGAATCAGGCTGGTGAACCCAAACATTTCGATAAACCGCTCTTTACTGAGCCATTGGCGTTTGGTGACGATTTCATCTTCCATCATAGCCACATGAGCGGCCGGTCCGCCAAAAGCAAAGAATCCCAATTTGCTGAAGACGGCGAATATTTCTTTGTACAGTTCTTTTTTGTTCATAAATAAATCTCCTTTTCTAGAATATCATAACTTGTAAATTTGACAATTTTGTTGCTCAAAGAGTGGCTCGCTGGTCTTTTCCGTAAGCAATAAATATTAAAGTACCTATCAATCCGAAAGCACTCGCCGTTATAAAGTTAACTTGCGGTGAAATTGTCCATAGATAAGCACTGAATAGCGATGCGATGGATACCACGATGTCTCGAAGCAGATAATACGTCCCAAAAGTCGTGGCTTTTGATCCTTCGTTCGCCAATTTGACAATCAGGGCTTTGCGAGTCGGCTCCCCGAATTCCTTGAGTCCTCGGATAACAAAAGCGAACATAAGCATGGGCATACCCTTTGAAAAGAGCAGCACCAAGGGAAATATCGTAAAAAAGAAGAATGTAATCGATACGATCGTTTTGTTGGAGATTTTCTCGGACAGATAAGCCACCGGAATATAAATAATCATAGCCACGGCCATTTCAATCATCGTTAAAATGCTGAAATTAACCGCACTTTGCTGGTTGGATTGCATGATCCACACCACCACAAAAGCATAGGGAATCTGTTCCGCAAAGCGAATAAGAATGTCGCTGACAAGCAAGGTGCGCAGTTCAGCGGGCATGCTTTTAACGGTTTCGACAATGTTCGCAATGGGCAGCTTTTCTTCTTGTCTGTCCTCAATGAAAAAGTAGATAAATACCAGTGATAGCAGTGCAAACGCCAGTGCAACCATAAAGGCGATGCGTGCGCCGACCAGGATGCCGTACATCTGAATGAGGATACCGCCAAAAAGCGGTCCTAAGGCCATAGGAATGCGTCGGATGAGGGAATGTACAGATACGCCCATCGTTTGCTTTTCTTTTTTCAGTGTCGAAGAGACAAGTGAGAGAATTGCGGGTAAGGATAGCGCTGTCCACGAGATAAAGAAGATGGCACCGGTCAATACGGCTTGCCAGCTGGGAAACAGGATGATGATCAGATATCCGAAAATTGAAAATAATGTATAAATCATCAGCGCTTTTTTGTATCCGACTTTATCCGAAACATAACCGCCGATCCATGAGTAAATTGCGCTTAAAAAATTGTCAAGTGCATTGAGAAAACCGACCGCATACACCGATCCGCCAATTGCAAGCAGGTAGATCGGTAGGAATCGTTCCCCCATTTTCTCACCCATGCCCAACAGAATGACCATGACCAACATGGCCCCCATGCTTCGATTAAGTCCCAGAAACTGAGCGGTTTTTTTAAGAGACTTCATCGCTTAACTCCTTCAGATAAATGCGCAGTTCTGATAATGCTTCTTCTCCCAAAGGTGTCAATGCATAGTACTTGCGCACCTTCCCTTCGACCGTCGAAGCCGATGATATTAACAGTCCTTCTTTTTCCAGTCCGTGCAAAATCGGATACAACGTTCCGTAGGACAGCTGATAGCCATGATGGGCCAGTTCAGATACCATCCAACTTCCGTAAATCGGTTGGTCTTTGGCATGATGTAAAATATGCATGGTGATGAAACCATGGAACAACCGTTTCTTGACAAAATCGTTCATAACGCCTCCTATCGGATATCGATATCGATTTTCGATATTATACCATAAAAAAAGATGTCTTTCGACACCTTTGACTTAATATGTGATAAATCGATTCAGGTCTCCGGGT
This sequence comes from Erysipelotrichaceae bacterium, assembly GCA_030694975.1. Lineage (GTDB taxonomy): Bacteria > Bacillota_I > Bacilli_A > Erysipelotrichales > Erysipelotrichaceae > UBA2227. The sequence goes on along the minus strand of JAUYTU010000018.1, from coordinate 29,777 downwards.
TTATCCGGATTCAATCCGAGTTTAAGTGAGAAATGATAGGCAATCATTTGCATCAGCGTTGTAAACAGACTGCCACGCAGTTCTTCACTGAACTGCTCAACCTTGACACTGATGGTTCCATCCAAATCTTTATCTCTGCCAAACAAAACCACCTGTCCCCCCTGAGCCAGTATTTCTCTAATCAGACCGTTTTCCAAATCGACATTCGTTTCGTTGAGCGAACTGATGAAAATCCAACTGCCCTCTTTGGCTGTAACGATGGGTCCGTGTCGGTATTCCAACGTCTGATAGAAAGACGATAGCCACTGAGCCATTTCAACCAGAATGTAAGCTCCGGCAATCACGGCTCCGTACTGTACTCCCGCTCCCAGCGTTGCGATTTGGGGGTTTTCCATTTTATTGACGATTTCTCTGGCACAAGCGTCTAACTTAGCATAAATCGTCTCTGCCATCGCGAAGAACTTATCAAACTCACCCAGGTCCTCCCCTTTTAAGATCATGGCTATTAAAAGCATGGTTACAACTACATTGTTGAAAGAACGAGTCGAACACACCGAAATTTCTTCACTCCATGGCAGGAAAATTGAAACATCACTCAATTTCATCAGGGGATTGTTTTCAAACATCGTAATCGACAAAACTCGGTGATCCGGGTAGGCATTCTTAAGAATGTCGGTTGCCTGTAACGTTTCTTTGGATTGTCCCGACCGGGATGGTACGATGAATAGCGGTGAATCGTACAGAAATTTGTAATTATCTTCACTCATTACGACATCCGCCGCTTTAAGCAATGTGATCTTCTTTCCAAGTTTCTTCTGCATGATGGCCGCACCGGACACCGAAGCCCAATAACTGGCGCCGCATCCCAAAAAGACGATGTCGTTGCGATCAAGGAAAATCGCGTAAAGCCATTCTTTGTTCTTTATAATGCTATCAAATGTCTGTTTTAACGATTGATAGCCGTAGCGGATTTCCTGATAACTGTGATAATTCATAAGGTACCTCCATTTGGATTAATGAACCTAGAGCGCGTTAAGCTCTTCCTTGATATTACCGCTATACGGTCCGCCATGATAACAATAGACCGTATCAATGTCCAGTTCAGCCAGACGTATTGCGCTTGTTCGGGCCAGTTCGCTATCAATATTTGATTTGGGATGAGCAAGTTCGAGTTTACCGAATTCACTGACCAAAGCATCTCCGGTCATCAGCGAGCGGCTTTCCATATGATACACACTGATATGTCCGGGCAAATGTCCGGGGGTATAGATGATTTTCAATCCACCGCACACATCGATCATTTCCTGGTCGCTGACGCGTCGGTCCACCGCAACGGATTCAACGGAGTTGAGGATGTCGATTAGTTTTTGTATCTGATTTTTGCGATGTGAATCTGCTTGTTGATAGGCATGTTGCGCCAATTGTAAGCGAATGGCCATTTGTTCGCCGCTGATGTATTGGGCTTGCAAGTGGGAGGCGATGATTTCGATGTTGGGGTAAGCGCGTTTGAATTGTCCCAACGCTCCCATGTGATCGATGTCGTTGTGGGTGACAATGATTTTGGTAAGACGAGATAAATCGATGCCTTTTACTTGGGCAAGGTTGATTATTCTGTCTAAAGTTTTGGGATATCCGCAATCAATCATGACCATTTCACGTTCATCAAAAATAAGGGTCGGATAGACGGTAAAGATACGTCCGTTGTTGTCATAGTCGAGTTTGAGCGGGATAATTTTCGTCATGTCTTTCTCCTGAAATCTTGTTTTATTGTAACATAAAAAAAGGCAGCCGAAGCTGCCAATCATCATTTAGAAATCATTGCTGTTAATTTCATTGTTAACAGTCCCAAGGCAACACCGACCATCAGCATCGCAATCGATCCGACAAAGTCGAAGTTGGTTCCAAAGTACACAGCCCATGTCGCAAATGCGCCTGGTCCGAAGGATAGAAATTTGACATCGGTCATCAGGATGACGATCAATGCGGCCAATACTGCGACGGCCAAACCGATTCCGGCCGGAACGCCCAAGGTAGGACCCAACAATTCCATTCCGATAAATACACTTAAAAATCCCCAAACGATACCCCAAACGGAAGATGTAGCGACTTTGATTGCGGCATTATTGTCTGCCCCAGCCGCAAAGAATAGTGCCCAAGCCAGAAATACCGGCCAAGCATGGAGGGTAACACCGGCAAATTCGCCGACGGTCAAAGCTACGAAAGTCCAAGCCCCGGCTAAAACGCCGACGACGATCGCCATTTTTATATTTTTCATTGTGTTTCTCTTTCTCTCTGTTATTTATTTTTGAATATTCTTAAAGGCTTCGGCCTGTTGTCTGATGCCGACTTCAGCCGGAAAACGCTCAATGGAGGAAGCTCCAAAGAAACCATCGACACCTTGGGTACGAGCGATTACGTACTGAGCATCTTGTGGTTCAGCGATCGGACCGCCATGACATAAGACCATGATATCCGGATTAACCGATTTAGCCGCATCACATAGCGCTTGGACACGTTTGACCGCATCATCCAAAGTCAGTGCCGTTTTGGCACCAATGGTTCCCTTGGTGGTTAAGCCCATGTGAGCAACGATGATATCGGCCCCAACCGCAGCCATCTTTTTGGCTTGATCTTCATCGAACACATACGGTGTCGTCAGTAAGTCAAGTTCGTGCGCCTTTTTGATCATGTCCACTTCCAAATCGTAGCCCATGCCGGTTTCTTCTAAATTCTGACGGAAGACACCATCGATCAAGCCGACCGTCGGAAAGTTCTGCACACCAGAGAATCCTTGTTCTTTGATTTGTTTTAAGAAAACTTCCATGATTCGAAACGGATCCGTTCCGCACACACCGGCCAATACCGGCGTATGTTTAACAACCGGCAAAACTTCATGTCCCATTTCGACGACGATTTGATTGGCATCACCATACGATAACAATCCGGCCAACGATCCGCGTCCGGCCATACGGTAGCGACCGGAGTTATAGATGATAATTAAGTCGACACCGCCGGCTTCACCGCTTTTTGCGGATATACCTGTTCCGGCACCGGCTCCAAGAATGATTTTCCCTGAAGCAACTTCATTTCTAAGCTTAGCGATGATATCGCTGCGTTTGATTGCCATAAATGTTCTCCTTTATTTTCCCAAAAGTTCGATTAATTTCTTTGCGGCGGTAACCCCAAACACTTCCGCGTTGATGTCACAGTCCATTTCAATCAGTTCAACTTTTGAGTGATCAATGTTCTTTCTTAATGTTTCAAATAAGACTTCATCTTCTTCTTTGCCATAGAACGGTGCACCTTCCACATCAATCATGGACACACCTTTTAACGGCAACATCAACACGGTCGGTGATTGGGTCATGTTGAGCTTGGTCGCAATGATTTCACCCAACCGGCGATTTTCTTCCACCGTGGTACGCATCAAGGTAACGGTCGGGTTGTGTTTGTAAAAGTTTCGGCCGTTGAATTGTGGTGGGATGGTATCGTAGGGACCAAAGTTGACCATATCGAGGGCTCCGGTGGATACCACTTGCGGGATTCCCTTTTTGCCGGCCGCTTCTGAACGGGTAGGACCGGCATTAAGTACACCGCCAACCAGTTCATCACACCATTCGGTTGTTGTAAGATCAAGTACGCCATCGAAATAGCCCGATTCGATCAAAGCTTCCATCGAACGTCCGCCGGTTCCGGTAGCATGGAATACGATAACTTCATAGCCTTCTTTTTCCATATACGCTTTGGCGAAGTTGACACAAGGTGTAGTAACCCCAAACATCGTCGCTGCGATCAGAGGTTTCTTTTCAATCTTTACTTCAGCTTCATACGTTACCATTCCGGCAATCGCGAAGCAGGCATTTTTAAATATTTTGGTTGAAATCGAGTTAAGTCCGGCAACATCGACGATCGAAGGGACCATAATGATGTCACTGGTACCGACGTATTGCGATACATTGCCAGAGGCCATGGTCGATACCATGACTTTAGGAACGCCGATCGGTAAGGCGCGCATGCCCGGAGTTGCCAGTGAAGTTCCGCCACTGCCGCCCAGCGAGATAATTCCGTCGAATTTCCCTTCGGCGTAAAGTTTCGGTACTAGTTTTTCAACACCGCGAGCCGCGGCTTCGGTTGCGATGGCTCGATCTTTTTTAGCGACGATCGACGCTAAATCGGCATCCGCAGCTTTGAATACTTCTTCGTTGGAAATATCCACTTCGATCGTCGGTGCAAAGACACCGCAGTGGATGAGCAAGGTGTTTAAGCCCAGCCCTTTTAAGATGTCATTTAGAAATGCATACTCGGTTCCCTTGGAATCCATTGTTCCAATGATAGCGATGGTTTTCAAATCGTACCCTCCTTCAATGGGCATCCGTTTTTTAAGTTGTGCGCACAAATGATTAAAAAAACAGTATGCCAGTCATCTGATATTAGCATACTGTAAGCGCATTCATAGTAAAAGGTAGGTTCGTCTGTTCCTTATGTACTTTTGTCCATTTCGTCATAATCACTGGGAGAATAGCCGGTATGTTTCTTGAATATTTTACTGAAATAGGCATAATCGGTAAATCCGACCAGCGAGGCAATTTCTGTTTTATGGATGTTTTTGTTTCGCATGATTTCAATCGCCTTATTGATTCGTACCTGAGTCAAGTACTCAGGAAAAGTAACGCCGACTTCACGGTTGAACATCGCACTTAAATACGTACGTGAAAGATGGACACGGGAGGCAAGCTCATTGAACGATATTTTGTTCATGTAATTTTTCGCAATGTAATCTTTGATAAAGTAGACATAATCCATTTCATCGGCCAGATTGAACAAGGCGGAATCCTGATCAAACTGTCCGGTTATTTTAAATTCCCGGGTCACTTCAACGATGGCTTTTTCCAAAGGAATGCGTTCAAACGTCGAACCGCCAAAATAGCCCATGGCACCGGAATTGTCATACATGTATTTTAGGTCGATGGACTGATGAATCGGTCCGCCGTAGATCATTTTGATAATGGGGCGATCGGCTTTGTCACACTGAGCAAAGATCGCTTTGGTCAGTTGCGCGGCTCCTTGAAGGTTCAATGGTGATGAGATATCCATTTGACCGCCGACAGTAAAGCCTAGGTGTGAGGTGATGACATCCGCCCCGGCTTCCACCATCCATTGGGCTTGTTCAACGTTGAAAACAAAGGCAATGGTAAACAGACCTTTCTTCGAAGCAATGGAAATTGCTTCGACTTCCCGTTGAAAGGACATCCCTTCTTCTTCGAGGGCTTCTCTGAGCAGTCCGCCGATAATCCCGACGGAGGGATAATTGTTAATTCCGGAAAATCCGTGACTGATGATTTGATCAATAAATCGTTCAAGATCGATGGTCGGATCGGTTGCACATAGTCCGAAGATGACCGGTGTGTTTTTAACGACGGGGATGATTTCTTTTGAACCAAAGTCCATGACCATTTGATTTGAGTTGGCAAAAGGTAAAAGTCCGGCCAGTGAACCGACGCCCATTTGGCGAAAGCGTCCGGAGTTTAATGCCAAAAGTAAATCCGCGCCACCCTTTTCCGCATATTTTGCGGATATTCCGGCACCGACCGCAACCCCGATAATATGGCGTCGTTGACTGATTTGGCTGAGAAGTCGATCAAGTATCTGCGCTTTACTAAAGGCCATCCTTCATCCTCCTGATTCAATGATATGTACAATTGCTTTACTTGCATTATAGGCGATTTCAATGGTAATGACAACCATGAAAAGAACACCGAAGTATTTTTTAATTTTGGACAAACTCGCCTTCTTCTTTAAGAAAACGATTGAAAAAAGCCAGACATACTTCATTAATCTTCTTCAGGTTTTCAGATGTAGTTTCAATCCCAACATCATTCCCGTCTAGAAACTTTGTCAGAATCGGGCTTGTTAACGCAAAGTCAGTAAGTGCTAAGTGACCGATGCCGTTAAAATAAACATTGAATTCATTCTCATTCGGATGGATAAGCATTCGATAGTTCGTGCTGTATTGTGGGCGTTGGGACAGTATGCCGTAAGCACTGTCTGAGTATACGTTCAACACAGAAACGGGGTATTTCATTTGATCAACGATAAATTCACCATTACTTACACCTTTTATATCATATAAATAGGGTGATTCAAGGGCTATGACGGCTTGGATATCAATTCTTGATTTACCAATTCCAAGGGCTGAGGAGCCTCCCAGCGAATGACCCATGACCCCGATTTTTCCAGTATCTATTCGAGAGTAAAAGGAACTCGCCGAATCTTCATTCACTTGGGCGATGATGGTATCAATGACGAAATTCATATCATCCATACGAATCTTCATCCATTTCTGATACCGATCAAAACTTTGTTCCATGTTAACGAGTGGATTCTCGCCTAACAGTTCTTGAACATAACCAAAATCAATCCAAGTCGTCTTACCTTTTTCGTCTTTCGTAAAGAAACTGTGATAGGTATGATCAATGGAAACTATCACATATCCATGGCTGGCAAGTTCACGAAAAAGTGACTCATTGCTTGATTTGACACCAAGTCCGCCATGCGAAAAAACGATTAGTGGCACTCTCTTCTGTTCAATATCCGGATACCAGAACTGGACATTCAATTTTCGGTTTTCGTTGTTATCAGAATACCCTTCCAATCGGCTTGAATCAATATATGAGTGTTTTTCGCTAAGAACCGGGTAGTTTCCGGTTACTTCAATAACTCGAATGTTTTGTGGGAATAATAATGTCGGAATCAGCGTTGTAACGAACAGAAAAATTAACCCGATGGTTCTATAAACTGTAGCTGATGTCTTGAATGGTTTGCGTTCACTGTGATTTCTGATGAAATTCTTTGCTCCGTTTATGGTCTGTAAGAACAGTGATATCCCAAAGGCATGATAGCGAAAGTCAAAGGGAATAACATTGAAGATTGTGATTATAGAAAAAATCAGGAATGCAAAAATTCGCAGAAGACTCTTCTGCTTGATATGACTTGATTTGGTTATAATACAATAAAATGCGAATGAAATCTCGATTACGACCGTTGCTGCCAATATGATCAGACCCATGTTGCTCCCCCGTATTTCTCGTTATTTACCCAAACTCTTTAAAAAGAATTCATCAATTCGATCCATTAATTCACTGTCTAGATCTTGAAACAAAACCCGATCAAGTTTTGAGTAGAACGCTTGCTTGATGTCATACGGTATTTTTTGATCATATTGATTGTACAGCTGGCGATATTCAATATTTACCTTATCAATATATTCTCTGCTCGCATCTGAATAAAACAAATCGTTATGACCGTTTTGCCCTAATGAACTCCTAGAAATATACTCGACATTCAATCTGTGAATATCGTTCTTTTTTGATATGATAGAACATCCGTTGTATTGGATGGTCTGATCGTCTGTACCATGCACGATGAGCATCGGTACGTCGGAGTCATTGATGGCATCCACTGCGTTGAGCGAAGCCGCTTCATTAAACAACATATATTGATACATCCATAAAAAAGGATATTGAACGGTTATGAAATCGCCCATCATGCTATGACCTTGTTCCATGATGACTTCCATAGGGCTGTTAGCACCCGATACTGATACGACTGCTTTCACATCATGATCAAAGTGCATCAGATTCGCCACAGCATAGCCACCCCAGCTGTGACCAAATAGCAGCACTGGCAAATCCGTGAATTCGGATTGGCTATTGATGAAGGTAATGGCTGCATCCAGATCCAAGAGTGCTTGAGGGAAGCCTTTTGTTGTTTTGCCTTCACTATCAAAACTGCCCGTGGCATCATAAGCAAAAACACGCCAGCCTTTGTCAACAAAGTATTTGATTTGGGGAAGATAACTGTCCGCTCCGCCGCCGATTCCATGAACAACGACTACTAAACCCTGATTATGATCTTCACCGTAAACATATCCTTGCAATACGTTTTCACCCGACATGAAACTTTTTAAGTTTCTAGGGTAGTCTGCCTGAATATCATCATACCTCAAACTGGCGGTAATGGTTGTATCATATCGGTCATATCTGGGGAACTGACCATTGTAGATAAACACAACCGCGATCATCGAAACAATTGAAAAAATTGAAAGAAATCCTAAACTGCCCAGAATAAAAACCTTAATCGTCTGTCTCTTTAGCGCTTTTACTTTTTTCATGTTTCCACCATTCTATTGATTATTACATTCAAAACTTTAAACCGTCTTTTTTAGTATAGCACATGACTAACGATTTTCGGATTCAAAAAGAAGATTTAATCTTCGAAATAACATGTTCGGTTTGAATGGAAGTCAAGACGATTCAAAAAAAGAAGAGTTTTTCTCTTCTGCAATATGAGTAAGTTAATTATCTTGGTAATGCCTGTATTTTCAAATCAAGCGCACTACAAATCTTAAGGATGGTCAATAAATTCGGATACACTTGGGCATTTTCGATCTTACTGATTTCACTTTGCTTAATTCCTGTAATTTCCGTCAAATCAATCTGTCTCAATTTCTTTTTCTTACGTGCAAGAATGATTGCGTTTGCTAATTCGATTTTTGCTTTTTCCTGATAATACGTCTTTGCGAACTCTTCGTCATGCATATTATTGTCAATCCATTTTTTTACAGTAGTTGGCATTTCTTTACTCCTTATTGTTGGTGAACTCATTCAATAATCGTTTTGCTTTATCAATCTCAAAACGTGGCGTTTTCTGGGTCTTTTTTATTCTAAGCGAACCAAAATCTTTGCTCTCAACTTTCTATCCAAAGAAGAAAAGAACGTCTCAAACAAGTCTTCATTTACAAATTTTACTGTAAATCTCACGGATCCCCCACTCTGTTTCTCGTAAGTCATCTTAATTATATTGGTTTAAACCTATATTGTCAATGACGCCAAGAAAAAACAACGACATAAACAGTCGTTGTTACACTATACTTAATAAAAGTGGCAATCCCTTTAGAGATTCTCCAGACTTTCCTTGATGTTCTCGCTGATTGCACCGCCATGATAACAAACCAAGGTATCGATGGCATAGTTGATAAATCTGCGCGCCGAAGTATACGCACCGTCCTTATCCAGCGTAAAGCGCGGATTGGCGCGATAGAGTTTGCCATCCGCAACCACCAGTGCATCACCGGCGACCATCGTCTTTAACTGACGTATGTACATCGATATATGTCCGGGCATATGACCCGGTGTAGCCACAACTTCAATACCCCCGCAAACATCCAGGATATCGCCGTCTTCCAGGACTTCATCCACATCGACCGGCTCGATTAATCTCAGCATTGCAATTCGCTTTTGCGCGTGTTGCTTTTGATCTTCCGGAAGCGATTCAAGCTGTTCTTCCGCTTGCTGAAGTCGAACGGATTTGATATGACCGCGAATATACTCCGCTTCAATGGCGGAAGCATAGACTTTTACCCATGGATACTCGCGTTTTAAGTCCGCCAAGCCGCCCATGTGGTCGTGATCATGATGAGTGATAACGACTTTGGTCAGCTTGTTCAAGTCGAAACCGTTAAGAAAAGCACTGTCTGATAATTGGTTTAAGGCACCTTTGTGACCGCAGTCGAAAAGGACCATTTCTTGATCGTCGCTTACGATGACCGGATACAGGGTACTGTTAAACCCGTTGACTTCCATGTCGATGTTAAGGATGGCGATTTTTTTCATGTTCTCTCCCTTTTACTCGCTGATAAAGCGGCGCATATATCTGATGGATTTAATGGATTTAAATCCGGTCTTAAAATAAAGATTTTGAGCTTTGATATTCCAATGAACGACTCCTAAATAAATATTTTCCATGTTTCGATCAAAGCAAACATTGATCGTTGACTGTAAGATGAGTCTGCCATAACCTTTGTTCATGAGGGTTGGCACCACAAACAGATCATCGATATCTTCTAGATTGATTAAGGAAGATCCTACCCAAGTATCCCCATCAAAGAACAACAATAGGTTCTCCTTGTTTTTGTTCATTTCCTCTTTCAGTTTAACAATCCGCTCGTCACTGCGATCGGAAAATACGTTATACGGCGGAATGTCCATGGCCTGGCGCATGGGTGTAAAACACTCCCCCAAAGCACTATAGTAATGTTCAAAATCCTCTTCCTTATATTCACGCATGGTCAGATGATTGTGAGGTTGGCGTTGTTCGGTATAGATCAATGTGGAATAGCCATACCACGGTGTAAAGTCTTTTTTAGTAAAATAGGAATAGTAGAACGGATTTGAATCATCGTAGCCAGTCATGATGAATCGGATGTTTTCTGCACTCAATTTAGCTTGCGCATCTTGATACAAAGCTTCAACGATATTTTCAACGTCAGGGATATTCTCAAAAGCAGAGATCGTCAAATGGGCTGCTTTGCCCCACAACGGATGATCCCATACGGTATGTGTCCACATGCCTAAAACCGCATCCTGGTTACAGCAGATACGGATGTTGGAGTCTTTGCTTAACTCTTCCCTTTTTCGCTGATTATCCAGCTCAGACATCGCCCATTGGTTGTTCATTAGCTGAATCATGGATTCGATGTCTTGGGATTGATGATTTCGAATCATAATAATCCCCCTCGTGATGATTTTATTCTATCATTATCATTGTCAGGTTCAAACGGTTTTTTGATAATTTGTGATAAAATGGAATAACAAGCGAATGTTGTTGATTGAAAATTGGGTGTTGACGTGATAAAGTATAGAAATTATGCTAAAAGGCCACCAAGGAGGTACACATGAGAGAAATTATATTGATTCTGATTTTGCAATTGTGCTATGTGCCGATGTTGGCGTTGCGTACGATTTGTATGGTCAAAAAGCTTACCTTACTGACCGCCTTCTTTGGATTTCTTGAAGCCATCGTCTATGTCTTTGGCTTAGCGTTGGTTTTATCGGGTGATCAGACGACGTTGGCCATGGTTGTCTATGCCTTGGGATTTTCCTTGGGTCTGATTGTCGGTATTGCCATTGAAAACAAAATCGCCATCGGCTTTCGCTCGGTGCAGGTTAATATAAAAACGAAGAATATGCATTTGATTGATGGATTGCGTTCGATGGGCTATGGCGTTACGATCATTGAGGGTGAAGGTCGTGAGGGATTACGATACAGGCTCGACATTCTGACGAAGCGTTCCTCGGAGAAAGAGTTGTTTGATATCATCAATGAATATGAGCCAAATGCGTTTGTGATTGCTTATGAACCGATCCGATTCAAAGGCGGCTATATTGAGCAAATGATGAAACATCCGGTCAATCCCAAGAAGAATCTTTCGATGCCGAAAATTGAATCAAGCAATCACGGTTGGTTTAAAAAAGCGGCGAGCAGTGTTGCGCAGGAAGTTAAAGAGTTGGTTAAATATGATGATGAGAAAGAGCATTAAAAAGGGAGCCGATCAGCTCCCTTTTCTTATCCCAAAGCAACATCCAGAATCATCATGACCGTAAATCCGACCATGGCACTCAGGGTAGCTATGTCCGTATTTAAGCCGAGTTCATTGCGCTGTGATTCGGGGATGAGTTCTTCAATGACGACGAAAATCATGGCTCCGGCCGCAAAGGCCAAGGCATAAGGTAAAATGGAGCGCATCGTGATGACCGCATAAGCTCCGATAACTCCGGCAATCGGTTCTACGATCCCGGAGGCTTGCCCATAGAGAAAGGCTTTAGTTCGGCTGAATCCTTCTCTGCGCAAAGGAATGGATACGGCTGCGCCTTCCGGAAAGTTTTGTAATCCGATACCGATCGCCAGTGCTATAGCTCCTGAGAGAGTTGCGCCACTGATATTGCCGGTAGCCGCCGCACCAAATGCCACACCCACCGCTAACCCTTCCGGGATGTTGTGCAGTGTGATGGCCAACACCAACAGGACGCTGCGTTGCCAACTTGTTTTGATACCTTCGGCTTGATTGCGCTGTAAACCAAGGTGCACGTGCGGTAAGACTTTATCGATCGCAAACAAAAAGATTCCGCCGGACATAAATCCGAGGGCAGCGGTAATGTAAGCGACTTGGCCAAGTTCTTCGGCCATCGCAATCCCTGGGGCTAAAAGTGACCAGAAACTGGCCGCAATCATCACGCCGGCCGCAAAGCCGAGCATACCGTTAAGAACCGTTTTATTGATGGATTTGAAGAAAAACACCAAGCTGGCACCCAGTGCCGTGACTCCATAGGTAAATAATGTACCGATCAACGCTTGTTGAACGGGGTTAAACTGTTCGAAAAATTTGATCATAATTTTTCCTCTTGTAATCCTATTATAGCACTATCACAAGCGGTGATTCAGAAAAAGAATAAACACCTTGATTCAAATCCAACGATTTGAGTCAAGGTGTTATAATTACAGTTTCTTTTTGTTATCGGCCACAAAGGAAATTCCGGCACTTCGACGGGCTTTTTCCATCACTTCCATGACATCGCGAGAGTGGGCAAGCATTTGCTGTTGAATCGTAACTTCATTACGACTGACAACACCGACAATCTTCTCAAGCGTGTACACCATCGATTCGTGTTCTTGTTTAGCACTGATATCTGTACGCTCATCCATATCCAATTCCACTTTACTGAGAATGGAGGCCGTTGGGGTGATGTACATCGTTCCCCGCTCTCCTTGAATGGTGATGCGGTTATCACATTTACTGTTTTTGCTTTGTACCAAACTGGCAATAAAGCCTTTGTACTTCATGATAAGGTTACCGCTTAAGTCAACGCTGTTGGACAAGTGATTGGCCACATACAGCAGGCCGCGCGGTTTGCCGAACAGTCCGACCATCAAGTGTACACCGTAAACACCTAAATCCATCAATGCACCTCCGGAGAATTCATCGGAGAAGACATTGGGCATCTTGCCGGCCAATAAATCGTTGTAACGACGGGAATACTGACTGAAATTGACGGTGACCAGTCGTACCGGTAAGATCAGTTCCAAGCTATCCTTAATCGTTTTATAGTTTGGCAGTTCCATGACGCGGGTCATTTCAAAAACCATGGCTCGTGATTCCTCTGAAGCCTCTTTGATTTGGTCAAATTCAACCAACGTGGATACAAATGGTTTTTCAATAATGGTGGTCTTGCCAGCTTTAAGAGCTTTGATTGCATAGTCAAAGTGCATACTGTTCGGAAGACCTATATATATACAGTTGATTTCTTCATCATTTAACATCACATTGATATCGTTGTAAGCTTTTTTGATGCGATGCTGATCCGCAAATATATTTGCTTTCAGTTGATCGCGGTTAAATACGGCCGTGGCCTCGATGCCCTCGACGTTTTTGGTTGCTTGTACAAACATTTCACTAATATTGCCGGTTCCCAGCAGTCCTACTTTTAACATATGTTCTCCTCTTCTCCCTCTATACTGTAACACATATCACATACTTTAGCCCAAGTTATGGTACGTTATGGCAATAATTGATATCTTTTGCAAGAATATCACAACCATCAAATCACTTATATCTTTTCAAATTATAGTATTTCAATTCTATTTAAATATTCTATGAGTAAGGTGATGTTGCCATTAAACAAATATCCGTCAATCCCTACATGGCTTGCCCCAAGGATATTGTAAGGCAAATCATCGATAAAAAAGCATTCTTTAGGGTCAAGTGCGTGCTTGTTAAGTATGTAATTAAAGAATGTCGGATTCGGTTTTGAAAGTTTGATATCTGCGGATATGATCAAATCATCAAAATACCGGAAGGACTCAATCGTGTCTTTATAGTTGTGAAACCGATTGGAAGCATTGGAACACAAATATAAGCGATATCCTTTTTGCTTAAGTTGTTTTACGATTTCCAACATGTCCTTTCGTTCGGTTATGGTTCTGTGCCACTGTTCAAGTATTTCCTTGCATACACCATGATCTTGATTAGGGAGTCGTTGGATGATCGATCGATAAGCGCTCTGTAGGTCGGTTATGCCTAAATCCAAATCCACCCATTCTTGTTTAAAGAAGATTTCAAGTGTCAGACGATTGATGGCGTCGCTATCCTTTGTGAAGGCTGATGTAATCGAATACGGTGAGAAATCAATAATGACATTGCCCATATCCAACAAAATGTTCTTGTATTTCATCCTCAAATCTCCCTATCAATCTATGGACATATTACGTTATTAATCGTCGTTGCGCAATAAGAAAAGGGCAAAGCCCTTAGTTCGATTTGGATCGTTGACCCGCTTTGCGAGCATGATTGTAGGATTGCTCTTTCTTCGCTGTATAACTCTTTCCGACAAACGGCTTCTTTGTGGCTGCCGGACGTTGCGGACGCGGTGCACGCACAAACTTCTCTTCTTTGACATCTTCCGCGAAATTGACCAGCGGATAATTGTGTCCCTTAACTTCCGGAATCGATTTGCCAATCAGTTTTTCAATAGACTTGAAATAGGATTTTTCCTCATGACTACAAAACGAGATGGCAGTACCACCCGATCCGGCACGTCCGGTACGGCCGATGCGATGAACATACGTTTCCGCAACTTCCGGTAAATCGACGTTAAATACGTGGGACAGCTGATCGATATCAATACCGCGAGCAGCGATATCCGTAGCGACCAAGATGCGTGTCTTACGTTCTTTAAAGTTCGTTAATGCGAACTGACGCGCGTTTTGAGACTTGTTGCCATGGATGGCTTGAGCACTCAACCCTGCACGTTCCAGCGATTTTACGATTTTATCGCAGCCGTGCTTGGTTCTGCCAAAGACCAACGCCGATTCAATGTCGGTGTTTTTCAGTAATTCAATTAACAAGCTGACTTTATTGACCTTGTCAACGAAGTAAACGGACTGATTGACGATATCTATCGTCTTTCCGGCCGGAGCTACATCGATGCGCGTCGGATTGTTTAAAATGGTGTCTGCTAACTTAGCGATTTCGGTTGGCATCGTCGCTGAGAACATCATGTTCTGACGGACAGGTGGCAAGTAGGTGATGATTTTGCGAACATCCTGAATCATACCCATGTCCAACATCATATCGGCTTCGTCCAAGACGAAGTATTTCACCTGATTTAAGTTAACGAGTTTTTGGTTGATTAAGTCCAATAGGCGTCCTGGGGTTGCGACGAGAATATCGACGCCACTTGCCAAGTCTCTGGCTTGGGGATGTTGGGAAACACCGCCATAGATGACCAGTGATTTTAGTCCGAGGTATTTTCCGTACGCACGAAAACTCTCGCTGATTTGGATGGCGAGTTCACGGGTTGGCGCGATGGCCAAGGCTTTGATTGGGCGTTTGCCTTGAGGTTTGGGTAATTCGGACAGCCCGGTTAAGATCGGAATCGCAAAGGCCGCGGTTTTACCGGTACCCGTCTGGGCACAGCCCATAAGGTCGACTCCTTTAAGTAGTTCCGGTATGGCTTTGACCTGGATCGGTGTAGCCTGTGAATACCCTTCAAATTTTAAAGCCCTCCGGATGGGCTCGATTAGGTTTAGTTGTTCAAATAACAAAATGTGTTCTCCTTGTGTCGTAAGTTATTATTATACGCTCATTTAACAACAAATGAAAGAAATTTCAACTTTGACGCCTATTTTCAATTTCAGCCCAACGTTCGCGATTTTTATTGTTCGGAATTTCTCAGTTTTTCTAGTCCGATCTGTGTGCGACGAATGGTTTCATCTTTCCCTAAAATATACGGGATTTCAAGTGCACCTCCCGGAGTGAACTGCTTTCCGGTCACCGCTGTTCGGATCGGCCAAAAGATTTGACCGTTTTTCAAACCCAAGCGAACCGGAACTTCCGCTAATTTCTGATGAACCTCATCCACGCTCTGCCAGTTTTCAATCGATTCGTATACCTTAAGTGATTCTTCCAATGCCAAGATACTGATCTCACGATTGGTTTTCATTTTCGGATGGTAGAACATGGTCACATCGTAGTCCGCAAGTGTGTCAATGAAATTCACCATTTCCGGAATCTCACTTAAGACGGACAGACGTTGATGAAGGATTTTGCTGACCTCTTTTAAATCACAGTCCCTATGAATCGCTTCTTTATAATATGGCAGACATAAGTTATGGAACTCTTCCAGAGTCATGGCCCGCAAGTACATACCGTTCATCCACGTTAATTTTTCGATGTCAAAGATGGCCGGTGATTTACTGATGCGTGAAACACTGAACACTTGAGTCAGTTGTTCTAACGTAAAGATTTCCTGATTGGTATCCGGACTCCAGCCGAGCAGTGCAATGTAATTCAAAATAGCTTCCGCTAAGTAGCCTTTAGCTACCAAATCCTGAAAGGATGCATCGCCGTTGCGTTTGGACAGTTTGTGTTGTTCATCTTTCATGACCGGCGGCAGATGAATGTATTTCGGTTTCTCCCAGCCAAAACTTTCGTAAATTAAGTTGTATTTGGGAGTTGAGGACAAATATTCGTTGCCTCGCACGACATGACTGATTTCCATGTGATGATCGTCAATGACATTGGCAAAGTTATAGGTGGGAAAGCCATCGCTCTTTAGCAGGACTTGTTCATCCAGGATTTCGCGGTCGACTTCGATGTCTCCGTAGACTTCATCGTGAAAGACGGTGGTTGTTCCGGGCAGTATGGTTTGGCGGATAACATAGGCTTCCGAAACTTTGCGTAAACTTACTTCATTTTCATTTAAGTGATGACATGGGTCTTGAAACTTGAAGGGAGTCCCCGTCTTGTCCGCAACATCTCTTTGTGCCTGTATTACGGTTTCATCACAAAAACAAACGTGGGCTCCACCCTTGTCAACGAGTTCTTCCGCGTATTTCTTATACATAGGCAATCGCTCGGATTGAACGTAAGGTCCAAAGGGTCCCGGGCGATTCGGCCCTTCATCGTAATGTAAGCCCACTTGGTTGAGGGTGTCGTAAATAATATCCACTGTTCCTTCAACCAATCGGTTCTGATCGGTGTCTTCAATTCTTAAAACAAAGTCCCCATTTTCCCTCTTTGCGACCAGATATTCGTAGAGGGCGGTGCGTAAATTGCCGATGTGCATATATCCGGTCGGGCTTGGGGCAAAACGTGTTCGTACTTTTTTCATTTTCTTCTCACTCCTGTGCGTTTTTTATTATATAATAAGACTTGGCAGATTGCACACACTTTGGGGTATCGCCAAGCGGTAAGGCATCAGACTCTGACTCTGACATTCAAAGGTTCGAATCCTTTTACCCCAGCCATGCGTATTAACACCTTCGCGGTGTTTTTTTATTACTCCTCAAAGTTGTTCTTTTTGAGTTTTCTTCAGTGATGAGACCACCCGTCGATAGGAAGCATCGATCATCTCACACAGAACTTCAAATGGAACATCGCAATCCGTTAGATACACGGAATTCCAATGTTGTTTATTCATGTAATATCCAGGAAACACACTTCGGTATTGCTTACGTAGCATTTCCCCAAAAGCAATGTCGCATTTGACGGTGATGATATCAAGTCCTTTGTTATCTTGGCCAAGCATGACAAACATTTTGTCAAACACTTTAAAAAGAATACAATCCCATTCAACTTTTTCGATACGGACACTCCCTTTTTTAGAGAGTATGTAGTTTTCGATTTCAGTATATATCATGATTACCCTTCCTTCTTTTTGGTAACTTTATAGGGTAATCCTTCAGTATCATAGGTTGTCCATTCCCCCATCGCTTCCCCATTTTTAAAGTAGCCGGAGCGTTTCAGTGTTCCATTCGGTCGATACCATTGCCAGTAACCATGTGGTTGCCCATCAACAATCTTGCCTTTGGACCACATCGTCTTGCCGTTGGCGTGGTATTTGATGGTAAAGCCATCGATCATTTCGCTTTTCTTTTCTTTGACAGTCAAGTCGCATTTTTCGTTTGACATAGATTTTTCCTCATGATGATTATACTATAAAATGATTATTAATCTAAAAAAATCACGTCATGCGTGATTTAGTACTTCTTTGTTATTCTGTTTTGTTTCTTAAACTTTTTACTTCCAACCATAAGACAATACTGAAAATCGTCTCAATAACAATCATGCTCAGTCCGAGGATATAAGGTTCGAAGTTTAAGCCGACAATAAGAGAGAAGATTGAAATAAATACCGATAGAACCAGGTAGGTTTTTGACATGTACAACCAACCGTAGGGCAATAGATGTGCCCCAAAGATGATCGCAATGACCATTAACATCTTATCGGGAACGGTGGAAAATATCCACATCGCAATGATGAGATAAAGCATTTGATTCATGGAGAACAGTATGCCTAAATCCGTCAGTGGATTGCTCTTGTTTTGAAAATCTACGTGAATCAGCTTTGAAATCATAAATGCCAACGGTACCAGCGGTGCGGTTAGGAAAAATGTGTATAAGTTCTTTGTTAATATGGGAAGATCGGTGGTGTGAAGTACGGTTAATGCACTCCATAAGATAACGGATGCTAAGATAAAATGTAAGCCTTTTTTCTGTTTGAGCGCGCCATCGATGCGCATTGCTTTGATGTCCATAAGTACCCCCCTATTTTTTTTCACATTTATATCGAAATAATTTTCTGTTTCCAGTATCAGATGATGAATCCAAGCACCAGTAAGATATAAACCGGCCAGAAACTTTTATTTCCATACACAAAGAGCAACCCTGGGATCAGTGCCCAAATCGTAACTCCCAGCGCTCCGGCGGGATGAGATATAAAATGGATCATCCCCCATGTGAGCATCAGTCCGATACTGCCATACGGTAAGTATTTCTTTTTGAATACCATTTCCCCAAACTGTTGGAACAGAATGATCATCAGTGTGACCAACAACATTTCCGTAACGTAGTACAGCACCTGAAAGAAGGTCACGATCAGCGCTTGTCCTCCATACATATTCTCAAATCCTTCGAACTCAAAGAAAACCTGTGGCATTTGCGCGTCACTGACAAGCGATTGGCATAGTGCTGAAATTGACACAATCACCACTGCCATAAATATCAGATCGTACACCCGTCCGTGAAACGAGAAGTCAACCAAGTCCTCACGCACTTTTCTTCGTTTCATCCATGAGAGAATCAGGTTGTAGCCAAACAGCCAAATGAGAATCGTGATGGTCCAATGAGCGATCGCACCATACCAATGAATCGGCCAGTTTCCGATTTGGGTCAGTGTTCTTCCATCGATGATTCGTGATATAAACAGTACGCCAAATTCCATTCCCAGAAATCCGAAAGCCAAAAGTGCTAGAACTAAATAAGTGATGCTTTTTGGTGATTGGTTGGTTGTTTGTTCCATATTTTTCCCCCTAAGTTAAGTAAATTTTCATTATCTCTTTTAAAGCATTGAACATAATATTCATACTTTTTCGATGATATTGAAAGCGATTGACACTGCCGATAAGATACGTTTTTGTGGTTGGATTGTAGAACATAAAGGATCCGATGGAGCCAATGTGTCCAAAACTGCTAAATTTCTTGGGAAATAGCAGCGGTGTGGATTTTAAGTACATCAATCCCAATCCGTAGGCGATTCCGATCAATTTGACACTGGAATACTTTGACCATTTCGTCATTTCATTAAGCGTGGATTCATTAATGATTTGGTGGTTTATGATTGCCCTAACAAACAATAACAAATCACTCGATGTGGTAATGATTCCCCCACCCGCGTAGTCATCTTTGAATATGCTGTAATCCTTAACATTGTTTTCTCCCCAGTAGACATCACAAATATCACCTTCATCAATTTTCCCTGACTTTTCATTGGAGGCAAGAGCCGTGTTCTTCATGTCCAAGGGTGAGAATATGTTCTTCTCCATAACCTCAGCCAACGGCATGTTCAAAATTTTCTCAATCACCAAACCTAACAGATGATATCCAGTATCGGAATAGTGAAATCCTTTTCCCGGCTTGAATCGTGGTTTGATGTTTGTCTTCGACCACTGAACGATTTCAAGAGGACTGTAATGTTTATATGGAGATTCATGAATCAACTCTAACATCGGTTTTCCATGGATGGGTTTATCCGAAAAATAATCACCGATTCCAGAGGTATGGTTTAATAAGTGAC
Organism: Erysipelotrichaceae bacterium; assembly: GCA_030694975.1. GTDB lineage: Bacteria > Bacillota_I > Bacilli_A > Erysipelotrichales > Erysipelotrichaceae > UBA2227. Next base: position 9,808 of record JAUYTU010000018.1, on the reverse strand, counting down.
GAATGGTAACCTCACTTATATAATTGATACCTTTTACCGTATGGAGTCCATCGACGATAGAATTGCCCAAAATATTCAGTACTTTATCCTCATAGCCAATCAGTTTCTTTTCTACAAGCTGACCGATAATCACGGAAGTGAACACCTTCCCTATACTGGCAATGTAATAGGGTTGATCCACGGTACTGTTAGTTCCATAATATTCATTCACATGGATACCCAAAGCTCCATTGTAAACTAACAGAAAAGCATTTTTTACCTTTGAATCTTTTTCGACTGAAGAGATAAACTGATCTCGAATTCTAGAACTTAGTGTTTTTTCCATACTAACCTCCATCAACGATGCTTTATCGAATATATAATGTCCAAACTCATGTCATTCAACATTTGGATCAGATCGGATTCTGAGTATGCATTGGAAGATTTGTTTGAGGCCATGATGCACAATCCAATCTGATATATTCGAATTTTCTCCAGGTATTCAGAAATTTCTTTTTCGCTAAACAAACTCAACTCCCGGTCTTCTTTAATACTCCTTCGTACATACGCATTCACTTCATCATTTTCATCAAATTCAAACTTTCCGAAGATATAGTCTTGGAAAAGTTTGGGGTGTTGGAAAGCAAAGCGGATACTTGCGGCTCCAATATCTTTCAATGGGTTGCCACTCTGCGATTGAACAGCCAGTTCCAGTGCAACACGGTTAATCTTTTCGATAACTTTCTTCTTCAGTTCATCGAAATCGATGAAGTTAACATAGATCGGCGCAACGGAACTGTTCAGTGCACTCGCAAGCTTTCGGGCACTCAGATGCTCGAAACCTTCGTTATCTACGATCGCAAATGCGGCATCGATGATTTGCTCTTTGGTAAACATAATTTTTCTTGGCATACCACACCTTCTCCTTTCAAACAAAAATAATAACATGCGTTATATAACACATGTTATATTATAAATGATATATAAGGAATTGCAAGTCCAACCTTTAAATTTTTTCAATAAAATTAGGATGGCATTGCCATCCCCATATTTTTCGATACAGTCTTTTTATTTAGGAAATTCACTTAAGAACGCATTTTGTTCTACAAGTCTGCTACGCAATTCCTTTATGTCCACATCTTGTACATCACAGTTGTGAATTGAAGCCAGAGCTGCCGCAACACCACCGGCATGACCTATGGCCATCGCTATCGGGGTTACTCGAACAGCCGCAAGTGCGACATGAGTTGCACTTAAGCATCGTCCTACTATGACCAAGTTCTTAACTCTTTTGGTGATTATACTACGATATGGAATCGAGTACCAACTGCCCTTCTTTAAGAAACGGTGATTGGTTTCACTTTTTCCTTCTGGGGAATGGATATCGATTGGATATCCACCCATGGCAATCGCATCATCAAACATAACATTTTCAACAAGATCATTTTCATTCAATACATATAAACCATCGATTTTATTCGACTCACGTATGCCGATGTTAGGTCCTGTATGTGCTAAAACACAATTTTCAAAACCCGGGATATATTTCTTCATGAAACGAATCGTTTCTCGGATTTGTTTTCTACCTTCAATTTCAGCTGCGGTTAGGTCAAATGGATTAATCGCTGACCTTCTAGCAATTCTTGACATGTTGATAATAAACTCGCCGAGGTTGTTCGTTTCAAAACAAAGCACTGTATCACGATTGTAACTCAATTCTTTAGATTCAATGGCAAATTTTAATTCATCAAAGTATCCATTAATTCCGATGCGAGCAGAACCATCAATGACTTCGTGACTCTTTGCAAAGGTCTTATCAACATTGGAATGCAGAAATTCTCTGACTTTCTCTCGATCGACATTATAGACTTTGGCGTTCATTGTCATAGGTTGTGCCAACTGATCCGATTCACGGCCAAAACGTACAGCCACACCACTGCAAACAGCTAAATCAGCATCGGCGGAAGCATCAACAAATACGTTGGCAGATACCGAAAACTCTCCCCCTTTAGCAAACAGTTTTACTTTTTGAATCCGATCCTCACTGGTTTCACATCCTAAAAAAGTAGTGTGATAAAGTAATTCCACACCTGCTTCAATGGCAAGATCTTCCATGGCAATCTTCATCCCTTCAACATCAAAAGGTGTAACACTTGAGCAGTATCCGACAAAGTCCTTCATGTGTCCCGGACTCGCCTGACTCTCCTTCATACGTTCAATAATCTCATCGGGTATTCCCCGTACCACTTGAGTATCGCCGGCATGGAAAGTCATCATTGGACCGGTTCCGGCATTGGTCAACATTCCCCCTAAATAGCCGAATCGTTCGACTAGCAACGTCTTCGCACCGGTTCTGGCGGAAGCAATTGCGGCATTGACACCGGATGGGCCGCCTCCAATGACGACAACATCGTAATTCAGTTCGTTTTTCATAGTTTACCTCCTAGAAATAACTCATGGACAAAGGCGTTTGCGCCAATTTCCGACATAGCTTTAATTCCAGTCTTTCCAAACGACCATTGACCTAACTTTATCATTGGAACTTGAAACTTACGTGAAGTCAGTCCCAGATGATTCCACTCAAGAAAGTGAAAATATTCGTGAGCTAAAATGTAATTGTAGGCCGTGGCGTATTCGAGTTGATGAGTTTCTGCCCAGAAACTAATGGATTTCTTATACATCGTTATTTCACTCTGCCCGGAAATAAATTCACTGAAATATCGGGTGTTTCCAACAATATAATCTTTATCCTTGTCGATAATAATCAAACCTTCTTGTGTTGCAATCTTTTTGAAATCGTAAGGCAATGTATGCTTGCTCTTAAGTTCAACCGCTGCTTTCACTCCGATGTTCCAAGCCGTATCAATGATTTCACTATAGTCTTTTTCATTAATTTTACGGATGCAAACATCTCTTAGCAAATCATCAATCGCTTGTTCTTTTACTGGGAAAGGAAATGAATGTACCTTGCTAGACATCGGCTCGATTGGTGCTGATCATGATTAGCTTAGTCTGTGGTTCAAAACTCTTAAGTTCCACACTCGCCAAAGACAGTACTTGTCCTTCGTTTGATAAGCCAGATACATCAATAATTTTCTTTCCAGCAATAATATATATATTAGGAAGTTGAGCTCCTCCGTCATTATATTCCGTATACTCATTCAGAATATCTTTAAGCATGTTAACTGCATTTTCATTCAGACATTCTCTGACATTGGCATTATTCTTCTGAAGACGGATAACACCTTCGTTATCTACCAATCTCATATTGTTTTTAACTGACTTGAAAAAGCCGAACTTTTTCGTTGTGTTTTTGTGAATGACCGCAAACATCAATTCTGTTTCACCTTCAATAACCAAATCATTTATTGAAACGTTTAGGTTATCTGCGACTATTTCTATGACAGCTTCTTTACTGATGGTCCGATTTAACAAATCCTTCGATCTCATCTCTGTCGTTCCAATAGCCGTTGCACGAACAACGTTTCTTTGAGTATCTACTTCCACTTGTATTTCTACGGTTTCCGGTGATGCTCCAGCTTTAACCACAGCAACCTCCGCTTCCCTGCGAACCGAAAGAATGTCTTCTTCACTTGGATGAGCAATGACGCGTTCAACCATTTCGCGAACCATCGCTAAGGCTACTCCAATGGTAGAAATAACAGGAGCATTTTTGGCAATTCGTTGTTTGAATCCCATATGTTGTGCTAAGTGCGGAACAACTGCCGCTGCTCCACCGCCGCCACCAATAAAAGTCGTGGTACGCACATCAAGATTGTAATCTTTAACCAGATCATTGACCACTTTACTGTTTTTTACGGCAGCAAAATAGAGAACTTTTTTAGCTACTTCTTCTATCGATAAATTCATAGCCTCGGCTAATGGTTTCCAAACCTTTTTTGCAGTTTCGACATTGCCATAGGCATAGTCGCTTTCCTTCACATAACCCAAGATATTTGCAGCACCGGCAACGGTAAAGCAAAATCTCTTTCCATTGGAGCATTCCACATAACCATATTCAGGATCACTGGGCTTGGGTCGGATCGTTTTCAACACAGGATTAATAACGTCTTCTTCATTGCCATAGCAATCATAATCCAATCCGGCGATATGTGCACTTCTTGGTCCGGAATCGACAGCCTGACTGTCTTTTATCTGAACCATACTCCCCCCACCAATGCCAACGGTGCGAACATCCAATGAGTTTAAATAAGTTTTGTGTCCCCCGACCTCAGCATACTTAACCATGACTTTTCCGTCTTTTACACAAGAAATATCCGTTGATGTTCCCCCGACTTCAAAGAAAATTCCATCGGTGAGTTTTTCATACATCAAAGCTCCCGCAACACCGGCTGCCGGACCGGATAGTATGGTAAGAATCGGACGATTTCTGACCTCTTCAACATTCATGACTCCACCATCGCAACGCATGACCATCAGCGGAGATTCAATTCCCGCATTTTTAATACTGCTTTCCGTCATATTGGCAGTTTCCAACATTTTAGGTAAAATACTCGCATTGACTACGGCTGTACGCGTTCTGACTTTCAGACCGTATAATTTAGATATATCACTCGTCGCTGTTGCCGGAACACCTTTTTCCTTGCTCAACATGACGACCTTATTTTCGTTTTCAGGATTATCTACACTAAAGGCTTCCGCTGCGACTAAAGACTCACATCCCTGCTCAATGAGCTGATTGATGGTTTCGTTTAGCTTTTCTGACAAATCATCATTGGATTTGAGTTGGACAAATTCATTGGCGGTTATTAAGAATTTATTAGGTGCTAGTTCAATATCACCCATAAATGTATCGCTTTTTGATTTCATACCTTCAAAACCTGATCCAAGTGTCAGTATTCCTACTTTAGCAACATCACCTTCTAAAAGGGCATTGGTCGCCTGGGTAGTTCCATGTGCAATAAAATGAACATCTTGTGGCTTGATGTCATATTCGGTCATAATTTTATTTAAAACATCAACGATTCCAGCAGCAACACCTTCAGCAGCACTGTGTGTTGTAGGTACTTTAATAGATCCTATTAACTCATATGTGTCATTATTAATTACAGCAGCATCTGTGAATGTGCCACCAACATCTATGCCGATACGAACTTTCATAGTGAACCCTTCCTTTATAATAATTATAGCGGTATTTACCATACCGCTATAATTTATTTTATTTTAGAAAAATAAGAATGATGCTGTAACTACGCCTAAAGCGGTTACTACCCATAAATAAGGAACTAATTTTTTGGTAATCGTATTGACTTCAACGCCAGCGAAGTTTGCGGTCCATACGTTTTGAGTGTTGGTTGGATCGCCGACAGCTTGCATTCTTTCAACCGACAGGAATGCTCCCATAACAGCGAATACCGGTAATAGGTTTAAACTGATAATCAATGCGGCAATACCTGAACCCAATCCAAATAAGTTTAGCGGTCCGCGATATAAGGCAAACGGAGCTAATAATATGAAGAATGCGACGTAGGTTAGGGAAGTTGTAGGTGTGACTGAGGTCATGAATGGTCCCAATACGCCTTTGACAGTCGGATGAGTCACGGTTAGGAATAGAATACCGATTCCGACCATCAGGATAACTGCTGGAGCTGCGTCGCTGATTCCATCGTAACAAGCTTTTGTCAGCATGTTCATTGCTTTGGACCAGCCTTTATAAGTGAAGATGGCTATCCACAGAATACCTGCGAAGAATGAAGGTACGATCGGTAACTTGAATGCTGCTACCATGATGATTGGAATGATGGGTGTTAACATAGCCATAACACCTGTGAATCCTTTGATTGATTCTTTCTCAACCGTTTCTTTTACCGGTGCTGAGAATGCGAATTTGATGCCGTTTTTCTTGAATTCTACCAAAATCAAGAGAATAGCGGCTGCGGCTGTGAACACAAATAGATATTGTGAGAAATCACGAATGTTCTCCAATGGAAGTCCGAAGATTGAACTGTAGTTTTGCCAGTTGGCCAAGTTGAAGGTTAGTCCGGTCGCAAATGACATTAAGTAAATTGCGGCTGCGGTCAATGCCGGAATTCCGATGGATACCATAATTGGAAGAACGATTGTACCGACCATAATGACCGATCCTAAGCCGCTCAATGTTGTAAATAACAGAGCTACAACTGCACTAAGTAAGAATGTGACGATTAACGGACGATCACCGCCAAGTTCAGCAGCTTTTTTGATCATGTTTTCTGTAACTCCGGACTTGTTCATCATTTGCCCTAACCAAGCCCCGAAAATAACTGCGATGTAAGCTGCTGCCATACGAATACTACCTGCCTCAATAACGGTTTGCAGATATCCGATTGCCTTACCATCTGCATCTTTAGCAACCATAGGAACTCCTGAAATCGTCAGAATTCCTACGGCCAACAATGGCAATGCAAGTAACGTTGGGATTTTCTTTGTAATCATTAATCCCGCTATAATTATAAACAATACAATAATTAAGGTTCCCTGTAGCATAATATCCTCCCTTTCACCACTTAGGTTTTATCCTTAAACACTTTCGTGTTCTAGACCAATTGATCGATTGCGCTTCTAAACTGACTGACCGTCGATTTAAATCCTTCGATACTTAAATCTTTAAATACCACAGCACCAATCATTATGCCCTTGCATCCCACGTTATACAGTGCCGAAACTTCATGAGGTGCGATATCTTTTTGAGTTGGAATGAGCACCGGTTTTGTTGTTTTTGATACTACCTGACTGTATTTGCATAAGTCGAGTACGGTCAGTTTATTGCGATATCCATCATGGGATACCACGGACGCCTCTACGATGTCAACTCCGACGCGATCAAGATCAGTTGCAGTAAGAGGTGTATCCGCACTTAATGCTGCGCATAAATCAAATTGCTTTGATGTTAACAAGCTCACTGGCGCAAAGTCTACATAGGTTGACACAAAGTCAAATCCCAGTTCTTTCAGTTCAGCAAATTCTTCTTCATTTGCATAATCACCGCCATCACCCGGCACGATTCCGATCAGAACGTTCTTTTCTTTGGCTAAAGCCGATAATTCTCTGAAGAAATCAATTTCTGTACCTAAATTTCCATACTTTTGGTTTGAGGCATAGTGGAAGGCATGTATGTGAACTTTCACACCATCTGCCCCAGCTTCCATGGCTGCTTTTGCGTATTCAATATTGTTTTTTGGTAAACTGACTAGTAAAGTAAACTTATTTTCCATCATTTTATTCGCTAACATTGGTTACCCTCCTATGAGTTGACTCTCCATTAAGACCCTATGCATATTTTTAGCGGAATTGCCCTTCATTTCGACAATGGTTTTGATTAACAGTGACTCTCTAGATTTAGATTTTTTGCTTAAAGCGATAGCCAAATCCTGATCAAGTGTTGGCATTGACTTTGCTTTACCGGTCAGAAAGATTGCATCGAGTCGATAGAATATCAACATCGTTTCAATCACAACCGCCAGACATTCGATTAAGCTCTGATACTGACCTTTGGATTTTCTAGATCCGTCATAAACATCCATTCCCTCCGCATTGGTGACAACTCTTAGGTCATTGCGATATCCCATGGCGGTTGCCCACTTGTCCGACATACCTCTTTGAGTCAACAGTTCAACTAACTGTAACAAGGTGTTTGGCACAAATGTAGCAGGACTTCCCTTTTCAAAAACTTGTGTATTCAACTGATAGTCAACCGATATGTAAGCATAGCGTTCAACTTTGTTAAATTTTACTTTCAGTACTTCTTCGTTGAGGCTGTATTTCAATGAGTAATCAATGACAAATTCTATGTTTGTAAACATGCGCAACGCCGATTCTAGTGAAATGTTTTCTTGCGAAACCCCGGTTGATAACATGTAGGAAATCTCAGTTTCACGGATGTTCTCCTCAATTAGAATTCCAATTTTTAATGGAAGCGTTGGACGTTTGTTACACACTTCAATAATTTTCTCAACAATAAAGTTTCCATTTAAATATGGCATGCCATACTTTTCTTCTAAAGTTAACTCATCATTACTGTCATAGATTTTCTGTACCAAACTTCTTTGCTTGATTTCAAAAATAATGATATTCCCGGACTCACTGACAATTTTTAACCCGGTCTTTCTTCTGCCGCCTGTTGAAATCATCTTGGCAGTTTCATGAATTTTGCTTTCGTGCATCAACTCATTGACCAAACTGGTTATTGTCCCTCCGCTTAACCCACTGAGATTGGCTAAATCCAGCCGAGAAATATCCGGATTTTCGAAGATCAGTTTTAGAAGAAGTTCTTTATTTTGACTCTTTACATCTTGCAATGAGTGTTTTTGCATATTTACATTCCTCCGATACTTATTTTAGTATCTGAAATAAGTTATTCCTATACTAACACAGCAAATATTCCTTGTCAACAAAGCGCTTACATTTTTTTCGACAATAAAAAAATTGACGAATCGTCAATTTTCTATGTTCGATAAGGCTAAGTACCCTGCCCCTATTAACCCACTGTCATCCCCAAGTTTTGCCGGGACCAGACTCACAAGCTCCGATAAGTGCGGATATACTTTGTTTTTTACTCGTTGTTCAACATTTTCAATGAATCCTTCGATTTTAAGAGCTACACTTCCCCCTAAAACGACAATGTCTGGATCAATGATCCCGTAGATGATCGCAATCAGATTAGCCAAATATTCCTTTGCATCTTCAATTATTTCAACACAAGCAACATCTCCTGTTTTAGCTAAATCTGCGACTTGTCCAGCATGCTCTACATCGTATCCAAGATTCCTTGCACGATTGACGATCGCCGTCCCAGAAGATATCGCCTCAATTGCGCCAGCCTTCAATGATCCATGTTGAGGACCCTGGGACCAGACAATACTATTGGCCAACTCTGTTGCACTTCCATGGGCTCCTTGAAATACTTTTTTATCGATAATCAGTCCACCGCCGATGCCAGTGCTTATGGTCATGAATACGCAAATCGAGTGATTCTTTCCATTACCAACAACCGACTCTGCTAAGCCTGCCAGATTTGCATCCCCCTCCACAAAGCATGGTATTCCGGAAGCTTTCTCAATCGCCTCTTTAAGAGCGAAATTCCACCATCCGGGTAAATTGGGTGGTGAAAGTAGAATCCCTTCTTTTAGGTTGATTGGACCTGGCGATCCAACACCTATGGCTTTTACAGGATGAGGTAATTGTGCAATAGCTTCCACGATTTTTTGAACAGCTTCCTCAGGATTTTGAGTATCCGTATTAAAACTTTGGCGATGAATGATAGTAAGATTTTCATCCATGCATGCGACGCGTGTATTTGTACCGCCGATATCTACCGCGGCTACGTATTTTTTTTGATTCATGATATGTCCCCCTTCAGATGACCTTTGGTTTTTATACTATCATTCCTATAGAAGTAATTCAATTAAAGAAAACGAAATTTGCATAACTAAAGTTCAGTTCAGAAAAAAGGATGGCATTGCCATCCAGTTTCTGATTAATGATGTTCCATCAATTCCAACACAACACCCTCACGAATAACGAAGGCGATGATCAGCTTGTCGTTGAGTTCCAGGCAGATGACTGGAATGACGATCAAGAAGACGGCTAGTGGGAATGCTCAGTATCACTTGTCTTTCAGACGAGTATTTCTATAAATAAAGAATACAACAATAATTATCGCGACTAGCAATATCGTTATCCAGACCCATAAGTGCATACAGCGCATAAATAATACCACCCCATCGCTCAAGTGAGAGCCAGTGCGTCGCTCTTTTAGAGCCACAACATCGGAACTTGAGAGCCACCTCAAAATGCAGTAGAGTAGAGTTGCACATAAATCAGTCGTGCA
>JAUYTU010000016.1 GCA_030694975.1 Erysipelotrichaceae bacterium | reverse complement strand
CGGGGTTCTTTTCGCCTTTCCCTCACGGTACTAGTTCACTATCGGTCGATCACGAGTATTTAGCCTTGGAGGATGGTCCCCCCATGTTCAGACAAGGTTTCACGTGCCCCGCCCTACTTTTCGCTAACTTAGTACCACGGAGTCGTTTTCATGTACGGGGCTATCACCCACTACGGCCGGACTTTCCATTCCGTTCCATTAACGTCTCCGCTATCACTAGCAGGCTGCTCCCCGTTCGCTCGCCACTACTTGGGGAATCTCGGTTGATTTATTTTCCTCCGGCTACTTAGATGTTTCAGTTCACCGGGTTCGCCTCCCAACCCTATGTATTCAGGTTGGGATACCTCTTACGAGGTGGGTTTCCCCATTCGGATATCGGGGGATCAAAGCTTCATTGCCAGCTCCCCCCCGCTTTTCGCAGGCTTGCACGTCCTTCATCGCCTGTGATCGCCAAGGCATCCACCACATGCACTTATTCGCTTGATCCTATAACCTTGTGCTCTCGTTAGAGAGCGGCTACAGGCAACTCATATTTGTGCGATCTTCGTACTCAATACGAAGATCGATGCAATCACAACGTGTTGCCAACGCCTCATCAGCGCCGCAACACAACCTTCTTCCGTTTTGTTAAAGAGCGTAGCAATTGATTGCTCAAAAGCTAAAGATAAACATCCCATGTTTATCTTTAGGTTTTGGTGGAGGATAACGGGATCGAACCGTTGACCCCCTGCTTGCAAAGCAGGTGCTCTCCCAGCTGAGCTAATCCCCCTCTAAACTTCGCATTACTCATCACTCGGTCGGTTGCATACGGTTGTATGCGGCCCTTCCTCGCGCCTCGTACTGCTCGTTTACTGATAAGACTTTGGTGGGTCTGGTTGGAATCGAACCAACGACCCCCGCCTTATCAAGACGATGCTCTAACCAACTGAGCTACAGACCCTCGTCTGCTTGCTACTCATGAACAACCGATAGGTTGTGGGTGCCAGAGATGCTTTCTCTAGAAAGGAGGTGATCCAGCCGCAGGTTCCCCTACGGCTACCTTGTTACGACTTCACCCCAGTCACGAACCCCGCCGTGGTAAGCGCCCTCCTTGCGGTTAGGCTACCTACTTCTGGCGGAACCCGCTCCCATGG
>JAUYTU010000038.1 GCA_030694975.1 Erysipelotrichaceae bacterium | reverse complement strand
GATGAAGAAGAAGTAGTCGATGAAGAAGAAGAAGTAGTCGATGAAGAAGAAGAAGTAGTCGATGAAGAAGAAGTAGTTGATGAAGAAGAAGTAGTCGATGAAGAAGAAGTAGTCGATGAAGAAGAAGTAGTCGATGAAGAAGAAGTCGTTGATGAAGAAGAAGTCGTTGATGAAGAGGAAGAAGTAGTCGATGAAGAAGAAGTTGTCGATGAAGAAGAAGTTGTCGATGAAGAAGAAGTCGTAGTCGATGAAGAAGAAGTCGTTGATGAAGAAGAAGTCGTTGATGAAGAAGAAGTTGTTGAAGAAGAAGATGATGAAGTTCTTGGCGAAGAAGAAGAAAATGTAGATGAAGAAGAAGTCGTTGAAGAAGAAGTCGTTGATGAAGAAGATGATGAAGTTCTTGGCGAAGAAGAAGAAAATGTAGATGAAGAAGAAGTTGTAGTCGAAGAAGATAAAGTATTAGGTGAAGCAGAAGAATCTTTACCAGATACCTCCGATGCAACTGCAGGTCTCGGACTATTAACCGGACTGTTTGGCTTCATGATGTTATTTGCTACCAAGAAAAAAAATACAATCGTAGGATAATCTAAAGTAACTGTCAGAATAAACGCTGACAGTTTTTTTATGGAAAAGGTCTGAGTTTTTCGCTCAGACCTCTGATTTAACTATGATAGGCGAGTGTAAATGCTCTTTGATTGACTTCAACCATCTCCGGATTTTTATCCCCAAACTTCTCTAAAATAATATTGAATCCATCCGATTCACTGAAACCATCCAACTGACGGACCAGTGATCCCAACGCTGCCATATTCTGCGTGCGCTGATTTCCGGCTTCTGTAGCGATTTGATAGAAATCCACCATCACCCACTGAATATCCGGACGAGAATCATCTCTTTTAACCATCGAAGCATTCGCTACGATGACACCTCCCTGCGCAACCCTTGGCAGAAACTTCTTTAATGCCGGTTGATTCATGGCCAGTAAATGGGTAATTCCATCCGAGATAATCGGTGATCCCACATCATGCTCATCAATAACCACATGACAGTTCGCCGTACCGCCCCGCATTTCCGGACCGTACGAAGGCATCCAACTTACCAAATAACTCTTATTCATCGCCATCATTGCAATCAGCTGCCCTACCGAAAGGACTCCCTGACCACCAAAACCGGCACAAACCATTTTTACCTTTTTCATTGAGCAGCACCTTTATCCTTAAAGACACCCAACGGAAAGTATGCGGCCATATCTTCTTTGATATATTTAAGTGAATCCACCGGCGATAAACCCCAACCGATGTTACACGACGACAGAATCTCAATCATACTGAAACCACCGCCATTTTTCTGAATTTCAAACGCCTTCTTAATGGCTCTTTTTGCTTTACGCACACTCACCGGATCAGCCGTCATTACTCTCTCAATATACGCAGCCCCCGGAATCTGAGCCATCAGCTCAGACATCCGAATCGGCTCACCTTGCTTCGACACATCACGACCATACGGAGAGGTCGTCGTGATCTGACCCGGCAACGTTGTCGGCGCCATTTGACCACCCGTCATCCCGTAAATCGCATTATTAACAAATATAACCGTAATATTCTCGCCACGATGCGCCGCCTGAACGATTTCGCCTGTACCGATGGACGCCAAATCGCCATCTCCCTGATAGGTAAAAACGATTTTATTGGGCAATACCCGCTTAACACCGGTCGCAACGGCTGGAGCACGGCCATGCGCTGCCTGAATGGCATCACAATTAAAGAATTCATAACTCATAACTGAACAACCGACCGAAGCAATCGCAACGGTACGATCCAGAATATCCAACTCTTCCAGACATTCCGCAACCAATCGATGAATGATCCCATGGGTACAACCCGGACAGTAAGTAAACGGCGTATCCGTCAATCCTTTAGTTTTTTGAAATATAACAGTCATGTTATTCACCTCCCAGATGCGATTTAACCGCATCGGAAATTTCTTTCGGCTCAAAAATCATACCACCGGCACGACCATAGAAATATACCGGTACTTTACCATTGACCGCCAAACGCACATCATGGACCATCTGACCCATCGACAGTTCCGCCGTCAACATAAACTTCACCTTATCCGCGGCCGCGTTAATTTGCTTAAATGGAAACGGATACAATGTTTTTGGACGAATCAGCCCCACCTTAATACCCTCAGCCCGCATCTCTTCAATCGCTGACTTAACGATGCGTGAAGGTGTACCATAAGCCACCAACGCAACATCCGCATCATCCATCATATACAAATCCACCTGAACTTCATTTTCCTCAATCAAATCATACTTCTTGCGTAATGCGATATTATGATTCTCCAAATCAACCGGATTTAAAAACAGTGAGTTAATTACATTACGCGTACCACGTGACTGACTGTCACCGGTCGCTGCCCAAGGCTTCTCAAATTTCGGCAATGGATCGGTATTGATTTCCACCGGCTCCATCATCTGACCGATAACACCATCCGCCATGACCATGACCGGATTACGATATTTCTCCGAAAGCAGAAAAGCATCGCGCATCATTTCCGTAGCTTCCTGAACACCATTAGGCGCAAGCACAACCACTTTATAATCGCCATTTCCGCCTCCGCGGGTCGCTTGATTGTAATCACCTTGAGCCGGCAAAATACCGCCCAATCCCGGACCACCACGGCTGATCGCCACGATGACACATGGAAGCTCGGCTCCAGCACAATAAGAAATACCTTCTTGTTTAAGTGCAATCCCTGGTGAAGACGATGAAGTCATCGTCCGAGCACCGGCACCGGCCGCCCCATAGACCATATTAATCGCAGCAATCTCGCTTTCCGCCTGAACGAAAGCACCCCCACTTTTAGCCAAATACTTCGACATATATTCACAGATTTCATTTTGCGGTGTGATGGGATAACCAAAAAAAGCATCGCAACCAGCCGCAATCGCCGCTTGGGCAATCGCTTCATTGCCCTTCATCAGAACTTTACTCATCAGTCATCCAACCTTTCTACCGTAATGACGGTATCCGGACACATAATCGCACAGTTGGTACAGGCGATGCACTTATCCGGATAGGCCGGATATGCCGGATTATAGCCGATGGCATTGACCACGGACTTATCGAGTTCGATCAGCTTGACCGGACACACCGACACACATAGCCCACAACCTTTGCATCGATCGGTATTAAAGGTAACTCTTCCCTTCATAGTGACGCTCCTCTCATCCACTCAGCCCTCAAAATCAAATGTTTGAAGGTCAAAATCGGATTTTCTATCTCATTCTCACATTGCTTGACAATGCTTTCATTTATCATCGTATATACGATTGGAATTTGCAACTGTTGAGACAAAAGTTTCAACTTTTTCTGACTCTCAACAACAAGTTCAGCCGTCGTATATTCTAACATATGCGTATTATGAACAAATCCCGAAATCCTAAGTTTGCTACGCTCTTCAAACAAGTGAACCATATCTTCGATCTTATCCAACATCGACTCCGGACGCGATAAATTCACAACCAGCCATACCTGCGCATCTTTTAAATCCTCAAAAAAAGTGGCCAACGGACGTAAGCCGTTCTCACTTCCCGCCATATCAAGAATGATTCGCGACTTCTGACTGATAATTCCACTGATGGCACCACTTAACGCCGGAAAGTCCTGATTGATATGATTCTTCAAAAGGCTTCCAACCACTTCCACACCCTGACTCAACAGCCAGTCCGCTTGCTCACGGGGACGGAAATACGGATTGATAACATCCAAATCCGCAAGGTAACACGGAGCCATGGTAAGAGCGAGTTGTGACGCAAATTCGCTCTTACCGACCCCGTATGCCCCTGTGATAATTATTTTTTCTGACATCTGCCTGGAATATGGATGCTGTTAATGTTACGCATCATATCAATGCGACGCTCAGCCATCCGATCAGCAACCAAATAAGTCGGAGTATTGGTTTCTTTAGAAACCCGAATGATTTCACGGATGCGATCAAAGATCATATCAATAGCGCGCATCGCCGACTCTTTATTGTAACCAATGATTTCCTGATATACATTGATCAACCCACCGGCATTGATAACATAATCCGGAGCATATATCATTCCAAGATCATGAACTTGTTTTCCATGCGGTTCGCTGTCCTTCAATACATTGTTCGCAGCACCGGCAATGATCTTACATTTTAAACGTCTGAGCGTGTCATCGTTGATCACCGCACCCAACGCACAAGGAGCAAACACATCGCATTGGACATCAAAGATTTCATCAACCGAAACCACTTGAGCCATGGTTTGCGCCGCAATATCCTTAACTCTTTCATCATCAATATCCGCAATGATCAACTTCGCGCCTTCATCAGCTAAGTACTTACATAAATAACCGCCAACATGCCCCACACCTTGAACGGCAATTACACGGCCCTCCAATTTTGCGGATCCATAGGCTTCTTTCAAGCAAGCTTTAATGCCTTTATAAACACCCCAAGCGGTAAACGGGGATGGATCTCCGGAAGTACTCGGCAATCCCATGACGTAATTGGTTTCCATTTTAACGTATTCCATATCCTCTGGAGATGTGCCCACATCTTCAGCGGTAATATAACGACCGCCCAAAGAATCGACATAACGCCCAAATGCCCGCCAGAACGCTTCCCGACGAACGGTATCTGATTTTAATTTTTTAGAGTTTCCGATAATGACAGCTTTACCGCCGCCAAGATTCAATCCTGCGCAAGCAGCCTTCTTCGTCATCCCACGAGCCAAACGCAAAACATCGAGAATCGCATCTTCTTCATCTTCGTATTCCCACACGCGCGTTCCACCCAAAGCCGGACCCAACGTTGTGTTATGGATACAGATCGCTCCCTTTAAACCGGAGTTGCGGTCATACATATAGACCAATTGCTCGTATCCATACTTCTCCAAATAATCAAATTTTTTCATGTGAATGTACTCCTTTTCAGCTTTCGCTATGATATTTTCAGAAAAAAAAGGCCGTCTTGCTTACAAATACCACAAAACGACTGATGAACGATAACACCGTGAAACACCTCTAGAGGTAAGATTTGGTTTTCGTGTCGAATGCAGGTAAGAGTCACGAGCGTACGACCTTTCTTTCTTAATGCACCTTCATTATAACAAAAACGAATACGATGTGAAAGCGTTTACATAGATTTCACTTAATAATCATACGACATTTTTCGCCAAAGCAGAATCAAGTAAATTTAGAATATTTTGAGGATGAGATACTGTGAACGTAACGTTCGCATCGATCAATTCTTTGATCGGACGAAACCCCCACTCCACACCAACACTTTTCAATCTAGCTGCATGAGCCGTTTTTACATCAACATCCGAATCACCGACAAACAGACACTCATCAACCGATAAATTCATATGATCTAAAATAAAATTCACCATGGCAGCGTTTGGCTTTCTTGGCAGTTCTTTTCGCTCCCCCGTCACCGCCACAAAATTAATATCTTTAAAATACAAATCAACCATGATCTGCGTAAAGGCATCCGGCTTATTTGAACAGACACCCATCAAGATCCCGCGTTGACTCAACTCATTTAGTAAGTCCATAATCCCATGATAAGGCTGACATTTATTTGAATAGTTGCGATGATAAGCCAACTGGAAATCTTCAACCACACGGGTCAAAACGTGATTATCAGTACCCTTCGGCAACATCATTCGTACCAAATTCTCAACGCCATTGCCCACAAAAAAACGGTACTCATCCAAAGGATGTGACTCAAAACCCGAAAGTGCTAACGCTTCATTGGCACTGTCCGCAATATCTTCCAAGGTGTCGAGCAACGTACCATCCAAATCAAAAATAATGCCCTTAATCATTCAATTGTTCCGCCAGATTGTCATTTTTCATATTTACATATTCCTCAGCATTGGCCATGATCATGTCAATTTCATTTTGATTCAATTCACGCTTAATCACCGCCGGCATACCCAAGACCATGGATTTTGAAGGTATTTTACTGCGTGGCGAAACCAATGCCCCTGCACCAATCAGACATGTATCCTCAATAACGGACTCATCCAAAACAACTGAACGCGAACCGACCATAACACCATTACCGATCGTAGCACTGTGAACATGGGCCAAATGTCCAATGGTCACATTATCGCCGATAGACACAGGAACAAAATGAGACGTATGAATCACTACATTATCCTGAATGTTTGAGCGATTTCCAATTTTGATCGAATTGACATCCCCACGAACCACAGCACCCGGCCATACGGAACTGTCATCACCCAGTGTTACATCACCAATGACCAATGCCGTAGGATCGATATATACATTCTTCCCAATTTTGGGAGTTTTTCCTTTGTGTGAACGAATCATTGTTTCAACCAAGCCTTACACTTAAAGCAATAGTCATACCGATCATCCATATCTGCACCACACTTCGGACACTTTGTAAGATGCGCTCCCGGCAAATTACTGACATTGCCATAATTTGTTGCGCGTGGTGCATCCGGTTTTTTCAAAAGCGGTTTCTTTAGAGCATTGGTACTGGTCCGCTTGGAAAAGTCACGATCATAACGGGTATCCAAAGGCTTTTTAGCAGCGCCACCTGTCGCTGACTGAGCTTTCTTCGCTGCAGCCAGAATCTGAATCACGATGAAGAAAAAAACGATTGGAAATATAAACGGAATAAAATAAAAACTTTGCGCAGAGCTCGCAAAAAAGAAGAATAAGATTCCAACAAAGAATAAGACTCCGATCAACGGATTTTTTTGTCTGTTCATACAAACCCCTCCCTAGAGTTGATAACCAATTGAATATTTACCAATATAGTCATGGACATATTTTATCACATGTAGAACTAAAAAGCGGGTTTCCCCGCAAAATTTCAGTTTCCATCGGACACGACAACTTCGAAAGCATGATTATTTTTCAACGGCAAGTAATATTGAATATTACCGTTTTTTAAATAAATCTGCAACGGCAGTAATGAATCGACCGACTGAAAATGCATCGGAAACAAGTGCGACGGTTTGCATCCATCCACAAATTGCCTGGCTCCCAAATCATACTCCGAACCCATTCGGGCATCGACGGGAAACATTGCGACATCAATGGGATACTCCGCGATCTCACGTATGATATCAAGAAAAGAATTTTGGGCCAACTCAATTTCTTCGTTGGTCGACTCATCTTTCCAATGCCAGTTATTTAAATCACCGGCATGAAAAATATTAACATCGCCATCACTCACTAAATAACTCACACCTTCATCGGTACTGCCGAACACTTTTACAGAAACTTTATCACAAACCAACATATCACCTGCTTTTACTTTAAACACATTAAAAAAAGGATCTAAGTTAATATCATCGGACATGACCACCGTTTTTTTATAGGAGAACACCGATTGCGAAAAATGATCGCTGTGGTGATGTGTGATAAAAAAGCAGCACTGCTTGTCAGATTTCAGATATTTCGAAGGCAAAATCCCCTCAACATAATCAAATATCAGAATCATTTTATCCGTTTCAACCGCATATCCGCTATGAGACAAGTATTCAACGTTAACTTTCATACAACCCCCTCCTTCGCTATTTTATTTTATCATAATCCGAAATAAAGATGGCTTATTTACTCCTTATCCACAACACCAATCAAAAATAAGCGCTTCTTGAACTTCCCTTTGATCTGCGCCTTTTTCGCCTTCACGATAAGCAAATCATCTTCCTTTATTTCATAAACTGCCAGAAGATGCTCTAACACTTCATAAACATCGGCCATCTCCTCAATGATCGCATCCCCATGAGCATTCAACAGCTCGTTGACTTCTTCCAAAAGCTTCTTTTTTAACTCATCTGTATACTCCTGCGTATCCAACTTCCTGGTAATCGCGTTTCGACCGTCCTTCTCAACACTTTCCACAACCCGATCACGAATCAACTTATTATATTCCTTCATTTGCATCACCTGATTACATTTTAGCAGAAATCCGTTATAATATCAGAAAAAGAGGTACTATGGAACAACGACAACGACTCATCGAGAAATACCATTACCAAGACGTCCAGTTTCTTGATAAGGGCTGGTCCGTCGATCAGAAGTGGATCGGCATCAAAGACCAACAGAAACATCTGATTCGCATCAGCGATATCAGCATGCTTCAACGTCGGAAATGGGAATTCGAGCAGATTTCACGTCTTTATCAACAAGGATGGCCGGTCAACCGACCCCTTTTGTTCATCGAAGAAGAGGACATTGTCATTGGGATTTATATGTACATCGAAGCCCAAGATTTAGAAACGTCGATCAACTTACTGCCCGCATCCATGCAGTATGATATGGGATATTTTGCGGGAGAAGCTCTATTAGCCATCCACGCATTGCCTATAGAATCTGATTCAATTGATCAGTACGAACGCATGAGTAATAAAATCCTAAAACAAATCGATATGTATCATCAAAAAGAACTTCATTTTACCAATGATTATTTAGTAATTGATTACATAAAGGACAACCTTCACCTGTTAAGCGATCGGCCGCTGGTCTTTCAGCACGGCGACTATCACATCGGCAATATGTTATTGGTAGAATTTCAAAATGCGGCCATCATCGATTTCAATCGCTGCGATATCGGTGATCCTTACGAAGAATTTATCCGCGCTTATTTTTTCAGTCGAAAACAAAGTGTACCGTTTGTCATCGGTCAGTTGGACGGCTATTTCAAATACGGAATCCCCGCTGATTTTCATGCATTGATGAAATTATACATGTGTCACAGCATGATTTCAGCGCTAACATGGAGCACTCAGTTCTCTACAAATCAAACAGAGACGCTAAAGCAGTATGTCTTAATGGTAATGGATGATTACGACCAACTCAAAAAAGATATTCCCAAATGGCTCGAAAATGAAAAAGAACGCTGACTTAGCGTTCTTACCGTTTAAATAAGCTTAATACCCAAAGAAACACAACCGCACCGACCGTAGAAACCAACAATTCCCCAAACCATCCGGATGCATTCAAGTTAAATAAGCTACCTCCGATGTAAGCCCCAAACAAACCAATGATAATATTACCTAATAGTCCATATCCGCGTCCGCGCAATATTTTTCCGGCAAGCAAACCGGCAATAAATCCTGTAATGAGAAACATAAATTACCTCCTTATTTTATTTTATGTTAATTTTCAAAAAAAGCAACCTATTCACTTTTCGGACGATAGCGAATCAACAAACTCATCAACACTAACGCCACCAAAAACATGACACCCGCCATAACAAATGCCAGTTTCGGACCATAAGCATAAATGAGACCGGCTAACAGTGATCCGAAAATCATACCCAGCGCACGCATCGAGCTGAACATACCCATAAATGCTCCGGTAGAGTCACTACGACTTTCCTTTCCGGCCAATGCCTGAATTAAGACGGAGTAAATACTGTTAAGGGCAAAGAAGAGAATACTTATCGCAATAAACGTAAAAGCCTGATCACTCCACAACACCGCAAACCCGGTCAGTGCCGTAAGTCCCATGACCCAAACCAAGGGTTTTTTCATGGTCGTCTTACGAATCAGATACATACAAATCGTTGAGTTAACCAACAAAGCCAGTATTCCGACACCGGCTTTCAATATCCCGTTATACGATGGCGGAAAGCCAAACTGATCACGAATATAATAATTAAATGCCTGATCAAAGGCCGTAGAACCATATACCGAGAAAAATACGACCCCAAAGAATACCCAAACCCACACGGAAATTGATTTTGATGCGCTTTTAAAAGCCGAAAACGGATTGGACGCATCCAACAACTGCTTCATTTCCCAATGAGTTCCATCTCCCGGATGGATTTCCTTCATTTTTAAGAACGTCACAATCCCACTGAATATCAAACCCACGACCTGCACCGTAAACAGTAAAGGAATTGAGATATTGCCTAGAAAACCGCCAATCAGATAACCCATCGATCCGGCCAAGGTAAAGATCGTTGAGTGAATGGTCAGGTTTTTCGCCCGATCTTCCAACGATGATCCATCCATAACATAGGTAAGATGGGTAACATTGATACCTCCGATGAAAAAACCGGCAATCCCGCGTGCTACGAAAATCCCGATTTCCGTGGTCGCTTGCATAAACAGAAACTGACCGAAAGCATAACCGATGCACGCCAACATGTACAGTTTTACCCGCCCTTTATGATCGGACAGTTTCCCCCAAAAAGGCGAGAACAAAAAGTTGGTAAAGGCCATCGATGCAAACGCTGCCCCAAAAGTGTAATCCGGCAGATTCAGGTTTTTGATAAGCGCCGGGGTGGCTGGGTGGGCCAGGTTCGCAAATATCAGTTCCATCATCATGAAACTGAAAAACCAGATCAGGGATGAACTTTTCTTATGTAACATCCGAAAGTTCTCCTAAAAAAGCACATAAACGTTGATAAACGATATCAAATGAGGCAATGCTCATCTTTTCATTGAACGTATGGATCAATTCATGAATCGGACCCATCGTAATGATATCTAAATCAGGGATGGCCCCTTTCCAAATACCCAACTCTAATCCGCCATGACTGGCTTCCAGTTTCAATTCGTGTCCGGTATGTTTGAGAAACCACTGTTGATACATATTGCGAAGCGGACTGTTCTTTTCATACGGATATCCGGGATAACGGCTGGTAAATTCCGTATCCAGACTCAACAAATCGGCCAACACTTGTACTCTGTCAATGTTTTGATCCAACATGTCGGAAATCGGTGAGCGGAAAGAGAATCCCACAACCAATGTCTCATCGATAACTTTCAAATATCCCAAGTTTGCGCTTAGCAAAGGCAATCCCTGAATATCCAAACTCATCCATTGAACTCCTTGGAAAAACAGGTAGGCGAAGCGGATGAAATTCATGGATGATAAGGCGTCAAAACCCATCTTGCCTTCCAGAGCTTTGTAAGTGATACGGACATTCGGATCACTCTTCTCAAACTGAAAAACGTTTCGCTTGATAATTGCTTCCAATAGATTCTGATTAAATTCAATTTGAGATCCTAAAATCATCTCGCCGGCAAAAGGAATCGCATTCTCCGATTTACCGACCTGTATATCTATAATACCGAAAGAATCACCGGTTTCTTTATAATATTCAAACGCCACAGTTGCCAATAATATCGCCGCATTGGCGCGTTGCTTGGCAATGTCGATTCCTGAGTGTCCGCCGATTGCCCCCTCAACAAACACCTGAAGCGCATTGGGATATACCGTATTCTTCTCAATCTTCAACTTCGCTTTACCGCGAACACCGCCACTGGACGTGATGACTGTACGGTTTTCACCACCGGAATCCAAGCCGATGCATCGCTTGCTCTTTAATAGAGTGGCATCGAAAGCGACCGCACCTAACAAACCGATTTCCTCAGCCGCCGTAAATAAACATTCCAACGGTGGATGCTTAATTTCAGAATTTTCCAGCAATGCCAGCATATAAGCAACCGCAAACCCATCGTCCGCCCCTAAGGTCGTATGATTGGCTCTTAACCAACCCTCTTCCTCAATGAGTTCAATGGGATCTTTGGTAAAATCATGATTACTGTCCGGCGCTTTTTCACATACCATATCGGTATGACCTTGTAAAAGGACACTTTGAGAGTTCTCGCCACCGTGTTGGCCGGGTTTACGAATCAAGACATTAAACAGATCGTCGCTGACAACCGATAATTGGTGCTTATTTGCGAATTCAACAAGAAATCCAGCGATTTCCTTTTCATTCAGACTGCCTCGGGGGATTTGGCTGATTTGTTCAAACCAGAATTTCGGATGGTTCATCATATCATCTTCCTTTGACTTATAACGACTATTATAGCACTTATTATGTAAAATACATCCCGAAGGATGTATTAAAAACAAAATCTAAATACTAAATATTTAACTCTTATATTTCTCAATCAACTGCCAGCCTTCAGCTTCACTGAAATACTCACTGATCACTGAGATCCAAGGCGTGAGTATTTCAATGCGTTTTTCTCGGCGATACAAGCGGTCGATATGTTCAATCAATAAGTCATAGACCATGTTCGGATAAGGATCCATGAGATACGGATACAGCTGAGCAATGAAACTCGGATTCTTACTGACATAAACAGCCATCTGTTCCCAACGTTTTTCTTCCATCAGTAAGTGACGGTATACCCAATCGGAAAACGCTCCCTGATGAAATTCCCGAATCATATCATCCACAACTTCACGCCATATCCGACGATCGGTAATGCTGCGCAAATGTTCCAAAGCATAGTGCTCCCCACAGTAATACATCCATTTCAGGGTTGCGCGAAATCCCTCGTCGTCTTCCAGCTGTCGAAAGGCTTCCAACATCGGACCGACCCAAACAACATCTTCATGCTTGGGTGACTTACGGATTTTTTCGCGACATAACTGAATGACTTTCTGCGAATCATGTTTTTTTAAATAAATATCGATCAAATAGTTTCGAATCAAATCTGAATCCAAGTGCGCCAAAGAATAGGCTTCAACATCTTCTTCATTGGCATAAAGTTTATACGAAAACTCAATTTCTGCCAGTAACTTCGGATGATCCATCCCTTCGCTGACCGAAGCTATGACATGCAAGATATCATCTCTTAATAGATCATCGGATGCAAAAACGCACAATGCCACCAGCCACAGACCCTTGACCTCCGTCTTAATTTCCGGATATAACTGCGTCCAAAGCAACACATCCGAAATCAATCTTCGCGGATCAATCTGATAAGAGGATGCAATCGACTTGATCCACAATGTTTGTTTTTTGAAGAAATTCATTTGTTCCAAATCATTATTACTGGCCGTCCAGTAACTTACGATTTCATCCATCATGTATTCCAAAACGACCAAAGCTGACTGATAGCAATGATGATCAATCAACCAGTTCATCTGTTCAGTGTAGTACTCATACGCTTCAAACAAAAGATCGATATTCTCATTCTTCGAAGCAACATCCAACGCTTTCGCCAACTGTTCGATGACCACTGTATGCAATAAAGCCGGGTCTTGAACGTTCGCATTAATGTTACTGTCCAATCGTAAATTGGTTCCAACTTCATAGTCCTTGCTTTGACGTTGTGAAAGCACGATAAAACTCGCCGCCAAGTGCTTGCAATGATGAACACCACAGTCACAGGTGTGCGAAAGTACGTGCCCGACATCATCCACCGCAATTTGAATGTTATACGGTCGTGTCCCATCAACCACAATGTCAAAAACATGGGGATCATTGAGCGGTCGCTGACGTACCAATCCCCATTCCATGTAATCGACTCCGCGTCGGAAAATATAATCGTCAAATAAATGGTGAGCAAATCGGATGTGCATACTCAGTCCTCCTTTAACCCAACAAACGTCTGTATCTTTATTATACTCAAGTTGCGCTTATTGATAAACAAAAACATCGGACTTTCACATTCGAAGTTCTCTGAAATATGTTACAATGAATTCGAACTTATCTTTGTTATCTTGTTTAGGAGGATACAACTATGAATACCACCGAGTTTCGCGTTGAAAAGGATTCGCTTGGCGAAGTCCTTGTCCCAATGAATGCTCTTTACGGAGCTCAAAGCCAACGTGCAATCGAAAATTTTCCGATTACCAAACGTCCGATTCATAATCAAATGATCCGTGCGGTCGGTATGATCAAGAAGGCCAGTGCCATCGCCAATCAGAAAGCGGAACTGCTCGATGGACGTCGGGCACGCTATATCATTAAGGCTTGTGATGAAGTCATCGAAGGCAAACTGGACGAATGGTTCATAACCGATGCCATTCAAGGCGGTGCCGGAACTTCGGTCAATATGAACGCCAATGAAGTCATTGCCAATCGGGCAGCGCAATTGGCTCGCCGTCAAATCGGCGTATATGATTATATTCATCCCAATGATCATGTCAATTTCGGTCAGTCGACCAATGATGTATACCCTTCCGCCGGTCGGGTGGCCAGTTTATTTATGGTTAGACAACTTCTTCATGAGCTTTCACTTTTACAAGTTTCTTTATTAAAGAAAAGCGAAGAATTTGAAAATGTTCTTAAAATGGGTCGTACGCATCTTCAAGATGCGATTCCCATTCAGTTAGGACAGGAGTTCCATGCCTTTGCAACCTCGATCACTCGCGATATCAAGCGCATCCGCGTCGCTTTCAATGACCTTAAAGCGGTCAATATGGGAGCTACTGCGGTAGGTACCGGATTGAATGCGGATGAAGGATATAAGAAAATCATCGTCAAAGAACTCAGTCACATCTGTGGAATCACGTTAACATCGGCCAAGGACTTGGTAGATTCGACTCGCAATGTGGATACTTTCGTATGGGCGTCGAGCTCACTGAAAACGTTAGCTGTCAACCTTTCCAAGATGGCCAACGATTTACGTCTGATGGCCTCCGGACCGAAAACCGGTTTTGGGGAAATCCGTTTCCCGGAACGTCAGCCCGGATCTTCAATCATGCCTGGAAAAATCAATCCGGTCATCGCCGAAGTGGTCAATCAGGTGTGTTTCAATGTTTTCGGAAACGATCTTACCATATTGAAAGCAGCCGAAGCCGGACAGTTGGAACTCAACGTTTTTGAACCGGTCTTACTCTTTAAACTATTTGAATCATTAGAAACCTTAACCAATGCCTGTTATACGTTGCGTGTTAATGCGATCGATGGCATTGAGGCCAATGTCGAGCGTTGTCAGGAGTTGGTTGAGATATCCATCGGAACCATCACTGCGGTTGCTCCGCATATCGGTTATGCTACGGCTTCCCGATTGGCTAAACAAGCACTGTTTGAAAATCGTAAACTGAAAGAGATTTTAATTGAGAGCAAATTGATTGATCCAGTCGAGTTGGAATTGATTCTGAATGCGAAAACCATGACGAAACCGGGAATTCCGGGTCGCAAGTTGTTGTTAAAGAAAAACAAAGAGCAAAGCGAGCGTGAGGACATTGAAAATGAAGAAGATTACAGCCGAGAAGATTAAGGAAGCCGTTAAAGAGGCTTGTCTGTCGATTCAATATCGATACAGCCCGAAAATGGAGGAAGTTCTAAAGGATTATATGGGCAAGGAGGAACCCGGACTTGCCAAGAATATCCTGAAAATCCTTTTGGAAAACAGTGATACGGCATCGGAAAACCGTTTGCCCATGTGCCAGGACACCGGTATGATCGTTGTTCGCATGACGATCGGCCAAGAAGTTCAAATTGTGGATGGTTCTTTAAGAGAGGCCATCAATCAAGGGGTGCGTGAAGCATACGATGTTGGTTATTTAAGAAAATCGATTGTTGATGATCCGATTTTTGATCGAAAGAACACCAAAGACAATACGCCTGCGATTGTTTATACGGACATCGTTGATGGTGATGAGATTGTCATTGAGGTTGCGGCCAAGGGATTTGGATCTGAAAACATGTCCGCTTTAAAAATGTGCAAGCCGTCCGAAGGACTTAATGGTGTGCGTCAGTTTGTGTTGGAGACCGTAAAGAAGGCCGGTCCCAATGCCTGTCCGCCGCTGATCATTGGAGTCGGTGTAGGCGGTACCATGGATTATGCGGCCGTACTGGCCAAGAAGGCTTTGTTTAGGGAAATCGGTGAAGAAAATCCGGATGAACGTTATGCGAATTTAGAGAAAGAGTTACTCATAGAAATCAACGAACTAGGTATCGGTCCTCAGGGATTGGGTGGCAAAACAACAGCTTTGGGCGTATTTATAGAGCACTACCCCACACATATCGCTTCGATGCCGGTGGTCGTTAACATTAATTGCCATATGGCCAGACACACAAAGGTGGTATTGAAATGATTCAGATAACTACTCCTCTTAAACAAGAAGTACTCAACCAATTGCAAGCCGGAGATTTAGTCTTTATTTCAGGAACCGTTTATACGGCGCGTGATGCGGCTCATAAACGGATGTTCGAAGATTTGAATAGAAGCGGTTCCTTACCTTTCGATATTCGAAATCAGATATTGTATTATGTCGGTCCATCCCCGACTCCGCCCGGTCAGAATTTTGGCAGTGCCGGTCCGACGACAGCTTCGAGAATGGATGTCTATACGCCAACGCTCTTAGAACTTGGCCTTAAGATGATTATCGCCAAAGGATATCGCAATGATACCGTCAAGCAATCTCTGTTAAAAAACCAGGCAGTATACCTGGTGGCAATCGGCGGTGCCGGTGCGATGCTGGGAAAATGTGTTAAAAACAGTGAAATCATTGCTTATGAAGAGTTAGGTCCGGAAGCGATTTATAAGTTGGAAGTTGAGAACTTTCCGGCGATCGTCTGTTGGGATACCAAGGGCAATGACGCTTACATTCAGTAAACAAAAAAGAGTCGACGGCTACATAATACCGTCGACTTTTCTATTTAGTTCTATACTTCTCATCAATGATGTCCATTCGTTCAACTTTTGGTTTGGAGCGTCCTCCGGCAAATTCTGAGGCCATCCACACATCGACCAACTCTTTGGCTAA
The DNA here is from genome assembly GCA_030694975.1 of Erysipelotrichaceae bacterium. Classification (GTDB taxonomy): domain Bacteria; phylum Bacillota_I; class Bacilli_A; order Erysipelotrichales; family Erysipelotrichaceae; genus UBA2227. The sequence goes on along the minus strand of JAUYTU010000038.1, from coordinate 33,173 downwards.
AGCATATCCGACAATCTCTGAGCCCATCGTCATGATGTGAGCATCATTGCTTTTTCTGGCCCGTTGAGCTGAGTATACATCATGGCAACAGGCGGCACGGACCCCCGGAACTTTATTGGCAACAATCGCCATTCCGATACCGGTTCCGCAAATCAAAATCGCTCTTTCAAATTCCTTTGCGGCAACAGCCTCTGAAACAACCAGTGCCATATCGGGATACATAACTTCTTCACCTTCTTTACAACCATAATCAACTACTTCGTGTCCTTGACTTTCCAAGTGTTTCACTACGACCATTTTTAAATCATAAGCAAACTGATCACAACCAATTGCTATTTTCATATTATAAACCTTCCTTTTCGTTTACGTATTTCTCAACCAAATCAACAATCGCAATATAATTCTTGGCTTCCAAAGCAAATCTGCCCGTAAACAAGCCATCAATATTTTCCTGACGAATGTATTCATGTGCACTTTCCAATTTAACGGAACCTCCGTAGATGATTCGAGTTTTCTGTGCGATGTCATTTCCATATTCAGAAGCGATTACATCCCGGATATAGCGGTGCATGTCATTGACATATTCTGGGTTGGCTCCTTCAGGCTGACCAATCGCCCACACCGGCTCATAAGCAAAGATGACTTTAGGCACTTCTTCTATCTCAATCCCTTCGAGTGTCCAAATAATTTGGGTTTTTATCCGAATTCTGCCGACGCCATCTTCTTTTTCCGCTTTGGTTTCACCGATGCAAACCAACGGTGTCAACCCGGCATCCATACATAAATTTACTTTCTTATTAACGGCATAATCGGTTTCATTGAAATGTGCCCGCCGCTCCGCATGGCCAAGTTCAATATACGTACATTGAAGATCGGCTAGTGTAGATGCCGGTACTTCACCGGTGTAGGCTCCATAATCGACAAATGCCATATTTTGAGCACCCCAAGCAACATTACTGTTACGTAAGATATTAGCCAAATGATCGATTAATGGAAAGGTCGGTATTAGAAACATATCTACGTTTTCAATGTTTTTTACACCTTCCACTATTTCTAGAGCAAGGGCATCCACTTGGGCTTTCGTATTAACATGCATTTTCCAACTGGAACCGACGATTTTTTTTCTCATAAAAATCCTCCTTAACTACAACATTATCATATCACAAATAAATATAACTTAAATATCACTGCCCTTTCGGGCAGTGATGTTATGCTAGTTCTTTTTTTAGGTTGTCGTAGAAAATATTTAAAATCATGTATGAAGAAGCTGAGCCCGGGTCCAAATGACCAATGGCTCTTTCACCAAGACGAACAGCTCTGCCCTTTTTGGCGATGAGAGGAATCGTTGAATCTCTGCCTTTTTCGGCTACTTGCAAGCATTGTTCAAACGCTGTCAAAGGCTCAATTTCTGCCTCCACGGCTGCCAACAAAGCATCTGTAAACGGACGTAAGGTGTCGACCATCGTTTTATCGGCGATTACTGCTTTGCCACGACTTTCAATCAATTCAATACCGCTTTTAAACATTAGGGCTAACTCATCAAAAGTCACTTCTTCTTTATTGTTAGCCGCTTCCCCAAACTTCATGAAGAAACCACCGTACAGTGGTCCGGCCGCTCCTCCAACCTTACCCAACAAAGTCATCCCGACTTTTTTGAATAAAGAAGTCAAATTCTCATTCTCCCATTCAGGTAATTTCTTCGTTACTTCTCTAAACCCGATCGAAAGATTGATGCCGTGATCACCATCACCAATCGGTGAATCCAATTGGGCAAGATAATCTCTTTCCCGTTCAGCCATGGCTGCCATATCAACGATGACTCTTGTGAAATAAGCTTTTCCTAATACTGTATTTTCGTACATGGTGTTTTTCTCCTCCACATGCATAAAATCAGGCCAATCCGTTAGATTTGAACAAAATACGGAGCGTTGGTCGGATAATCGATAAATCTCTTCAAGTCAGCATCAACTTTTAATAAGGTTACGGATGATCCCGGCATGTTCATTGTGGAAGCATAGGATCCGATAAACGTTTTATGAACGCCCACACCTAACTCTTCAAGGATTTCAGCAACTTTGCGATAAGCAACAAACAAGTCCATCAACGGTGTAGCACCTAAGCTGTTAACCAAGACGCAAACTTCGTCGCCTTTAACTAATTTCAGTTCAGGAACCAAAACGTCCATGATTTCTTTAACAACAGCATCTGCCGGTTCGGTTTTGCCTCTGCGAACGCCTGGCTCACCATGGATACCCATACCGATTTCCATGTCGCCCGAATCCATTTCAAACATTTCTTTTCCGGTGGTCGGATGTTCGGCAGCACCCAAGGCTACACCCATCGTTGCACAATTTGCATTGGCTTTTTTAGCAGCAGCAACAACGCCATCAAGATCATGACCTTCTTCAGCAGCAGCAGCAGCAACTTTAAATACAAAGAAGTCTCCGGCGATTCCTCTTCTTCCTTCAACATCAGTGGAAGAAATAACGTCGTCCGTAACCAAAACGGTTTCAACCCGGATTCCGTCTTCAGCAGCCATTTCAGCCCCGATATCGAAATTCATGACGTCGCCGGCATAGTTTCCATATAGATAAATACAGCCTTTACCCGCATCAACGGCCTTAACGGAATTATAGCAAGGTTCCGGTGATGGAGAGGTGTTGATATTTCCGATTACAGCAGCATCCGCAAAGCCGTCTCCGACATAACCCAAGAACAACGGTTCATGTCCTGAACCACCGCCAACGATAACGCCGACTTTGTCTTTTTTCGGGGCATTCTTACTGACAACAACGCGACCGTCGTGTTCGAGTAGTTTAACTTGTTTATTAAATGCTTTAACGTAACCCTGTAACATTTCCTCTACTATTTCATATGGATCGTTAATTAGTCTTCTCATTAAATTTTCCTCCTTGTTTAATGTGACAACCGATTTTTAAAAACAATACAAAAACGAACATTTTACAATATCCTTATTTTTCAGCTTCACCTCCATTCTAAGAATGGTATTCATGAATCCGGGTTATCCCGGATATTCATCACATAAGTAAATCAGACGATTCAATTCAATTATTTTACGAAAATTTCTTCATTATTATTCTAACATATCCGATTGACTACTATCTATTTTCTCATAAATATCTCACAAAATATACACAAAATATCGACAATATATATCAAAATCTATCAATTGCTTTTTTAACCTTTCAAACTCTTGCTTTCCAAGAGTGAATTGACATACTCTTTGAATACCGTATAAACTACGGACATCAATGGGATAAATAGCAAGATTCCCAACACCCCAAACAAGGTTCCGCCCAACGTGATGGCCAGTAGAATCCATATCGATGGTAGACCGGACGCTTTTCCGGCCACTTGCGGGTAGATGAAGTTATTCTCGATTTGGCCGATGACATTGAAGATCAGTAAAAACCACAAGGCCTTGCCTGGATCAACCATCAGAATTAGTAAGAAACCAAAGAACATGCCGATCAGTGCTCCGACCATGGGTACTAGCGCTGTTACGCCGATGAGAGTACTGATGAGCATTACATAAGGATATCCAAGTAAGTTTAAGACAACGAAGAATATTGATCCCAAAATCACAGCCTCGACACATTGACCAAACAGGAAATGGGAGAATATCCGATTCGAAAGTCGACCGACGTATACGATTTTGTTCGCAACTTTTTCATTAAAAAATGCATTCACGACTTTATGAAAGCCTCGGATGACATATTCTTTTTGTAACAATGCATAGACTGAGAAGAAAAATCCAATGATTAAGGTGGTCAACCCGCTAAGTACGGATGTCGCAAAGAAGAAAGAATTCTGAAGCCACTCAAACCAGCTGCGCTCAAAGAAGTTTACAATCGTTTTCTCGATATCTGCCCAGTTGATATTCATCCCCAAAATCCAATCTTCGATCATCGCATTCTCACCGACGATGCCCTCTATCCAGGCACTCAAATTGTTCCAATGCTCCGGCTTTTGAACTTCAACCACGATGGTACGAAGCGTATCATACAGTTGTGGGATAATGTATGTCAAAATCATCGCAATCAAAACTGAAAAGCCGATAAGTGTTACTATGTAACTGATCGGACGCTGGATTTTCGGTGGTGCCTTTTTCAGCCATCCCGGCTTTTCAAATAGAAATCGCTCAATCCATACCATGGGACCGTTGAATATAAAGGCAATCGCAAAACCGACCATGAATGGGGTCAGAATCGAAAGAAAACGAAGTACATGTCCCAGTAAATCCATAAAATTAAGACTGACAAACAACATCAACGCCCCAAAAGCTATTAAAAACATTATTTTTTTCATATTTTCATCACTAAATCGCATATATTCACACTTTCCTAACGTATCCGCTGTTGGCCGCTGGCCGTATAGATTTCAAACCATTCTTCATGAGTTAAGGCAATATTCAATCCCGCAAGCGCATTTTTAAGTCGCTTGATTTTACGGCTACCTGAAATCGGAATCGCTTTGACCGGATGATACAAATGCCAAGCAAAAACGATGGATTCACTTTCAACTCCGTGACGGCGAGCAATTTCATCAATTTTCTTACGGGCACGCACATGCTTCTCATCCCCGGAAGTAAATATCCGACCGCTAGCCAAAGGCGACCAGATCATCGGTCGCACATCCATTTTCTGTAAGTAGTCCATGTTGCCATTATTGAAATGTTCGAAACAAACGGGCGAGCATTCAATTTGATTGATTACCAGTTTGTGTTTCATAAAGGATTGTAAAACATCGAATTTCATCGGATCAAAATTAGATACACCGACTGCTTTGACCCAGCCCGAATCGACCAGTTCATCCAATGTTTTTCCGAGCTCTTTATGGTCGATCACTGGATCTTCGCGATGAATCAAGAAGACATCGAGGTAGTCGCAGTTCATTTTTTCGATACTTTCCTGACAAGAAGCAACGACTTTATGTTTGCGGGTATCGTAATGACCCAGGGTATACGGTCGTTGATCACTGAACATATTGATACCGGTTTTCGTAACGATTTGTATGCGATCGCGTAAATGCGGAGCCGCACGCAATACCTCGCCCATTCGCTCTTCACAAGCGTAATTACCATAAATCTCCGCCGTATCAAAGGTCGTTACTCCCAGGGCTATACATTGTTCGATAAATTCAATCGTTTCAGCGATGGTCCAATTCCAGTCGGTCAGATGCCAAAACCCTTGGACGATCGGCGAAATCGAGACATTCTCATTAAGTTTTATTTTTTCCATAGTCATCACCTTTTTTATTATCATATCACAGATTTTCATCAGTTGAATTTGTTATAATGAATTCGGTGATTAAATTGGAAATACAATCAAGAGAAAACGTACGTCGATATTTGCTCGCTTATCACGGATTATTGAATGAACCTATTTTTGATGGAAAAATCGGAATCATCGATTTTGTAGCGAAAGTAGGCTGTATTCAGTTTGATCCGATTGACATATGTGGCCGCAATGCGGATCTGACGCTTCAGTCCAGAGTTGAAAACTATGAAAAAACGTTACTCGAAGAATTACTTTACAAAGACAGATTTTTGATTGATTATTTCGATAAAAATCTGTCCATCCTACGTACTTCGGATTGGCCGCTGATGAGCCGTCGCCGCGAACAACTACGTAAAGAAAGTCGGAGCAGTGAAGTCGTCGATAAGCACCAACAACGGATCATGGACTATCTGAGCGAACATGACTATGTTTGCAGTAAGGATATCGATCTGAAGGAAAGAGCGGATTGGTATTGGAGTGCGTCCAGTTCGGCGCGAGTCGTTTTGGAAACCCTGTACTTTCGCGGTGATTTGGTCGTTCATCATAAAAAAGGGACGATCAAATATTATGCAAAAAGAGAAAATGTATTTAATGACGATCTCTTCGATCAGTCCTATAGTGACGATGAGCATGATGATTTGTTTCTGTTACGACGCATTCAAGCGGTGGGTATCTTGTGGGACAAACCTTCAGATGCCTTGTTGGGGATTATGGATCTTAAGTCTGAGCGTCGTAAGAATGCGTTTAAGCGATTGCTCAACTCGCAGAAAGTCGTTCAAGTTCAAGTCGAAGAAATCATTCAGACGTTCGTCATTCCCACAGCTTCGCTCCAACTTTTCCAAAGTCCACCTCAAGTTCGGAAAGTTCGCACCGAGTTTATCGCTCCATTAGATAACTTGCTTTGGGATCGCAAGCTGATATCCGCCATCTTTGATTTTAATTACAAATGGGAAATCTACGAACCTCAACATCGTCGAAAGTTTGGCTATTATGTTCTTCCAGTGCTTCAAAACGATGCTTTTATCGGTCGAATTGAGATCATCAATCAAAAGAAAACCAAAACCCTGTTGGTACAGCGGTTTTGGCAAGAAAAACCGATAAACATGGAATCGTTAAAGCAATGTATCCAACGATTCGCACAGTTCAATCAAACCAAGCACATAGCGTATGCGGATGGTTGGATTATTCCAATGTCGGACGGATCATCCGGAGCTCATTAACCGGTGTTTTCATTATCACTTCTTTATGCATTCCATCTTCCATAAATCCTTGAGCACGATAGAAATCAATGGCGCGCTGATTGGTCGATAAGACCCACAACGACGCCTTTTTATATCCCAACAATCGCAACTCCATCAAGGCGACGTTCATCAGATGCTTACCCCACCCTCGTCCATGATAGGAGGATATCATATACATACCCCATATTTCCCCGGTATCTAAGGTCAGGTCCGAATCTCGAGAACTGCCATACCCGCAAAATCCGACGATTTTTCCATGGGTCTCAATGACCAAGGTGTTCTTACATTGGGTGGACAGAAACATATTCTTACTTTTATCAATCGTTCGTTCACTAATAAAATCCGGATGAATTAATCCGCGATAGGTTTGTTGCCAACTAGTCACATGAACCATCGCCATGCCATCCGCATCGTCCATGGTTGCCTTTCGTATGTTGAAGTTCATCATTTACCTCCATCATGCATTTGTACAATATTAACACAATATAACGAATTTTTAACTTAAAGTTGATAATCAAAAATCTCAAACCGTTAAAATATGGATAGAGGTATCACTATGGGAAAAATACGTGTGTTGTTTGTTTGTGTGTACAATTCATTTCGAAGTCAGATTGCGGAAAAATTTCTAAATTCCGAATACGGTGATATGTTTGTGGCGGAGAGCGCCGGTCTGCAAACAAAGGAGATTAATCCATTAGCCATTCACGTCATGTCCGAGATAAACCTGGATATAAGTAAAAACTCATCGGACAGTGTCTTTGATTTTTATAAACAAGGACGCCTTTATCATCATGTCATAACGGTATGTTCTAGGGAAGCAGAAGAGAAATGTCCGGTGTTTCCCGGAATTCAGAAGCGAATACACTGGGACTTACCTGATCCAGAAGAATTCGAAGGTACCCCTGAGGAGAAACTGGAAAAAGCCCGTCAGTTAAGAGATCAGATTCGCAATAGAGTTCGCGGCTTCGTTATCGAAGCTACCCACTTGTCAAAAGAAAAGTAATCCACCACGGATTACTTTTTACTTAGTACGATTTTATATAAATCAATAAACTCATTGGCAATGATTTTGAAAGCTTCGGCACTCATCAGCTGATCTTCCGCATGAGTTAACAATAAGTTCATGACCACAGATTCTCCACTTGCCTCTTGTTGTACAAGTTCAAAATGGGCTTGATGACCTTCAAGGAAGAACTCATCGCCCTCTTCCATCAGTTTACTTGCACCTTTAAAATCTCCGGTTTTAGCGACTTGAATCGCCTCAATATAATAACTGCGCGCTGTTCCTACAGCGGATATGATTTGAAAACTGATTAACTCAGTAGGTTCCATCATTTTCCTCCATCAGTCTTTTTGCCTGATCTAAAACTTTTCTGCCATTCAAAGTACCATAGGATAACATATCAATGACATCGACCGGACAACTTAACAATCCTTGAACTTTGCGAAGCTCAAACTTCACTTGAGGACCGATCAAAACGACATCCGCATCCCTGCCGTGAATTGCGGCTTGCGAAGTCGGAAATGCATCAATGGTACAATCCAATCCGTCCGCCCGAGCAGCTTCACGCATCCGATTGACCAATAAGCTGGTCGACATGCCGGCGGCACATAGTAATACAATTTTCTTCATTTGACCCACCCTTTCAAAAGAATGCTCTTAATGCCCCTATTGTAACACATTGTATCCACTCGTAAACCAACATGCCTAAAGCGAGACTTCATTACGCAAAATGGAAAAGCAGACATTGTCGAGTACGGTACCATCGTAAATAACCGATGACATTCGTAACGTTCCTTCATAACGGAATCCGCACTTCTCAAATACCCTTCCGGACTGACGGTTGAGGGGATAATGATAGCCGGAAATAAGTTCGACATCTAATTCTGTAAAGGCATAGCGCACCATTTCCATCACCACCTCGGCGATGATGCTCTGTCCCCAGAATGCCGGATGCAACACAAAACCGACCATCCGCGCCTTTACTTTCGGACGTTTGTCATCCAAATGCAAACCAATGGATCCAACCACTTTCTTCGTGTCTTTCATTTCAATCGCCCACACTTCATGCCCGGCGATAAACATGGCGATGATCCGCGCACTTTCCTGAGTATTCTCATGTGGTTTCCAGCCGGCAGCCGGTCCGACATTGGGCAGTTTGGCATATTCGTACATATCCTCAACGTCCGACAATCGCCAGGGACGCAAGGTACAGCGCTTCGTATCTATGATTTTCATGGTTTTTACCTCTTGTTAAACATATCAAAAATTAAGATAAAAAACAAGAAAGCCATTCAAAAAGGAGGTCGAAACCTCCTGAATTTAAGTGATTTGTTTCCTGATATCTTCCAACGCAATCACATCATCAAAGCATTCCAAGTAACTGGGATCATGCGTTACAACGACCACCGTTTTGCCTTGGTGCGCTAAGGATTTGAGCATGTTCATAACTTCCAACCCATTGTCATGATCCAAATTTCCGGTTGGTTCATCCGCCAGAATAATTGAACTGGGTTTTAGGAATAATCGGGCAATGGCGACCCGTTGTTGCTCTCCACCCGAAAGTGTGTAAATAGGTGTCTTTAAATCTACGTCAAGATGTACTTTCGTCAACGCTTCTTTCATTAATGCTTTTTTATTGGGATGCTTAACAAAGCGTAAGGCAATCGCAAGGTTGTACTCAACGGACTCATGATCGATCAGAGCATAGTTTTGAAACAGGTAGGACAGTTGATTTCGATAAAGAAGCAAGCGTGTTGTTGAGTTCTTAAACGGCTGTTCGACAGCCTCTATTTTCACTTCGCCAGAATCTGGTTTTTCCAATCCGCCAATAATGTTTAACAATGTGGATTTGCCACACCCGGAAGGTCCGGTAATCGCGGTTAATGTACCTTGTTTTATTTCAAAACTGAGTTGATCTAGTACTTTCTTTGTGCCGAAACTCTTCGATACCTGATGAAACGTTATCATACTATATCCCCCTCTTTACAATACCGCTTAAGCGGCTTTCAATGAACCTTGACATTAACAGAAACAATGATATTTCCAACAGGGCAATTAAGGCAGAGGCCAACAGGGTGATGGTCCAGTCCTGATTTATAAAGAAACGATGTGCCACAAATATAATGACTTGAGTAATGAACATCTGAACTAATAATGGTTCTAACAGTGTTTGCCAAGATCGGATACCAAAGGTATACTTGATCGCACAAATTCGCTTTTTTGAGTCAAACAACATCAAATAGATTCCCGCAAGTACACTCAGAATCATTAAACAGTAGATGATGATAAGCAGAATTGACTGTGCAAGCTGTCCAATCATACTTTCAATCTGTTGATCCATTTCCGCCGCTAAGTTCACCATCATCACTCGGTTCTTTGAAACAAAGGGATCGACCTTCTCGATGATAGCCGAGGCAAGATTTGCATCCTCTAATTCAAAGAATACATTGAATATAGGAAAAGTTGCGTCGTAGGGTATTAGAATGAAATTCTTATCTAAGTCATTCACCTCCGGTGGATCGTAGGTGTAGAAATAAGGAGTTATGGTAACGTTAGTGTCCGTATAGATGACCGTCAAATCTTTACAGTCATTTAATGTAGCGATCAGATTTCGACAGTTATCGGGTGACTGACTGAGATAATCAACGATCGTTTCTTTTAAGGATTGACTGACAATGATCGTTGATTCATTCACGGTTGAGGAATCGATCAAATTCCCTTGTTCATCCATGAGTTTTTGACTTTGGATATAGTTTCGATTGACGTATGCCCGATAAGATCCCAGTTCTTCCGACCCTTCCACCCATGAATAAGTCATTGCCAACGCATGGGATGATTCATTCAATATCGGATAGATCTGCTCACTGACGCGTAACAGCTGATCAAATGAATCACCTTGGGCAGTCAATGTATAAGAATCACTGAACATTTGACTGTAGGTTCGGTTTGTCTGGATCATTGAGCCAAGATAATCAACGAAGAAAATTGTGTTGGTGATGGGTTTTAATACCAATAGCAGAATCAAGACTTTGACCATCGTCATAATCCAGATGAAACCATCGTTTCTCCCATAGTTTTTTAGTACATCCGCAGGTCGGATAAGTGATAATACAATTCCGGATAGTGACACAATTAAGAATATGAAGCTGATCACGATCAAGAATAAGGATAAGAAGTGAGGCAGAACATCAAGTACAAAGTTTAAACTAAGGTTGTTTGTGATCGTAAATACAATAAAGTAAATCGGCAGAAACATTAGCAGTCCGATGGTAAGCATATCTTTGGTCTGTTCAAAGGCAATGCTCAGAGAAGAAAAACCATGAAGTCGCTTAACAACGGTATCCTTTCGCTTAGAATAGGAAACATACACCGTAATGATGATTAACAAAAAGGACACGATGACGATCATCCAGTTTTGTAAGAGTGTATTTACCATGATCTGAAAAGATATTTGTGAATTATTTTCCGGAATAACTGGTTGATTATAGGGAAGTAAGTAAGCCTGTGTCAACATCTGAAAGTCATTGCGAAACTTCTCAATCATCTGAGGAATACCGCCGACCCTAACCACCCCCGAAAAACTCTCACCGTCATACAAATCGATCGGCGCCAAATAGAACTTCCAGCCGATATCCATGATTTCAATATGTAGCGGATTTGAGGTACTGTTAGAGATGGGTTGTTGGATCTGATTGAACTCACTTAAACTAAGTTTGCGACTAAGCGGAAGTATGTCCAGATACTTGGGATCACTTAAAATCAGAAAAACGACCGACGAATCGGAAGCATCTTCCCCCGCAATTATCGAATCCGTGGAACTGTAAAAAACATTGACGTCATACTGTTCTGCCAATTGTTTCAATAACTCGATGCCGCGTTTGGTATCATTGAGTCCATTAATCAAAAACTCACCGACACTCGCAGATTGCGAACGTAGGACATTGTGGTATGAAGCGGCCTGTTGCCGTAAGAGCATTTGCTTTGCGGGTGTTACTAAAAATGTCAATAGCAGCCCAAACAGAAGTGCAAGTATTAGTTGTCTTGATTTCATTTCTTCCCCCAGAGATTCAGTTTCACCCTTTAAGGCAGAAACTTATACTTAGTATGATTCCGTTGGATGGTTGAGTAATTTGTCTGTAACCACTGATCCACAATAGCTTTGGCATCATTGGACAAATTAGTATCCAATATAACAACCGAATAGACACTGCGAAACGGACTCAAATCAGAGATTAATTTTGCTCCTATATCATCTTGTTCTTCAGTGTTCAACTTACCAACAAAAAACTGAGCAATCTCATCCGTTTCCTTCCCATCATCATAACGTATCAGTAATTGCATTCCACCCATGTTATAAGAGTTCTCAACAAACTTAAATTGTGTGGGTATCTGCCCACTAACAACAAATCCCACCTGACTTAGCGGAAACCAGCAACGGGACAGATTATCCCCTTGATCATAATGACAGCTGATCTGATTACTTATGGTACCTTGCGATTCTTGTAGCTTATTAATGCTTTCCTTTAGTGTCGCAATCTCCAAATTCAATGTCTCTAACTTCTGACTTACAAACGATAACTGCTGTTTCAGACTGGCAATATCCCCATCATAAGCGTTGTCTACTTGTTTCGTACAACCACTGACAAACAAAAACATAAGCAATAAAAGTACAATTTTTCTCATAGTTTCCCCGTTTCTATTTAATTTCTAAAGTTACAACAAATACAATAAATTTATATAAACTATTCCTCTGATGCTTCATCCCAACAATAAACAACAAAGGAAATAGAAAGCCCTAGTGCAGAAAATCTTCTTATAGTATCGGCGGATCAATCAGCAGTTTTAAACATGACTCATCTTCAGAATCGCATACCAAATGCGTTATGTCGTTTAAACAAATAATGCTTACACCATCAAATCCTCCATATTGATCATATTCTTCAAAAGTGATAGACTCACCTTCAATACTCTTAACAAGACCATCGATGTTGTTAAAACTGCTGTCAAGTAATTCCACAGATACAACTAAACGATTATTTAGTGCATGATTCAAGAGATTGAGATATTGATTACTTGAGCCTTGAGCTACTTCCAGGTGTTTCCGACCATTTATCTTCCATAATTTTCTTAATTTATCGCAATATTTCGTTTTGTAGTTTAAACGATATATAGAGCTAATCTCTTTTACCATATATCCATCATATAATCCCGATGGATGTATATGGCAAAGCAATAATTCCATATCAGAAACTGCACATACAAAACCTGAACTGAATTTCTCGGGGTCGGACACATTGGTATAGATTTCCAATATTTCATCTGTATTTAAAAATTCAGTTAGCTTACTAAACAAACCTTCGTCTTGTTCATCTCTTAATTGGGTTTGAGATTCCTCTTTCATTTTATCTTTCCCTCCGTTAACACACAGTTATTAACATTTCACTGCAAACCTTGCTAGAATTATTTTTATGATTTCTTCACTCACGACTTTTGGTAGGATAGAATGCCGGTAATCCATGTCGACGACCCTTCTTCTTTATTCTACCGCTGTAATTCTACGTAAAAAAACATGGTTCGAATATATTTCGTGATCCATGTGCGGATGGATGATTCATACGTTATCCCCCTATGATTTGTCTAAAAAGTAACATCCAACTAGATTGTTGTCAAGTTTAATTTCCAGACAAGTGTGAACCTTCAGTAAATTCAACAGATCATTATAAATATCATAATAAAACCTGTGATTTCTCACAGGTCGTTATCTATTTACCTTTACGGTTTTGTCTGATTTGGTCGATACGTTTTTTTACTTCTTGACGAATGATTTCCGCATCTGTCAACTCCGTACCCGGATTTTCCTCACGGAACTCCTGAACAAATTCTTGAGTACGTTCTTGAACCTTGTTCACTGCTTTAAGTTTTAACAGAGCTTTCTTATCTGCCAATGCTTCTTTATCCGGACCATTGCCACGAATTTCTTTGACTTTAATCATAATGTCCTTGATAGACATTTCGTAAAGTTCATCGCCGCCCAACGTCGGATATCGTTCTTGAAGGCGTTGAACAAACAACACTTTACCCAAAGTAACACCCAATTTATTGGCCAATTCTTTCTGTTCGGCTACAGCTTCATGTCCGACAACATTGACGGCCATTTCGCGTTTTTCAAGTCGGTCTTGAATGCGTTCACGAATCTTCTCGCTTCGCTCTTCATCAACTTCATCGTCATCATACGCCGTAACCATGGCGATTTCACCTTCAGCTAGCAGATCGATGTAACCCATCTCTGTGGCTTCCGCAATAATCAACTCGACAGCTTCATCCACTTGCAAACCAATCTGTTTTAAATTTACAAGCAAAGTCTCGGCATCTTCATTCAGAGCTTCCACTTCAACTACCTTTTCCCACGGATTGGTCGTCAACATGATGCTCGGATTGATATCCACCGATACATAGGACGCAGAGGTGTTAACCCACTGTAAACCAGCGACTAACAAGACCAACGTCAAACCCAAAGCGACCAACCAACCGAAATTAAAATTGCGACTGCGATTTTTTTCGGTGATTTCCGCCAGAACATCTGCCTTAACAAATGTCTTTCTTTCAAACGTGCGTTTCAAATTACTCATAAATCCTCCTTTAACAAGACCCTTAAAGTCTCGATGCTTCGATAGTACTTCGTCTTTACAGAATTCTCATTGCTATTCAACGAAACTGCGATATCCCTGAACGTCATATCCAATCTGAATTTCGCCGTTAAGATCATCTTAGCTGTTTCATCCAATTTCAAAACCGCTTGCCAGATCGTGTCAATCATCATCTGATCGAACATCGACGCAATTTCATCACGTTCATCCGCAATGTTCTCAATTCCATCCAGGTCACCTTCACTTAACGAAATCGGTGCCAGATGCTTCTTGCGATAATATCGCTTAATCTCATTTTTCGCCATTTCAAACAGATAAGCTTCCACAGAATCTACCTGATGATTATTTTTGACGATGTGCTTATAAAAGTTCATAAATACATTGGACACTATATCCTCAGCATCACTGACGGTTCGAACTTTAAACAATACAAATCGGCTTAATTCATCATAGGTTCTACGGAACAAATCCTCGAAACGATCTTCTTTAGTAAAGGTCATTCGGGTACCATCCTCACTAACAACGAGTCCACTTGGACTTAAAAAGTTTCAAAAAAGTAAAAAAACTGCAAATTCGCAGTTATTGTATGCCCACACGAATGAAAATCTCATCGATATACGCTAAATGAAAGTTCAAATCAAAAGCATCACTGATTTGTGATGGTGTGATCAGCTCTTCTTGTTCAAGTAATATTCTGAAATCTGATTGTTGTTGCCATGCTTTCATTGCCAACGGCTGAACGCGGTCATACGCAGCTTCACGCGTCCAACCCTGTTGATCAATTAATATCGTCATTACGCGTTGCGCAAAAATCACACCATGCGTCAGATAAATGTTCGATAACATGCGATCCTCAAACACAACCAAATTCGATAAAATCCGATTGGTACGATCCAACATATAGTCCAAAAGAATGGTCGCATCCGGAAATAAGATGCGCTCCGCACTGCTATGCGAAATATCACGTTCATGCCAAAGCGGAATGTTCTCAAAAGAACTGACCATGTAACCGCGGATGATGCGTGCACAACCCGCAATATTCTCCGAAGATATCGGATTGCGCTTATGAGGCATCGCTGAAGACCCTTTTTGACCCTTCGCAAATCCCTCTTCAACTTCACGCACTTCCGTACGTTGTAAATGTCGCAACTCAACCCCGATTTTCTCCAAGGTCGAAGCGATCAAAGCCAATACCGAGATATAGTGCGCATGACGATCTCTTTGCAATGTCTGCGTCGACATGTTTGAAGATGTCAGTCCTAATTTCTCACATACAAAGTCCTGTAACTGCGGGGAGGTGTGAGCAAATGTCCCAACCGCTCCACTGATCTTACCGACCTCAATTTCCTTACTTACCTGTTGAAAACGTTCAATCTGACGATTGATTTCATCAAACCACAACGCAAACTTCAACCCAAAACTGCTGATATCCGCATGCACGCCGTGGGTACGGCCGATGCATGGCGTATGCTTAAATTGTATTGCATGATTTCTCAAGGTTTCCTTTAAAATGTTCAAATCCTCAAGGATGATCGCATTTACCTTCTTAAAGACCACACCCAACGCCGTATCCACCACATCTGTACTGGTCAGACCATAGTGAATCCACCGCGCTTCCTCACCCAACGACTCACTGAGCGAACGCGTAAAAGCAACGACATCATGACGTGTCTCTAATTCAATTTCACTGATCCGATTTATATCGAAAGTTGCCTTATGAAGCAGTTTTTGTTCCTGATCACTGATCACTCCTTGATTGTGATAATAATCGACCACCGCCAACTCCACATCCAACCAAGCCAAAAAGCGCTGCTCATCCGACCAAAGTTTTGACATTTGAGGCCGTGAATACCGTTGAATCATACCTGTACTTCCTTCCATTGACCAATGTCCGAGCGATAGAACAATCCCGGCGCATCAATCCGTGCAATTTCTTTATATACGGTTTCCCGAACTTTTTCAAGTGTTTCCGCCAAATCCATCACAAAAAGTACGCGACCGCCCTTATTTACCCAACCGTCATCCCAATCGGTGCCCATGTGACACACATCGACACCTAAACTATCCAAGTTTTTGATCGGCGTATTCTTAACATAACTCTGAGGATAACCCCTCGAAGCCATCACCACACCCAACGCAAAACGCGGATCAAATGTCAGCTCAACATCCTTACCATCCATCACATCCAATACGACCTGATCCAGCGGTGTAAGCAATCGCGCCAAGATGACCTCGGCCTCCGGATCACCAAACCGCACGTTAAACTCAATGGTTTTAACACCATCCTTGGTCGCCATACATCCCCCATAAAGCATGCCGGTAAACGGGATTCCCTGATCGACCATGGCCTTGGCCATCGGAATCATGATGTTATTCATGGCATCTTGTACCCACTCATCCTTAATAAAAGGCACCGGAGAGAATGCTCCCATTCCCCCAGTGTTCAAACCCTTATCGTTATCATGTGCGCGCTTATAATCCCGCGCTATTTCTAAAGGGAATACCTTTTCATGATTCACAAATGCCATCAAAGAAAATTCTTCCCCCTCCAAAAACTCCTCAATGACCAAAGGATCATAGGATATATCCTGATATATATCATGAACCGCAGCGACTGCGGTTTCATCATCCATCGCCACCGTCACACCTTTACCGGCCATCAGACCATCCGCTTTGATGACAATAGGCGCAGGATGTGAGGTTAGATAATTTAGTGCCTCAACCTTCGAAAAAACCGTCACATGCTTCGCCGTTGGAATATTGTACTGATTCATCAATTGCTTCGCAAAGGACTTACTCGCCTCCAACTGCGCGGCTTTAGCGCTTGGACCAAACACACGGATACCCGCCTGATTCATTGCATCGGTTATACCGGCCGAAAGCGGTGCTTCCGGTCCGACAAACACCAAATCAATATTTTCATACTTCGAAAAGTTGATCAGATTTTCAAAATCCATAACCCCAATCGGGACTATGGTCGCCACATCCCCCATCCCCGCATTACCCGGCGCAACAAAAACCTTTTCAACGGTCGGACTTTTTTTGAAGCACTTAGCCAACGCATGTTCACGTCCGCCACTGCCCACAATCAATATGCGCCTCATCCGTGTTTAAAGTGCCGGACACCCGTCAGCACCATCGTCATCTTATGTTTCTTACACGAATCTATCGAAAGCTCATCTTTGATCGATCCCCCTGGTTGAATGATCGCTTTTACTCCAAATTGCGCGGCCAATTCGACAGTATCGGGCATCGGAAAGAAAGCATCCGAAGCAAGAATCGCTCCCCTCGCCTTATCCCCGGCTTGTTCAAGCGCAATTTTCGCGGCACCGACCCGATTGCTCTGACCGCCACCAATTCCAACCGTCATACCATCTTTCACAAGAACAATCGCATTGCTTTTAACATGTTTACACACTTTTTCGCCAAAGAGCAAATCATCCCAATCCGAATCATCCACGTTTCCACACACAACCTTACAATCTTCTTTATCTAACTCAACCGAATCCGTTGTCTGTACCAACAATCCTCCGGAAACGCGTGCACAGGTCATCGAGGTTGGACGATCAAAATCTTCGCTCGTCACCAAAACTCGCATATTCTTCTTCGTACTCAGAATATCCAGCGCGTCTAATGAATATTTCGGAGCCAGGATAACCTCCAAAAACAGTTCCGACAGTCCCTTAGCAATCGTCGCATCAACTTCGCCGTTAAACGCCACGATACCGCCAAAAATACTGACCGGATCGGCTTGATACGCTTTTTGCCAAGCCAAAACAAGATTATCTGCGATTGCGACACCGCAGGGATTGGTATGTTTGACCGCCACACAACATGGCGCATCAAACTCACTTAAAATCGCAAGTGCCGCATTGGCATCTTGAATATTATTATAGGACAATTCTTTACCTTGTAACTGATTACACGTGGAAAGTGAATTGGGTTCTTGAAGGTTTGTCTGATAGAAAGCTGCCTTTTGATGAGGATTCTCCCCATATCGCAAATCCGCAACCTTCGTATAGGTATGTATGATTCTTTCCGGAAAGTCCTCTTCCGTTAAGTACTCCGCAATCATCGCATCGTATGCGGCGGTTAAACGAAAAACTTTCGCAGCTAAGAAACGCCGAAAATCCAGCGATGTCTCACCATCTTCTTTTAACTGACGAATCATCTCAACGGCGTCTTTCAAATCACAAATGACCGTCACATCCGCATGATTCTTAGCGGCTGAACGCAACATCGACGGTCCGCCGATATCAATATTTTCAATGGCATGTTCAATTGAACAATTCTCTTTCTTAATCGTCTCCACAAAAGGATATAGGTTTACAATGACAAAATCTATTGGTAATATATGATGCTTTTTTGTTGCTTCGACATGATTTTTATCATTTCGCCGAAACAAAAGCCCCCCATGAATCATCGGATGCAACGTCTTTACTCGGCCATCCAACATTTCCGGAAAGTGGGTGACTTCTTCGATCGGTAATACGGATATTCCCGCATCGCTAAGTAGTTTATACGTTCCTCCGGTCGAAATGATTTCAATCCCAAGTTCTATAAGCTCTTTCGCAATTTCGACAATTCCGGTTTTATCACTTACACTGATCAACGCACGCCTCATACCGATTCCTCCACTATCAACTTATTGATCACCGCCGGATACGTCTGATGTTCCAACTGGTGTAAACGTTTTTCAATATGATCACGATCCAACTGATCGGTTTCAAACGGGACTTGTACAATGATTTCCCCGGTATCCATCCCCTCATCCACATAATGGATGGTCAACCCATAAATCGAATCTTTTTGATTCAATGCCTGACCCACCGCATCCAATCCGCGATACTTCGGTAACAACGACGGATGAATATTAACGATATGACGCGGATACGCCTGAATTAACATCGGTGAAAGTAAGCGCATATATCCGGCTAAGACAAGCCAGTCCGCTTGCCAACCCTGACACTGATTCAATATAGCCTTGTCCATCTCAACTTTTGAGGGCGAAGCACTGCGCTCAAACAGTGCAACCGGAATACCGTTAATTCTGGCGCGTTCAATCGCATACGCACCGGACCGATCACAAATAAGTCCGACAATCGTTGCATGCAACTTCCCATGCTTGATCGCATCAATCATTGCCTGAAAATTCGAACCGAAACCTGAGGCAAAAATAACAATATTCTTCATCGAATAACGACCCCCGGAGTATCAGTTACCTCACCGATAACATAGGGATGTTCATGGTGAGATTTAAGATAATTAAGTACTTCCTCAACATCCTTCGGATCAACGATCAACATCATCCCAATACCCATATTGAACACTTGATACAGCTGATCTTCCGGGATACGTCCTAAATCCGCTAAATAGGTGAAAATCGGTTGAATCGGCCATGTTCCTTTATGAATGAGAATACCTTGCTCATCCTGAATGCATCGTGGAGCGTTTTCAATAAACCCACCCCCCGTAATATGAGCAATACCGTGAATCTTACATTCCTGAATCAATGGAAGTACGGCACGCACATAAATGCGCGTCGGCGTTAACAGGGCTTCCCCAAGTGTAACTTCCCCGAATTTCATCATATGATCAAGTGAATGATCTTTGAATAAGATCTTCCTCACCAGACTGAAACCATTGGAATGAAGTCCTGAACTGGCAAGTCCGATAATTACATCTCCGACATTGACGTGACTGGGTAATATCAGCTTACTTTTATCAGCGACACCCACACAGAAACCGGCAATATCATATTCTCCCAACGTATACATATCGGGCATCTCAGCGGTTTCCCCGCCAATCAGTGCACAGTTCGCACTGACACACCCATCCGCAACCCCTTTGACAATCGCCTCAACCGTTTCCGGATTGTTTTTTCCGATGGCGATATAGTCCAAAAAGAATAACGGCTGAGCTCCTTGAGCCAAAATATCATTGACACACATGGCCACCGCATCGATGCCTATCGTATCGTGCTTACCGGTCATAAAAGCAATTTTAAGTTTAGTTCCGACCCCATCGGTCCCACTGACTAACACCGGCTCCGAAACATTGAGACGCGTCAAATCAAACAGACCGCCAAACGATCCGATGTTGTCCATCATTCCCAATCGTCGCGTACGCTCTATATGAGTACGGATCCGCTTGACAGATTCATACCCTGCATGAAGATTTACCCCTGATTTTGCATAATGTTCACTCATAACTATCCTCCTAGAACTTTCCGTCCTTATTGGCTTCCTTGATATCGTCATACAAATGCGTCGGATATTCCTTGGTAAAACAGGCATGACAGAAACTGCGATGTCCCAACGCTTCACTGAGTCCGTCCATCGATAAAAAAGCCAGGCTATCCGCACCAATCAGTTGTCTCAATGCTTCAATTGAGTTGGTCGCACTGATCAACTCTTCAATCGTCGAAGTATCCACACCGTAGAAACATGGCGCAATAATCGGGGGTGAGGCAATGCGCATATGCACTTCCTTAGCTCCCATGTCCTTAAGCATCGAAACGATTTTCATCGACGTCGTTCCACGCACAATGGAATCATCAATCAAAATAACCCGTTGTCCCGCAATAACACTGCGAACCGGCGCTAATTTCATCTTAACTCCTTTTTCTCTCAGTGCTTGGGAAGGTTCGATAAAGGTCCTTCCGCTGTACTTATTCTTAATTAAACCCATCTCATAGGGAATTCCGCTGGCCTCCGCATACCCACTGGCCGCCGATAACGAAGAATCCGGAACACCAATGACAATATCCGCTTCCACCGGTGCTTCTTTGGCAAGAATTCGTCCACACGCCTTACGCGAGCGATGGACATTAAGCCCAAGCAAATCACTGTCCGGACGAGAGAAATAAATATACTCCATGGCACATATCTTCTCTTCTGTATCCGGCGTATAACTATCATAAGTTATTCCATGTTTATCGATTATCACGATTTCTCCGGGTTGTACATCTTTAATAAAGGTTGCCCCAACCGCATCCAACGCACACGTTTCACTGGCAATCACATACCCGCCATTGAACTTTCCGATGGAAAGTGGGCGTAATCCGTGTTTATCACGCATCGCATACAGTTTATCTTTGGTTAACAACAGAAAGGCGAAGGCACCTTCTAAATAGATCAATGCTTCCTTGATGGCGTCCAAACGGTCTTTACGGGTTTCCCTTTGAATCAAATGAGCCAATATTTCGGAATCCGATGAGCTCTGAAAGATACTGCCATTACGCTCCAATCGGTTTTTAAGTTGTTTGGAATTGACGATGTTGCCATTGTGACAAAGGGCGAAATCGCCGCTGCCATGGCGAAAGAGGAAGGGCTGTACATTAAGCAATCCCCCGCCCCCGGTGGTTGAATAGCGCACATGACCAATCGCATGTTGACCAGTCAGTTTTTTGAGAACATTCTCCGGAAATACGAAGCGGACATTGCCTTCGTTTTTAACGCCGAGCAACCGGGTTTCATCACTGACCACGATTCCCGCACCTTCCTGACCGCGATGTTGCAAGGCATGCAAACCATAATACGTCAGTTCGGCGGCGTCATGGATATTGAAAACACCGAAGACCCCGCATTCCTCATGCAATTCACGATCAAACATCCTTTCAGTCATGATAAACCTCATGGAGGCGGTTGAAAATTTCTTGATAAGCATCCTCGACATTTCCCAAATCTCGGCGGAAGCGATCTTTATCCAGTTTCTTACCGGTAATCTTATCCCACAGACGACAGGAGTCCGGCGAGATTTCATCCGCAAGTATCACAGTCCCATCCGGCAGTTTGCCAAATTCGATTTTAAAGTCGACCAAAGTAATGCCGATGCGATCAAACAAAGATATTAACAATTGATTGATTGCCAATGTCGTTTCTTTGATCGTGCGAAGTTCTACTTCAGTTATAAATCCCAAAGCCATCGCATGATCTTCGTTGATCAACGGATCGCCCAATTCATCATTTTTGTAGCACAGTTCATAAATCGGTTTTGAGGACGGTGTTCCTTCCTCAATGTCCAAGCGCTTAGCCATCGATCCGGCGATGATATTGCGTACGATGACTTCCAACGGAAAAATCTCGACCTTGTAACACAGTTGTTCGCGATCGTTGAGCGTTTCGATGTAATGAGTTTTGATTCCATGGCGATGAAGCTGATGGAACAATATCGTCGATATTTGATTGTTTAAGGCACCTTTGTTGGTGATTTGGGCTTTTTTGATGCCATTGAATGCGGTCGCATCGTCTTTGAAGCGCATCACATAGACATCATCTCTATCACAAGTATACAACTGTTTGGCCTTACCTTCATAAATCATTTGTTTCTTTTCCATATTTTTCACCTTTTTCTGAAGTAGTTGATCCCATTTTTAAACAATGGAATCTCTCTTATCCCCGGAACATTCTTATATAAGTCCAAATCGATGCGTTCGGTGTGTCCCATTTTACCCAAAATCTGTCCGCACGGTGAGATGAGTCCTTCAATCGCCATGACCGAACCATTGAGATTAACACTTGGATCCATGGTTGACTTACCTTCGTCATCACACATCTGAAAAGCTATCTGACCATATTCAATCCACTGTTGAACGAGTTGTTCACTTGCCAACAAACGACCTTCCCCATGACTGAAAGGAACTTTTATAATATCTTCCCCGATATCCTTAAGCCATGGCGAGCCATCACAGACCAATCGGGTCGTAGCGATCGTACTGATATGTCGGCCGATCGCATTGCTTGTCAGTGTCGCATCTTCAAAGGTTAAATCCATGATCTTTCCATACGGTAACAATCCACATTTGATCAATGCCTGAAAGCCGTTGCATATGCCGATAATCAAACCTTTTCGAACGAGCAGTCTCTCAACAGCGGCTTTGACCTTCTCGTTTTTCAGGATATTGACAATAAACTTGGCACTGCCATCCGGTTCATCGCCCATGGAGAATCCTCCGGGCAATGCCAGAATGTGCGCTTGATCCAATAAACTCACCAAATGATCCATTGACTGAGATAAATCTTCCTTACTCAGATTGCGGATAAGAGCATAATCAACGGTACCTCCCGCTTTCTCAAAGGCTCGCGCTGTATCGATTTCACAGTTAGTTCCCGGAAATACCGGTATGACCACGTGCACCTCGTCAACAGCCGCATACGGATATGTCTCGATCGGATAGCCGATGCAAGGTAAGGTAACATCCGTATTATCATTTACATGATGAATCGGATATAGAAATTCAAGTCCACCCAGATAAGCTCTTTTCACTTCATCACGATCAAGTTTGATTCCGTTAAATGCATAATCATCATTGATGATACCGATCTCAATCCAATCGGGTTGAGGAACATTACGCTCAACCAGCAGACTGCCGATATAATTGTCACTCAAGGATAACTGTGTATCGACCGTGACCCCTAAGCCGTTGCCCATTAACATAATCACGATCGAAGCAAACAGCGATTCTTTGACAACTGAAGCACTGACAATTGATCCCAAACGTTTCGCTTGCTCAAACTCACGATACTTGATTTTGGCATCATTCAGATCAAAGCTTCCATCACTTAACCGATTCACCTTAATCAGGTACAGTCGGTTTCCCTTCATCTTCGCTTCACTTGATATCACATTCTTAACGGTTGTGGTCGCACAAGCGAAACTCACCAACGTCGGCAATACGTCCAGATGTTTGAAAGAGCCGGACATACTGTCCTTACCGCCGATGGCCGGTCGGCCGAAGGTTTTTTGAACACTCAAGGCGCCAAGCAGAGCTCCGGTAACCTCACCCCACTGAACCTCATTCTTCAGTTTCGGGACGTATTCTTGAAAAGAAAAGTAAATATCGTTGACATTGCCCCCTAAGGCCAGCACTTTCGCAATACTTTCCAATACGGCACCTTGCGCACTGACAAACATATTCTTTTCGCTTAGCTGTGGGTTGAATCCATAGGTTAAGATCGAGGCCACCGAGGTATTACCTTTCAGTACAGGTATCTTCGACACACTTCCCTCACTAGGAGTCAGTTGGTACTTCCCTCCCAAAGGAGCAAGCACAGTTAGTGCGTTGATCGTGGAGTCAAATCGTTCAATCAATCCTTTTTGAGAACAGACATTAAGTGATGAGATATGAGTTAGTGCCCAATCTTTATCAAAAGTCTCACCTGAAGATGGCGAATAATCCGCAGCTATCCGCACTTTTGCATGTTGTCGGACGCCATGCGTATCAATCAGCTTGCGATCAAGATCAACAACCACCGAATCTTGATATTTCATCATCAAACGCTTACTTTCCGTGACTTTCGCAACCACGGTTGCCTCAAGGTTCTCTTGTCGAGCAAAGTTAAGGAATTGTTCAACATCCTTGGGATCAAGCACCACCGCCATGCGTTCCTGACTTTCACTAATGGCCAGTTCGGTCGCATTGAGTCCGATATATTTCGTAGGTACGGCCGACAAATCAATGAATAATCCATCCGCAAGTTCGCCGATAGCGACACTGACACCACCCGCCCCAAAGTCATTGCACTTTTTAATTAATAAACTCACTTCCGGATTGCGAAAGAGTCGTTGAATTTTACGTTCTTCCACCGCATTGCCCTTTTGTACTTGGGCGGCACATGTCAGTAAGCTCGAACTGTCATGTTCAATGGATGAGCCGGTGGCCCCGCCAATCCCATCTCTACCGGTTCTGCCACCCACCAATACGATGACATCTCCGGCACTGGGTTTCAATCGTCGAACGTGATTCGCTTTTACCGCTCCGACCACCGCCCCTAATTCCAAATGTTTTGCGACATAACGCGGATGATAGATTTCCTTAACGGTTGTGGTCGCAACACCGATCTGATTGCCATAACCGCTGTTACCGGCGGTTGCTTTGAGTGCGATCACGCGTTGCGGTAATTTATCCGGCATCGTTTCTGAGATTTCTTCTTTGACATTGCCACAGCCGCTCATGCGCATGGCCTGATAAACGTAAGCGCGTCCGCTTAAGGGATCTCGAATGGCACCACCGATACACGTGGAAGCACCTCCATAGGGTTCAATCTCGGTGGGATGATTGTGGGTTTCGTTTTTAAATTGTAATAACCACTCTTCATCCCCGTTCTCTGTATCAATATTGATTTTAACCGAACAGGCATTGATTTCATCACTTATCTCAACCCGTGAATCATTCAGTGCTTTCGCAAAGATCGTGGCAATTTCCATCAGCGTGTCCGGTCGGTTTTCCCGATGGGTTGCAATTTTTAAATTCCCATAGAAAATCAGTGATTCTTCAATCGATGATTTCAACGATCCATCTTCAATGATGATTTCATCAAGGACGGTCTCAAAGGTCGTATGACGACAATGATCGGACCAATAGGTGTCGAGCACTTTGAATTCGGTGCGCGTTGGATTTCGGTTTTCATTCTCTGTAAAGAAACGTTGGATGAGTTTTATATCTTCAAAGGACATGGCGGCTTGTTGATCCACAAGGAATTGTTTCAACTGCTCATCATCATACGCACAGAATCCGCGAATCTCCCCTTCATCACTTTCCCGTTCTTCAATCTCAACGTCGATATCCAAGTCTTTTTGGCGTGATTCAATCGGGTTGATCCAGTAGTGAATAAATGAGGAACATTCCTCATCACTCAACTCCGTATCAAACATGGCAACTTCAAAAGTGCTAACCGTAGCCGACGTATCACCATCGAGCAATCGTAAGCATTGTTGAGCACTGTCTGCCCGCTGATCATATTGGCCTGGCAATGGTTCCTTAACAATGACTGTTCCTACAACCTTCGGAAGTCTTAAATAGACCATGTCGGTCATCGGTTCACTGAACACGCGGGCAATCGCATCATCCCAATAGTTCTCATCAAGTTCGTCAATGTCATAACCGTTGATTATGATTACATTGGCATCAATCATCAACTGTTGTCGGACGCTATCACTTAGCGAAGCCGAATGCGAGTCAATATCCGATCTTTTTTGTACAAATAAGCGAAACTTCATCGTGACATCCTCCAACGCAATACCAATTCGTTCAGTTTATCGTCCCCAGCAATCGTAACGTGTCCCATTTTACGATTAAAACGTGTTTCTTTTTTGCCATACCAGTGAATGAAGACATGCTTATCCGGTTTTGCGGCTTGCTTACTGAAAACTTCGGCGACATGCTGGCCTAGGATGTTGAACATAACTCCCGATTTGAGCATTTGGGGTTCAATCTTCTTCTGACCGGTGATTGCGGCGATATGGAGGTCAAACTGACTGAAATCAGCGCATTCAATGGTCAGATGAGCACTGTTATGCGGTCTTGGCGCAAATTCATTAAAAATCACTTCATTACCAGAAACAAACATTTCAACGGCGAGTACTCCGATGTAATTGAGTTGTTCAACAATTGCGATGGCCGCATCAACCGCCAAACGCGCAACACCCTCACTTATCGAACTCGGATATGTGGTCTGTCTCAATATCCCCTTTTCATGCACATTTTCAAAAGGCGGATACGTCACGATCCCGTCCACGAAACGAGCCACGACCACCGATATTTCTCGATCATAACTGATAAAATCTTCCGCAATATATTCCCCAGGAAATTCCAGTTTGATTTCATTGAGATCTTCAACATCCCGAATCAGCCACT
This sequence comes from Erysipelotrichaceae bacterium, assembly GCA_030694975.1. GTDB lineage: Bacteria > Bacillota_I > Bacilli_A > Erysipelotrichales > Erysipelotrichaceae > UBA2227. The sequence goes on along the minus strand of JAUYTU010000038.1, from coordinate 6,345 downwards.
GACCTTTTCCATCATAGCCAAAACGACACGTCTTGATCAGCGTCGGAAAACTGACGATTTGGAATAAGTCAGCTTCACTTTTAATTTTGAAGAAGTTGGGCGTTTTTAATCCAAGTTTCTTCGCGAATTTCTTCTCTTTATAACGATGCGAAGAGATGGTCAGTGCTTCACTTCCCTGAGGAAATATATCTAAGTACATAGATACAACTTGTGCATCCGCATTTTCAAACTCATACGTCATAACATCGCACAGCGCAGCCATATCTTTTATCGCTGTTTCATCGTTGTACTTTGCACAAATAAACTCATCCGCAATACTGACACACGGACATTGATCGTCCGGGTCGATTACCACGATGCGATGACCAAACTTCTTGGCGGCTTGGGCCATCATTAATCCCAACTGACCCCCACCTAAGATTCCAATGGTACTCATAACAGTTCACTCCTTCGTACGGCATCCGCCATTTCATTGCGATACTCTTGCAAAGCCAAAGCAAGTTCTTCATCATGTACCGCTAACATCGCAATCGCCGCTAATGCCGCGTTTTTCGCTCCAGCCACACCAATCGCTACGGTCAGTACCGGAATTCCAGCCGGCATCTGAACGATGGACAGTAATGAATCGATCCCTTTTAACGTCTTGCTTTCAATCGGAATACCGATGACCGGAATGGTTGTTAACGAAGCAATCATACCGGGCAGATGCGCTGCGCCACCAGCCGCCGCGATAATAACTTCTATACCACGGCTCTTCGCGTTTTTCGCGTACTCGACCATATCTAACGGTGTGCGATGGGCACTGACGACTTTCTTTTCAAAGCTGACCCCAAACTGCTCAAGGATTGCGGTTGTTTCTTTAACAGTCGTATAATCACTCGACGAACCCATAACGACAGATATTTTAATGTTTTCCATAAGTTGTTCCTTTCAATGAAAAAGACACCGGTCGCGGTGTCTCTGATAAAAACAAAAATAGCTAAAAAAGCCTACGTTTGTTTTGTAGTCTCCTCATTTAAGGTAAGGAGGTAGAGACTTGCGGACCTTATTTCCACAGATATACAAAACGATAATAATTAAACAAAAAACATAGGTGCGTAAACGACCTATGCCCATGCCAGATTTGTTACTTCGATTTGGTTGAGCCGAAAATTCGATTCATATCTTCCCTCCGTAACATGCACAAAGTTTATCACAAGTTTGAGAGAAATTAAAGGGTTTCGCGAACTTTCACACACGATTCTATATGCAACTCACATATGGGAAATTTCGGTTCTTTGATCAGCATGCGTGAATCAAGGAGCGAATTTAATCACTTCTTCCAGTATTTTACTATCATTTTTACTTAAATTAAAAGAGCGTGGTTTATCAGTTGAGGAATACTTGTAGAAGTCAGTGTAGTCAATCTTTCTAACAAACAAATTATACTGGATTTCTTTGCGCTCATAATTGAAAGTAATTGTAATATCCGTGCCCTCCGCCGTTGTTAACCCTGAACCAATCTTTGGGAAAAATACTGGACTCACCTTCGCCATTAATTCTGGATTGTCTATGGTTACTGATTTTCCCGTAGAACTATCTGTCACTACAATTTTCTGCAAATCTCCAGCAAATATATTTTCGAAGTTTACAAATGTCATGGTTCCCCATATCAAAGCTAAAAGCAACATCGATAACGAAACGCTTAAATACAGAACTCTTCTATTACTTCGTGGTAAATTTTCTCTTTTCATATCAAATTTCCTTTCAGTTTTTGAGACGATCGTCTAATTTTGAATATCAAGACAGTTATCGAACATCACTTAACGATAGATTATTGTCAAAACCTTCTTAACCGTAAATATAACCAGTCGACTTACAAAGTATGTCAAAACCATGACAATTAAACTCAAAACATAAATAGGCATCATAGCTTTCACATGTTCGATGATGTCAGACCAAAACAAAATAAAAATATAGAGAGCTGAAATTAATCCAAGAGAAATTTTACTCCAAACAACCGTAAAGTATTTAACTTTAAGATCATTATCAATAAGTCGATCCATCCGATACATATCAAAAAGCCCCCATGCAATCATAATCAATGATATTGTGTAAAAAAACATTTCTAAATCACGCGTGTAATTAGCCATTTTTCCCCCATCACAATTGTCGTTGTTCTTCGAACATCTGATACAAATATTTTACCATAGGTTGTTATGTCGAATAAACAAGATATTGAACTTACTTAACAAAAAAAGTTTCTCGAACTTCGAGAAACTCTATCACAATAGTGATTCCTTTTTTATTTCACAAAAAGCGTGTCATTCTTCACTGCTTCGATCAGTTCTTCAACTTTACCCTTAATGATATCACGGGTAACTCTGAAATTTTCAATCGGACCGCCTGAAGGATCAACCAATCCCCAATCCGCACGATAGCGCGTCGGAACAAACGGACACGCAACTCCGCAACCCATGGTAATCAAAATATCCAACGACGGCGGAATATCGCTGAGCAATTTCGGATGGTGTTCGCTCATATCGATACCTACCTCTTCCATCACGGCTTTCGCTAATGGCTTAACTTCCGGATAATCTTCGGTACCGGCTGAGTACACCTCAAAAATATCACTTCCCAAGTGTTTTGCCCAACCTTCGCCCATTTGTGAGCGGCAAGAATTATGGATACATACAAACGCAACTTTTAATTTCATATCTTGTCCTCCGAATGTATACTATCATAAAAAGATAAAAAATCGCAAAATTTTTGCTTTTTTTATGTGTTAAGTTTTTGTTAACCACCTATAATGAAAGCAGGTGATGAATATGAAGAAATATGAATATCGAATTGAAGATAAGGCAGATTACTTCCCACCCACCCACCCGACCGTTACTCAGATAAGAGAACACAACTACATCTGTGTTAAAGGTGAGGGAAATCCCAATGGGGAGGCCTTTGGTCTGGATGTTGAGATTTTGTATGCGCTGAGCTATGCGATTAAGATGTCGTACAAAGGCAGTGATATACCTTTGGGATACTATGACTATACGGTCTTTCCTTTGGAAGGTATTTGGGATGTGATAGATAAAACACTTGTCAACTTTCGCAAGGACAATCTGAAGTACACCATCATGATCCGACAACCGGAATTCGTGACTGTAGAAGTATTTGAGAAATTTAAGAAATTAACCAAAAGTAAGAAAGTGAATCTTGATATAGAAAAAGCCACCTTTGAAACATTCGAAGATGGCTGGTGTTGTCAGAAGATGCACATCGGATCTTTCGATGATGAACCGGCTTCGTTTGCGCAAATGGAAACCCATGTTAGAGAAAATGGATTTGTGCGCGCAGATAAGACGCATCGCGAAATATATCTTAGCGATCCCCGTAAAACCGATGTCAGTAAAATGAAAACGGTGCTACGCTTTAGAGTCGCAAAGTTAGATTAGCGGTTGGTGTTCAAAGCTCTACTTTTGACTAGAACTGAAAAAATACGTTGTCTAATGCATAGTAATCAAATGATATCACTTCACAATACGAATCTATTTTCTGTCTTACGGTCTACGATGACGAAATTGTATATCCGTCTTCTTTAAAAAGCTTAACACAAACATCAACTACTTCCGCATCATATTTAGTTCCCCGGTAAAACAAGATCTCTTTTAGGGCGGCGTCAATGCCTAAAGCGGCTCTATATGGCCGGTGTGAGGTCATAGCCTCCACGACATCAGCAACTGCCAGAATTCTGCTTTCCAGAATAATCTCATCTCCGGATATCCCTAGAGGATAGCCTGAACCATCCAATCTCTCATGATGCTGATAAACCATCGTATGGATTTCTTTAGGAAAATCAATTTCTTTAACTACATTGTAGCTTTCATCAACATGGGTTTGTATTATTTGATACTCTAAGTCCGTCATTTTTCCGGGCTTGTTCAAAATTTCTGATGGTACGAAAAACTTTCCAACATCATGGAGCAAACTACCAAAAGAAAGATTTCTGATTTTTTCATCTTTGAGTCCCATTTCTCTACCTATAGCGCAAGACAAATCTGCAACCTTTTTCTGATGACTTGCAGTATATACGTCCCTAAGCTCACCGATTTTTGAGATTGCATTAACCGATTGAAGCAGTCTATTCTCGAGTTCTTCTTTAGAAATAGCGAGTTGTTGATTGTTTTGATCTTTTTTCATAAGTCTAATCTGCATAACAACTAATAAACCAACAATCAATAGGAATAAAAAGGATGTTCCCGTCAAAAATCCGATTGTTGATGCCATCATATTGTCTTTCATTGAGACTTGAATCGTCCAAAAATTGTCTAGTATGGCAATATTATTGATATAGACGTGTCCCTTATGTTGTCCATCATATCCCCAAAATAGTTTCTCGTTATCATCAATAAGACTTATATTATAATCCGTCATCATTTCAGCATCAATGATGTTATTTAATAAATTGTCAATATTCATCACCACTACGATGAATCCATTAAATATCTCTTCTTTATAGAGGGGGTATCTGATAACAAGCCCTAAGAGATCCTCCGAATCTTTGAGTACATAAGGTGCATTGGCGGTAACAATCTTATCCTTTATAGCCTTACGCACAGCTTCTTCAACCTCTGGTCTACCCATCAATGTTGCGCCAAGCGTATAACTATATGTATCAGGGTAAACCATAACGGTCGTGGTCTCTTTATCCTTGCGTTGAACATAAATGATTTCGGGGTTCACTTTAATATAGTGTTTTGCCAATGTCTCAAACTTCGCAACGTCTAAATCGGGATCTATCTCGTAATTGTAAGCAAACGAAGCTAATACGCCTTTACTTGTATTGACGTCCACCTCTATAGCAAAGTCCAGCGTTTGCCCCATATTATTGACTTGATTTTGCAATTGTTCAGAATCGTATTTTACAAAAAAATAAACAAATAATAAAAATACGAAAAGTGCAAACACACTCTGCAATGCTATGATTTTAAAATGTTTTGCGGACATGATTCACACTCCTGTCTTTAACTATATGGTCAGTCCTGATGGCTTTCAGTGTACGGATGCCTATCTTGTCCACAGGTTTCTTGCCACCAATCTAAATCAGCCATAGGTTTTCAATTCTCCAAGTGAAACGACCTCTTATTCTGCTGCCTTTTTTACAATTATGCTCCCCGTGAATTTATACCAATACCACATTCATTCTATAGTTTCCTTTATTGTATTCTATATATCTAGCAACATCAATGTAAAAAATATATTATCTAACAACCCTTTTTCATAATGAAATCTTATTTTTCAAGAGAGATTTAAAAACTGGTTTGATTATAAATGATTGTTAGATCTGCTTATCCATCCAAAGAAAAAGTGCGAGTTTGAATCATCGCACCAATATACTATACTTTTTCAATAATCATCCTTCCAAAGACTAGGGAATTTATCAAAACACTACAACAAGCCGATTAGCGGTTGGTGCGGCGACGATGCTCGCGGTACACACCTTCAAAGCTTTCCTTCGCCTCTTCAACACCCACGACTTGAGCACTTGTCAGCACATACGGCGGCTGACCTTTTTCGGTCAGTAACTGTGCAACTCGCACTTTAATCATATTTACAATTACAGAATTGGCAATCGTGGATATCGGACCGACCGGATATTTCAATCCCTCAATCTTAATCGCACTATCGCCCACCGGCACACACGTATCAATCACGACATCCGCCACATCAAAGAGTTTTTGCTTGGTCGAATGCTTACTCGGTGCTTCACCACTGTTCTTCACTCCGGTAATTGCAACGACCGGCACTCCCAATGCTTTCGCCTCAATGCCCATATCAATAACGACATTCCCATTGCCTGAGGTTGAGAAAAGCAAGAAAACATCGTGAGGTTTGACAATGAAATTCTTAATGATCTGCTTCGCAAAACCTTCGACATTCTCCAAAAACATGGCCTGAGAAAGTCCGTTAGCACCTACGACATTGTGATAGAAGGTGGTTGATAACTCAACGATCGGATAGAAACCGGCGAAACTGCCATAGCGCGGAAACATCTCCTCAACACCCATGCGCGAATGTCCTGAACCATACACATACACCAATCCATCCGCAGCTATACAATCCGCAAACATTTGGGATACCTTTTCGATCGTTTCACTTTGAGTTGCTTCAATTTGATTCATCACATCGATAGCGATGTCGAAATATTCCTTTGATACATTCATAATTTTTCGTATTATCAATTTAGGTTAGTAAATTGATAAATTCCTTTCTAGCCTAATCTTTTTTGAGCATACTGCACGGCCAATGCGTTATGCTTAAACTATGCACTGTGGATTTGTGTTTCATTTGTACAGCTTGACTGTTGAG
>JAUYTU010000031.1 GCA_030694975.1 Erysipelotrichaceae bacterium | reverse complement strand
AACCAAGAGGGCAATAGTGGCCAGCATTTTGACCAGAGGCCGGCAAGGTACAAATGCAACAAGGCTGACAACAAGATAGATACAAAGAACAAGTGAAGGAAGTGCGAGTCGCATAGGATTTGAGGTTCAACGCCCTGGCCGACCTCGTTTGTCACAAGCCGGTAGTCAGCGGGTGCGGATACTAAGGATAAAGACCACGGCGAGGGCCGTGGCACATTGCCGTACCGGCAGTCAGCGATGCCGCACAACACGATGGGCGAGCGGTTCTTCTACATTAATTCCAATTTGCATTCAAGATGACATTTTGATATAGTCTTGCCATGGAGGTTAACCATGGCAAGAAAAACATGTATAAATCTTGACGAAGTACAAAAAGCCAAGCAATTGCGCGATCAAACTACCACGGTGAGCGAATACCGAAAAGCCCTGTCGGTGATTCTTGTTGCGGAATATGGTTTCGACGCTGACAGAGCCGCAGATGCTTTGGGTATAAGCCGTCGCACTGTTTTTCGCGACCGAAGCAATATTCGCAATCAAGACGACACATCAAAAAAGACATGGGGTGGTCGTCGGAATTCCTCAATGACCATTGAAGAGGAACGGGGGTTTCTCTCTCAGTGGCAAGAGCAGGCAACGAAGGGAGGAGTGTTGACAGTCCCCCCTCTCCATGCAGCTCTGGTTGAACGACTGGGACATGCCATTCCTCAATCAACAACATATCGACTATTGGCCCGCCATGGGTGGCGGAAGGTGCAACCGGATACCAAACATCCAAAGAGCGATCCTGCGGCACAGGATGAGTTTAAAAAAAATTCCCGGAAACAGTGGCGGCCGCCTGCCTGAAAAATGAAAACCAATGGCCTGTGCGGCTCATGTTTCAAGATGAAGCCCGCTTTGGCAGAATGAGCGACCCCCGATCATGTTGGGCTCCAGCTCCACATCGTCCGGTTGTAAACCTGGCCTTGATACGGGAGTTCCGTTACCAATACGCCGCTGTCAGCCCGTGGGATGGAAGCCTTGATTTTATGACGACCGAGAAGATGAACACTGAGAATATGACCCGTTTTCTTGCCCAGGTCAGTCAAGCGCACAAGGAAGAATTTATCGTCATGGTTGTCGATGGAGCATCATCCCACAGAAGCAAAGATCTTGTTATTCCCGAAAATGTTGCACTAGTAAGACTACCGCCATATTCACCAGAGCTGAACCCGGCGGAACAAATATGGAACATATTGCGCCGGAACTATTTTGCCAACCGAATTTTCGAATCACTTAATGCTGCAACTGCCCAAGCAGAATTTGGCCTGGCGGAGATGGCAGCACACAAGGCGTCGGTCAAAAGTTTAACTAATTGGCCTTGGATTAGTGCCATCTTGAAGGCGTAATGGAATTAATGAAATGTACGAAACCGCCAATCTGTCCCCCGGGTATTTGGTCGAGGGGCATCGTCGGTAAGTACTGCGGATTATTTGATATCGAGATTATAAAAGGTGTTGATATGATCCTTTTTGCTCTTGACCGGCTTGGCAAAAACAA
>JAUYTU010000028.1 GCA_030694975.1 Erysipelotrichaceae bacterium | reverse complement strand
TCTCAAGGCCAGCGGTGTGAGCCTGTACCAGCTTCTGCCCGCGCCAATCGTGTTTTGCAGCCTGTGTACGCTATTTAGTCTGTACATCTCGCTCTTTGGCGTGGCCTGGGGCATGGAGCACTTCAAGCTCTCGCTCATGGAGTTTGCGCGCACAAAAACCAAACTTTCATTACAAGCGGGCGTCTTTAATCAAGAATTTCCTGGTCTGACCATTTATGCCCAGCAGGTTGACCTGGACTCAGGTGATATTCGTTTTGTATTTGTACAGGACAAGACCAGCAAGAATTTCACCACCACAGTTGTCGCGCCTGAAGGCTCCGTCACCACGGATCCCGTGAAGGAGCAGATCAAGGTTGTGTTCAAAAATGGCAAAATCTTCAGGCGTGAGGGGGAGAAGCTCGACGTTCTGCACTTTGGCAGCTATGCTGTGAGGTTGCCACTAGGGAATATGCTCCGAAAAATGGGGTTTGAGCGTATTTCGCCCAAGGAGTTGTCTTTTGAAAGGCTGCTTGAGTTCGATAACAACCAGCAACTCATGCGCGAGACCTTTGACTTGGACCGCGAGCGAAAGATCAAGGTGGAGATACAAAAGCGCTTGGCTCTGCCTTTGGCCTGCGTGGTTTTGGGGCTCTTTTCCGTGCCCATCGCCTGCGTGTTCCGTGCGCTGAAGCAGCAGCACGGCCTTGTGCTGGCCCTCGGTGTGTTCCTTGTATACTACTCCATGCTTTCCGTGGCCGAGAGCATGGGGGAATCACGCCTCGTGCCGCCAGTGATTGGCATCTGGGTTCCAAACATCTTGTTCTCCGTCATGGGATTTGTCTTTCTGCGACAGGCCGTGCGCGAGCGTGTGCCTTCTGGGGTGCTGTGGGTGCTTCAGAAGCTTCAGAAAAGGAGCCCGGCATGACCTGGTCCTGGCCTCGCCTTGGCGCGTTGAGCGGCTATCTTGTGCGCCAGAATCTGTTTCTTATGGCCACCTGCCTTGGGGCTGGCGTATTCATTTATCTGCTCACAGATCTCTCTGACCGGCTGGAGGCTTTTCTGGACGCCGGTCTTGGCGCGCGGCAGATTCTTACCTATTTCATGGTGAAGATGCCGCTGATTTTTTCGCAGATTCTTCCCGCTGTGTTCTTGCTG
>JAUYTU010000007.1 GCA_030694975.1 Erysipelotrichaceae bacterium | reverse complement strand
CACCAACGACGCGGGCGGCCTGGACTTCTCCAAGACCGTCGCCAGCAACACCTTTGACGAGACTGTCCACAGCGTGGGCTCCACCCTGGCCTCTGGCGGCGGGCTCACCATCACCTCCAAGAAGAATATTACCCTGCAAGGGGCTGATGTGAAGGCCAAGGGCGATGTGGACCTGACGGCGCAGAATGTGAACATTATGGCCGCCCAGGACACCCACACCTATACTGACACCACGACCACCACCAAGGTTGGCCTTTACGCCAGCACCACCAACACGGCCGACGCCACGGCCGGAGCCGGAGCCACGGCCACCGCCGTGGTGGGCACCGCTGGCGCCAATGCCGGAGCCACGGCCACGGCCAATGCCGCCTCCAGCACCAACCTCGACGTGATGCGCACCAAGACTATAGACACCAACACCGTGGACGTGACCAATACGGGCACCAGCCTCGCCTCTGGCGGCGTCCTGCGCATCAACAGCGCCAAGACCCTCACTGTGCAGGGCTCGGACGTCAGCGGCGAGCAGGGCGTGGACGTCAAGGCCAAGGACATCTTGTTCACGGCTGCCCAGGACACGCACAGCTCCACCGTCAGCACCAGCAGCACCAGCGCAGGGCTGTACATCGACGGCAATGCCAACGCCGCCGCCTCTGCCACGGCCGGTGCCAACGCTGGGATCGGCGCCAACGCCGGGACCAAGGCCGAGGCCAGCGCCAAGGCCAAGCTCTCCATAGGCGTCCAGGCCAAGAACACCGCCACCACGGAGACCGACGACTCCTCCACGGCGCGCGTGTCCACCATCACCTCCGGTTCTGGCGGCATCAAGCGCACCGCCGAGAACAGCATCACTGACGTGGGCACGGCCATCGACGCCGCAGGCGACTTCAGCCAGTCGGCCACGACCATCGCCAGCCGCGCGGCGGTGAACACCGCCTCCCAGACCAGAACCAGCACCAGCAACGTCGGCAAGATCGGCGTGTACGCCAAGGCCGAGGCCGGAGTCTCAGCCGAGGCCGGCGCCAGCGCCGGGCTGGGCGGCGCCAAGGCCGGGGCTGGGGCCGAGGCCAAGGCCAGTGTCGGCGCGGGCATCCAGGCCTCCTACTCCAGAGACACTAACGACTCCACCTCCGCCTCCAGCGACGCCGTGGTTTCCACCATCAAGTCCGGCGGGAAAGTGACAAGCGTCAGCACTGACAAGACCAGCTTCGAGGGCACACAGATCAGCGCGGGCAAGGGGGTGGAGATAGAGGCCGGGTCGCTGGACTTCGCGGCGGCCAAGAGTACCACCTCCAACACCTCTTCAGTGGGCAACACCA
>JAUYTU010000026.1 GCA_030694975.1 Erysipelotrichaceae bacterium | reverse complement strand
TCTTCATCGACTACTTCTTCTTCATCGACTACTTCTTCTTCTTCATCGACTACTTCTTCTTCATCGACTACTTCTTCTTCTTCATCGACTACTTCTTCTTCATCGACTACTTCTTCTTCTTCATCGACTACTTCTTCCTCGTCAACCTCTTCTTCTTCGTCTACTTCCTCTTCTTCATCTTCGATGATTTCGATTAAGAATACGGCATTACTGACTTGCTTGTTATCGCTAGTCAAGAAATCTCCTTCTGTACCTTCACCGTAGATTTCTGAGGTCGTTCCATGTTTGACCCACAAAATTGCAGTAGCTCCTTCGATCATCCAATGAAATCCGATGATTTCTCCATCATCATTGAATACATAATGCATCAGATGAATGATTACTTCATCTTTGGTTAACATCAGGCCATCATGGTGTTCATCAACCATCAAACCATCATGGTCATGATGGTGATCAACCATCCAACCATCGCCTTCAATTGAATTGTAGGTCCCGTCTGCATTGAAGTTTACTTTAACGCCATTTTCTGGAAGTGGTCCCGTATTGGGGGCCGCACTGACCTTATAAGCAAACAAACTTAGAAGTAATACTACAAATATAAATGTCTTTCTCATGTTTTCACCTCATCGCATTTCTGCGTAACTAACCAAAAATCTAGTCGATGGTTAGCAACAAAAAACGGCTAACCACTTATTTGCGGTTGGCCGATCATCGCATAACATAATGCATTAGATGCCTAACTTTGTGTCCCAGCCTTTCGACTGGTTTACCCTTATATTTATTTATATTGTGATGTTATCACATTGAATGAACGTGCACAATCGATATGCTCCGACTTTAGCAAGAGTTTTTCCATAAAAAAACTGCCAGCATTATACTGACAGTTAAGTCTAAATTATCCTAATAAATTTTTCTTCTTGGTAGCAAATAACATCATGAAGCCAAACAGACCTGACAATAAACCGAGACCTGCAGTAGCATCTGAGGTATCCGGTAAAGATTCTTCTGCTTCACCTAGTACTTCATCAGCTTCTTCGACTACAACTTCTTCTTCATCAATATTTTCTTCTTCTTCGCCAAGAACTACATCATCATCTTCATCATCGACTACTTCTTCTTCGTCGATTACTTCCTCATCATCTTCATCATCGATTACTTCATCATCATCGTCGATAACTTCATCATCATCTTCATCAACAATGACTTCAATTATGAATACAACATTGCTTATGCCTTTACTATCGCTGGTAACGAATACACCGGAGGTGCCATCACCATATACTTCTTCAGTTGTACCGTGCTTGACCCACAAAACTGCGGTTCCGCCTTCGATCATCCAAGAGAATCCAATAATTTCGTTGCCGTCCTTAAACACATATTCATTCAAAGTTATGACGACTTCGCCTTTGGTTAAAGTCATACTGCCATCTGATTCATTAACCATCCATCCATCGCCTTCGATTGACATGTAGGTTCCGTTTGCATTGAAGTTTACCTTAACACCATCTTCCGGAACTGGTCCGGTATTGGGGGTCGCATTGACCTTATAAGCAAACAGACTTAGCAATAATACTACGAATACAAATGTTTTTTTCATGTTCTTACCTCGCGCATCTCTGCGTTATGAATTGTAAACTAATTGAGAATTTGACGACAAAAAGGTCAACCTCTCAATTGCGGCTGGCCGATCATCGCACAACATTTCTATGCATTAGACGCCTAACTTTGTGTCCCAGTCTTTCGAGTGGTTTACCTTTTATTCTTATTTAATATTTTGATAATAACACACCTAATATATATGTTCAAACGATATGAATAATAATACATAGTTAAATTATGTGAATAATATGTGATATAATCATGCATACATTGTGATAAATTAGTTCTTGTAAGTGCAAAAAGTAAGAAATAAGCTGCATCCACGGGTTTTTATTGACATCAACTTTATTTGTGAGATATTAAATATAGTAAGCCGAGGAAGAGTATGGGGAACATAAAAAAATTATTGAACTTAGGGTATACAACGAGTCAAACAGGCAATCAACAGCGAATGATTATGTTAACAAACTTGGCCGCATTGATTGGCGGTTTTAGTTATTTTGGATTTGCTCTGAACTACGCCATATTGAACTTTTCAGTTTTTTGGTTCATCATTTTATACAATATATTCTTCGGAACGTTGTTGTTTTTTACGTTGATTCTAAATTCTAAAAAGAAATACTTATTCGCTGGAATATGGGCGAATCTTTTGGCTGGTTTCCCTGTGTTTTTTATTCTCTGGACTTTCTTAGGCAAAGAAATAGGAAATCACTTTTTATTTGTGGTGTTTGCTATCTTACCACTGGTCACCATTTATAATCGAAGCAAGCGATGGATGATTTTCTTTAGTTCGTCGAACATCTTATTTCTGTTACTAATACTCAACCATATTCCCCCCAATAGCCTGACACAATATATACCTGATAATATCGTTACTATAATCTATTATTTTTCATTGATTTTAAGCTTGGCATTAATGATTGTGCTTTTTCTGCTCTATACCTTACTCATCGACCGATATGAAAAAGATCTTTTAGAAAAGTCCAACAATTTACAAAGACTTTACGAAGAGGTCAGTCGGCTAGCCAGGGAAGACTCGTTGACAGGTGCCTATAATCGTCGGAAAATGGATGAACTGATACAGGCAGAAACGATTCGCAGTGATCGATATAAAACGTTTTTCTCAATGATCATCTTTGATTTGGATGATTTTAAGGAAATCAACGATCGATACGGACATGATGTCGGTGACGGTATATTAAAACAGTTAATCGATGTGGTATGTGTAGATTTACGATCGGTCGATGCGGTCGGGCGTTGGGGTGGCGAAGAATTTGTGATTTTACTGCCGGGCATTAAAATTGATCAGGCAGTCCTTGTGGCTCAACGGGTATTGACTAAAATCGAACAAACCGAGTTTTCCGGAGGTATCCACATTACAGCAAGTTTCGGTGTTGCTCAGCGAATGTCCGGAGAATCGTTTGAGAACTACTATCGACGATTGGATCAGGCGATGTATAAGGCAAAAAGCAATGGAAAGAACCAAGTTTGCTTTTAAATAAAAAGAAATAGGGAGAAGAATTTATATGAGAGATAAATTTGTTATTGTTACCGCATTGGCATTTTCAGATCAACAAGACACCAAACGTTTAAGTGAATTTGCTTCGAAAGGTTTGTTATTAAATGATTACCGAATACCGTTATTGAGCTATCGTCTGATTCCTCAAGAAAAACAAGAAGTTGATTTTCTGATTGATTATCACCGCGGTTCGGCTCAAGAATACGTGGATTCATATATACAAAATGGGTGGGATCATGTTTTTTCACACGTAGATCTCCATTATTTTAAAGCTGCAAAAGGTACGGCACCTTTTTATACGGATATTGAAGGAAAAGTTATGCGATATAAGAAAGAATCCAAACGTTTCGGCATGTATACGTTGATCAGTTTGATTCCCACGTTGGTATTTGGCTATCTACTGTTCACATTTCAGTCTTCTGAGGAGTTAGTGACCTTGCCATTATTTATCATATCCGGTATATCCGTAATGACATTAATCTTTTGCATCATGCCATTTGTAACCTATCATTTCCGGGCAAAACGCTTAACTAACAACGTATAAACGGAGTCATGAATAAATTTTAAGTTCTGATTTGTCAATTAGTAAATTTGTTCTATTGACATGGTCTGTTTTTGTGAGATATTTATTATAAAGTAAGTGGGGTTTACTATGGGGAAAAAGGTAAAAGAAGTATCTGTTGACCACGTTGATGTTCTTTCTGATTTGGGGAAACTGAGAAGAACGATAACTAAAGTTGCTGCTGTGCTAGCTTTTTTAGCGTTTGCGGATATCATCGGTGGATTTGCAATGATTGACTTTGCATTGTATCAATATGCTATTTTCTTTAATGGCGGCGTACTTCTGCTGTTATTAATTATCGGAATTTTGAGTATGACAAAAAAAGATGATATAGCCGGCATCCTGTTGAATCTGTTGATTGGACCGGCACTTTTTGCTAATATCTGGTTGTACCTTGGTAAGGAAATCGGCATCCACTATTTCATTGTGGTACTGGCAGTCTTGCCGTTTGTTACAATTAACCGTCAATTCAAATTTTTCCAATGGCTCTTTGCTGTAGCTAACATAGCGATGTTAACCTTGTTGCTTAATTTCGAAACCATTGGGTCAATTAATGGTTTACTACCGCCGTTTATATTTACGGTGTTCAACTATTCGGCCATCGGTATGAGTTTGCTTTTGATTATTTTGATGTTTATGTCGTACACACGTATGATTGAAAATTATGAAGCGGAACTGAAGATAAAAGATGATGAATTGAAAATTATGTCAGATGAGATTCGTAAGTTGGCATTGGAAGACACTTCGACAGGTGCAGTTACTCATCGTAAACTGGAAGAATTGATTATATCTGAGATCGCTCGAAGCGACCGATATGATACACCTTTCTCATTGATCATTTTCTCATTGTCAGATATCAAAGAAGTTTTCGCGGTTTACGGTCAGGAAAAAGGTGAGAAAATCATGGAACAGCTGGTTCAAATCGTTCGAAATGATCTACGGCTGGTTGATGTTCTTGGTCGTTGGAGTGATGGAGAATTTTTGATTTTCATGCCGGAAATCAAACTTCACCAAGCGGTTTATGTGGCGCAACGACTATTGAAAATTATAGCAGTAATCGATTTTTTCCCAAAAATCAAATTGCCCTCAAATTTTGCGGTTTTGCAGAGGCAACCTGGCGAAAAGTATGAGATATTAACGGAGCGCTTATTTGAGTTAATCAAGAAATCGCGCGATGAAGGTGAAAATCAAATCTGCAGTTAATCGGAAGCTGGGGAAACCCAGCTTTTTTAGTCAGAGATTGTGCGAAATCGTTGGTATTGTCGTATAATGATAGTGAGGTGCTTAATATGAAAATATGCATAGTCGGAGGTGCTGGGACCATTAGTACCAACCTTTGTAAGCTTTTAGCAACAAAAGAAGATGTGGAGTTGACCATTATCAATCGTGGTAATCAACCGGATAAAGTCCCGGCAAACGCCGAAGTATTGATTTCAGATGCATTTGACAGTGAAAATATGAAAGAACTATTAAATGACCGATTTTTTGATGTCGTTCTTCACTTCGTGATTTTTAATCCACACCAGGCAGAAAAGTCGATTAAGATTTTTAAGGACAAAATGACACAATTCATCTTTATCAGTACGGTTGCAACATACAATCGTGAAGGTCGGGTAGTGTTTGATGAGAACACGGATAAAAACAATCCCTTCAGTTCGTATGGCCGTAACAAGCAAGCTTCGGAAGAAATATTCTTGGCAGCATTCACTCGCGAACATTTTCCGGTCACCATTATCCGACCGTCACAAACGTATGATGAAACCCGAATTCCGGTGAGCGTCAAAGGAAATGAGATTTATCCGGTCATTCAACGGATCAAACGCAATAAGAAAGTTCTGATCCATGGTGATGGTACTTCGGTTTGGGCAAGCATGCACAGCATTGATTTTGCATTAGCCATATCCAAAATATTTCTTAAAGAAGAAACATTGGGAGAGGTGTATCAGCTGACAAGTGAGGAATCTCTCAGCTGGAATCACATTTACCAAATCATCGCCGATTATTATCATGTGGGTCTTCGACCGGTGTACATACCTTCGTCGGTGTTAGCCATGAGTCATACGTATGACTTTAAGTCAACGATTGTCGGCGATAAGCAATATTCCGTGATTTTTGACAATTCGAAAATTAAGTCGGTCATTGGGGAAATACCGCTAACCGTCCCATTAGCAAAAGGTATTCAAATGTATTTGGATAGTGTCGAGAAGGACGCAAGTCTTCAAGTGGATGAAGTTGAGTTTGATCATTGGTGTGATGTCGTTATCGAACGACTGACTCAATGCTCGGTATCCTTGGCAGAAGTCCTTTAAAAATGTAAATTAGAACGGATGGATCATGGATGAAGAAGAGTGTCGGATGGTTATTGATTGTGATTCTTCTGGTCGCAGGACTGGGATTTTATACGTGGCAAAATTGGGAAAGAGCGGATGAAGCAGCGGTCAAAGGTATTGAGTCTATCGTTAAGAAAGACTATGCCACAGCGATTAACTATTTTACAGAACCGGATTATTTGCAGTTGATGGCTGTGTTCTCTGTGGGTGATTTAGGGATTGAAGAAGCGATTGCGCGAAATCTTTCGGTCGAAGTGATTGATTATAGAAAAGAAGATGGGTATTATATTGTTAACTGTTGGATTACCAACCGAGACGTTGCTCAAGTGTTCACAAAGGTCAAACAACAACATGATCTCACATTTAACAGCGTTGAAGATATATTGAATGATTCTTTGCTTTCTCAGGCATTTGCCTCGGCGATGTACAATCCTGATATCCCATTGGTAACACGGGCAGTCGAAGTCCGGGTAAACTTAGTGGGCATTCAGTGGGTCATTGTTCCGGATGGTGAATGGATGGATGCAGCCATGGGCGGATGGCTTTATTTGCCCTAGAATGGTGGTGATTGTATGAATATACGTAAGATTGTCCGATTGTTTGCTGTTTTACTTATCCTGACATCCGTCGGTCTTTTAGGCTTTGAATATTGGGAATACAGTCAGTTTAAGGAGCAGAAAGAAGAACTCGTTGAAATAAGCAATACCTTTGTTCCGCCGGTTACCAATACGGACACAACTCGAGATTATTATGCTGAATTTAATCAACAGTTTCTTGGGATCAATAAAGATTATGCCGGTTGGATATCCATCGGTGGTACTGAAATTGATTATCCGATGGTAAAGGGAACTAATAACAGTTATTACCTGACCAGAAACTTTCAAAAAGAGCGCAGTAAATACGGTGCGATATTTATGGATTATCGCAACGCCAAAGATTTTTCAGATAAACATGTCATGGTTTATGGCCATGCAATGAGAAATGATGCGATGTTCGGCTTTTTGGATAGATACAAAAAATCGAGTTATCTGCCAAGTAAGGAAATCATAGAGATCCGAACATTGGAAGGTATTCGACGATATGAAATATTTTCCGTATATGTTGCGGAAGCTACGGTTTCAGGAATGAAAGTTCCGGCAAATGACCAAAGTATGGCATCGATGATCAAATTATACAAAGGTCGCTCACTCTATAAAATCGATATTGATATGACGGATGTTACGCAAATATTGACTTTGGTTTCTTGTGATTACTCCATTGATGATGGACGGATCATCATCCACGCACGACTTATCAATAACTAAGAAGGGCATGACCCTTCTTTTTTAATACTCATTATACTTTTTATTATTTCCCTTCACCTTATCAATAGGATATTTTATGGCGTTTTTCGCCATTTTATTAACAAGAGCTTTCTTTAAATCAATATCATTGGTTTGAGCAAAACGCAAGACAAAAAATAACACATCAGCCAGTTCATCTTCAATGTGCTCCCGACGATTGGTGACAGTATCCTGTATTTCTTCATTGTTTTTGAATCTAAACAAATCTAAAAGTTCCGCTGCTTCGGTAGAAATGCCGATAGCCAAATCTTTAGGATTATGATACTGATCCCAATCACGTTCTTCACAAAATGTTTTGATTTTATCAATAAGTTCGTTTATTTCCATAGGTGTTCTCCGTTTTACACATTGTGCCACCGAACCGTCACTAAGTCAATAACTGCGTAAATACTTGGGATATTTGATACAATAAAAATGAGGTAAATAACGTATGAAAATTATTATTATTGGCGGAGTTGCGGCAGGAATGAGCGCAGCCGCAAAGTTAAGTCGGGAATTACCTGATGCGCAGGTCATTGTTTTTGAGAAAACTCAAGAAGTATCGTATGCCGGGTGTGGCTTGCCTTATTATGTATCCGGTGAAAACGATGATATTAACAAATTAAGGATCCGTACAGTGGATCAATTTAAAAAGTCGGGTATCGATGTCCGGTTAGGACATACTGTGATTGGATTGGATGCTGCAAACAAGACAGTCGATGTAGAGAATGAGTCCGGTGTGTTTCAGGAAAGTTATGATCGTCTGATTATCACGACCGGAGCAACACCGATCGTACCGCCGATTCCAGGAAAGGACTTGCCGGGGGTATTTGTGTTGAAGTCTTTGCAAGATGCGATGGATATTCGAGATGCACTTAAAAACGTAGAGTCTGTAGTCATTGTCGGAGGTGGTTATATTGGTCTTGAACTGGTCGAAGCTTTTGTACATCAAGGCAAAAAAGTGACAGTGATCGAACGGTTGGATCGGGTTTTGACGGTATTTGACAATGAATTCAGCGAACAGGTCGCAGACTATTTAACGAAAAGCGGAATCGAACTGCGGCTAAAGGAAACCGCTACTGAAATCAAAAAATCAGATAATGAACTGTTGGTCATCACCGATAAGGGCAGTAAGAAAGCTCAAATGGTTGTATTTGCGGTTGGGGTACGTCCAAGTACCGCATTCTTGAAAGATTCAGGGTTAGAAATGATTGGCAATGGCGCGATTGTAATTGATAATCAAATGCGCACCAATGTAGAAGATGTTTACGCGGCGGGCGATTGTGCTACCGTAAATCATCGGGTGACCGGCAAAGTTAAGTACATCCCTTTGGCAACCAATGCCAATAAACAGGGAAAACTGATTGCGGAAATTTTGGCGGGTAAAGATAAATCATATGATCAGGCATTGGGAAGTGCGATGATTAAAATTCTGGATTTGGAACTTGCTAAAACGGGGATCGGAGAATCAGAAGCTGCAGATTATGATGGTGAAATCGAATCAGTGACCATTACCGCAGGTAATCATGCGCACTACTATCCCAATCATGGGAAAGTAACGATTAAATTGGTCGTAGATAAACTTTCAAAGGTAATATTAGGAGCGCAGTTGATTGGGGCTGTAGGCACGGCTTTGCGAGTCAATCCGTTTGTTGTGGCGATTTCAGTGAAGATGACCGCGAGTGAATTTGGCGGGTTGGACTTTGGTTATGCCCCACCCTTTGCATCCACTTGGGATGTTATGCATATTGCCGCAAACGCAGTGAAAGAATAACTTATGAAGCATCGTCGCCGAGACGGTGCTTTTTTTGTTATAATGAAAACAAGGAGGCGATACGTATGGTTTTTGGTAAACGAATCGCTATATCACTGTTTATATTATTCTTATTGGTAATCGTTGGAGCATCGGGTTATCGCTATTTTCTATCGGTATCATGGCTGGATGCTTTGTATATGACGATTATCACGATTTCGACCGTTGGTTATCAAGAGGTAGCAGCGATGACGCCAAGTGCGAAGATTTTTTCGATTGCACTGATTTTGTTAAGTTTGGGAACGGTGGGTTATTTATTGACCAATATCGCAAGTTCTTTATTTGAGAGCAATGTGATGGAGGCATTAAGGAGAAGGAAAATGAAAAATTCGATTGAACGGTTGGAAAATCACTATATCGTTTGTGGCAGTGGGGAAACGGGTAGTGCCGTCATTGATTACTTAACTTCAAAGAAAGTTCCGTTTGTGGTGATTGATAACAATGAGGATGTCATTGCCAATCTGATCAATCACGGTATTTTGGCTTTTGTTGGAAATGCTACGCAAGAAGAAGTGTTAGAACAAGCGCAAATTTATCGGGCGAAAGGACTGATCGCCTCACTATCCCGCGACAGTTACAATGTATATACCGTATTGACTGCTCGAGGTATGAATCCGGATTTATATATCGTAGCGAAAGCTATTGAGAAAGGTGCGGATGAAAAGCTGAAAAAAGCAGGAGCGAACAACACGATTTCACCCAATGAGATCGGTGGACGTCGTTTAGCCGCATCATTGGTGCGACCATCCATCATCTCTTTCTTGGACGCAATTACCATGGCAGGGGAAGTGGAGTTTGATTTGGAGGAAGTCGTTATTCAAAAGTCATCATCATTGATTGACTTGTCATTGAAGGAGGCGCGGATTCCGGAAAAAACCCGCCTGATGGTTATGGCGATTAAAAAGAAGAATTCTTTGAATCTCATATTCAATCCGTCGTCGGATGAAATGTTGGCGGAAGGTGATACGATGATTGTTTTGGGGCAGGACTCACAGGTCAATGTCTTGCGCGAGTTAGCAACAGGGAATGATTGATAAAGTGAATTTAAATATGCTTTTAATTAATTAATAATTAAATAATATTAATAATATAATAAATTATATTGATTTAATTCCCATAATGTGATTAAATATCGCTGTAAGAGGTAATGTTATGGGCGATATAGCTAAAAAAATGTGGAATAAGAATTTTGTTCTGTTATTACAGGGAAATGGATTTTCAGTATTCGGTGATATATTGTATAGCATAGCAATTTCATTTTGGGTTTACGATCGAACCGGCTCAACCGCAATCATGGGCATCATGGCTTCAATCAGTATGTTTGTGACCATGTTCGGCTCTCCGATTGCCGGGGCGATTGTTGATCGCTCTAATCGTAAATCGATTATCGTGATGATGGATTTCATTCGCGGATTGGTTATGTTTGGTGTTGCTTATTTTGCTTATCAAGAAAATCTAAGTGTAATCATGGTGATGTTCACGGCTTTTGTGGCTGCGTTTTGTCATCTTTTTTTCTCACCGGCCATACAGACCGTATTGGTTGATACAATTCCAAATAAAGATTTAATGCGCGGACAATCGCTGAATGGCGGAATTATGAGTTTATTGGGGTTGAGCGGTCGTGCATTAAGCGGTGTGCTATTGATAGTGTTCGGTGTGCCGTTAATGATTTTGTTAAATGGTGTGTCATTTATGATTTCAGCATTCTCGGAGCTGTTTATCGAGATACCGCCAACGAAAAAAGCGGGTACGAAGATTCATGTTGCTCAAATTGTGGCGGATATCAAAGAAGGGGCAGTGGCGACTTATAATGATAAGTCCTTGCGATTTCTAATGTCAGGAGCGTTATTGTTAAATTTCTTGATTTCGGGGATGTTTTCAATTATGTTACCCTTTGTTTATTCAAAAGGCTTCGATATCGTTCAATATGGATTATTGATGTCTGTGTTTTCATTGTCCGGTGTTGTCAGTATGATGATTACCGGAATCGTTCAGTTTTCTTATAAACAACGCTATCGGGTGATGGTATTTGGTTTCATCGTAGGAAATGGTTTGTTTCTCATCGGATACTTGATGGGAAATTTCTATTGGCTGGCAATGATTTTCTTCTTGGCCAACTCACTTATCACGATGGCTAATGCTGTATTGAACTCCGTACTAATCTTGGCGATACCTGCGGATAAACGAGGAATGATCATTGGATTTGTCATGACAGCATCGACTGGGGGAGTGGCTATGTCCTCGCTTGCATACGGATTTTTCGCAGAACATATTTCGATGACCGTATTGGCGATAAGCGGATTGTCTTTAGCCATGATTCCTATTGTCTGGCTGACATTGGATCGTCGAATGAAGGATCTGTTTGTTGAAGTTACAGTGAGTGAGACATGAGTGGAGACATTCATGTTTTTTGTTGATGAAAAAATACGGTCTATCGCTTACAATATAGTCATAAGTGAGGAGTGATGTTATGTCAAGAATGATGGAAACCAATGATGTCGTCTATGTGACAGGTCATAAGCATCCGGATTCGGACTCAATTTGTTCGGTCATCGGTTATGCGACGTTAAAGCAGAAGTTGGGTGTTAATGCGATTGCCTGCCGTTTAGGGGATATCAATTTAGAAACTGAATATTTATTGAAAAAGTTTGGTTTTTCTAAGCCGATGTATCTGGATGATGCGCGCAGTCAGCTTCATGAAATTGAGATGGATGAAGCCATTTCGGTGTCTCCGGAAACAACGATTTTGGAGGCATACAATCTGTTGGAACAACAACATAAGCAAGCGTTGACGGTGGTTAATGACAAAGGTCAACTGTTGGGCATGATTACCAACTCCAATATTTCGCGGGTTGCGATGGGTGACACGGCGAAAAGTATTGATTTGCTCATGAAAACGCCGATTGAATACATTGCGAAGACGATAAAGGGGAAGCTGATCTACACACCTGATCACCTTCGGATGAATGGCAAAGTTTCAATTGTTGCGATTGCGGCTAATAAATTAGATAACTATGAACTGACCGATCGCATCGTTATCGTGGGTAATGATACGACCGCTCAAATTGAAGCGATCGATAAGGGTGCGGGTTGCCTGATTATCGTTTGGGCCAATACAGTGGCCAGTGTTGTGGTCATGAAAGCGCGTGAAATGGGTTGTGCCGTCATTATTTCCGGGCATGGAACATTGAATACTTCTCGCTATCTTTTCTATTCATCGCCGATTAAAGACATTATGACGGTGGATCCAATTTCGTTTAATAAGTTGGAATATGTTGATAATGTAAGTAAAAAAATCGTCAAATCACGTTTCCGTTCGTATCCGGTGGTGGATGATAAGAAGCGGGTGTTTGGGTTGGTGTCCCGTTATCACTTATTGAACAGTAAAAATAAGAGTCTGATCTTATTGGACCACAATGAAACATCGCAAAGCGTTGAAAATATTGAATTGGCGGATATCGTGGAAATCATTGATCATCATCGCATCGGCGGTATTCAAACCAGTTCGCCCATTATGTTTAGAAATCAGTTGGTTGGTTCGACCTCGACGATCGTAGCGTTGATGTATGAGGAAAATGATATTGAATTGGATGCTAAAATGTCGGGATTGTTATTAGGGGCTGTAATCTCAGATACGCTGAATTTCAACTCACCGACAACAACGCCGGTTGATATTGCTTTGGCCAAGCTATTGGCAGCGAAGGCGAATATCGATACGGAAGCATTTGCGAAGGAGTTGTTCTCGATGGGTTCAAGTCTGAAGGATCGCGATTTAACGTCAATCATTGAACATGATTTGAAGGAATATTCGATTTCCAATATGAAGTTAATGTTGGGTCAGATGAATCTGTATTTCTTAGATGAGGTGAAGGTGATTAAGGAGCAACTGCTTCTGACCATGGAGAATTATTGTGTTGAGAAGAAACTTGATTTGCTCTTAATGATTTTTACAAGCATTGAGAAAAACGGATCCGTTATGTACTATGCCGGTAAGGATAAGTGGATCGTAGAAGAGGCGTATCCGACGTTGGTCAATGGGGAAGATATCCTGATTGAGCATGTTGTTTCGCGTAAAAAACAAATCATCCCGCGGTTATCCGTGGTCATACAGGAGAAGGGGCAATAGCCTTTTTCTCTTTTGTTGCATAAAAGGGCGTTAACCCTTAGAATGGTATTATTAAGTTGTTATGAGGATGAAATATGAAACTCGTTTGCGATCGGATTAAGAATAATTTATTGAGCGCTTCCTTTGCGGAGCTCAATAATGTGATAGAGGACAGTCTGGCTGAATTAGGGCAGATTCTTAATGCTTCTCAAATAAACATAGATTTACTTGAACAGCAAGCGCATCAATATCGTTGGATGCGTATTGAGGATAAGAAAGAATATCCGATGTTCGATGATGTCAACATCACGGATTTAGAAGATCGGATATTGATCAATGGAGAAGTGGCTGACGAATACAAGGATGATGTCATTGTGGATTTGGTTTTTCCGTTGCGCGGTAAGAACTGTTTGATTGGTTTAGCAGGATTCCATTGGACGGCTGAGAATAAGATGGTAAAGGAAGTGTTTGATCAAGTTGAGCAGATATGTCAGACCTTTGCGTTGGTGCTGGCCAGAAAAGTCAAGGAAGATCGCGCACTAAGTGACAGTATTCAAATGGAAAAAATCTTTATGCAGACGATAGAAGCATTTTCCTCAATCGTAGAAATATCGGACCCTTATACTTCCGGCCATCAAAGCCGGACCGGAGAGCTGGCAAAAGCTATCGCGAAGAAGATGGAATTGGGTTATGATGTTGAACATTCGGTTTATCTGGCATCCTTGTTGCATGACTTAGGTAAATTCTATATCCCGGCGCAGATTTTAAATAAACCAGGTAAGCTGACGGAAATTGAGTATTCACTCATTAAGACCCATCCGTCATTGGGTCATCAGATTCTAAAGAAAATTGACTTTCCCTGGCCGATTGCGGAAATTGTGCTTCAGCATCATGAGAAGATTAATGGCAGTGGCTATCCATATGGTTTGATCGGCAAGGATATCATGATTGAGGCGAAAATATTATGCGTTGCCGATGTCATTGAGTCCATTTCATCCCATCGTCCCTATCGTCCAGCCTTGGGCTTGGATTCAGCGTTGTTTGAAATAAAGGAAAAACAAGGAACCTTGTACGATGTCGATGTGGTGGATGCCACACTCGAACTATTCACGAAAGATAAATTTCAGTTTTAAAAAAGTCGCCATGCGACTTTTTATACGAATTTTCTTCCTTTCCAGCGATTGGACTGCCATCGGTGAACCATTAGGCCGGAGCGAATGGCTTCATCTGCGGCGAGGGCGATCCAGATACCTACCAAACCAAAGCCAAGAACGCGGACAAGCAGTATGGATAATCCAACGCATACGATCCACATTGAGGCAATGCCGATATATGCAGGATAGCGGACATCGCCTGCGCCTTTCGCACTGCTGATGAGGACCAGATTGAAGACGCGTCCGATTTCTACGAAAATATCGATGATAAATAGGGTGCCAGCCAACTCAATGATTCGCATATCATCCGTAAAGATCGTAATGATATAGCGGTTAAATATCGCTAAGAGAATGGACATAGTTAAGGTTATGGCTAAGGAAATGCGCAGATTTCTGAAAACAACATCTTTTACTTCATCTTCCTGATTTCCGCCAACCATATGTCCGACAATGATTTGGGATGCCTGGCTTATCGCTAAAACCGCGAGATAAACAAACATGACCATCGTTTGTACGTACATGCGCGTATTGATGACCCAAATTCCTAAGGTGTTGATGATACTGAAAATAATTATCTGAGTCATTTGGTAAGACAATGGTTCAAGGGCACTGGGAATACCGATGTGCAACATTTTTTTGACCAATTCTTTGGGGAAGGGGTTGAGATATTTTAAGGATATATGAATATTGAGAACTTTTTTAACATAGAAGAAATAGAACACGAATGCGACCGTTCGGGCGAAGGCGGTGGAAATCGCGACTCCTTGAACACCTAATATCGGAATCCCGAAAGGACCAAAGAGAAATATATAGTTACCGATGACGTTTAGGACGTTCATTAGTAAAGCGGTGAACATGACCGGTTTGGTATTTCCGGAACTCTTGATAATGGAGGTCATGGTCATGCTCAGTGAGAAAATAAATAGCATTCCACCGACGATTTGCATGTATTCAATAGCTATATCAATCAAATCTATGGGTACATTCATCATCATTAGTATCTGCCTTGAAAAAAGCAGAATGAACGTGCTAATTAGTAGTGAGAACAATAAATTACCAAACAGGGATGTTGATGCGATGACATTAAGTTGATCATGATTTCTTGCGCCAAGATACTGTGCAAACAGGATTCCGGTGGCTGCCGTGATGACACTGAATAACAGAGCGGTCAATGAAAGGATCTGATTGGCATTTCCGACAGCCGCAACTGCATTTTGACTGTATCGTGATAGCATGATGACATCAATATTGCCCATTACCATAAACAAGGCAATTTCAATAAATATCGGCCAGGCCAAACTGGTTACGCTGAGTTTTTTATTCATGGGCAACACCTCCGTTTTTCTATCATATAAAAAAGGTATATTAAATGCAAGAATGAATTTCATCGTTTTAGGTTGTTGTGCAAATATTGTACAAATATGGTAAACTCAACGTAGATATGATTGAAAAAGGAGTAAAGGTTATGACATTTATTGATCTGGCGAAGAAGCGCTGCTCGGTTCGCTCATTTAAAAAAGATCCCGTGGATCCGAAGCTTTTGTCTGTGATTCTTGAGGCTGGACGCATTGCGCCAACCGCCGCAAATTCGCAGAGTCAGCGCGTTGTGATTATTGAGGATAAGGAAGATTTATTGAAGCTCAGTGAGGTTGCTCAGATTTATGGTGCGCCTATGGCTTTGTTAATTTGTGCAGATCAGGATGCGACGTGGAAGCGTTCGTTTGATAATTTTGATACCGGTCCTATTGATACGGCTGTTGTGATGACACATATGATGCTAGCGGCGGCGGATGGTGGGTTGGGTGCTGTTTGGGTGGATTATTTTAAGCCGGATAAACTGAAAGCATTGTTTAACTTGCCTTCAAGTTGGCATCCGTTTCATGTATTGGCTATTGGTGTGCCCAATGTGCCTTTGAAAAGTCCGGATCGTCATTCGACGATGCGGTTACCCTTAGATAAAACAGTGTTTCGAGCAAAAAATTTTAGAAAGTAAGGTGATTGGATGGAGGTCTATTTAGAGCAAGCCGCCCGTCTTGGATTGGCGATGTTTTTATCAGGGTTAATTGGTTTTGAGCGCGCCAGTAAAAGTCGGGCAGCCGGGTTGCGTACGCACGCACTGGTTGGAACGGCCTCTGCTTTGGTCATGCTTACTTCGGAATTTATATTTTTCCGATATCTGCCCTTAGGGGCCGTTCCTGATCCGGCGCGTTTAGGCGCACAGATTATCAGTGGTATCGGTTTCTTAGGTGCCGGAACAATCATTCAGGGTCGTGGTTCAGTCAAAGGACTGACGACGGCGGCGAGTCTTTGGGGTGTAGGTACCATTGGTATTGCTTGTGGAATTGGTTTTTATTATGGGGCGATATTGACGACCCTTCTGGTGTATGTGTTGTTGCGCTTTGCGACCCGTTTGGAAAGTGAGTGGGTCAATCGCGTGGAGACCAAGCGGTTGTTTATTCAAACCAAGCATGCGGATCTTGATATTTATCGAAGTTTAGCCCTTCAACAAGATATTTTTGTGGAGGATGTTCAGTACATTGGCAGTGATGTTATTGATACAGAGAAGATTCATTATATATTGTTGATTGTGAGTCCGAGGCATAAAAATATGGAAAAATATTATAAGCTGTTAACTAAAATCAGTTCTTTGGAAGGAATTGTGAAGGTGAAGGTTGCGGGGGATACAACGGAGGATGAACTGTAGAAAAAGGTCGGATATATTCCGATTTTTTTGTTGACAAATTGTGACAAAATAGTGGTATGATATTCTCAATGGAGGATACATATGAAAAAATTGTTCATGATCCTGTTGGTATTTTTTCTGGTTGGTTGTGGTTCGGTGAGTAATGGCGAAAAAGATCCTGAGGATCAAAAGAAAGATTTGCTTTCGGTCTTTACGATTGATTTGAATGTGAGTGGGGATGTTTCGGATGGGGAGGAATATTTGGTTTATTTAATGCGTCCTGGAATTAAGGAGTCTGAACCGGGTAAAGCAACGCAAAGCGGATATTATGGTCCTTTTGAAACGGTGTCGAGGAAGGTTACGATAGACACGGATTTTAATTGGGATTTGGATTGGTACATTGAAGATGCGGCGAGTAATAATGAGAAACTGTACGTCTATGTATCAACGAAGGAAGATATTTATTTGCGTAATCCACTAAATGAGCCGGTAGAGCTTGCATTTGTTGAAAACAAAGATGAGGATACCAAAATCAATATTAAGTATGGTGTATACAGCGATTCGGTTAAAGTTGAGGTCAACGATGTACTGCCCGCAGATATTCTGTCGCTGACATTTCCGGACGCCACCTTCGTAATCAAATTGGTCTTTGATACACCGCCAAGTGAAAGCACGTTTGAGGTTTCTATTCACCGACCGGATGATAGGGCGAGTGATGGAATCAGTATGGTACGACTCGGAAAACTGGCACGATCTTTTCAATATTGGGATACTCCGTTTTTCAAAGAAGATAACTTAAAAGCATGGACGGGGTATATTGTTGTTCGTGACTTTACTACCAATGCGGTCATTCCGTATGAAGGATACCCCAAAAAAGTAGAATTTGATGACAATGGGAAATGCAAAGAAAAGGATATTATTGAAATCAAACTGTTGCCATAATTGAAAACACTCGAGGTCATCGAGTGTTTTTCTTACCAATATTTGCGATTTTTAATATCCATTGGACCATACCTAAGGTCATGGTTCCATTGCTCATTGCGATTAGTGAGCGAAGCGGTGATTCCATCACCCCTCGTTCGATCATTTTCATGATTTTCTCATCCGTGGATGGCATCAGTTTCTTCGATTGTCTCAAAGCTAAGGTTGCCAGTAGTCTGCCTATCCAAACATCCGCGAGTTCCGTAATGGTTGAGTTAATCGTAAAGGGTTCATCTTTGCGTCTGAAAGCAAAAGGTATGGTGATGCCGGTGAGTTGAGTGAAGTTACCATCACTGATCGATATCGGATGATTTCGATTGTAGTAATCAGGTACGAATTCAGGCAAACTCTTAACAGGCGTACTGATTGTGTTTTTGTCATATAAGACAGATTCTCTTAAGTGAATATGCGTTATAGATTCACCAATCTGAATCTCATAGTCACCATTCTCAATGACCCAGTCATTGATATCGGTGTTGAAATAGCTGAAACTGCGTGAGTCTAATCTTATGGTTACAATTTTGCTTTCTGATGGCTGAAGATGAACTTTCTCAAAGCCTTTAAGTGCTCGCTTGGCTTTGAAGATGCTTGGATTTTTATGATGAATGTATAGTTGAGCAATTTCGCCTCCGGAAACGGATCCGGTGTTTTCAACAACAAAGGACACAGTCAAATCAGGGAATTCACCTTCAATGTTCAGATCACGATAACCAAAGGTTGTATAGCTCAACCCAAAGCCAAAGGGAAATAGCACATCAACATTGAACGTATCGTAATAGCGATATCCGATGAAGATGCTTTCTTTGTATAAAGCATTTCGCCCCGGCTGAGCAAAGTTACCATAACAAGGCGTATCTTTGATGTCTCTTGGATATGTTTCCGCAAGTTTTCCGCTTGGATTCACATCCCCAAACAATACATCCATAATAGCTTCACTTCCGGCTTGACCGGATAAATAGGTGTGTAGCAGCGCATTTACCGAATCCATCCATGGCATCGTAACCGGTGATCCGGCTGATAGAATAACGACAACATTTTTATTTACTTCACTGATCCGTGAAATCAGTTCATTGTGACTTTTTGGCATATCCAGGTGTTGGCGATCAAACCCCTCAGATTCGTAGGTTTCGGGTAGTCCGGCCATGATAAGAACGATGCGAGCAGTTTTGGCCAATTCAACCGCTTCTTGAAGTAGTTTCTCATCAGCCATATCGCCTGACCCAATACCTTCAGAATAAGTATAAGCAATAAGTCGGTTGTCAAACACGTCAATCAAGCTCGGTAGTTTTGTGGGGGAGATCAATGAAGATCCAGATCCTTGATAGCGTGGGTGTTTGGCCATGTTGCCTATGATTAATATGTTTTCGTTCAAGGTGAGGGGTAGTAATCCGTCATTCTTTAACAAAACAAAGGATTCACTGGCAATCTTTCTTGCCAACTGATGATGCATTTCTTCATCGATCGAATTTCCAGAGGTCGGGTAAGAATCGGTCAAATGTAGAACTCGAGAAACAGAAGCATCGATAACCTTTGGATTTAACAATCCGGACGCAAGTGCATCCGCTACTTTCCTATCATCTTCCTTGGTGATGCCCGGCATTTGTAAATCCATGCCCGCAACATGACTTTTGATTCGATCGTTGGTCGCTCCCCAATCGGAGACCACAACACCTTCATATCCCCATTCTTTACGCAAGACCTCATTCAATAAGAATTCATTTTCACAACAATAGGTTCCGTTCACTTTATTGTATGCGGCCATGACGGTCGCAGGTTTTGCTTGTTTGACAACTTTTTCAAAAGCACTTAAATAAATCTCCCGCAACGCCCGTGGGTCGACAATGGAGTCACTGACCATCCGGTTGTACTCTTGATTATTGACGGCGAAGTGTTTTAAGGAAGTACCGATCCCAGAGCTCTCAATTGAACAAACCAATGAGTTAGCAAGTTCGCCAACTAAATAGGGATCTTCAGAGAAGTATTCGAAATTACGTCCGCACAACGGAGATCGTTTGATATTGATGCCCGGGCCTAACAATAGGGAAACATGTTGGCTGTGACATTCGTTGGCCAAAGCTTCGCCCATTTGTTTGATGAGTTCTTTATCCCAACTGTTCGCCAGGGTTGCGGCGGTGGGGAAGCAGGTAGCCGGATAGCTTTGATTGATGCCGATATGATCGCCTTGATCTTTCTGTTTGCGCAATCCATGGGGTCCATCGGTCATCATAATCGATGGAATACCTACAGTAGGAATGGGTTGGGTATGCCAAAAATCAGCACCGCTGCCCAACGATGCCTTTTCTTCGTTTGTCATTTGATCAATGATCCTTTTATGTTGTTCCATAATACCTCAAGTAGAGATTTCTCTTTATTCCATTGTACCTTCTTAATTAAAGGTTTTCAACGGAACAAAAAAAGAAAGCTTCTCAGCTTTCTTAGATAAACAAGGTCAATCCGGCGTCTTCGCTTTCAGCTAAGTAAGTAGCTACTCCGCCAAATTCGATTCCGTCAATCAGTTCTTCTCTTTTAATTCCCATAACATCCATACTCATGGTACAGGCAATGAATTCAACACCCATTTCACGCGCTTGTTTCATTAAGCTGGGTAATGAATCCACATTCTTATCTTTCATGACCTTAACCATCATGGCCTTACCGGCACCACCCATTTGCATTCTGGATAAGGGCAGTTTCTTAGCTCCACGCGGCATCATCATTCCAAACATACTTTCCACAAACGTTTTTTCTACTTTGACCGATTGGTCTTTGCGCAGGGCATTGAGTCCCCAGAACGTGCAGAAGATACTTACTTTCTTACCCATGGCGGCCGCACCGTTCGCAATGACCATGGCGGCCAACGCCTTGTCCAACTCACCGGAGAATAGAACGATGGTCGCATTCTCGCGGGATGCACTGAGGGGTGAAGAAACTTTATCATGACCTTTTTTCAAGGTAGCTAAAACTTTCTTGCCATCCATCTTGATATCGACGACGGTATTGCCAGTCTTTTCGGCCCATTTTGAAACATCGGAGTAGAAACCAAAGTCACTGGCTTCGATGCGAAGCAGCTGATTTGGCAACATTTTTTCCATGGCTTTGTATGTTTCCAAGATCGGTCCCGGACATTGTAATCCGCAGGCATCCACTTGAATGACTTCCATGTTGGTAACCGGAAGAGCCGTAATGACTTGCTCATCCACATGCTCGGCTTCCGCTGATCCGGTAATTCCGGTTGGATTATTGAAATCATGAGTTGCGACTTCATATAAACGATAACCGCCATCCACATTGAACACATTCGTAAAGCCGTTTTCCTGTAAGATGCGAACAGCCAGATAGCCGCGGTGTCCGACTTGGCAAGTTATGTAGATTGGCTTATCTTTTGAAGGCAATTTATCGAGATTATTGCGCAATTCATCAAGTTCAAAGTTAGCAGATCCGGGGATATGTCCCAAGTCAAATTCCAGCGGTGTGCGAACGTCTAATAAATATCCGCCGTTTTTAACGGTTTCATCGATTTGATGCCATTGAATGGTTGGGATTTCATTGTCCAATACATGAAGTGCCACATATCCTAGGATATTGACGGGATCTTTGGCACTGGAATAAGGCGGTGCATAGGCAAGTTCTAAATCCAGTAAGTCGCGGACTTTTAAATTTCCGGTCATGGCCGTAGCGATGACGTCGATGCGTTTTTCGGTGCCTTCTTGGCCAATGACCTGAGCTCCGTAGATCGTTCCATCACTCGGAGAAAAAATAAGTTTAAGAATCATTGAGGTAGCTCCGGGATAGTAGGAGGCATGATTGTTACGGTTAACGTGAACCGTTTTATATTCCATTCCGTAGAATTTGCACAGTCGTTCGTTAAAACCGGTCGATGCGACGGTAAGGTCGAACACTTTGGCAACCGCAGTACCCAGAGATCCCGGATATTTATCTTCGATGCCGTGAATCGCATTAGCAACGACCACACCTTGACGGTTGGCCGGCCATGCCAATGGTATTTTGGTTTGAGCTCCATTTACACGAGAGCGAACTTCAATCGCATCACCAACAGCGTATATGTCGGGGTCACTGGTACGCATTTGATCATCAACGACGATGGCACGCAGATCACCGATTTGTAAACCTGCTTCTTTGGCCAATCGAGTTTCAGCGTTGACTCCGATCGCAAGAATGATGATATCTGATTCAATTTTCAGACCGCTGGCCGTTTCCACGAATTTGCCATTTTCATGAAAACTCTTCACTCCGTCTTTTAGTATCAGACGTACACCGTGACGTGTCAGTTCTTCGTGAACGATTTGGGCCATTTCGTAATCAACAGGTGCGAGCACTTGATCGGCCATGTCGATAAGTGTAACCGCAAGACCTCTTTCTCTTAAGTTCTCCGCCATTTCAACGCCGATGAACCCACCGCCGATGACGGTAGCTTTCTTGGGTTGTTTTTGTTTGATGAAATTGAAGATAAGGTCAGTATGTGGGATGTTGCGCAAAATGAAAACATTATTAGCTTCTTTAAGTCCGGGAATCGGCGGTACGATCGGGGATGCTCCTGGAGAAAGAATAAGGACATCATAACTTTCCGAGTACTCAACTCCGGAAGACTTTTTGACCAATACTTCCTTTTTCTCGCGATCGATTTTAATGACTTCTGTAAGATTTCGGATGTCGAGGTTGAAACGTTTATTCATACCTTCGACGGTTTGTACGAGCAGTTTATTACGATCGGTAATTACTTCTCCGATGTAATAGGGAAGACCGCAGTTAGCGAAGGAGATGTACTCATCTTTTTCGAAAATGATGATGTCATCCTGTTCGCTTAAGCGACGTAGTTTTGCGGCTGCGGTTGCCCCACCGGCAACACCCCCGACGATAACGATTTTTCTTTTCATGGCTTAGCCTTCTTTCGTTTGTAAGGAAATAACGATTTCCTTGATTCGAGGAACAAGCGATTTGGTCGCTTCTATCCAGTTCAACTGCTCAACATTATTCTCATTCAGCCAAATCAAATCGTCGTGGACCGATAGCTTCATTTCGCCGTCAACTACCTCACATAAATACAGAGGCATCTTTAATTGAAATCCGGGGTAATCATGGTAAATAATGTGCACCAAAGATAAAATTTTTACGGTCACATCCAGTTCTTCTTTGCATTCGCGGATCACCGCATCTTCAGCGGTTTCACCGATTTCAACCTTACCACCAGGGAACTCATAATACCCAGCGAAGTCACCATATTTACGCCTTACAGCACAAATTCGGTTGCCCTGTTTTAAGATTCCGGCGGATCCATAAACCTGTTTCATTAAGTCACCCTATTTCTACGATATGTGAAAAAGTTTGGACAGTGTTAATTTTTTAACACACACATATATTCTAGCACTGTCAATCACTCAAAAAAAGCGGTTCTGTGATTATATCACTTAATATTTTTAAGATATTGGTGTTATAATGTCGTTAGGAATAAGTTGTCCCGTTCTTTTTTGGTATTTTGAATAGGGTTTCATCTTGTAAGTAGTTATCATTTGCATTACAATATACTTAATTAGACGGTTGACAACTCATGACAGGGTGTGGTGAAACATGAGAAATCGAAAGGGAATGACTCTTGTAGAGGTAATCGTAGCTATGGCGCTTTTTGCTATCGTCATGGTCACGGTCTTTCCTGCGTTCTTGATTACCAATATGATGAATAATGTATCCAAGGAATTTATGGATGCGAATTATTATGCGCAAGAAGAGTTGGAACAAATATATAACAAAGGTAAGACATCAACGATGCCTCTGATTGTAACTTGGATGGAAACAGACCGAGGTTTTTCTTGTGATCCATTAACGGGTGGAGCTGAAATTTGCACAAAAACAGTGACTAATGTAGCTTATGAAATTTTGTTTGAATATCACCCAGATCCTACCTTGTACTCATTGCATGTCGTTACAGTCAAAGTGGAAATTACGACGGGTGAGTATGCCGGGGATAGAGTCGAAATTGAAAATTTCATGCGCTTTGTTCCTGTGGTGGGTGGTTGATTATGAGAAAGGTATTCAAGGGATCTAATCCCTTTAAAAATAAAAAAGGGTTTACATTAATCGAGTTGATTATTACCATGGCTGTATTATCGATATTTACTTATTTGATTGCTATGTTAGTTCAAAACTCCATGGGATTCTTTAAAGACGAGGAATCACAAGTTGCAAATCAAGCAGCGTTACGAATCGTGGCCGTACAGTTTGAGAAGGATGTAAGACGCCATGTATTCGGTAATGAGGAGTTAGTTATTTCTGGCAATTGCTATACGATAACGCCTGTTTATGAGACGAGTGTTTCATATTGTTTGGTGGGCAGTTCGGTTGTGAGAAACGGTACGGTCATAGCGAATGGTGTTTCCCAATTTTCTGCATCACCTTATCGCATTTCTGATAACTCAGTTTTGTTAACGATCAAAAGTAATGCCGATCGATATGGAAGAGTAAACGAAGTTGTAGTGCGAATTTTTGTTCGCGTCGGAAGTTAGGAGGTTGACTTTATGAAATTAATGCGACCATTGAAGAATAATAAAGGTATGGCCTTAATCACAGTAGTACTCATTTTCCTCATTCTAGTAATCATGTTGGGCGGAGCAATGTTTGTTGCTGTTGCAAATCAGCGTAATGCTCTTTTCGCAAATGATCACACAGAAGCATATTATGTTGCTGAATCTGGTTTGAATACAAGAATCTCACAAATTGAGAGTTATCTTAATAATCCAGGTGCTGATTATGCTCCAGGCAGTGAAGATTTAAAAGAATACTTGGCAGATGCAATGTTTACGATCAATGCCAACAAAGTGGTTAGCGTTGGTGTTGGAAACTTCGCTATTGTAGATGTTAATGGTCCACTTGCATATGGTGATTTGCCTGATGCAGATGTTTATATAATAAGCTCTACGGGGTATGTAAGAGATGTCACACGAACCTTGGAGGTAGAAGTAGTTATTTACTTAACCTACGGTTCTGGAGATTCGGTTATGAATAAAGCCGTCATTTCACGTTCTTCGATTTGGATGCGTTCAAACAATGGGTTGATTCGTGGGGATGTGTTTACTAATGGTGAGGCACTACCTATCAACTATTCGCCAAGAATACAGACGGGTCCTTTATTACATTTGGCTGATAAGGATCAAAAAACGATTCTTGACAAAGAAGACCCGGATGGGGCAGGTAATTCTGTTGCGGTTAGTGATGGTTATTGTGACAACATTTGGTCCATTGCAATGCCGACTGGAACAACTTTATCGGTAGCATCATACACCCAAACGCCAGGGAATTCATTGGGTTGCTTTGATGCTAGATATATGGAGTTTAAGACGGAAGATAAAAGGATTTTCCCAAGTATAACTATGCCATCTTTTCCGACTCAGGAAGAGTTGCTCAATGTTTCTATTGTCAACGGAGTATTGAGTTTACCGGACCTTCGAAGACATCCAGGGAAGAAAGGTTATTACTTAGCATCGCTTAATACTTCTGCTGGTATAAAGATAGAGTTAGGAAATTACGGTTATGCCACTCAGGTTAAGAAATTGGTTGTTGGTACTATAACAGCAACATCTGGATCCCTAGAAGTTGAAGGTACTGGTCGTGTTATGGTTATGAGAAAAATCGATGAAACAAACACTATCAGATCTGGGGGAAAATATATTATTCCTTGGGGTGCTAATGTAATTGTTCAACGGAATGATCCGACGAAGTTTATTTTGGTTTTGGATACATGGAAAATCCCGCCTTTACAAACTGATTTAAATACTGGATTTATGACTACAGTTACAGAAGATACCAGTTTTAATCCGGAATTTCAGATTTCGAACAATATTAGTTTTACGGGTAGTTTGATGTTTGGCAATGTTGATGTCAATATGCAAAACGTTCCTTTCAAAGGCTACATAATCACAGCTGGAGGAGACATAAACTTCGCCTCGAACTCTACGGGTTCAGAGCCTAGTATTCCGGTTTGGATTTATGCGCCGATAGCTCATGTTGTTTTAGGATCGAATGCTACACTTTATGGCTCTATTATGGCTAAAGTTGTTGAACTTTCCGCAAATAGTTCTTCAGTTATCTATAAGAGAATGGATGCATTGCCATTATTTGATTATTTGTTCTACACACCTTCTACAGGTGGGGGCAACAACGAACCAGAGAATCCGGTCATTCTTTTCTCGAACATTGTTGAAGTTGATACTGTCGTAGTTGCCGGACCATAGATATAGGGAGAAAGGGGAAACATGAAAAGTTATTATGTAACGGCTGTCGATAATCGAGGGAAGACTGTTTCTGAGGTTATAATGGCTGAAAATAATTTGGAAGTCGTTCAAATTATAAAGAATAAGCAATTGTATTTGTTAGATTATAAGGAAACTAAATCAGAATCTGATAACATATCCAAGTTGAAAATGAAGAGTTTGGTTATTTTCTGTCGACAGTTAGGTACGATGGTTACTTCAGGTATTCCAATCATGCAGGCGTTGGATATGTTGCAAAGTAAAGCAGATAATGCAAAGACTAAGAAAATATTCCGTAATATTTATGAGGAGGTCCAAAAAGGAAACTCCCTTTCTGAATCAATGAAGCTGCAAAGAGGAGCGTTTCCGGATTTGTTATTGAATATGGTCATGGCTGGAGAATTGGGTGGTACATTAGACAAATCACTTAGCAGGATGTCTGATCACTACGAAAAGGAAGCAAAACTGGCTAATAAGATTAAGAGTGCTAGTGTATATCCGATTGTCTTGGCTGTCGTTGCAGTAACGGTCGTTCTATTGTTGGTTGTATTTGTTTTACCTTCCATCACATCGATGTTTAATCCGGAAGATATTCCTCTTTCAACTAAAATTATGCTCGGAATCAGTGATTTTATATTAAATAATTGGATAGCCTTACTTGCTTTCATTGTTTTTTCGATAGTAGGGGTTAGAATGTCATTGAAAACTAGATCAATCAGAGTTAGATTTGATAAATTCAAGATATTTATGCCAGTTCTTGGGAAATTAGTTCAAACTATTTACTCTGCACGGTGTGCCAGAGCATTTGCTTCCCTGTATTCCAGTGGAGTTCAAACACTAGACATGATTGAAACTACTTCGAAAGTCTTAGGCAATGCCCATTTAGAAGACATGTTTAGAGATGTCATGACTTCAGTATCTCAAGGAGACTTAATCTCTCGAGCGATTGCAAATACAGGATCCTTTGATCCGATGTTGTCTTCAATGATTTACATAGGAGAAGAATCTGGATCCCTGGGAGAATTGCTTAATTCGACCGCTGATTATTTCGATAACGAAGCAGATTCCGCAATCCAACGAATGGTTTCGTTGATTGAGCCGATCATGATTATCGTACTCGGTATTGTTATTGGCTTTATTGTATTATCCATAATACAACCAATCTTTTCAATGTATGATGCGATTGGTAAATAGAAGGGGGAATGACAAATGGCTTTATCTTTAGAAATTCGTGGAGGCTTTGTTTATTTAGTTGAGTCAAAGTCAAAGTCTAAATCAGGTCATGTGAGTATTTCAAAGACACTTTTCTTTGAGTTTCCGGAGAGTTGGATTGATAATCAAGGAGTAAGAGAGGTCGATGAATTTGGATCCTTACTTGCTGATTATTTGACTAAAAACAATATCAGGGAGAAAGATTGTATTTTGTGTATAAATAATGCTTCAATCATTTATCGAGAACTATTGATTCCCAAGATTGATGACAAGAAGACACCGTTTATCGTTCGTAGTGAAATGATGAATGCTCTTAATTTAACTCCGGATTATATTATGGATTTCATCGTTTTGGAAGAAATTCGAAAAGAAGAGGAATCATCGCAGTTGAGAGTGTTGGCTGTTGCAATGCTTGAATCGGCAATTGAGTCTTATCTGAAAGCTTTTAAGAAAGCAAAGTGCAATGTTGTAGCTATTGACTCAGCAACAAATGCGATTATTAAGTTAGCCAATGAAGCGAAGATATTTACCGATGATGATCCAGTGATTCTTGTAGATGTTGGAAACGCCTATTTACGTTTATATCTGTTTGAAAATGGTATGTACGTACTTTCGCGGAATGCACGTTTGGTTTCTTATTCCGAGGGAGACAAGGAGTCCGTTATTCCGATTGTCGAAGACAACATTAATAAAATGATTCAATTTTCTTACACCAGAAGTAAGAAAGCAATAAAAAAGATAGTATTGATGGGGGTAGATGAAATTCTCCCTGACATTCAAAAGGTATTATTTGACAGTTTGTTTGTGCCTTGCGACATTATTCAAATGCCTTCATCCTTTATTTCTACAGTTGGATTTCAAACTAAATACGTCAATGCTTTTGGCGCATTAATAAGGAAGTGATGATATGTTAAAGAAAGACATGAACTTACTCGAAAGTTATCGCCAAATACAAAAAGCGCGAAGTGAGAAAACATCTCCAAGCGTTATGTATTTAGGGATTGTTTTGTTCGTAGCATTATCATTGGGAATATTTTCTATGAAGTTGGTATTTGATAATTTAACTTTAGAAAGCAAAATAGTCTTGATTGAAGAATACATTAATGATCCTTTGGTAATCAGAAAACTTAATGAAATATCAATTATGCAGTCGAATATCAAGCAATTGGATAGTCTTAAAGTTGAAGTAATAAGCATTATTGATGTTTTGGATTATATTCCTAGATTTGACCAGGATATATTACAGATATTGTTCGATAATCTACCTGTAGATGTCAGTATAACTAAATTATCCTATGTCGATTCATGGATTTCACTTGAAATTATCGGAAACTTCGCGTCTGATTCTTCAAATTATGCCCTACGCTTACAAAGAACCGAGTTTTTTAAGGATGTCATTCATGAGGGTTATAAATATGAAGATACTTCAAGGAAATATACAGGGAACCTAAAAGTTCAAATGAAGGGGGGGAATTAGTATGAATATCTCAAGACGAGAGTTGTTTTTATTGTTCATAATGGGACTACTTGCCATTGTTGGGTTGATGATTGCTTTCGTAATACTTCCTTTGAATAATAAAATTAACGAGAATAAGATAAAACTTTCGGGACTAGAATCGCAAAAAACTATTGTGGATGCTACTTTGCCGCTAGAACCAATTTTGAAGTTACGTAGAGAAGAGTTATTAAAAGATGTATCAAACGAATTAAATAAGATTGAAACGCCGATGAATGCCGCACAATTTGATCGTTGGATGTTACCATTAACCACTATACAGGGAACAATTGTCTCAGGAGTAGTCTTTGAACAACCACAAATACTTTCACCAAATTCTACTGTTTCAGAACTATATGATCCGATATACAAGATTCGAGAACTTATATTGCAATATAATGCTGAAGTACAACCTGTATCAGGTATTCCAGTAACAACTTCCCAGTTATTGCATTCCAGATCAATATATCGAATTAAGACAGATTATGAGCAATTTAGCCGAATTGCCAGCGAAATATCTTCTTGGGATACAACGATTTATTTAAACGAAGCAACATATGATTTTATAAAAGAAGAAGCTATGTTGACTATTGATGTTTATATGATTCATAAATTACTTCCAGAAGAAAATCCTAAAGATTATGGTGGAGACTTTGTTCCAGAAAGAGACAGTTTGGATAACTAAAAGAAAAGTCTAATATACCAATCAAATAAAGAATTACCATAAAGGAAAGCTATGTAAATGCCGAGGCATAAGTAAGGTCCGAATGCGATCAAAGACTTTCGGCCTTGTTGCTTTAGCAATACAAGAAGGATGGCTATCATACCTCCAGCAATACTTGCAATGAAAAACGCAACCAATGTCGCTTTCCAACCCAAAAGTAATCCACCTATAGCAATTAACTTAATGTCTCCGCCACCCATTCCGTTAGTTATGAGTGCAATGATATAAAAGGGTACGCTTATGATAAAAAAACCAATGAGGTGATCACCAAGAGGTAATCCGGATTGGGTTATAAATGCTATTGCTAAGAAGAATAGAATAATTTGAAATGTGTCATATATTTCCATGGTATCAATATCGATCATTGTTATGATGAGTAATATTGAAGCCAAAACGATTCCAATTAATGTCAACCAAGTATATCCATAAACATGATATGTCAATGCAAAAAGACACCCTGTAATAAATTCAATCAGCGGGTATCGAAATGAGTATGGTTTCTTGCAACTTCTGCACTTGCCACCGAGGATGAAATAACTTAGTATGGGTATTA
Organism: Erysipelotrichaceae bacterium; assembly: GCA_030694975.1. Lineage (GTDB taxonomy): Bacteria > Bacillota_I > Bacilli_A > Erysipelotrichales > Erysipelotrichaceae > UBA2227. Next base: position 26,568 of record JAUYTU010000026.1, on the reverse strand, counting down.
AGTCATACGGTTTTATCGGGGTATTGCAGCCTGGGCAATGAGAAGAACCGACGACAATGGATTCTTTCCGTGGTAAACGATAGATAACGACGTTGTAAAAGGAACCCAAAATACTGCCGAAGATAAAGAATATGATGTAAAATGTAATTTGCATATTAGTGACCTCACACGTTATTATTATAAATGAATGTTGCTGTTTTTAATATAGAATCAGGAGGATTGTGAATGAAAGCCATGCCATTGGGGCAAATATTAATCGAAGAGGGGATTATTTCTTCTGAACAGTTAGAGCAAGCCCTCGTTCAACAAAGAATATCCAAAAAGCGTTTGGGTGCTGTGCTGACTGAACTTGGATTTACCACAGAGAAAGATATCCTTCGTCCACTCGCCAAAAGATTGGGTGTTGAATACTTAGAATCACCTATTTTTACTGTGGAGTTAGATGCGGTTCGATTAGTTCCAGAAACATTAGCGAAAAAATATACAATTGTTCCGGTTAATATTAAAGCAGGGACTTTGACGATAGCCTCAAACGATCCACTCGATTTTGCATGTCTTGAAGATGTAGGGATGATTACTGGGCTAGAAATAAAAACGGTTTTGTCACCTTTAAGTGAGATAGAAAAGGCAATTCAGAGGGTGTATACAAGGCGCACATCTGACAATATTATGGAGAATATTAAGGACGAATATAGCGGAGTAACTATCATCTCCACAGATCAGGATGCTATCGATGACGCCAGTATGGCAGAGCGCGTTGATTCAGCTCCTATTGTAAAACTTGTTAATTCATTCATAATGGAAGCATATCAACAAAACGCCTCTGATATTCATATTGAACCTGAAGAGCACTTTACTCGCATTCGGATGCGTATTGATGGGGACTTACAAGTTCACAATCAGTTGAGTAGTGAGGCACATAACTTAATCGTAACACGCATCAAAATCATTTCTGGGATGAACATAGCTGAAAAACGCATTCCTCAAGACGGAGCTTTCCAGTTTAGAAACGATGTTTTCGCAGTGGATATTCGGGTATCCAGTTTGCCGACAGCATTTGGGGAAAAAGTGGTCATGCGTCTATTGGGGGCTGATAGAAGTATATCTTACGACTTGGCAAGTTTGGGACTATCGGATTATACACAGAAAACTATAGAAAAAGCCATTCGATTTCCTCATGGAATATTGCTTGTTACAGGTCCAACGGGAAGTGGTAAAACAACAACACTTTATTCAATGCTAGCAAAGATGGCTGATCCTAAGAAAAATATTATTACAGTTGAAGATCCGATTGAACGTAAATTTGAAGGAATCAATCAAGTCCATGTAAATGCCAGAGCTGGGTTAACATTCGCTGGGGGGTTACGGTCCATATTACGTCAGGATCCGGACATCATCATGGTTGGGGAAATCCGGGATAGTGAAACAGCCGAAATTGCTATTCGTGCTGCTATTACAGGTCACTTTGTATTGTCGACCATCCATACCAACGATGCGCTATCTACGGTTGTTCGTTTGACGGATATGGGTATAGAACCATTCTTAGTTGCTTCATCTGTTAAGTGTGTAATGTCTCAGCGCTTGGTTAAGAAAATTTGCAAGCATTGCAAGACCTCAGTTTCTGTTAGCAGTTCGGACAATTTATTGTTAAAATCGAACCTTGAAAAAGCTTATGTTGGAACAGGTTGCCAGGAATGCAATAAGACTGGTTATTCGGGTCGTACGGCTGTTTTTGAAATCATATTAATAGATTCGCATTTAGAAGAACTTATCTCAAAAAAATCTTCGATGGATCAGTTAAAAGCTTATGCGGCAGAGAAAAAGATGCGTATGTTAAGAGATGAAGTAATGGAACTTGTGGAAAAAGGGATTACTTCGGTAGAAGAGGGAATTCGTATCCTATATTCAACCGAGTAAAAGGGGAGAAAAATTATGTTCGATTCGATTCTAGATTATGCACAAAAGCAACGATGTTCAGACATCCATCTTGTTACAGGACAGCCACCGATAGTACGTCGGATTGGATCTTTGGAACGATTGAAATTACCGGTATTAACCAATGAAATTATGAAGGAATGGATAAACAACTTACTTGTTCCTGCTCAAAAAGCTTTGTATCATGACGGACATGATATTGATACGGCATATTCGGACATCCATGGATATCGATATCGTCTCAATGCTTACCGACAACGGGGTAGGTACGCTTTGGCTATGCGGTTATTGAATAATCATATTCCAACCATTGAAGAGCTTGGACTTCCTGACGTTTTAAAAGACTTAGCATTAGAACCTCGCGGTTTAGTTCTCGTTACCGGTCCTACCGGTTCTGGTAAGTCGACGACTTTAGCGGCAATGATTGATCACATTAACCTAAACAAGCCGTGCCATATCATAACAATGGAGGATCCAATTGAATATGTTCACGAATCTAAGGTCAGCTTAGTTAACCAGCGTGAAATCCATCATGATTCCAAGGGCTTTCAAGAGGCACTCAGATCTGCGCTACGTGAAGACCCCGACGTAATTCTGGTTGGGGAAATGCGTGACCATGAAACGATCAGTTTGGCACTTACTGCCGCAGAAACCGGACATTTAGTTTTATCTACACTTCATACGATCGGTGCCCCGGCTACTATAGACCGGATTATCGACGTATTTCCACCTCATCAACAATCCCAGATTAGAACTCAGTTAGCCGCAACATTAAAAGGAGTTATATCACAAGCACTACTTCCGAGAATGGATAACACCGATCGGATTGCGTGTCATGAGATCATGCTTATGACAGACGCTATTGGAAATCTTATTCGTGAGAACAAGATTTTCCAAATAAATACAGCGATTCAAACCGGTATGAGATTTGGAATGCAGACATTCGAAGCCAATTTGGCAAGACTCGTTGTCGACCAAACCATTTCCCACACCACCGCCCAAGATATTACCAGTAATCCTGAGTTACTGAAGCGTCTTTTAGGACGGTAAATATTATTCGTCAAATTGCATAGAAAATGCATATTGACAAATGATGTCATTTGTAGTTAAATTTACTTACAAAGGAGAAGAAACATGAAAAAATTATTAAACAAAAAAGGTTTTACCCTCATCGAATTAATCGTTGTTATCGCTATCATCGCTATCTTGGCTGCTATCTTGATTCCGGCATTGCTGTCCTATATTAATGCAGCTGAAGATTCAAAAGACCTTCCAGACGCAAGATCTACTTACACGCAGGTTATGTTACTAGGTGCAACGGATCAAACTATACCAGGAACATTGAATGGTTGTACTATTGCAGGTCTTTATCCGGATACTATTACAGTAACATGTGGTACACAAGTTGTTCCAATTCCGTGAGAATTGAATAAGTTTATTGTTTAAACCCGACCTCAGGAGTCGGGTTTTTCTTTGTCATCAAAGTCATTGAATAAGTGTTATATCATGACAAATGATGTCAAAATGTGCTGATTTTTGCATAAACTATGCGGCTTGTGAGTGCCTAATTACATATTATTACTATTATTGATTTAAAAAGACGGCATTATCGCCTTTAGGTGTTATTGCTTCTTGTAGATTAGGATAGGGCTTTTTCCGTAAGTAGTCATACATTCTTTTCGCCGGAGTTGTCAACGGAGCATCTCTTAGAGATTTTCCGTTGATCATTTCGTTGTGGTAGATATCTCTAAACGCTTGAATCGCAAAATCCAATGTTTCTTTACTTTTGGCTTCGTTGGGCTAAATCCCCCAAGTTTCATGAACGATCTACGGGAAGTACATGGTTGGCGGATGGATACCGACGTCTAACAGTGCTTTAGATACAACATTGGCGGATACATTGTATTCGCCTTTTTCTTTTTCCAGCGAAACCACAAATTCATGTATTCTTTCTTCAGTCTGTCTTTGCCTAAGGAAAAAATATGATGGCTAAATTATCGCCTTATAGTGTGATTATATATTTCGTTATTCGTCGATAATTTCGAAGAGTATTAAGAAACTAGTGAATACTAACCGAAATCTAACCAAGACATGAGAGAATCAGGTCAATAGAAATGCACGACATGAGTTTAGTGTTTCTGACTGATGAAAATTATGAGTTCTAAATGTAGAAAGAGGAAGAATCATGAAAAGAACATTTATATTTGTATTGTTACTACTTAGCTTGTTTGCTTACAAAGTAAACGCAGCCCCAAACACAGGCAATCTCCCGGAAAATGGCGTAAAAATTAATTTCAATGAAAACGGTTCGGTCAAGTCATTTGAAGGCGAGGGTTGGATTATTGATGAACAATCCGGTAGTATAACTTTAACTAAAGATGAAGTTGTGGTTACACTTAATGAGTTTGTGCTTAAAGATGATGAAGAATTAGTTGGGTTCTCTTGGACTATTGAAGGTGCTACCGCTGTTCTTTGGGTCAAACATGGTAAAACCGAAGAAGTTTATGGTGGAGGATCTGATGGCGAATTTACAACCAATGATAATAGAGGCGTAAGTAATGTCGTGTTCATAATCGAATTCATCGACGATGAGGAAGAAGTAGTTGATGATGAAGAAGAAGTAGTTGATGAAGAAGAAGTAGTTGATGATGAAGAAGAACAAGATGATGAAGAAGAAGTAGTTGACGAAGAAGAAGTAGTTGACGAAGAAGAAGTAGTTGATGAAGAGGAAGAAGTAGTTGACGAAGAAGAAGTAGTTGATGATGAAGAAGAACAAGATGATGAAGAAGAAGTAGTTGACGAAGAAGTAGTAGTCGACGAAGAAGATGATGAAGTTCTTGGCGAAGAAGAAGAAAATGTTGAAGAAGAAGTTGTAGTCGAAGAAGAAAACGTTGAAGAAGAAGATAAAGTATTAGGCGAAGAAGAATCACTGCCGGATACATCTGATGCTTCTAAGAGTCTTGGATTACTGATGGGGCTGATGGGATTATTCTTGTTAGTCATTTCTAAGAAAAAAGCAATCGCATAATCAATTACAAGAAGCGGTAAGGTTATCGCTTCTTTTTTAATGGAAAAATGCGATTTTATGTATTAACTCATAAAAAAACCCCCTAGGCTTCAGAACTTTGTTTGTTCTTGCCTAGGGGTCTAGATTCTACTCAGGTTTCTTGTAAATCAGGATTGGGCTTCTCGCCGCAAGTACGTCATCCACTCTTTTCACCGGAGTGGTCAGCGGAGCATCTCTTAACGCCTGACCATCTGTCATCGCAGTGTGATAGATATCCCTAAACGCCTGAATCGCAAAGTCCAGGGTTTCCTTGCTTTCCGTTTCATTGGGCTCAATCATCAGCGCTTCATGAACGATCTGCGGGAAGTACATGGTCGGCGGATGGATACCGACATCCAACAGTGCTTTCGATACATCCTTGGCGGATACATTGTATTCGTCTTTTTCTTTTTCCATCGAAACCACAAATTCATGCATACAGGTGCTCGGATACGCGACCGTATAGAGATCTTTTAGTTTCTCCATCATGTAATTAGCATTGAGCACCGCATTCATCGATGCTTCCTTCAATCCGTCTCTGCCCAACGACAAAATATAGGTCAGTGCGCGGATATTGGTTAAAAAGTTTCCATAAAAACTACGCATGCGTCCGATGGCTAGTTCATCATCATTCTTGATGGCGAGCGCATCATCTTTCGCAATGATCGTACCATTCGGTAAAAACGGTATCAGTCTTTTCTTAACACCGACCGGACCGGAACCCGGACCGCCACCGCCATGAGGCGTTGAGAACGTCTTATGTAAGTTAAGATGCACGACATCAAATCCCATGTCGCCCGGACGGGAGAGTCCCATGATCGCATTTAAGTTCGCTCCATCATAATAGAGCAATCCGCCGGCCTCATGAATCATCTGAGCAATTTCCTTAATATTCTCATCAAACAATCCCAACGTATTTGGATTGGTCAACATTAACGCGGCTGTCTTTTCACTGACCAAACTTCTTAATTCGTCAATATCGACGCCACCCTTTTCATTGGACTTAACACTAATCACTTCATAGCCGGCCATCGCGGCGGAAGCCGGGTTGGTACCATGGGCTGAATCAGGAACAATGACCTGAGTTCTGGCTGTGTCTTTGCGCGACTGATGATAAGCATTAATCAACAACATCCCTGTAAATTCACCATGAGCACCGGCGGCCGGCTGTACTGTGAAGGCATCCATACCGGTTACCTCGCATAAACTCTGTTGTAAGTGCCATAAAGCCTTCAGAGCACCGTTAACCGTATGTACAGGTTGTAGAGGGTGTATATGCGCAAACCCCGCCAGAGACGCTGTATCTTCATTTAAACGAGGATTATACTTCATCGTACACGAACCCAACGGATAGAACCCATTGTCCACCCCGTGAGCTTTGCGTGACAAACCGATGTAATGACGTACGATATCGATTTCCGCAACCTCTGGCAGCTCTAATGCTGATTCGCGGGTAAACTCCGGATACAAATCATCCCCATGCATCACACTGGTAGGTAAGATGACACAACGTCTGCCTTCACGGCTGGTCTCAAAAATTAAGTTACTCATTTCGACACCTCCTCTAACAAACGAAGGACAGTATGTATTTCTTTTTCACTGACCGCCTCCGTCACACACCACAACATCGTCCGACCATCCAACGGTAATCCCGCCAGAATATCGTGCTGTTCCAAGTGCTGAACGATCTTATTGGTCGAAACCGGCGTGGTCGTCACAAACTCATGGAAAAACGGTTGATCGAATTTAAGCTTGAAATCCAGAGCGGCTAATTGTTTTTGTAAGAAGTGGGCTTTGTGATAGCATTGCGAAGCCACATCTTTAAGTCCTACCGGACCCATCGACGTTAAATACATCGCGGCTGTCAAAGCACAGTGCGCCTGATTAGAACACAGACTGCTCGATGCTTTCTCACGACGGATATGTTGCTCTCTGGCTTGAAGAGTTAATACAAATGCACGCTTACCATCCAAATCAAGGGTTTGACCGACGATCCGACCCGGCAGCTTACGAACCATATCACTGGTCGTCGCCATAAAGCCCAAATACGGACCGCCGAAAGCGATGTTCAAGCCTAAAGGCTGAGCTTCCCCAACCGCAATATCCGCACCATAAGCGCGAGGTTCTTTAAATACGGCTAGAGATATCGGATTAACCGAAACGATCATCTTTGCCTTGGTGGAATGCACGACATCACTGATGGCCTGCGTATCTTCCAAAATACCGAAATAGTTGGGATGTTGAATGACGACACAAGCCAAATCTTCCGTAAGATGGTCTTTGAGCCAATCAAGATCCAAACGACCATCCTTCGAAGGGATGATTTCCACATCGATGGGAAGATGTTGCGTATACGTTTGAACGGTCATGATCGATTGAGGATCCAAGTTGGAAGATAACAGTGCACGACGACGTTTTCTATCGACGGTCATGTTGACCGCTTCCGCAACAGCACTCGCTCCATCATAAACCGAAGCATTCGAAGCATCCATCCCCGTCAGCTGACAGATCATGGTTTGATATTCAAAAATTGATTGTAAAATACCTTGCGAGAATTCGGCTTGATACGGTGTATAAGCGGTTACGAATTCTTCGCGAGCTGATAAATGTCGGACAACACTGGGAATCAAATGACGATAAGCACCGGCACCACGCAATACGGTGGTAAACACTTTGTTTTCCTTGGCATACGAAGCCATTTTTGCCATTACTTCAAATTCACTGATGCCCGGCGGTAAATCCAATTCACGATTCAATCGAACGCCTTGAGGGATCGGGGATAACAGATCATTCCATGTCTTACCGATTTCCTCCAACATTTTCAATTGTTCGTCTTTGGTATTTGGAACATATTGAGCCATGTCGCTCCTCCTTTATTCTGTCTGACCGCGATAAATCTCAGCACTGATCAGACGTTCTTTACCCGAAACTTCACCCAGTTTTACAAACCAGGCACCATAAGGATCGGTATTCAGTTTTTCAGGGGCATCCATCAATTCTTCATTAACTTCAAGAATCACACCCGATACCGGCGCATAAACATCGGAAACCGCTTTAACCGATTCAACATCGCAAAAACGCTTTCCAGCCTCAACCTTATCACCGACTTCCGGCAGATTGACATAAACAAGATCTCCCAATTCGTGTTGAGCGAAATCGGTGATACCGACGACCGCTGTACCGTCTTCCAACATTTCAACCCATTCATGGGATACAGTGTAAAACAAATGATCTAAAACTTTCATCGTTAAAATCCTCCTTTATTTAGATTTACGAACAAACGGAAACTTCGTTACTTCTGCTTTTAATTTTCTGCCCCGCACATCGACCGAGAAATGATTATCGCTGCTCACATCCACATCAATCAACGCTGTAAATATGGCTTGATTGAGGGTAGGGGAGAACGTTCCAGTCGTCGTTTGACCGACCAACTCATCATGGACATAGACATCGCAATGTTCACGGGCAATACCCTTGTCCACCACTCTGAAAGCCATGCGCTTGCGCAAACGGTCTTTGCTTAAGGCTTCTTTTCCAATAAAATTCTCCTTATCCAACTTCACAAACATTTTCAAACCGGCTTCAACCGGACTGATCGTCTCACTGAGTTCATGACCGTACAACGGCATCCCCGCTTCAAAACGCAGGGTATCGCGACAGCCCAGACCACAGGGAATCAAACCGAATTCTGCGCCAGCCTTAAGAACTTCATTCCAAAGGTGCGGCGTATCTTCAGACCTACAATAAACCTCAAAACCATCTTCACCGGTATAGCCGGTACGTGAAATCAATACTTTTTTGCCCGCAAATACGACATCGTCAAGAAAGGTATAATACTTCTGCGGGATTTGATTGGTAAGCTTTTCAACGACTTTCTCACTGTTAGGACCTTGAATGGCGATTTGACCGATGGAATCACTGATGTCCTCAAAATTGACATCTCCGAATTTGTTTGACTCGATCCATTCGCGGTCTTTATCGCGATTGGACGCATTGACCACAATATAAAACTTGTCTTCCTTCATCCGATAGACCAAAAGGTCATCGACCGTGTTACCATCGGGTTGACACATGATACTGTAACGAACCCCACCCAACGCTAAATCCGTGAAGTCATTGGTAAACAAATAATTGACGTTCGCTAAAGCGTCTTTGCCTTCCATGACAAACTCACCCATATGCGATACATCAAACATTCCGACATTTTCCCGAACAGCTTTGTGCTCGGCCATAATGCCGCTTTCATATTGGATGGGCAACAGATAACCGCCAAACTCCACGATTTTTCCCTTGGCTTCCAAATGACATTCATACAGCGGTGTTTTCTTTTCCAAAACGGTAAACCTCCTTTTTCAGAATAAAAAATGACGCACAGAAATGACTGTGCGCCCTCGTCCATTGACCTGAAAGATTCTCCCCAAAGGGGATTGCTTCTTCGGTGGATTGCTCACTCTACGAGGTTTGTCCAAAACCGGTCCATTTTGCCTGAAAGTTTAAGCGCGAATGCTCCTTCGGCGGTGTTTCCACTCTCTCCCGGTTTCTTCATCCATATATACCTTCATTATAAAAGGAAACGAATCTTTAATCAACGAACTTTGGGAAAAGAATGGATAGCAATATTTTAAACCCTTGCTCATCGTTGATTCTACTAAGCATTACGGAGGCTTTGCACGAGTGCTCGAGTTAAAGTGCTCAAATTACAGTGGGTAGTAATATCTGTTGATGGGTCTGTTCCAAATATCAAAACTGCTTACTCTGACATTTTTTTTCATAAATGTAATAATGATATGCGAAATGTCCTCGGGGGTGTACCTCTTTTCTGCAAAATCACTAATAGTAGCTTTGGGATGTCTTTGGCATCATGATGAATACTATCTACTTATGTTGCATAGACCGTCGCTCGAATCAACTAGCAGAAAAATGCTAAATATGATTTTCTTTGAACCATTTCATTCTGTCTTCCAGTGTATTGAAATGTAGTTCAAGTTTGTGCCCATCGGGATCAAGAAAATAGAACGAACTTCCTTCAGATGTGTTCTTTTTGAAAGAGATGACACCTGCATCCACAAGTCTGTCTTTTGTTTCTTGGAAATCTGTAGGAGACACATTAAATGCAATGTGCGAATATGTTGAATGATCACATTGAGTTGAACGAGTTTCAACGTTGAGAGCAATCCATTGATTTCCTGCTAACAAGTAGGCACCTTTATCCCAAACCATAACTAATTTGAGTCCCAACAAATCTATGTAGAATCTCATGGATACTTCTAAATCTGACACACTGAATGTAATATGATTAATTCCATTGACCATTTTTCATCCTCCAGTCACTGCAAATCGCTTACTGTCCTTTTTGCAAATGATTTAAGCTATATCTCTACCGCTTTTAAATGTTGTTTCGCACTTTCGGAAAAGAATGGATGGACATACCCAATACATCGGCCATCGCATCTTCTAAGGACTCCGTAAGGGTCGGATGAGGGAAAACGACACCCTCCAACGACTCAATGGTCTGATGAGTCAAAATCGCCTGAGTCATATAAGGAATCATTTCACTGGCCAGATGCGAAAAAATCGTCGATCCGAGAATCTTATTTTCTTTATCCGTAATCACTTTGATAAAACCGCGTTCCTTGCCCTCAACCACATGTTTACCATTGGCCGAAACTAAGAACTTTCCGACGTTGATCTCGATGTTCTGCTCTTTTGCGATTGCTTCATCCAGACCGATGGAAGCGATTTGCGGATCACTGTAAACCACTGAAGGAATAAGTAATTGATGGGTTGGTTTTTCTGGATTGAAAATATGATCCACCGCTACTTTGCCCTGTGCAGCTGCCGCATGTGCCAGCCAGCTTTGACCATTAACATCCCCAATCGCATAAATGTGAGAAACATTGGTTTGATAAGCGTCGTTTACCTGAATGACCTTATTTGATTCTATCCTTGCATTCTCAAGTTTCAAATCACTAAATACCGCTTTACGACCGACCGACTGAATGATCCGATCCGCAACGATTTTATGTTCAATATCATTGACGGTACAAATGACTTGATAAGGTGAGACTGATTTAATTTCTTTGACAAACGCATTGGTTAAGATTGTTACGGACTGCTTTTTTAAAATGGTTGCTAACTGATTCGCCGCATCTCTGTCAATGCTAGGAAGGATACGTTTTTGAGCCTCTACGATTGTCACATTACAGCCAATCGATTTATAAAAGGTTGCTAACTCCACGCCAATCACTCCGCCACCAATCAGACAGACATGCATTCCAGGCAAAAGGGGTGTATCAAAGCAGTCATCACTGGTCCAAATTTCCTCACTTTGTGCACCGTCGATCGGTAATCGAGAAGGCATTGATCCGGTGGCGATAATGAAGACATCAGCTGATATATTTTCTTTCTTGTTCTTTAGAAAGAGCGTGTTTTGATCGATAAAACTCGCCTCATCTTCAATCATCTCAATCTTATTGGCCTTACAAAGCGATGCAATACCATCTCTTAATCGAGTAACAATGGTATCTTTACGATCGATAATTGCCTGAACATTGTGATTGGGAACACTGTCAAAAATGCCTTGGGCTTTCGATGTGCGAACCGCATCAATGATATGAGCATCATGCAAGAAGGCTTTGGTCGGAATACAACCGCGATTCAGACAGGTTCCGCCCAGTTTGCCCTTCTCAATCAACACGACTTCCGCTTTGTATTGAGCAGCTTTGATAGCGGCTGTATACCCGCCAATGCCACCGCCGATCACAACGATTTTCATTCATTTTCCTCCAAGTGGAAACAGGCAGAGAGGATATCATCGACCATGTTCTTATACTCTTCATTTAAGTAAACACTCCTCATCGAGGATAACTCATAAGGGATGTCTTTCCATACATTTGACAACTGCTCGATAAAATCAGGGTTCATAGCATCGCTGTAAATCTTAGTTTCCATGATTGTTCCACTGTTTACATGGAAAAATGCTTGCACTTCTCCCCATGGAAATTTGGTTTCTACTTGTGCCTGGAAATCCTCAATCGGATTTAAGCGCCATGTTTTTGAACGATATTTATCAATACGGTCCTGATATTGTGAACTATCCATCAGACGTTCTTCCAATTTAGTTTTGTACTCTTCCTCAAAACTGATTTTTAACGTTTCAATAAGTAACGGTATTGTCAGTTCGGAATTGAACTGCTTCAGATTCGCAACGCGCTTACGCACCGAATCCACACCTTTGGACTCCATTTTGGCTTTTGAAACATTGAGATATTTCGCTAGATCTTCCATTTTAACATCCACTAGTAAGGTGCCATGGTGAAGGGAATTATTTCTGCGCTTGGCATAAGCATTTCCGGAAACTTTGCATCCATCGACTTCAATATCATTGCGACCGGCAAACTGCCCGGATATGCCTAATTTATTAATTGCTTTAAGAATTACATTCAACTGCTTTTCCACATCATAACGATAATGAGGGGCAATGAAAGTAAAATTAAGATTTCCCAAATCGTGATAAACAGCACCGCCACCGGAAGAACGACGTGCCAATTTTCCACCGTCATTTTCCAATTCGGTTACTTTGCATTCTTTGTAAGCATTTTGATTCTTACCAATGACCACCGTATGCTGGTTTTGCCAAAGGTAAAACAAGATTTCATCATCCTGAATTTGATCCATCATCCAATCTTCATAAGCTAAATTGAGAAACGGATTGGTAAAGGGGCTTAGTACATAGATTGCGTTCATAAAAGTCCTCCATATGTATTATAGAAGATGAAAGCGCTTATTTCAATAATTGTTGCAAAGCGAAAAAATCGTGATATACTAAATGTGACAGGGTTGTCATATCGAGGTGATGTCATGCCGACCAGCACTTTCCACAACTTGGATGAATCAAAAAGGAAGCAGATATTTGATGCTTGCGTCGATGAATTTGCGTCGCACACCTTTAGTGAGGCATCCATTAACCAAATCATTAAAGCCGCTAATATTTCCCGGGGAAGTTTTTATCAGTATTTTGCGGATAAGGAAGATTGTTATATGTATCTGCTTACTGAAATGGTCAAGGAAAAAATGGTCATGTTCAAAGATGTCGTTGCAACCAATGATAACGATACCGTCTTTGATGAATATGAGGCGATGTTCGATAAGGCGATTTTGTGGATTGAGAAGAAGCCGCAATATTATCAGATCGGTGTAAAAATGGACATGGATAACAGTGAGTTCATTCGTAAACTGTTAAAAGGTAATCTGGCCAGTCTGGACTACTTTGCCACTTTGATCCGGCGCGATCAGCAACGCGGTATCATCCGTATGGATATCGTCCCCGAAATACTCACGGAAATGTTGTTTTCGATCAATCAGAAAGCTTTGATGAACTTCTTCTACAATCGCGATTTTGAGGGCATGAAAAAGCATTTGCGTCACATTTTAGAAATTATCCGAAAAGGATCAACAACGGAGGAAAATCATGTTTAAAGTTAAAGATTTACAATTCCAATATCCTAAAAACGATTCCAACACCATCAACGGCATTGACTTTGAAATTGCTAAGGGCGAAATTTTCGGTTTCTTAGGGCCAAGCGGAGCCGGTAAAACCACTACGCAAAAACTGATGGTAAAACTGCTTTCCAACTACAAAGGCTACATTGAGTTTGATGGAAAAGATCTGTCAAAATTCCACGATGAGTTTTATGAGGACATCGGTGTATGCTTTGAGATGCCAATTTCCTTCTCAAAATTGACCGCCATGGAAAATCTGGATTTCTTTAGAAAGTTGTACAAAAGACAAGTCGATGTGCAACCGCTATTGGAACGTTTGGGTTTATGGCAAGACAAGGATAAACTGGTCGGAGAGTATTCCAAAGGCATGAAAATCCGTTTGAATATGGTGCGTGCGTTATTGAATGATCCGAAGATGTTGTTTCTTGATGAACCGACCAACGGACTCGACCCAAAGAATTCTCGAATCGTCAAAGATATGATTCGTGATTTCAGAAATGGGGGAGGAACCGTTTTCCTTACCTCGCACATCATGGGCGATGTCGATGAACTGTGCGATCGGGTTGCATTTATTACCGATGGAAAACTGGTCGAAGTCGATTCGCCACGTAATTTGAAATTAAAATATGGACAACGCACCGTTGCTATCGAATATCGTGACAATGGCAGTGTTGTTAAAGAAATATTTACGATGGATCAAATCCGTGAAAAAGCCTTTATGGAATTAATCGCTACCAAGAATATCGAAACGATTCACAGCGGGGAAACCACGCTGGAAGAAATCTTTATACAAGTGACCGGGGTAAAGCTTCATGGCGAAGATTAAACACTTGGTTGCCGGAGAATTTCAACGCCTGACCAAATACAACTTATTTACAGCCTCGTTTTTTGTGGCATTGGTTTGGATCGGCTTGGGAATTTTCCTTGAACCCGACGAATTCCGGATGTTCTTACCCTTTGTCTTCTTGATGGAAGCCTCCGCGATGACCGCACTGTTGGTTGGAGCTCAGATGTACTACGAAAAGAAAGAGCACACGATTTCATCGATGCTCATATCGCCGATTACATCGACCGATTACATCGTCAGTAAAATCCTGAGCAACATCATTAATCTCATTATTATCTTCGGCGTCATCTTTCTTTCGATGTACTTCATAAAAGACATGACCTTCAATTATTTTATTTTATTGATCGCCGTATTTCTGGTCACATCGTTCTACGTATTTGTCGGAATACTACTCTCCTATATATCCAAAGATTTCACGGCCTTGCTTTTGAATTACATGGTCATCATGATCGTGTTCATCTTGCCAAGCATCGGGATCATGCTGGGTTTATTACCGGCAGAATGGAAGGACTATCTGTTTTGGTTTCCAACAGATGTAACCATTCGGTTGTTTATGGCATCAACGGAAGCAACCGTTAACTGGAGTCAATATCTGATGGACAGTGCCTATATCATCGTTTTAGGATTTATTTTCTTCAGATTTCTGATCTTGCCTCGCTTTAAAGACTATGCGACGGCCAATCTGGGGGTGTAAGTATGTATGCTCGTTTAGTAAAATTTGAATTAAAGAATATCTTGCGCGATCGCATGACGATTATGTTGTTGGTTTGGCCCTTTGCGGTCGGTCTGTTGGGTCGCTATCTGATCACCAGCAATACGTTGGATAAAATGGCATCAGAAATGCTGATCATCGCTTTGACGCTGATGTCCGGTATGATCTTTGGTGCCATGGCAGGATTCTCGATCTTAGATGACCGCGATGACAATGTCTTTGTATCGATATCCATATCACCACTCAGTGTTCAGGCGTATGTCATATTCAAAGTAGCATTTGTCTATATCATGGCCATCGCTTCGGGAATCGTTACGGTTTACTTGGCTGGAGGTTTGGGGTTTGCGTGGTGGCAAGTCATACTTATTGCCATGTTAACTGCGCTTCAGGCGCCGATGAATGCATTTCTGATCAATGCCTTTGCTTCTAACAAGGTCGAAGGATTTGTGACCATGAAAGCTACCGGCTTTCTGTTGATTTTCCCGATTTTCTCTTATTTGTTTCTCGATTGGAAAGAGTGGCTGTTTGCGATTGCTCCGGGATTCTGGCCGGCCAAAGCCGTTCAGACGATTTTGTTCAAGGATGTGATATCTTCTGGAATGGTCGATATGAATCTGACGTTCTGGCCGTATTTGCTCATCGGCTTTGTCTATAATATATTCTTAGTGGTATTTATGTATTCGTTCTTCAGAAAAAGAACGCAACAATAACATAAAGGAGGAAAAAGTATGCCTTGGTATTCAATTCTGTTATTTGTTCTCGGTGTTTTGTATATCGTCGCCGCCTTCATTGAAATCCCATTTTTCTACGAAGGTAATCCAAAAACGCGCTTTATGATTCAGAAAATGGGTAAGAAGAGTTATAAGATTCTACTCGTTGTATTTGGTGCTGTTTTCATTGCTTTAGCCCTTTATTTTAGATAATGTGATACAATAGTCCCGTAATATTACGGGAGGTAGTTATGGTATCTACATTAGCGGTTTTCAATATGATCGTCACAACCATCCTGATTTTCGGGTTGCCTGTGGCTGTCATTTTCTTTTTACGTAAAAAAGGCATCATTACGGCGATGTTGGCGGGCAGTATGGGGTTTATCATTGGCTCTCAAATTTTTCGAACACCGGTCGTTCAATTAATTCTGTCTTCTTCCTATGGACAGGCAATCATCGAAAATCCAATACTCTATGCACTTTTGTTGGGTGTCAGCGCCGCCTTATTTGAATTTTTAGGTCGACTGATCACCATGTTCTATATTCGCAGACGTTTTACGGATAAGGAACATATCATGGCTGCCGGTATCGGACATGGCGCTATCGAAGCAATCTTCATCGTCGGTTTGACATATATCAATAACATTCTGTTGGCCAACATGATTAACAACGGCTCCATTAGTAATTTGCTCAGTGAAACCGTAACTCAACCGATGATTGATCAATTGATTGTATCCATGACAACGGCGAATCCTTGGATCTTCCTTATGGCAGGGATTGAGCGGTTAATGACCGTTGTCATCCATGTCGCTTTGACTTTCTTGGTATTTCAAGGGATCAAAACCCGGAAGTACTTGCCGTTTTTCGGAATGGCGATTGGCGGTCACGCCTTACTCGATACCATGTCAGCACTTTTGAGCTTGTGGGGGGTGTCCATTTGGATCATCGAACTGTTCGTCTTTGCGTTTATGTGGCTGGCCATTTACATCATTGTGATCATTTGGAAACGCATGAAACAGGCAGAACGCTTGCAAGAAGTTGCTCCATAATTTAGAATCACGGTAAAGGGTGGTGTGTCATGAAAGAATTAAAAATGTTCTATTTGCCGTTTTGTCCGTATTGTAACAAAGCGAAAGATTATTTGGATGAGTTGTTAAAGGATGAACGGTATTCGACCATATCGGTGCGTTGGATCCATGAGGGCAAGGAAAAAGAACTTGCGGATGCGCATGATTATTATTTAGTTCCGACTTTTTATGTCGGTGATAAAAAACTGCATGAAGGGGCTGTTAATAAATCTCAAGTTCGCAATATCTTGGACAGTCTTATCAAAACCTAACGGCTTCGGCCGTTTTTTTTTGTTCTCTAAAATTATTCGATGTTGCTTAGATCAGCTCGTTTTTTACCCTGTTGCTTTGCCTTCAACATCGAACGTTGCGCTCTGTTGATCGAATCGTCCGCAATGATGGCCGTACCGATACTGATGGAAACATCAACACTGTGCTGTTGAATAAGCATCGGGATTTCAAATGCCTTAAGTATTTCATCCACAATTTCCTTGGCGTTACCTTTGGTCACAAACAAAAATTCATCATTGCCATAACGCCAAGGTCCCTTAATGTGTTCATAATTGTCACAGACTTGCTTGATTCTCAATAATGTCTGCGCAAGAACCGCATCACCGACGGAATATCCGTATTTTTCATTTACTGACATAAAGTGATCGATATCAACATCGACTAAGATGCTACCGGGATGATTAAGGATAGTTTCACTGATGATCGGCTGATTCATTTCCTTATTTATCACAATTTTTT
Organism: Erysipelotrichaceae bacterium; assembly: GCA_030694975.1. Taxonomy (GTDB): domain Bacteria; phylum Bacillota_I; class Bacilli_A; order Erysipelotrichales; family Erysipelotrichaceae; genus UBA2227. Next base: position 8,999 of record JAUYTU010000026.1, on the reverse strand, counting down.
CTCCTTTTTTAACGATGGTATAGTGAATGGGTGGGAATATCTGACTATTAAATTGAGTTGAACGATACTGATTGATCGATATGCCGAAATAGCGCTTAAATGCTCGATAGAACGCTTCGTGCGACTGATACTGATAGTGGTGTGCGATTTGATAAGCACTTTGTTCGCTGTTTTGACATTGATAAGCCACTTCGGATAGGCGTCGGTAGCGGATGTACTGATTCAAGGAATAACTGGTGATTGCTTTAAACAGGGGATTAAATGCGGATTTGCTTACGCCAAGCCAGCGAAAAATATCCTCAGACATCATCTTCTCAGTTAAGTTATTTTCAATCAGTTTCAAGCTTGTTTCGATTGTATGTAAAGCATCGTTGTTAACGTTCATATCATCACCTGTGGTACTGATATCATTGTAAATCAAAAGGAAATGGATGAATATGACATTTTCGCCATTTCATGGATAACCGTACCTGTGGAATGATATAATAAACGTAACAATGGTTAGAGGTAAGATATGATTGGAAATCAATGGTATGCGATTGCTCCGGAAAAGTTGATCCCACCGGGGAGAATGAGCGGGTTAAAGCGCTTAGGCAAAGATCTCTTAATATTTCAGACAGTGGATGGAAAATGGGGCTGTTTGGAAGATTTGTGTTCACATCGCGGTGTAAAGCTATCCGCCGGAAAACTGATGGAAGATGGTTGTGTCCAATGTCCGTTTCACGGATTAAGATTCAGTACGATTGGTAAATGTACGCAAATTCCGGCGAATGGTAAGAGCAGTGTCGTGGATGATCGCTACAATGTCCGAAGTTATGCCATTCAAGTGAAACATGGGATTATTTATGTTTTTTATGGGGATAAAAATCTGGCAACAGCCGAAGTTCCGTTTTTTTCAGAATTTCTCAACGATGATTTCGTTTACAGTGAAATCGCGGATACGTGGGATACGCATTATTCTCGTGCCATTGAGAATCAGCTTGATGTCGTTCATTTGCCCTTTGTGCATCACAATACGATCGGACGTGGAAATAAAACCTTGGTTCACGGACCTAAAACTCTTGTGATCGAAGATACGATCATTACCAGTTCAGATAATGAGGTTGATCAAGGTCAGCGTCAGCGCAAACCTCAGGAATGTGAAATTAACCCGGATATGCAATTGCGTTTTAAGTATCCGAATATCTGGATTAACATTATTGCAAAGAAGGTCAAAGTTTTTGTTTATTTCGCCCCGATTGATGATGAAAAAGTCATTCTGTATTTGCGTTTCTATAATCAAATTACGCCCTTTCGGTGGTTAAATAAGGTGATCGGATATTTTGGTAAATATGCCAACTTAATGATCGAACGTCAGGACAAGCGGGTTGTCAATACGCAGCGTCCAAAGCGCACGCAATTGCGCATGGGGGAGAAACTCATTCAAGGGGATCAACCCATCGTTATGTATCGTAAACGGCGGGAAGAATTGATTGAAGCTGCGAAGGGGAGTCAACCATGGAATTTATAGCACTGATCGCGGATCTTCCGGTCCGACTAATCTTAAGCAATCCTTTAGGGGAGCATCGTAAAAGTGAAATCCGACGCATTTCCGGTCAGCCGGATTTTTATCAGTGTTCCCGATTCACCGAAAAACAAGTGTTTCACGTTAATTTTCCAATCGAGAAGTTGCATGAATTTTTAATGAAGGAATTCTCGCAGTATCGTCAGATCGATGCTTGGGGATTTCAGTATGTGTGGAATGTCAAGCGAACCAAAAAGGATAAAATTTTGGTGAGTAAAAAGGCCAATGAACTCAAAGTCGAAGCTGGTGCTCATAACCGCAAGAAGTCCTATATCTTGCAGGAGAAAATGGTTGTTCCGGCGTTGGTCGATTTGAAAATCATGGATTCAGAAGGGAATGTCCTGCCATCGCGATATGATAAATTTAAGCAGATTAACCGCTTTTTAGAGATGATTGAAGATGTCATTGAAAATGAAGATAAGAAACAGTGGAACATCGTGGATTTCGGTTGTGGTAAATCGTATCTGACGTTTATCGTGTATGACTATTTGACGCGCATTCGAAAACTTGACGTTACCATGACGGGTCTGGACTTAAAGGCAGATGTTATCTCGGCGTGTAATTTGACGGCGCAAAGATATGGCTATGAACAACTGAATTTTAAGTTGGGGGATATCAAAGATTACCAAAGCGATCGCGATATTGATATGGTGATCAGTTTGCATGCTTGTAATACTGCCACAGATTACGCATTGAATCAGGCTGTTCGCTGGAACGCGAAAATCATCATGGCGGTGCCGTGTTGTCACAAAGAATTGTTACATACCGGTGATTTCAGTGGTGTTGCGATGTTCGGTGCGTATGGTTTAAGTAAAGAGCGTATCAGTGCGCTGTTAACCGATAACTATCGGGCAGCCCTTTTGGAGAAAATGGGATATCGGGTTGATATGTTGGAAATGTTTGACTTGTCTCACTCTCCGAAGAATATATTGATTCGGGCGATTAAGTGCGATCGAAAGCAAAGTCAGAAGTCCAAGGATGTCATCGAGCAAATCGAAGGTCATCTGAAGGTTCGGTTGACTCTCGGTCGATTATTGGAGGATGAATGATGTTTCGGCGCAAGAAAACGTGGAGCGATGGTGAAATCGCTTTGGAATTGGTCGTCAAAACGTCGGCGAACAAGTTGAAAAACTGGGTCGCATCTAACATTTACGATATTCGTCGGCTTGAAGACAAGAAGATTGTGGGGCGTTGTGATATCCGGTTTGGTATGAATGCGGATTTGTATTACATGGGAAACATTGGTTATGCCATCTATCCGCCGTATCGAGGTCAACATTATGCGGCGAAAGCGACGTTGTTAATGTTTGAAATTGCCCGTCAGAACAAGATGAAGGAAATTATCATCACCTGCAATCCTGACAATTATGGTTCTATCAAAACGTGTGAGCGGGTGGGTTGTGTGTTGAAGGAAATCGTGGATGTGCCCAAAGATCATGAATTGATCGAGCAGGAAGAGTTTCGTAAGTGCATTTACGTTAAGATGTTGTAATGGTAAGGCTTACATTTAGTTTTGATAGATAATGTTATGAAATGTTTGAAAAAGGGGCAACTTTGTTTCCCTTTTTGTTGTTTTTTGGGTATAATCACCATGGGTGAAACTATGATAAAACTATTTGCAACCGATTTGGATGGTACATTGCTCTTTGATGGCAATGGCTCCCATCACAATACAAACTTATCAGAAACCAGGATCGATCTGATCAATCAATTGAAACAAAAAGGTATACATTTCGCGATCGCGACCGGTCGTGATTATTTTACGCGCCATAAAATCAGCGATCAGATCGGATTTCCGATCGATGCGATCGGCTCTAATGGCTGTTGTGTTGTTGTTAATGAAAAACTGATGGTCAACCACACGTTGAGTTGGGATATTATGTTTAAACTGAATGAAGAGCTGATTAAGCTGGGCTATCCCTTTGAACTGTTGACCATTGACAGTGAGGGACGTCATGCCATGACTAATCCACAGTCGCATGTTTTCTTTGTTTTCAATCATATGAAAGCCAATGGTGAGATTCGTTCGTTTACGGAAGTGCCTTTATTGGAGTGGGCCAAGCGAAGTGATTTTGAACCCAATAAAATCGTTATTGTGGTTGAAGAGCATCGCGATGAAATCATGGAGAAGCTGTTGCCCTTTATTGATGAATATAAAGTTGATATGTTCTATTCCGGTCCGATTTATGTGGAAATCATGCCTAGAAATATCAATAAGGCATCGGGCATTGAAGTGTTGATGCGTTATTATAACATCAAGGAAAATGAAGTTGCGGTCATTGGTGATTCGATGAACGATGCGGCGATGTTGTCACGCTTTAAAAACAGTTATGTTATGTCTCATGCCAGTTCCGATGTGTTGAAGCTCGGTAAAAAAGTAGTTGATTCCGTGGATGAAGCGATGATCGATGTGTTGGATTTATCTCATGCAATCCTTTAATCTTCATACCCATACGGCTCGCTGTGGTCATGCCATCGGTGAGGATGAGGCCTATGTACTTGCGGCCATCGAGGCTGGGATCGAGGTTTTGGGCTTTAGTGACCACGTACCTTGGACATCGGCGAAGTTATTTACGGATCGGATGCCCATGGAGTTAAAGGATGATTATCTGAGTTCAATTGAGCTTTTAAAAAATAAGTACAAAAATGAGATTACGATTTTGTCGGGGTATGAGTGTGAGTATTTTCCGGACGTGGTGGATGAGTTGAAGTTAAGAAAATCGGAAGTTGATTATCTGATTTTGGGATTACATAATCCGGAAATGGATGTGCGTGATTTTGCTCGGCACAATGAGGATGATGATTTGCTTGACTATGCCCGCCTGATGGAAGAGGCGTGTGCAAGCGACTTGTTTACGTACATTGCTCATCCGGAATATTTCATGAAGGGGCGTAACCGTTGGAATCAGCGGTGCATCGATGTGACGCATCGGATATGTAGAGCAGCGGAAAAAGCGAATATTCCGATGGAGGTCAATCTTAACGGTATGCGCTATGGCTTACAGAATTATGGTGAGTTGGGTGATCGTTATGCATATCCTTTTTATGAGTTTTGGCAGATCGTTGCCCAATACGAAATCCGGGCAGTCTTTGGTTTTGACGCCCATAAACCAGTTACATTAACGGAAGTTTTCCGTTATAATAAAGTTGTGGAAATTCTTCATGATTTGTCGTTTTCTTGGATAGAAAATCCTTTTGATATTATCAAATAGGGAAGTGGTGAGGAAATTGATTCGGTTGGCAAGATATCTCATTCGCAAGCGCATCGTGGTGGCCGTGATGATTTTGTCACAGCTCGCTTTTTTAATGATTTTCGTTTATTCAATGAGTCAGTTTGCTCTACCCGTTTATTCAGCTCTCATATTTTTAAGCGTTATCGTCGTTATTTACATTGTTAATCGTCCCGACAATCCTTCATATAAGCTTTCTTGGGCGATTTTAATATTGGTTGTGCCGATTGTCGGCGGCGTTTTGTATTTGGTTTTCGGTGGTAAGAAAATTCCGAAAGCTCTTCGCAAGGAGATGGTTACCTCATCCAATGTGAATGCACCGTTTTTAATTCAAGATCCGGCCGTACTCAATCAGATTCGGCACATGGATCCGCAGATATTCAAGCAAATCAACTATTTATGGCGAAATTGTTATTTTCCAGTATATAAAAACACGCAAACAGAGTATTTTGCGATTGGTGAAGCAAAATTTGAGGCGATGAAGCGTGAGTTGAAGAAAGCTGAGCGATATATTTTCGTGGAGTATTTCATTGTCAAACAAGGGTTGATGTGGGATTCAATTCAGGAAATATTGGTTGAAAAGGTAAAAGAAGGTGTCGATGTCCGTCTGATTTATGATGATTTTGGCAGCACCGATCTTCCTCGTGATTTCGCCAGTCGAATGAATGCCTTAGGAATTAAAACTTTTATTTTCAATCCGTTGAAACCGCTGTTGGCGATTTTGATGAATAATCGGGATCATCGTAAGATCTGTGTCATAGATGGAAAAGTAGGATTTGTCGGTGGAATCAACCTGTCAGATGAATATATTAACGTGGTCGAGCGTTTTGGTCATTGGAAAGATACGGCCGTGATGATCAAGGGTGAAGCTGTGTGGAGTCTTACGGTTATGTTTTTGACTTTTTACAATTATCTGTCCAAAGAGAATGAAGATATTTTGCAATTTAAGAACACGGATTTTCCCGACTATATTACGGATGGATTTGTACAGCCATATTCCGATTCTCCAACCGATGAAGAACAGGTGGGTGAGACCGTACATATGAATATTATCAATCTGTCGAAGCGCTATGTTTACATCATGACGCCGTATCTGATTATCGGATATGAAATGCAGAAGGCATTGATAACAGCCGCTAAAAACGGGATTGATGTGCGATTGATGGTTCCTCATATTCCGGATAAGTGGTATGTTCATGCGATTACCAAATCCAATTATGAGCAGCTGATTAAGGGCGGTGTGAGAATCTTTGAATACGAACCGGGATTCATGCATGCGAAAACGTTGGTTGCGGATGATGAAGCCGCGATCATCGGTACGACCAATATGGACTTCAGAAGTTATTACATGCACTTTGAATGTGGTATTTTATTTATTGAAAGTAAAGTTATCAGCGATTTGAAGAATGATTTCTTGCAGACGCAAAAGCAATGCATTGAAATTACGATGGAAGATTGCTTGAGGGTTCCTACTCTTAGACGTTGGGGTCGGGCGATATTGAATTTGTTTAGCGCTATATTATGAGGTGAAATATGCAAAAAATCGGATTGGTACTTGAAGGTGGCGGATTGCGCGGTGCATACACAGCCGGCGTCTTGGCTTGGCTTTTGGATCATCATATAGATTTTGATTATGTCGTTGGTATTTCTTCCGGAGCGTTGTTCGCTTCGTGTTTTGTTGCGAACATGCGCACGCAGTTAAGTGATTTGTCGGTTGAGTATGCTTCCCGCAAGGAAAATGTCGGTTGGTATCCGCTTCTTAATGAGGGAACACCGGTAGGATATAATTATCTGTTTGAAACCGTAATTAATCAGAAATTGAAACTTGATGCTTCGAAGGTGCGGCAGGCGAAGACGAAGATAGAATTTGGATTGTATGACCTGGCTCAACAATCGACGTTTTGGCTGACCAATAAAGACTGTGATGATCGTTGGCTCAACATCCGGGCGGCTTGTACGTTACCGATTGCCGGTCGCAGTGTCATGATTAAAGGGAAGAAATATTTGGATGGCGGATTAACATCGATGATTCCCATCGAGCGTTCGGTGGAACATGGCTGTCAAAAGCACTTTGTCGTAACCACTAAGGATATTTCTTTTGTTCGTAAACCGAATTCCAAGCCGCTTCAGTTTTTGTTAGATTTGATTTATATTCGTTATCCCAAGATGTTAAAAGACTTCCGTAAGCGTACGGACGTTTATTATCGTCAGCGCAATCAAGTAGCCAGTTTGGTCGAGCAAGGTCAGGCCATGCATATTTACCCCTCGAAGAACATGGGTGTTAAGCGGTTTAAAGGGGATAAAGAGCAGCTTCAAGCGATGTTTGATTTGGGCTATGCGGATTGTGAAGCACAAAGAGGTCAGATCATTGACTTTTATGAGGAGCATTAAATCATGAAACTAATCTCTTGGAATGTCAACGGACTTAGAGCGGTGGTTAATAAAGGATTTATGGACTTTTTCAACGAAGTCGATGCGGATATATTTTGTCTACAGGAAACCAAAATGCAACCCGATCAGTTAATACTGAATTTGCCGGGATATTATCAATACTTTAACAGTGCCGTTCGCAAAGGCTATTCCGGTACTGCGGTATTTACTAAAATCAAGCCGCTCCAAGTCATCTTTGATATCGGTATCGATGTACATGATCAGGAAGGACGGGTCATTACTTGTGAGTATGATGATTTCTTTTTGGTAACGGTCTATACACCGAACTCGCAAAACGAATTGGCACGTTTGGACTATCGGATGCAGTGGGAAGATGACTTTATCCAATATCTTAAGAAGTTAGAACAGGTCAAGCCAGTGGTCGTTTGTGGGGATTTGAATGTCGCTCATAAGGAAATCGACCTTAAGAATCCTTCGTCTAACCGAAGAAGTGCGGGGTTCTCGGATGAGGAGCGCACTAAGTTTACGCAACTGTTAAGTAACGGATTTACGGATACGTATCGGTATTTATATCCGGATGTCAGGGATGTGTATACCTGGTGGTCGTATATGAACTTTGCCCGTCAAAACAATGCAGGTTGGCGCATTGATTATTTCGTAGTTTCTGAAGCACTGAATGATCAGATCGTGGATGCGATGATCTATCCACAGGTTATGGGGAGTGATCACTGTCCGGTTGGGTTGATTTTAACTGATAATCAAATATAATCTTAAATAAATGGGGGATGTTATGAAAAAAACTATAATTGCAACACTCGTATTGACCAGTATTCTTCTTTTGATAACAATCTCGCCGTATGTAGAGTGGATTGAGGTATTCATAATTATTGGCTCAATATCCATCATTTCGATTATTTACAACTTATTTTTAAAAACCAATCAAAAATACAGTCAGATTATGTTCAGCTCTGCCTTCATAGGTTTTCTATTTTCTTATGTATTTTCTTTATTTGACCTTGTTGTAGACCATTACAAAGTTATACAGGGAGTGCCGGATGGAAGGTTTTTTACATTAAGCGAAACAATATCGGAGTTTTCAGATGATTTATTTATTATTGCTCTAATAGTCATGATTTCAGTTACTTTAATTACTTTTGCGAGTACAACAATATACTCAAAATCTGTAGGGAAATTGCATAATACATGAACGATTTATTTCAATATATTTTTAAGGGAACTTTTCATAAGTTCCCTTTTAAAATGGCATATTGACCTGGACGGATTGTGTCAAAAACATCATTAATGATGTATAATAGTTATTAAGAAGACAAAAGATTATAACGTTACAAGGAGGCAATAGATATGCCGTTTGAAAAAATTAACATTGAGAAATTTCTAGATGATGAACTCAAAGATCCTGAGTTTAAGTTTTACTATGAGAAGGTATCACGAGAATATGATTTGATTGAGCAGTTGGTTGCATTGAGAAAAAAGAAAAAGATTACACAGACCCAACTATCTAAAATTGCGAATGTATCACAACAAGCAATTTCGAGACTGGAGAAAGAGAAACACATACCGAAGATCGATACCTTATTGAAAATCGTTCATGGTTTAGGTGCTGAATTAACAGTTACCGAAATATACAAATAAGACTGAAAAAAGCACCTTCTTATACTATACCCCATAGAGTAGACACGGAATAAAAAACGTGACTCCGCTATGGGGTTTTATTATACTTAGAACAGAGGTAGAAAAATGTCAAAAGTTACATTTACTAATGAAGAAATTGAAATACTGAAAAGCAATCGTTA
>JAUYTU010000037.1 GCA_030694975.1 Erysipelotrichaceae bacterium | reverse complement strand
TTTGCGTTCTTTATACATAATTTCACCCTCAAAATGTCCTCTTTATTTTATCATTTTTCGGATATCCGATAAAGATTGCCTTTCAAACAAATAAAAAAACTGTCGACATCTACAATTGTATTTGTCAACAGTCTGAAAAGGAACGCAAGTTCCTTTTTTGTGGTTTATGGCATGACTTCAAGGCGATGCTTGAAGTAATCGGTTTTGTAAATTTCTTCACTGACCGCAAACTGATTTCGGACAAACTGATTGATCTGAGCAATTTCATCGGTCGTATAGGTATAGTCTTCGAAATAGGCCGTAAATTTACCTTTCGGTGCCGAGTACTCGCCTAATGCTGTTTTCCAACTGCCATTTGGTAATATAACAACATTTTTAACATCGCTAAACAAATCAACGCCCATATATAGTCTCGGATCAAACTCCAGATCAAATAAATTAGCTATGGTCGGAGCCAAATCCATGGTTGAGCCCGGCATTTTATGAATCGCTGGTGTCAGATTCGGATTGTAAATAAACATGGGTGAAAGATCGATGTTCAGTCCTTTGCGACGGTCCACTTGTTGAGTGGCGTTTATAAAGTAACTGGCATTCATTCTTAGTGGATGGTGGTCCGCAAAGAAGATCAAAATAGTATCATCAAGTTCGCCAGCACTATCGAGAGTATCAATCATTAATTTAACGGCTTTGTCAAAGTCGATAGCCTTGGAAATATAGCGTTGAATCTCAATCGGATAATCAGGATAAACGGCTTTCACTTCGTCAAGATAACGATTGCCCAACGTACTGTTGATATCGTATGGCAGATGCATTGCTGCTGTTATAATAAACGACATAAACGGTTTTTCTTGTTTTAGAATCAGTTTTAGTGATTCTTCAAACAGATTGATATCACTAGGCCATCCCAATAATGTCTTGATGGCCAATTCGTCATCATTATAGAACTTACTTGAACCATAGTTTAAATGCAACTCACTGCGCGGATAGAATTTATCTGAATAGCTATGATAAGAGTTGGTGGAATATCCGGCATTTTTAAACAGATTCATCAGTGCCGGTGCAAAATTATTCCTGTAATAGGAGTTCGGTGTACAAACTGTCGTACTTGGAATTAGTGAGACCATGGACATAAACTCGCTCTCGCCTGTGGCACAAGAGTTATTAGGGGCGTAATAGTTATCGAAGTACCAACCCTCTTGAGTCAGTCGGTATAAGGTAGGTGTCAGTCTTTCATCAATTGAAACCAAATCCATGGCTTCAACCATGATATAAATAAGGTTCTTGCCTTCGAATGTACCAGTATAGTCGTTTCGCGGTGTGACTGCTTTAGACAATAGATAATCATCTATCTGCTTGATTCGGCTGTTGGTTTCTGCGGCTGCTAAAGCTTCCCAGATTGTAGTCTTAGTTTTTCGGCTTTTATCATCTATTGGTTTGACATCCGGATCTGGATTGACAATAATTTCATCTTCGATATCCTTAAATACCAAAGTCATATCCCGCCACATGAATGTACCTAACCCAATTTCGGTCATGGCTAATTCCGAAAGTACAGGAGTGTCGTATAAGGAATAAGCTTTATGCAAGGCAGTTTCATTATTGAACAAATAGAGAGAACCCACAGATAGGAAATGTAACGCTACAGTTAAAACTAATGTAGCTGCCCATATCGGCCAGTGAGGTTTGCGTCTTGGTATCACGAATAGCTTCGTTATGATCATTAATGTAAGTAGTATAGCGGGCACGATAGTCAAAAAATAACTTGGCTTCAAGTATTTCAAGAAATCACCGGCATAATCAGCGACACCGCCAACAGTTCCTTTAATAATTGACCAAGAGAAGTAGTTTCCCAGATAATTTTTAAAACCCAGCTGAGCCAGGGAATATATTGAAAAAAACCAAACAACAGTTAACAATCCGATGTTGGTCATTTTTTCAGACAGATAAGACAAAATTACACTCATAATCAAGGCAGATACGGTGGTAAACATCAACAATCGGATAAATCCGAAACTTAATATGGGCTGATTACTCATGATTCTGAAAAGTAACTCAACTAAAAAGAAAGCTATAAAACTCGTTATAAATATTATAACGATACGCCAATTACGTTTAAATAGTCTGTCCATTCAATCACCCTCATTTCCCATTCATTGTAGTCCTAATGGGATTAAATTTCTATATAAACGAATCTATTATGCGAAAATCCGTGAGTAAGTTACCAAACTAGGTGAAATTGCAATGTAATATCCGCCGCTCTTTACAGCGGCTACACCTTCCGGAATCTGACTTTCTTCAAAAACCCATATGGCACCGATCACCTGATCGGGATATTGTTGTTGTAAAGCTTCGATGAGTTTAACTCCATCCTGATAACTTAATAGAAATATTGTAGTTGATAAGATATCTGCCAATCCTGAGTCTTCACTAATTACGGTTACTGCACGGAAATGAGTTGCAGGCATCAGTGTCGTCGGATCGATCAGATGATGATAGGTCACATTATCCGGTCCGATGAAATAGCGCTGATAATCTCCAGAAGTTACAAAGGAAGTTGATTCCGGTAAGCGAATCGTATCTAAACTGGCAACTCCGCCCATGTCAGGAGATTCAATTCCGACCGCCCACGGCTCATTTTCAGGTTTGGTCCCAATAGAACGCACGTTGCCACCGGCATTAAGGATGCCCATGGTCAAACCGGATTCTTCGAGTTTTCTGGCAACTAATTCAGTCGCATAGCCTTTGGCAACACCACCGACGTCCAACGATGCACATGCATCCGTAATATATACGGTGTTTTTTTCTTCATCAATTTCAATGTATTCCCAACCGGTGCAGACAAGTTTTTCTTCAAGCAATGCTAAAGGAGGAATGACTCCAGGCTTTCCATCAGAATTGAGAATTTGGGCTTCATCGCGATAAGCACTCCATACTTTGAGTACCGCTCCAAGGGTAACGTTGAATTGATAATTACTCTTTTCATACCATTCTTTACTGATAAGCAACATATCAATGATGACCGGATCTACAGTTACAGGTGTGATGCCGGCATACTGATTGATCGTATATATATTATTGATACCTTCGTAGGCGTTGTATTTATCGAATAACTGATGATAGCGATAAAACTCATTCTTCATCATGTCAAAATACTCCGCAAATTCTTCCGGAGTTTTTGTGTAGGCAATCATTGATATCAGGGTATCAAATCCGGCTTCAACGGTTTGGTTTGTATAGCGCGTATATTCTTCTTTTGTTACCGGAGCGCAGCCGGCAATCACAAGTGTCATCAATATGACGATTAAGTACTTTCTCACATTATCACCGTCGTAATTATATCACAATTCAATCGATGGTCAATGCGCATTGATGCGTAGCAGTCATTTGTGAAAAAATCTCACTTGTCACTATTTTCAACTTTTCATCCGAAATATTTATGTTATAATGTAACAGGATTGAATAAACGGCACTGTCAAGCGAAACGCTTGCTTTATCTGTTTATACAATGGCTCAAGAGAGGGTAAGGTGAATTGAATGTCAATGTGGATTGGTCCGATGAAAAAACATGTCGAAGGACACAAAGAATTGACAAATTACAATGAAATCGTCCGCTTGACGGCACCTAAATTGGTATATATCCCGATTTTTAACTTTAACTCAACAAGTTTTGAGTTATTTGTTAAGGAAGGCGATCGGGTTTTGGTAAATACTAAGTTAGCTGTCCGTAATGACAACATGACGGTTCCATTGTTTTCTCCGGTTTCCGGAACGATCAAAGGCATACAAAAAGTTATGCATGGTCTGCTTAAACCGTTGGATCATTTTGTAATAGAAAATGATGGATTGTATGAGAAGACGGAGGCGTTTGCGCCATTAAACTGGCAAGAAGCAACGCGTCAGGAATTGATTGATTTTATGATGAATGCTGGTATCGTCGGATGCGGTGGAGCAGGGTTTCCTACCTATATTAAATATAAGTTTGCGAAAAACGTTGAAACTTTATTGATCAACGGTGTTGAGTGCGAACCGTATATTACCGCTGATTATCGGATGATTGAAGAAAATATCCAAGATTTGATGATCGGCACCCAAGCGATGTTAAAAGCTGCCGATGGAAAAAAAGCAATGATTGCTGTTAAAGAAACGAAGAAAGAACTGTTGGTCAAATTGAAAGAGGCGGCCGCAAGTTATCCTTCCATTGAAATCAAGGCTGTACCGGATATGTACCCGATGGGTTGGGAACGTACCTTGGTTTATCAAATTTTCAAAAAACGTTACAATAAACTTCCAGGTGAAGTCGGCGTTGTGGTTAACAATGCAACCACAGCCATCGCTTTTGCTCATGCACTGAAAGGTCAACCGATCATTGAGAAAATGATTACGGTCAGCGGTGATGGCATTGCCAGACCGGCAAACGTGTTGGTTCCGGTCGGTATGAAAGCTGCTGATATCGTCGAACAATTAGGCGGTTATACAGCGGATGAAATATCCTGTATTGCCGGTGGTCCGATGATGGGCAAGACGATAACCAATGACCAATTTGTAACAACACCATATACCAATGCGATCACTATTTTAAAAACGCGTCCGATTGATGCGATTGAATGTTTGCGTTGCGGACGTTGCAACGATACTTGCCCGGCCGGATTATTGCCGGTTCGGATCAACAATGCGGAGAAAGCTAAGAATATGGATATGATTGAAAAACTGAATGTCAATGATTGCATCGAGTGCGGTTTGTGCACCTATGTCTGTCCGTCCAAATTGGATGTGACCGAGGGTGTCCGTCGTGCGAAGCGCATCTTGGCATTGAAGAAATAGGGGGTAACGAAAATGAAATTTACATTCAGACCGTCACCCAATGCACGTAATACTCAAAGTACCAAAGGGATCATGTTTGAACTGACCTTGGGACTATTGGCTGTATTCTTGTTTGCTTTGGCATTCTACTATGTTGAATATGGTATGAGTTATGTTATCCATGCATTGAGTCTGATGGCTACTTCTGTTTTAGTCGCAGCCATCACGGAAGTGTTATGGTGTGTATTCTTGAAGAAAGATATTAAGAAACACTTATCCTCATCTTTTCCAATTGTAACATCCACCATCTTGGTCCTCATGGTACCCATTTCGACCACTCTTTACGCGATGGCCTTTGGATCATTCTTCGCAATTTTCTTTGCTAAGCTTTTGTTTGGCGGATTTGGTCACAATATCTTCAATCCGGCAGCAGCGGGTCGGGCAGCGATGCTCACATCCTTTGCGGCTGCAGTTACCGTAGATATGACAACCGGTCCGACACCGATCAGCTCCATTGCCAATCTTGGCTGGATCGTCACCGATCAAACGGTTCTGGGTGAATTACTGGCTCAGTTTGGTGGGTTGCAAGGTCTGTTGCTTGGCTGGTATCCTGGAGCTTTGGGCGAAACCAGTGCATTGCTTATCTTGGTAATTGGGATTTATCTTGGGTATCGTAAAGTTCTCGACTGGCGTGTCCCAGTATTTTATATCGGCACCGTATTTGCCTTGGCTTCAGTCATCGCTTTGGTACGCGGCTTAGGTATCTGGTATCCGATGTATCATATTTTGGCTGGAGGTTTAATGTTTGGGGCTGTGTTTATGTTGACAGACCCAGTAACCAATCCCACTTCAGCGGCCGGACGCATGATCTTTGCGATCGGGTGCGGTATCATAACCGTATTAATCCGTGTTCAGGCTAATCTGCCGGGGGGCGTCTTATATTCAATTCTGATTATGAACATGTTTACTCCAACCATCGAACGTTTGACTGATGGCTGGCAAATTAAAAAAGCGAAGAGTTATGCGATTTCGATTGGTACTTTGAGTCTGACAGGTATTGTTTTGTTTGTGTTTATTGCAAACATTATGATTCCGGTCGTGCCGAAAGAGCCGGAACCAGAAGTTCCGGTGATTACCTTGGGTGATCCGATTGGAATTTTCTCGCCGGCTACATCCACAGCAACTCCTGAACTTACCAACACGGTAACTGATGGAAATGTTGTCACTTATACAGTTTCTTCAAAAGGTTATGCGATTTTGGAAGGCGGATACGAAGGTGCAAAACCGAATGTATTCGAAATAAAGATTGATACAGCCGCAAATAAGATTGTTTCGGTCAAATTCATTACTTTCTCAGATACCAAAGGTATTGGGGATAAGGTTGAATCAGCGATATTCTTAGATCAGTTTAAAGACTTGTCCATCGATGATGAAGCGATTTCCGTTGATTCAGTGTCTGGAGCAACGATTACTTCGGTTTCGGCTGCCCGCGCTGTCCGTTTCGCCATCGAAACATGGAAGGGAGAGTAATCGCATGTTTAAAAAAGCATTACACTTCGCTTTGTTCTTAGCGATTATCAGTACACTTGCCGGCGGTGCGTTGGCATTTGTCAACAGTTTAACAGCACCGATCATTGCGGAAAGTGCAATCGCTGCTGAAAAAGCGAATTTACAAATCATTTTCCCGACCGCTAACAGTTTTGCGCCGATGGAAGTGAAGGATGATGAATCCGGACTCATTAAAGCGGCTTACACAGCCGAAGGTGTCGGAATTGCTTATAAAGTTGAAGTATTGGGTTATGCTGCGCCGATTACGTTCTTAATCGGGTTTGCGGATGATGGAAAAATCGTCGGACTGTCCATTTTGGATTTGAAAGATACTCAAGGTATCGGAACCCGTGTCAACACACCAGAATTTATCGATGGTGTTGTGGGGAAAACGACATCCGATGGTATTGCTACTTTATCGGGTGCTACCGTTTCTTCGGGTGCTGTGGTTAAAGGAATCGATGCTGCCAAAGTTCACTTCAATGAACTAAAAGGGATTGAAGGCGGTACCGGTGGTGTTGTTATTCCACCGATTCAGTTGGGTGATCCGATTAAAGTCTTTACGACTACCGCTGGAGCAGTTGTGAGCCGTACCGTGGATGGGGATGTTACAACGTTCATCGCTTCGGGCAATGGCTATCAGGTTGTCGAAGGGTATGAAGGGGCTAAGGCCAATGTATATGAAATTAAGATTAACACATCGACCAGTAAAGTCGTTTCTGTAAAATTTGTTGAGATGAATGATACCAAAGGAATCGGCGATAAGATTGATGCTGAAGAATTCTGGGCTCAATTCATCGGATTGGATATTACCAATCAAGATAGTTCAATCGATACTGTCAGCGGTGCAACCTATACATCACAATCGGTGGTCAAGGCTTTGCGCGCGGCAATCGATGACTAGGGAGGGCTGAAAGATGAATCGTTTAGATAATTTTAAAGCCGGCTTCATAAGAGAAAATCCTGTATTTGCCTTGTATTTAGGTTTGTGTTCCGTTTTGGCCATCTCTACTTCGTTAAATAACGCGGTGGGCATGGGTGCGGCCGTTATCGCCGTATTGGTGCTATCCAATGTCATTATTGCGGCAATGCGTAAGATTACTCCGGATGAAATCCGTATTCCGGTGTACATCGTGGTTATTGCGACATTGGTTAAAATTGCGGAATTACTGATTCAGGCATATGCGACCGAACTTTATGTGGCTTTGGGTGTTTTTATTCCGTTAATCGTCGTTAACTGTATCATCTTGGGTCGTGCCGAAGCCTTTGCTTCAAAAAACACGATTCTGGATTCTGCGATTGATGGTATCGGTATGGGTTTGGGTTATACCTTGGGATTAATATTGATTTCTGTAATTCGTCAAGTGTTGTCCAGTGGCGTGCTTAATTTCAGCAATCCGTTTACTCAACAAATGATTTTCGAAGTTCGACTGATTCCTCAAAATTTCGTCATTGCGATGTTCTCTCAGCCAACCGGCGCATTCTTAACTTTTGCTCTGATTGCGGCGGGTGTTGAGTACTTACGGACACGTCCGGCGAAGAAAGCGAAAGAGGTGAAGTAAGATGTCTGAACTATTTACATTATTTCTGACGGCTGTATTGATTAATAACATCATTCTAAGCCGATTCTTGGGTATGTGTCCGTTTATGGGTGTGTCCCGTAATACCAGTTCTGCCATCGGTATGGGCAGTGCGGTAACGTTTGTCATCGTAGGTGCATCGTTGTTTACTTACGGTTTATATTACTTTGTTTTAGTTCCAAACAATCTTCAATACATGGATTTAATCACATTTATCCTGGTTATTGCGGCATTTGTGCAATTTACGGAGATGATTATAAAGAAGTTCTCCCCGGTTTTGTATAAAGCGTTGGGCATCTACCTTCCATTGATCACAACCAATTGTGCCGTGCTGTTTGTCGCATTGGAAAATATCCGCCAAGGATTTGATTTCTATGAAATGGTCGTTTACTCCTTCGCTGTTCCGATTGGATTTACCTTGATTCTCTATTTGTTCTCGGCGATTCGCGAGCGTTTGGATATTTCGGATGTTCCCAAACCCTTTAAGGGAAATGCGATCGCTATGATCGTCGCCGCAATTATGGCTTTGGCGTTTAGCGGTCTGGCTGGGCTGGTTTAAAATGCCTGGAATTATATTTTTGGTTGTTTTAGGTGGAGCTTATGCGGCTTTATACTATCTCAATCATAAAACGCCGGTTCCGGCGGGATGCGAAGAAGAATTAGTGGCTTGTGGCGGCTGTCAGATTTCATCATGTGGCCGACATCCTGTACATTCCTTGGAGGTAGTGAACTAATGGAAGCAATTTTAACAGCAATGATTATGATGTTAGCAGTTGGTGGTATATTAGGAGCATTATTAGGCGTTGCCGGTGTGCTGTTTTACGTTAAACCCGATGAAAGAGTTGCCAGAGTATTGGCGATGCTTCCGGGTTATAACTGTGGTGCCTGTGGGTATCCGGGTTGTGCTGGTTTGGCAGATGCGTTGGTTGAAGGTAAGGTGACGAAAGTTTCGGCATGTAAACCTTCCAGTCCTAAGCAACGGGTCGACATTGCCAATTATCTTGTAGAAACTCCAGGTCCGGATGGAAAAACTGTTCCGACAGTTCCTCAATAAAACATTAGGTTGCAATAGCAACCTTTTTTTTATGCAATTGGCAGGAGTCAGTTGCTTTTTTTCGTATTTGATAGCAGGTGATGTGTTATGAAAGGTATTGTGATGGCCAGCGCACTGGTAATGTTTCTGATGAGCCTGATTTTCTCGATCAGTCTCTATATTTCATTTGAATCTGATCGTTTTCAGGTTCGCCAAGCCACAAAAAGTGCGTTGCGAAGCACGATGATCCATTGTCTTGAAACTCGGTGTGATCTGCAAGCATCGTTTGATCGATTTGTTTTAGAGATGCAGTGGATCACGGACAGATACACACCGTTGAAGATTGATCTGTTAGGTTTTCATGAGGATCCGCTTTTGATTCGTATCAAAGTTTCAACGAAAGGCGGAATGTTGAAGATGTTTGATCTAATCAGTGAGGAAACGATGATTGAGGAGGAAAGTAATGATTAAACGTAATATACGATGGATGGTCGGTGCTCTGGTTTTAATAGCTATAAATTTTCTATTGTTTGATATTGCGGTGAAGCGATCGATTGATTACGTTGAAATACCGGTAGCCGCTGTAGGTATTAAGCCGAGAACCAAAATCAACGAGTCACATATCATGATGCAAAAAGTACCTTCATCGATGGTAGCTGGGAATATATTTACGGACAAAGCAGAAATTATCGAACAGTGGGTAAAGTACTCGGTTTCTGTATCCTCGGGGTCGTTCTTTTTTCATGAATATCTTGAGGAAGCTGACAGTTCACAGGATTATCCTCAACTGATGTTGAGTGAAGGTCAAGGGGTGGCAAGTCTGGCAATCGATCTTTTAATTTCCGCCGGAAACACACTTGTAGCAAACCAGTATGTGGATATCGTTTTTACAAGTAAGGATAAGCGCAAACCGATCCTTTCGGATGTGATTTTCCGCTCTGTCCGCGTATTGGCTATTAAAGATCGAAATGGCTTGGATATGAATGACCCGAAGAGTCAGAAAGTCCCGGCAGTTGCTTTGCTGGCCATGAAGCAAGTGGATATCCCGCCCTTTATTCACGCGCAGATTTTGGGGGACATTGACTTAATCATCAAAGTTTTCAATGATTTTCATCCTGAGGAAGCGATTCGCAACTCCGAAAGCGCAGTTTGGGGGCTATTGAATGAATGAGTTTGATTTCGGCGTGTTAAGCAGTTTAATCGAGGACCCTTTAATAACCGATATCAATTACAATGGACGTCAGCTTTGGGTGGATCATCTTCAGAAAGGTCGGTATGTCATTGATCAGATTCCGGATCCTTCGTTTTTTGAGCAGTTAAGTTTTAAATTCGCTAACTTTGTCAATTTACCTTTTAACGCTGTTCATCCGGTCGTTGAAGCTGAAACTGATCAGCTGCGCATCAGCATCATCCATGCAAGTGTTAGCTCGCAGATTTCTATATCGATTCGAAAAACACCAGCGGTTTTGCGTTTGACGCCGGCATTACTGAAAAAGCAGCGCTATGCTCCATCGTGGCTGTTGGCATTGTTGGCAAAGTGGGTCGTTATGAAATGCAATATCATTGTCAGCGGTTTACCGGGGGCCGGTAAAACGGAGTTGCTTAAATATCTGATGCAGTATATTGACCCTTCTCAACGTGTCATAACCATCGAAGATACCTGTGAAATACGTTATCGGGATTTATTCCCGCATTCGGACAGTGTTTCACTGAAGGTCAGTGATCGATTCGACTATACAGTAGCGATAAAAACCTGTCTGCGACAGCGTCCGGACTGGATGTTGGTATCGGAAGTTCGCAGTCATGAAATTGTAAGTCTTTTACAAAGCGTATCAACCGGAGCGTCCCTATTATCGACGATTCATGCGTCATCCGCAAAAGCTATTCCCCAACGGATCTTGCACATGTTTCCCGGTGTTGAATTGTCGAATGACGTTCTGTTAATGATGATCTATGACACATTGGACATCGGCATTCATGTGGAAGCATCCATTACCAAACAAGGTATTCGCCGATACATCCGTGAAGTCGTTTGTTACAGTGCGGATGAAGGAGTACCTAAGATGATCAGCGTATATAAGATTGATGAATCAGAAGAACCATTTACGCAGTGGCCGTTGAAACTGATGGAGAAAGCCCGCTTATATAAATATAGGACATTGGAACAAGAATCATGATGGCTGTCATAGTATTGGTAATATCTCTGGTGATCATGCTGATCATTGGCAGAGAGGAAATCCACCCTTCATGGTACTTACCGAAAAATTGGGTAAATATAAGGAAGACGAGTATCGGATATGGTTTGATATGGCAGCCCAAAAAGCAAGGATTGTTATTTCTGTTAATATCCATGGGATTGTTGTGGCTTTCAGATCAATTTTATCTTCCTGTGCTCAATACAGCGGTTTTGATGACGATTTGTTGGGCTTCAATACCGATCGTCTGGATATGGCAGGCACAGTTTCAATATCATGCCTTGGAGTTTGAGCAAATTACGACTTTCTTACAACATTTCATTGCATATTTCAAATCCAGTGAAAAGGTTTTGCTTTCTCTGAGTGAAAGTGTTGCGTATGTCGAAGGTTCGTTGAAGGAAGTCGTTGAGAAAGCCATCGAACATCTAAAGCAAACAGGGGACACAAGTGCAGCCTTTAATATCATCACCCAACGATATCCGCATTTTATCGTCAATAACTGCCAAATTTGGGTCGCAACCGCAGAACGGTTTGGCTTTGAACAAAGCAAGGAAGCCATTGAACTGTTGGAGGATGATATTGATGATTGGATCGAAGATACAATGCTCTTTATTCGCAACCGACTTCAAATGAAAAACCGTATTCTGCTGATGTGCGGTATGTCCGCCGTGATTGCCTTATTCAATCAGAATTTATTAAGTTCTTTCTTAGATCTTCATGAAGTAGCTATATACCATCATGTGATCATGTTGTTTCTGATGTCACTGCACATTACGACGTTAATGGCCTTTCGGTTAATCAAAGGTCGCTGGATCGCAAAGGGGGAGTGTTTACGGTAAGAGGAGTATCGATCGTACTTTTACTTATACTTGCATATGCCAATTTCAACATTAAGAAAATACCGATTCGTAAAGAGTCTGATTTAGATCATTTATGCCGGATGAGTAATGTCGAATTGGATTATTTTCAGTTCAATCGCTTGAAAGTAGCTTTGAGAGCTTCCTTGATTTTGCCATTTCTGATGTTTGTGAAGGTTTCTTGGTCCATGCAACTTCCGTTTATTGTGTTGGTTGTACTGGTTTATCGATGGCCGTACATGAATCTCGTTAAGAGATTCAATGGATCGATTCAGCATCTGCGATACGAGTTTCCGATATGGTTGAGGCAATTGCAGATACTCTTACAAAGCAACACGGTGGCGGTGTCAATGGAAATATCTATACCGATGGCACCGTTGATGATTCGTGCTCAACTTCATCAACTGATTCATCAGATTCGTCAGGCTCCTCAACAAATCGATACCTATACGGATTTTCTTTCGGGTTATCGACTGATGGAGGTCACTCGTGCTATGAAATTGTTGTATCGATACAATGCTGTTGGACAGGCTGATTCTGTTCGGCAGCTGAATCGAATGATAACCACGACCGGTAAATGGCTTCGTCAACAGCGAATCCAAGATCAGGAATCGCAATCGGTTTTGTTGCAGTGGTGGGGGATTTTACCTTTATTGAGTGTGACCGTCGTCTTTCTGGTAATGATGATGGTGACGATAACATCGTTTATGGAAAGGGGGTGAAACGATGAAAGCATTTTTCGAGGAATATGGATTGGTTTTAGTAGTTACGGTCATCGCTTTGGGCATGATTACATTTTCAGAAACGTTTAAAGTTACATTGACGGACACGTTGAATACGCAGTGGCAACGCATGGTTGATTTGGCTGACTGATGAAAGGTGGCATTGAGTTTGCATTGGTGATGTTATTTGGGATGATGTTTTGCGCGATTGCCATTGGAATGATCGGTGTGCTGACACAATTGCATGACGCCCGATTGTTGCAGGAAACCATCGTATCGTCGATTGAGCATCATGACAGCGATCAGGTTGCACAACTGTTTAACAATCAAACGATTTGTCCGACATGCAGTTATCAGTTAGAACTTCAACACGATCATCGCATCCTGGTAACCGTGCTTTTTCCAATCCGGATTCCGGTTATCGACTATCGCACACTAGGCAGAATTTCGGCAATGACAACTCCCATAAAATAAGGCAGGAAACTATACTATACCCCATAGAGTAGACACGGAATAAAAAACGTGACTCCGCTATGGGGTTTTATTATACTTAGAACAGAGGTAGAAAAATGTCAAAAGTTACATTTACTAATGAAGAAATTGAAATACTGAAAAGCAATCGTTA
>JAUYTU010000030.1 GCA_030694975.1 Erysipelotrichaceae bacterium | reverse complement strand
TATGTGCAACTCTACTCTACTGCATTTTGAGGTGGCTCTCAAGTTCCGATGTTGTGGCTCTAAAAGAGCGACGCACTGGCTCTCACTTGAGCGATGGGGTGGTATTATTTATGCGCTGTATGCAATTTGAAATAACCCTAACATTATATTCCCTTGTGAAAGTGTGATAAACTATGCTTACTTAGTATATTATTCATGCATTTTTATACTTTGATACTTTTTACATATTTTCAATATATTTTGTTGTGCCATTTTACCATTTTTCACAAGATATTTTGATTAACATTGAGGATACAAACAATGTTTGTAACCTGGATAATTAATCACAGAATTCAATACATCTATCTTTTGACTCCATATTGATCCATTGATCCATTGAGCCACATTTTTCAATATTTAATTTTTAAAAACTATTAATAATTCCTGAGTCTGAAATTCTTATTTAAATCTTTATCAATTTGAATAAGATACTGATCACCACACATTTCAAATATTCTGCTTCCAAGAGCCTCATCTATCGCTAAAATTGAATCAATGAGATGCTCGGAAGATATCAGAGTAGTCAGTTTGTTATTGTATCTATAGTTGAGTATTTCTAGGGCGATGCTCACATCTGCCTCAGACGGTATTTTCTGATACCCGTTTTTCCAGAAATCGTCAATATACAACACATTCACTCGCTTATACTCAAATATTTCTTTGATATACTCATCTGTATTCATCAATGGTTTTAAGCTAGTCGTTAGTTCTCTGAATATAACATATCTTGCTGGATAACCCCTTTTCATTAGTTCACTTGTAATTGCGGTACACAGCATCGTTTTACCTGCACCTGAGTTCCCTAACATTACTAACCACTTACCTTTAGAATCTTCAATAAATCGCTCAGCTACTCCTTTTACTTTTTTTTGCCAATCACTGTTTGTCTCAAAATTGTCCATAGTATACTTTTCAATAAGAAGTGCTAGCCCACTTCTTTCAATCATTCTTCTATCTGTCCTAAATTGCATGCAGTCACAATCAACTACAAACTCATAATCATCTTCTTCAATCATGTAGGTCCCACGATTTAAACATTTCGGGCAATCATATCCTTCAAGCATTCCACGTCTACTGTTATACAACCTTGTCCGGTTATAAATACTTGTCTTCTGAACGTCTAAATTTTTTGGTATTAAGTTCTCCGGTATTTGATCCTTGACTTGCTGCACTATTTTTCCCTTCTTTCTGTAACCATAAATCAATGGTTGCTTTATGATTTTTATATGTTTTGCCACTTGAAACTAAATAAGCACTCATCTTCTCAATCATGTACTCAGAACCTCTTTTTTTGATATCTTCCAACTCAGAATCAGTCAACATGATATTTTTATATGATCCATGAGCTTTCTTAATGTTTGAAGTTGCTTCTTTAGAGTCTGCCTCACAATAAATCTTATTTTCTTTAACTTTTACTTTATTCTCTATCTCTAGTGTACATTTGTCGTACGTTTGTTGTAACATTTGTACATTTTCGCGATCAGTATCAATCTTTCGCCTATATTTACGAACTCGATCCGCTTCGGTACTGGATTGTCCAATGAAATTTTGAATGTGGAGAAGATATATAGCACCATTGTCAAGAATCTCAATTAAACCTAAATCTTTGAATATTATCATTGCTTTTTCGATTACTCCTACATGCTGTCTCGTAACTTGAGCCAACATTGCTGAATTAAATGGTATATGGCTATTAAGCATTAATTTTCCATCATTCTTCAAACTACGTAAGTAGAGTTTTAGCAGAATATTTGAGTAGATATAACCATCCGGCAAACTCTCTAGTATGATCATTTCGTCAGAGTCAAAGAAATTTTCCTTCAGCTTTAACCAGAAATAGCGCTTGTTGTCAATACGAATCACCTTCTATCTGTGGCTCTTTGAAAGCCTTATAACCAATGATTTGATTAACTGCTTTTGCTGGTACTTCCCTATGTGAAAACAGTGACTGTGACTTCGCTTTTGCCTGTCTAAAGATAATTTGAGCAAGGTGCTTATTTGTTTGCAGTTTCTCCATGATGTCATTAATTGTTACATAGTATATGATACAAATCACTCCTCTCGATTTTGACCTGAGACGTACATTGTACGTTTTAGCTTCTTTTCCTCATCTACTAGACTGGCTCATCATTACTAAATAAATAGTTTTCATCTACTTCTAAGAACTCAGCAACTTTGCGCTTATAGCCTGGATAGAATTCTCGCTTTCCGTTTATAGCATCGTATAGCGATGATGGATTAATCCCAGTTTTTAATGCCAGTTGCAATTTAGAGATTCTTCTTACATAAAGTAGAGTCTCAAGCTTACTGTTTTTCATCTTTTCTCCTTTCTAGGTCTATACCTCTTGACACCTACAGTATAATTCAAGTATTATTAGTTTGCATAGATGATGTTAATTATGTTTTGGTCACTTATTCGCACCAAGGAGGACTTATGGAATATCAGAACAATACTTTATTTAATATTCAGACCAACCAATTAGTTCTAAAGAATGCTATTTTCCCAGATTTTTTTGAGATTGAGACTACTGGAACTGATGATTTTCTAGTTCCAAAATGCACTAGTAATCAATTAATAAAGATGGCAGGCTACGATGATCTAATTAATCCAGAATGGAGATTTGAAGAAACAATTTATCATCAGGGTGTGTCTGCACTCGCGGATTTTCTTTCAATAGGCAGTTTTGTTGTGAACGAAATTATGCGAAAGGATGGCATTAGTCAGATAGATTATAAAACATTAAAAAATCACAGGAATTTCAATATACTAATTAAGAAGATTACTGATTTTCTTGGACATTATAGTATCCAAGATGGTATGCAATCTAATGAACATGAAGATAATGGTTTAAAAATTCATATACATAAGTTGGTTTATGATTCACTGAAAATGCATGATATGCTCACCTTTGTATTAGACTATCGCGAGGAATTGAAAAGCAATAGAAATATGAAATTACCTCACAAACCTTTATTCAGAAAACCGGGTGTAGAGGTAAAACTTATGTTAAATAGCTTTGAATCAAAAGTTTCAATCATGCCTCGCATATCGACTACCGGGATAAATGTTTTATATACATTTAAGTCTTTGTTCGATTTAATTGATTATCAGTTCGTTTTATTCCTCGGAAATACACAAGAATACGATATTGGAATTTGTCCTTATTGCAATACGTTTTTTAGTAAGACATCCAGAGATAAAATTTACTGCAAGCCTGAACATAGTAATGCAGCCAGATTAAGAGATAATCAACTTAAACCGGATTATGCTCTAGTAAAGTATTGCAAACTTGATGAATGTGGAAAACCCTTTACACCAAAACATCAAAGAAAAGAATATTGCGATCCAAAATGTAAAAAGAGAGCAGAATATCTAAAAGCAAAAGAAAAACGAAAATCAGAGTATGAATGGTAGTGAAGTACATTCATTGAAATGGGAGGTTAAATCATGGCAGTAAGAAAAACTAGATATGGATATTATTTGTTCTCAGTGTACGTCACTGACAATTTAGGTAATCGTAAGCGGATGCAACAACAAAGTCCTGACTGGACTTCTCGCAGTAAAGCAACAGCTGCTGAGGCAGAGTTTTTGCGAAGTTTGTCAGCGAAGAATCCGATTGAGTTTTCTGAACTCGCTAATCAGTACATCGACTATAAGAGAATGACTGTCAAACATTCATCATGGTACGATATCCAATCCGTCTATGATCGTCATATCGCTCCTACGTTTGCTAAGATGAAAATGAGCAAGATAACATCAGCTCATATCATTGCATGGCAGAAATCACTTCTAGATGCCTCCTATCGTGGTAACTTCTATTCAAATGCTCAACTATCGAAAATTCAGAAGTACCTTAAAGCTATGTTCTCTTGGGCAGATCAACATGACATGATTGAGAAAAACCCTACAAAAGCAATGAGAACAGTCAAACGAGAAGAAATAAAAAAAGATGAGCAAGTCTTAATCAATCCGGATGAGTTCAAACAGTTTATTGAAGTAGTTGATAACCCGGTCTATAAAACCCTCTACAATGTCCTCTATTACTGCGGTCTGAGACTTGGTGAAGCAATGGCTCTGACATTCAAAGATATTGATTTAAAAAATACATCAGTTAAAATCACAAAGACTTATAATTTCAAATTTAGAGAAGTAACCTCTCCTAAGACAAAAAATTCAACTCGAATTGTAGAAATGACGGACATTGTGGTATCTCACTTAAAAGAGTTGTACAAGTACTATGAGAATAGTTATGAGTTTGATCTAGACTGTCCGGTGTTTGGTGTAATGAGTTATCGCACGATGACAAGACGTTTAGATGAGTGGATTGAGTTGTCTGAAGTAAAAAGATTTGGTCATCACGATTTGAGACATTCTTGTGTATCTCTACTAGCAAATGCTGGATTTAATGACTTCCAAGCCGCCAAAAGAATGGGACATGACGTGAGAATGTTCAATGAAGTATACGGACACCTCTTCCCTAACTCTCAAAAAGATATGGCTAAAGCAATGGATAATATTGCAAAAAATAAATAAAATGGCGGACAATTGGCGACTTTTGAAAATTGAGTATTAAAAAACCCACTAAATAGTGGGTTATTTTATAAATGGCGGAGGACATGAGATTCGAACTCACGGAAGCTTGCACTTCGCCACCTTTCCAAGATGGTGCCTTAAACCGCTCGGCCAATCCTCCAGCGCAAGTTCTATTATAACAAAATTCTGCGATTTGTCCACCATGTTTGATGTTCAATGACAAATACCGCTACCCTGAATATTTCTTATTATTTTTACTTTATACATTGACTATTATCCCAATCTTGGGTAAAATAATAAAGCAATGCCCGAGTGGTGAAATTGGTAGACGCAGTGGACTCAAAATCCACCAATAGTGATATTGTGACGGTTCGAGTCCGTCCTCGGGCACCATTCTTTAGCCCAAAACTCTCTTATTCAGAGAGTTTTTTATTTTATATCTAGTTACCTATAATAGAAATGCTAGGATATACTTAAAAAGTAAGTTTGTATAAAGGTTATATGTGGATTGGCAACCCCAGAGCAACATCAGCTACATCCAAAAGTGCCTCAGACATCGTAGGATGCGCGTGAATCGTTAAAGCTATATCTTCCACATTCAATCTTGATTCGATCGCAAGCGCTAGTTCTGCAATAATCGCGCCTGCTCCAATTCCCGCAACTTGTCCACCTAAAATAAGTCCTGTATGCTTTTCCGTAATTATCCGAACAAAACCTTCAGTCTCACCGAACGATATGGCTGTGCCGCTTGCTCCAAATGGGAACAAAGATACATTTACTTCGATACCCTCTTCTTCGGCTTGTTTCTTTGATAATCCCACAATCGCTAATTCAGGATCTGCGGAACACACAGCCGGCATAGCAACATAATCAATTTTAACATTCTGCCCAGCCAAGGCTGCTGCGGCGATTTTCGCTTCGTAACTTGCCTTGTGTGCTAATGCTGCACCGAGTGTAACATCTCCGATCGCAAAAATATGCGATTGGGATGTGCGTCCTTGTTCATCAACTTTGATAAAGCCTCGCTTATCAACCTCGACTCCAGCCATTTGCAATCCCAAATCATCTGTGTTTGGTACACGACCAACACTAACCATTACAACGTCGGCTTCTATTGATTTTTCCTCGCCTTCGATGATATACGTTATTTGAACACTATTCTCAGTTTCAACTGCAACTTTTGCTTTGGCTTTGGTTATGACATCCACATTTTTCAATGAAAACTGCTTTTTAACCAAGTCCACCATATCATCTTCGAATCCCATTAGGAGATTGTCCGCAGCTTCAATAATGGTTACTTTTGATCCTACGTTAGCAAAAACACTCGCCAACTGACAACCAATGTAACCTCCGCCAATCACAACAAAATGTTTGGGTAGTATTTTCAGTTTTAAAGTTCCGGTAGAATCAAGGACACGACCTTTAAACGGGAAACCGTCAATTTCCAAAGGTCGACTGCCGGTAGCAATGATTGCTTCCTTAAACTGATACGATTGTGCTTCATCACCGATTACAACACGTAGCTGACGTGAATCATTGAAAAATGCTGAACCTTTAATTATTTCAACCTTGTTCTTTTTTAAAAGCGACTCAACCCCTTTTGTCAGTTTGCTGATTACTTCTTCATCTTTCCATTTTTGCGTTTTTTCTAAGTCAAAAACAACCTCTTTCGCAACAACTCCATATTTCTCTGATTTAATATCCACAAAATGATGAGCTGCATGAATTAACACTTTCGATGGAATACATCCAACATTTAGACAAACACCACCGATGGCATCTCTTTCGATGATGGCTACTTTTTTGCCCAGTTGTGCTGCACGAATGGCGGCAACATAACCTCCCGGGCCAGAACCAATAACAACTAAATCCAATTCTTTCGCAAAATTTCCTACGACCATTTCATCATCATCCTTCCATTAAGAGGAGTTCCGGATCTTCCATGTATCGTTTTAATTCATTCATTGCCTTCTGAGCAATCGCTCCATCAACAATCCGATGATCAAAACTCATGGATAAATGCAGAATGTTTCCTATTCCTAGCGTATTATCTTCCAAAACAATCGGCTTCTTCTCAATTTTACCCATACCGAAAATCGCAACTTCGGGGAAGTTAATAATCGGTGTGAACCACTTCCCGCCGATCGGTCCGATACTTGTAATCGTGGTAGACCCATCCTTCATTTCATTCGGCTCCAACGTGCCTTCATGGGCTTTAACGGATAAATCAACGATTTCTTTAGCAATCGTGAAAATACCTTTTCTATCCGCATTCTTAATGTTAGGCACATAGAGTCCGCGTTGGGTATCCACAGCTATTCCCAAGTTGTAATATTTCTTATACACGATTTCATCATTGGCTTCATCAACACTTGCATTAAGTATCGGATATTTACGCAATACCGCAATCACGGCTTTGGACATGTAGGCCAAGTAAGTTAATTTGATATCTTGGTTAGCCGCAACCTCTTTGAAACGATTCCGATGAGCTATCAATTTCGACACTTCAACTTCATCAAAAATTGAAACATGGGATGCATGTCGTTGTGAATTAACCATCGCTTTTGAAATCGCACGTCTTGTGACAGACATTTTTTCGCGAATCGTATCGGAAGTTTCCGCAATCGCATATGCTTCTTGTGTTGTTTGTTTGGCTGCATTGATTTTCTTCGCTTCTTTAGCTGGAACAGCCAAGAATGCATCAATATCTTCGATGGTTATATGATCATGCTTTCCACTTCCGGAAACATTCAGAATTTCAACACCTTTATCTCGGGCATACTGACGTACCGACGGCATAGCCAATACTCTTCCAGCGACAACGGACTGATTTTTTTCTTCTTTTGAAGGTCGGGCTTGCGTCCCTTTATCTTTTTCATTTTCTTTTACTTCATCTGTTGAAGAAACATGACTCATAATCCTAATTTCAGCAATTGCTTCTTCAATTTGAGCTGTACTCCCCGCCTCAACCAATATTTTTGAAAGAATGCCTGTTACAGGAGAAGGTACTTCTTGTAATAGTTTATCATTTTGTACTTCAACAATAGCTTCATCTTCAGTAACTGCATCTCCCACAGACACAAGCCACGTGACAAGTTTTCCTTCCGTGATCCCCTCTCCAACTTTTGGCAAGCGGAAAATATAGGTCGAACTTTCAGATGTTAGCTCTTTCTCACCATCTTTAATTAATGGTTTTTCTTCATACGCCATTTATTGAGCCTCCTTATCAAAGTTGAATACTTCTTTTACTTTATCTGTGATTGTTTGTATGCTTGGTAGCCAGTCATTTTCTGCTAGCATAAAAGGATAAATACTATCCGGTGCACTCACGCGACCGATCGGTGCTTTCAATGCCAGAATCGCACGTTTACGTTCTGCCATTTCAGCCATGATGGTTGATGCAACACCTGCCTGACGTTGTGCTTCTTGCACGACTACCAATCGACCGGTCTTCTCCACCGATACAACGATGGTTTCAACATCAATTGGAGATACCGTTCTTAAATCGATAACTTCAACGGAAATACCCTCCTCTTGAAGTTGTTTTGCGACTTTAAGGGCTTCATGAACCATGGAACCATACGTTACGATACTTACATCGGATCCTTCTTGAACTACTTTAGCTTTTCCAAGGGGAACCGTGTAATATTCTTCTGGGACTTCCTCTTTGAACGAACGATATAATTTCATATGTTCTAAAAATATCACGGGATCGTTATCCTCAATGGATGCCAATAATAATCCTTTGGCATCGTATGGATTGCTTGGAATAACGACTTTTATACCCGGGAGTTGAGCTATCAAACCTTCAAGACTATCTGAATGAGATTCGGGAGCATGCACACCACCGCCAAAAGGTGATCGAATCGTAATGGGCATCGTTCGAGTACCCCCCGTTCGATATCGTGTACGTGACATTTGATCTGCAATGGCGTCCATCGTTTCAAACACGAACCCAAAAAACTGAATCTCAGGTATTGGCTTGAAGTTTTCAAATGCCAAACCGACCGCCAATCCGCCAATTCCAGATTCTGCTAAAGGCGTATCAAAAACACGTTCTTCACCATACTTGGCTTGTAAACCTTGGGTCGCTCTAAATACACCACCGGTTAAACCGACATCCTGACCAAAGATCAACGTATTTTCATCTTTTTCAAGGGCATTATCCAGTGCATTGGTAATCGCTTGAATCATTGTTAACTGAGCCATGAATCAATTCCCCTCCTTCTGTTTATAATACTCAATTTGCTCTTTCAATGTTTGGGTTGGTTCCTCAAACATTAACTCCAAAAACTGAGAAACTTTTTGCTTTGGTGCATTATCTGCAATTTTAACTTCATCTAAAATTTCTTTGTCAAATTGCTTAATAAGATCCTCTTCGTCATTCTTATTCCACAACCCTTTTTCAGTTAGGTAAATACGTGTACGAGTCAAAGGGTCTTTGGCTTCCCATTCAACGAAACTGGCTTCATCGCGGTATAATTTCGGATCATCCCCTGACAGAGAGTGAGGTTGGAATCGGGAAGTATAGGTCTCAATTAAAACCGGACCGTTTCCGGCAAGTGCCCAATCACGAGCAGCCTTTGATACAGCATAGACAGCCAACGGATCCATTCCATCTACCAATACTCCCGGAATACCTGCGGCAGCTGCCTTTTGTGCTAACGTATTTGCGGCGGTTTGTTTGCGCCAATGCGTAGAAATGGCATATTGGTTGTTTTGAACAAAGAAAACGACCGGCGCTTTAAATGCTCCCGCAAAGTTCATTCCTTCATAGAAATCCCCTTGAGATGTACCGCCATCCCCGGTATACGTAAACACCACTTGTTTTATGCCTCGCTTTTTCATGCCCAGACCCACACCGGCAGCCTGCGTAATTTGCGCACCAATAATGACTTGAGGAAGAATGGCATTTAGATCTTCAGGAAATTGGCCCCCTTCAACATGACCTCTGCTCCAAAGGAAAGCTTTGTGAAGCGGCAAGCCATGCTTTACTAATTGAGGAAAATCACGATATCCCGGGAGCAGAAAGTCGTTTTTTTCAAATGCAAGGTAACTACCTAATTGACTCGCTTCTTGCCCGGCGGTGGGTCCAAAAAACCCTAAACGTCCCTGACGGGCCAATATTGTGCAACGATCATTTAGAGCACGTGACCACAACATATCTTTAAATAACTGAACAAGCTGTTCATCACTTAAATCAGGTACTAGATCACTATTAACAACTTTCCCCTTTTCATCGAGTATCTGAATCATCTTATAGTTCTCTTCAACGGATTGTAGGTGAGCGGCAAAATCAAATTTCATGTCTTTCTTGTTATCTGTCATGTTTATATCGGATCCTTTCTGTTTACAAACAACTGATTATCACATGCTTTTTGTTCATGATATTCAATCGAACATTAGTGACAAAATTTCTTCTTTATTTATATCACCAAAATATATTCCCAAATCATATTCACTCAACCGATGATCGATGTCAGTCCGATGGAAGCGGATATTCTTTACTATTGCTTCAATCGCATCCACATCTTTTAATCCTATGTAATCGCCCATAAAACGAATGGATTGAATATGTCCATGCTTCACATCGGCTTTAACTTCAAGGCTTCCGCCTTTAAATCGCTTCTTATTCACGAAGTTAAATTCTGGGGATTTACCATAGATCCAATCCCACGTTGCAAATCGGTTCATCGCTTCAAATTCAATCTTCGCAATTTCTTTTTCATTCAATACAATTTCCTTGTCTTTCCCTTTGTTGGACAGAAAAAAATGCAATGAATCCCAAAAGTCAACAATGTCGGTACTATCGGGTAAATGTTCCTTTATATTTGTAACTCTTGAGCGAACTGATTTTACACCGTTAGAAATATATTTATCGTCAGCGACATGCAATGCCTGTACTAAATTTTCAATATTTACATCATAAAGTAAGGTTCCATGGTGCATCAACTTTTTATTGGCCATACGTTGTGCATTCCCGGAAATCTTCAAACCATTAATCAGAATATCGTTTCTACCCGAAGCTTCCGCTCTGACACCCATTTGTGCGAGTGCATCTATAACCGGTTGAACGAATTTTTTATAACTAACTTCACCTGGATCATCAACATTCATAATAAACGTAAAGTTCAAATTACCTAAATCATGGTAAACAGCTCCGCCTCCTGATACTCGTCGAGCGACTTTTATATTATTCTTATCAATAAACGCCTGATTAATCTCTTCTAAGGTATTTTGATTTTTACCAACAATAACAGAAGGTTCATTTCGCCATAAAAAGAAGAAATCTTCATCGAGATGAATATGCTTTAAAGCATATTCATCAAGCGCTAAGTTAAAATAAGGATTTGTTGATTTGTTTAGCAAATAGCGCATTCCATCACTCTCCCTTATCTTTATCCTATGCTCTGACTTGTGAAAGGTCAACCGATGTGAACTTATGCTATTATCTAAAAGAGCCGTGCGAATGCTAACATCTTATTGACCGATCAAAAAAACGCGGTCCGATGCATAGAAAATCAATTTTCGATGGGATGATTTTCCTCAAAATAAAAACCTGCTCTCACGTATGCTCGATTGCAGGTTATTACGACTAAGTTTTCTATTTTATCAATAATGCCAATATTATCAAAAGCAGTATTGTTATAAAGACTGAATTGCTCACTATACCTATCTTAATCATTTTTCTCAACGATTCTACGGAATAAGGCGGTATATTATCCAAGTCTAAATTCTCAAATTCTTTAATCATTTCATCTACATTATCATGTTCACTATAACTGCCGGGGCTATCGGATAAAAAGTGCTGGGCAAAGGGAAAATATAAGACCTCATCAACTTGATCTTTAAACAATCCCGGATACCAGGTATTTTTTATTGAACTTATCTTATTCAAGTCTACTCTATACGCTTGCTCAACTTCCCTAGGGTCAAACTTCATTGCAAAGGCACTGGGAGAATTTCTTGATATTTCTCTGCCATATCCGACCGATAAGTTTCCCTCCAACCAGAAATTTCTCTCCAACATTTTATATTCAGCATCATTACTGTCCAAATCAAAAACTAATGACCTGTTTTTCTCAGGGTTGGTTATATCTACGATAATATTACCCGCGTAGTCCGTGGTAAAAACGGCCTGCTTTGTGGTGTAATCGATAACTCCTTTAAGAGAATCATGACTTAAGGTATTGGTATCGTAGTCGACAATGATCCAGCTGATAAGCCCTGTTTTCTTACTTCGGGCGATCACATTGACTTCCAATCGAGTACCCGCAAACGCCGGTGTTTTTACATTAAAAGATGCAAAAGCGATGTAATATTTCGCTTCTCCATCGTTAAAAACATTCGTCTTCTCTAATTCAAAACCATCAGGAATTAACTTTCTGGCCCAATCTAAATCAATTAGTTCGTAGAATAAGAAAGTACTGTACGGTTCCACAACAAAACCTAAATAAGGATTATCCTTGCTTGAACTTTCCATGGCTTTCGCTTGAAATTTTCCAGGCACATATTTGAGAAGTGGTCCAATCAATCGTAATGTTGCGATGTCTTCTGTTTTTATCATCTCTTCCACTTTTTTTATAAACTTATATTTACTCATACTTTTTCCCCTTTTATACTACTTTAAGATTACGATGTTATTAGTAATGATTCAATGCCTATCTCAAATTGCTTTAGAAAACTTTCTTCTACTTTACTAGCAAGTATAGATTGTATCCGATGAAAATTCAATAATCATGATTGTCAGAGTTCGTGTTAATCGATTTATGTATTCTCCATATCATAAATTAATGACTATTTACCAAAAAAAGATGGTCTTCACATACGTGATCAACCATCTTTTTCTTTTGTTATTTAAGTTTACTAAATTCTACCGCCAACTGTGCTGCCACCTTAGCATTGTTATAAACCAATTGAATATTGGAATCCAGACTGTCTCCACCGGTCAGTTCCTTGACTTTCGCTAATAGAAACGGTGTACTTTCTTTGCCCTTGATGCCCAATGCAGTCTGTTGTCGAATCGCTTCTTGAATCGCTTCATCAATTACTTTCGGATCCATCTCATACTCCTTAGGAATCGGATTCGCCACAAGCAGACCTCCTCTTAAATTCAAATCCCATTTAGCTTTGATAGCTAAGGCAAGTTGTTGAGGATCATCCACACGATAATCTACCGGAAATCCGCTTTTGCTTGTATAAAACGCTGGAAGCTCATCGGTTTGATAACCAACCACCGCAACACCATGGGTCTCCAGGTATTCTAGTGTTAAGCCAATATCAAGAATTGATTTAGCACCGGCACAAACAACCGCAACATCGGTCTGTGCAAGTTCAATTAAATCGGCTGAAATATCAAACGAAGTTTCAGCACCTCGATGAACACCACCGACTCCTCCGGTCGCAAATATGCGGATACCGGCTAAATCCGCAAGAATCATGGTCGAAGCGACCGTCGTAGCCCCATTAAGTCCTTTGGCAATGATAAACGGAATGTCTCGGCGCGATGATTTGACTACATCTTTGGTTTTTCCCAACATTTCAATTTCATCAGCACTTAAACCGACTTTCAGCCGACCGTTTAAAATTGCAATCGTCGCCGGAACTGCTCCGTAATCACGAACGATCTGCTCAACTTTCAGAGCTGTTTCGACGTTTTTGGGATATGGCATTCCATGAGAAATAATCGTTGATTCCAATGCGACCACCGGTTGATTGTTTTCTATAGCACTTTTGACTTCACGGCTGATATCCAAATATTTTTCGAACATATTGACCTCCTTGTTCATGTTTACTCATTGCTCATTTTCTTCATAATAAGTTGCATATGATACTTCCCTAACAATATCGATGAGGTTATGGCCCCAATCAGCGCCGAGAGCATATCGAGTTGTGTATCCCAGATATCGCCTTGCATATCTAAAACAAACGATTGGGACATCCCCGATAGTTCGGATGTTGTATATTCTAACAGTTCCCAGGTAGCTGAAAATCCCAAGACCATGGCTAGGATGACCAGGTTATTGAGTTTGCCTTTATTTAAAATTCCTTTTCTAAGAAGGTACTCCCTGAATACCAAAAAAGGAACGAAACCCTGAGCGAAATGTGCTACACGATCATAGTAATTTCTTGACCATCCGAAGATGTCACTTATGTAATCAAAAAGTGGCACATAGGTGTATGTGTATTTGGCCCCTACCATTAAAAGGCAGGCATACAAAAATCCTAACACATATACGAGTGTTGTAAATGTGAATTTCTTATATGTTAACATAAACAGCGCGGTAACCATGATAATCGGCGTAATTAATAAGATCCAACCAAACATCAGTCTGTGATCTATGTATGACCACACAAGAACAACAAGACCGATGATAAGCAGTATTAAGTGGAGTTTTTGTTCGGAAATTTTAATATTCACTTTTTCCCCCTTAATTCAATCGTTTATGATCGATTAACTATATTATATCCCACATGACAAATAAAAAACCTCAAACTATTCATTTGAGGTTAAGATACCTTATCTTGGGCGGAATTTAAGAGAAAAAGCATTGACTCGTGTACTCCACAGCTTGGTATACTTTCTGATTTTACTCATATTATCATCGATTTGTTCTTTCGAGTAAAATGACCGATAGGTTTTCAGCAGATTTATTCTTCGGTTGGTTACATAGTCCAAAAAGACCATGCGTTGCGTTTCGCTGATCTGAGCATTCAGATACATATCGGTCAATGTGTCAAAAATATACAGACTGTCATGATGACGTATTGAAAGATTGTAAGGATCTTGCGTGATTGCGCCATGGCGTACGAATATGTTCGCAAAATCAGTATCAACAAACTGAACTCTTTTCGCTTTCATAAACACTTGAGGTGACCAAAGGAGATCTTCATAAACCAATCCCTCTTTAAACCATAATTCATTATCAACAAGAAAAGAACGCTTATACAACTTATTCCATACGCCATTGTTATACGATTTTGATCGAATGGCCTTTTCCATATATTCCGGACCACTTAGAACCTGCTCATGAATATTCTCAGGTTTGTTGGTCGGTACCGCAACTTTTCCGGTGATACTGATTCGAAATCCCGCGCCATAGGCAATATCCAAATCGGATGCAACCGCTTTTTTGACCAAACGATCCATGCCCAGTGGCGAAATGGTATCATCACTATCCACAAACAAAACATATTCACCTTGAGCTAATTTTAAGCCATTGTTTCTCGTAGCTGCAACACCCACGTTTTTTTGATGTGTCGCTTTGATACGGCTGTCTCTTTTTGCCCATTGATCTAAGATTGCCGGGCTGTTATCTTTCGATCCGTCATCAATCGCAATAATTTCAAAATTCTTGTACGTTTGACTAAGTATGCTCTCAAAACAGCGCTCTAAAAACCTCTCAACATTATAAATCGGTACAATAACACTAACCAAATGATCCATATATTTCTCCCATTCACTATATGCGTTTATTGTATCAAATCGCGAACATATTCTCAACCGGATATCCATAGGCTTTATCTTTTATTGCTTTGCTTGCGTTTGTACATCATATACAATCCTGTAGTTACCATCGCGGTTAACAGAGCGTATGAAGCAAATGCGAAAAATAGTCCATAGACCAGATCATCCCAACTTCCTGAAACAGGAAACCATTGAGCAAAAATCATCCGTACGTACAAATAAATATCAGCAAGCAATAACACTACCCAAAAACCTCTTCCCCACATGCCAAGTTCCTTATTGAATTTAATAAAAAGCAAGAAAGTTAATATAACCGTAATAATCAATATATGGTAGAACCATGGAAAATTCATACGTACCTCACTCATCGTATTTAGTCATATGTACTATTTTAACATACACCAATAATTAAGGATAATCCTTTAAAAAAGAAGCAGTTACGCTTCTAGTTAATCGATTCATATTTTGCGAAATCACAACGTAAATATTCTTTACAGCCTAATTCCTTAGTCTCTCAAATATTTCGGATTCGCCAGAAGTAATGCTTCTACTTCTTCTTTGGTAGGTAATGCCTCCTGCGCTCCAACCTTTGTCGTTGTTAACGCACCTGTTGCATTAGCAATCTTCAATGCAGTTTTCAAATCAACGCCTACAGCCAGCTGAGCCGCAAGTGCTCCGCTAAAAGAATCGCCGGCCGCCGTTGTATCGATGGCATCAACTTTAAAACTTTCCACACGAAATTCTTCGGTATCTGTCTTTACGTAACAACCCTTCGAACCCAACGTGATGATAACATTTTTAACACCCAGTGCGCGCAAGGCCTGTGCTCCGCGTTGAGTCTCAAAAGAGTTTGTGAGTCGTAGTAATTCCGTTTCATTGGGCGTGATGTAAGTTACTTTACTCAACAGTTCAGCATCTAACTTCTGTGCCGGTGCCGGATTTAAAAGGATTGGAACATTGGCATTATGGGCAATTTCTGCAACCTTCTTTACCGTAGCCATCGGAATTTCCAATTGCATGACCACGATATCCGCATCAACAATCACATCACGATGTTTTTCGATGACATCTTCCGTTAATTTATGATTGGCTCCGGGAAAGACGACGATCGTGTTTTTCCCCATATCAGCAACATTGATTAAGGCATTTCCAGTCGGTGTTTCACAAAAACTGACACAACTGATATCAATCCCTTTGTTCTGCATTTTATCAAACAATGCATGACCCGCCAAATCATCCCCCAACATACTGATCATCTTGACATGACTTGAAAAAGCAGCGGCGGCCATGGCCTGATTTGCCCCTTTTCCCCCACCGGACATTTGAAAGCCTTTAGCTAACAACGTTTCACCCGGTAACGGTAAGTCCTTTACT
The DNA here is from genome assembly GCA_030694975.1 of Erysipelotrichaceae bacterium. Lineage (GTDB taxonomy): Bacteria > Bacillota_I > Bacilli_A > Erysipelotrichales > Erysipelotrichaceae > UBA2227. Next base: position 13,224 of record JAUYTU010000030.1, on the reverse strand, counting down.
AACGCCGTATAATCCATGTTGACACTGCCAACAACCACGATTTTTCCCATATGAACTCCTTTTTGATTTATTATAACATGAACAAATTCATGTCAAAGGTTATTTCTGAAAATGTCGATAATTCACCTGTTGATTTTCACTAAACTTACATTATGTTCCACAAAAAGTTTTATACGGAACGGAGGATGCTGATGCAGGTTGATTGGCTTGCAATTGCTCACTTGAATATTGAAACGGAGTTTTTAACAGTTCAAGCAAATGATTAAACTTACTCAGATCATGTTCAGTCGCATGGCTTAGAGCTTCCTCAACAAGATGATTTCGTGGAACGATGGCCGGATTGACACTTTTCATCAATACAATTGATTCATCGAGTGATTCACGCTGCCTTGACCTGCGAATACGATACTTAATCAGCCACTCAGCAAATTCAAACTTTTTTTCATACGCGTCAATATTTGTCGTCAGATTGACAAACGTAAGATGATAATCGAGTTTTTGTTTATGCATGATATTTAAAAGCTCATCAATTAATCCTTCATCCTCAACTTCCTCACTGAAAAGTCCTAATTTCTTTCTCATACCACTTAACCACTCATCTTTAAATAATGGCAAAAACGTTTCAACCGCATCCTGTGCCATTTTCTGAGCTAAAAACTGATCTTTCTCAAGAAGAGGAAGTAATGTTTCCGCAAATCTCGCCAGATTCCATGCGGCGATTGCCGGTTGATTAATAAATGCATATCGACCGGAATAGTCAATCGAACTATACACTGTTTTCGGCTCATAGGTGTCTAGCCACGCACACGGACCATAATCAATAGTCTCGCCACTAATCGCCATATTATCGGTATTCATGACCCCGTGAATAAACCCGACAAGCTGCCATTGTGCAATTAACTTCGCTTGTGCCTTGATGACTTCATTCAATAATTCTAAATAGCGGTTTTCATCGTTGATATTTGGAAAATGTCGGTGAATGGTGTAATCCGCCAGTGCTCTCAATGTTTCAACTCCACCCTGAGCCAAAGCATACTGAAAAGTACCGACGCGAATATGACTTTTTGCGATTCGTGTTAAAACCGCACCATCCAAATCTACTTGTCTGTGTACCCTTTGATTTGTCAATACAACCGCCAGACTGCGAGTTGTTGGGATGTTTAATGCTGCCATCGCCTCACTGATCAGAAATTCTCGTAACATCGGTCCTAAAGCCGCAAGTCCATCGCCGCCACGTGAATATGGTGTCGGTCCTGAACCCTTCAACTGAATGTCAACCCGGCTACCATCCGGTGTGATGTGTTCGCCTAACAACAGTGCACGTCCATCGCCTAAAAATGTAAAACGACCGAACTGATGCCCTCCATAAGCCTGTGCTATTGGAATTGAATTCGGCAGCCGAATGTTTCCGCAAAATATTTCGGCTTTTTCGGAATCAGAGATCATTGAGAAATCCAGTCCTAAGGATTCGGCTAATGATTCATTAAACATAACGAACGATGGATTCGATACATCTTTAGTTTCTATCACAGAATATAGTTCTTTGGGCAACTCAGTATAACTGTTATCGATTTGAAACCCGATACGTTCCATGTTGATTTTCTTGTTAACCATAACTCACCTCGACTATTTCAATGATATCATAATTGACAAATTTCACAGGAACTTTGACCGAAAGCGGAAACTAAAAAACTCATAAAAATAGATTATTATATTTTACGCAATTTAATTGCATTATATTTTTATTAGGCGTATACTATGATTGTAAAAGGAGATATTTTCAAATGAAAGATACCTACACAAAATTAAAACGCTTTAACTTAATCATGGGTGGTTTCCACCTGGTCCAAGGATTGGTCATGTTATTTCTGGCAACGACCGTCATCCAAAAAATAAGTGAATTTCAACCGACCATTATTCAATTCTATCAAACCTTCAATTTCGAAACCATGTCGCTGGAAGTTGTGAGCCGTGAGCTTTTCGCCCTTCCCTTCGGAATTCTGGTCTCATCCTTTCTGTTAATCTCAGCCGTCGCTCATGGATTGATCGTGCTTAACGCAAAAAAATATGAAGATGATCTTAAATTGGGCATCAATAAGTTCCGCTGGTTCGAATATGCTTTGAGTTCCTCCATCATGATCGTACTGATCGCAACTTTATTCGGTATTTACGATATCGTATCGCTGATCTTAATCTTCATTGTCAACGCTTCGATGAATTTATTCGGTCTTGATATGGAATTAATCAATGCCGGAACTGAAAAGAAAAAAGTCAATTGGGGACCGTTTATCTGGGGAAGTCTTGCCGGATTAGCACCTTGGATCGCCATCTTCCTGTATATGTTCGGAACCGGAAACTTCGATATGATCCCATGGTTTGTCTGGGCGATTGTCGGAACTTACTTCGTCGCTTTCAATACCTTCCCAATTAACATGATCCTTCAATACAAAGGCATCGGTAAATGGAAAGATTATCTGTATGGCGAACGTACCTATATCGTACTGAGTTTAGCCGCTAAATCCATTCTCGCTTGGTTAGTATTGTTTGGTGCAATGCAACCATAAACGAATCTTTTGATTCGTTGATATAGATAAGCCGGTGTCGAAAGACATCGGCTTTTATGATACAATTAACTTGAAATCGGGGGTATTATATGAAAAAACAAATGACGATTGCACTCATCGCCCATGACAACCGCAAACCAGATTTAGTTAAGTGGGTACAATCCCATAAAGAAGAACTTGCCCTACATCATTTGTGTGGTACCGGAACGACTTCAAAACGCATCGCTGAAGCTACCGGTCTAAATGTCAAAGCTTACATGTCCGGACCGCTGGGCGGCGATCAGCAAGTCGGTGCAGCTATCGCTCAAAAAGAAATCGATATGTTGATTTTCTTTTGGGATCCGCTGACTTCACAGCCGCACGATCCTGATGTGAAAGCGTTGTTGCGTATCGCAGTTCTGTATGATATTCCAACCGCAAGCAATCCATCCACAGCAAATCTGATGCTGTTTGCTTTGACGCACCGAGATTAAAGAGGTACGTACATGTTTGGTAAAAAAAAGAAAGTCGTAGGAATCGCACTTAGCGGTGGCGGTTCACGCGGGGTGGCTCACTTAGGCGCTTTAAAAGCACTTGAAGAACTCGGTGTAGATATTCAAGTCGTTTCCGGCACCAGCGCCGGATCAATCGCGGCGGCTCTTTACGCTTGTGGTTTGAGCACCGATGATATTTACAAAGTTATGAAAGATAAGAAATTCATCGACTATGCGAAAATCATTTTACCCGTTGACGGGCTGATGAATTTGGATAATCTGCGCAAAACCCTCAACGAAATAATCAAGAAAAAAGATTTTAGTGAAATGAACAAAAAACTTTACATTGCTTTGACTAATCTCTATTCCGGTGAAGTTGAATATATGAAATCCGGAAATGTCATTGATGCTGTAATAGCTTCCTCTTCTATTCCCGTACTTTTTTCACCGGTAGAGATCAATGGTCAAAAATATGTTGACGGTGGTGTCCTTGATAATCTGCCGATTAAGCCTTTGCTTGAAGATTGTGACATCATCATCGCTGTGGATGTGATGGCGACCGGACCGGTATCGAAAATTGAAAATCTTCACGATGTCGGAGTTCGCACTTTCCAATTAAGTATTAGTACATTGAGCAAAGAAATGAAAAGAAAATGTAATCTCCTCATTGAACCGCATGGTTTAAGCGAATTTAACATCCTTGATGTCAGTCATTTCGATCAGATCTACAAAATCGGCTATTATTCAGTTATGGGTCACCCCAAACTTCCTAAACTTTTAGCTAAAATTAAAAAATAGTGCACCCGCACTATTTCTTTATTTTCACTACTTTTCTCATCTTCCCTTTCATCGGAAGAAGTTGTAATTGTTCAAGAACCAAATTCCCTTTTTCATTGAGTATTTCTACATCACTGAACAACTCGCCGATATTGATTACACCGATATCCAGTGCACTCACACCTTCAATCGAACAAATCGCACCGACGATATCGGTCGGGCGAATCTTGGATTGCTTCCCTGCCCGAATCTGAAGAGCTGTGATACCCTCATTGAGCTGCTCACCTTTGACTTTTTTAACAATCTTCTTCTCACGAATTTGACGGGCACTGTCAATGTGTGCATTTTGTAACGTCTCTTTATCCGGCAACACCAAATTTTCCATATGTACTTCCGTAAAGTCCTCGATGTTACGCAAGAAACGACCTTGATTCGATGTGTAGAACGTAATCGCTTTGCCCATTTGATCAAAACGTCCTGTTCGGCCGATTCGATGAACATAGATTTCAGCTTCTAACGGAATATCATAATTGATAATCAATGACACCTGATCAATATCCAACCCCCGCGCCGCAACATCGGTTGCCACTAAAAACCGAAATCCGCCTTGTTTAAAGTCCTTGATGATCTGCGTACGGTCATTTTGTTCCATACCGCCATGCAAACGCTGAATCGGAAATTTCATATCTTTGAAATAATCATAGACATCATCAACGGTTACCTTAAGATTACAGAAAATCATACAGCTATCCGGCTGTAAGGTCATAAGTATCTCACGGGTCAAACGCAGCTTGGCTGGTTCTACCACCGATAATTTATATTGAGTGATACGATCGAGAACATTGCTCTCCTCATCAATCTTGATAAATTTCGGATTTCTAACCGCAAAAGCTATCAAATCCTGAATCTGATCCGGAATGGTTGCGGAAAGAAGAACGGTCTGTCGCTTCACGGGTAATTTCTTAATAATTTGATTCATTTCGATCAGAAAGCCCAACTTAAACATTTCATCGGCTTCATCAATAATCAAATACTTAATTTCAGAAACATCCAATGTACCACGTTTAATATGATCGAGCACACGTCCGGGAGTCCCAACGACGATGTGCGTTTTTTGTTTTAACTCCTTGACTTGTACTTCATAAGGGAACTTACCGAAAAGTACCGAAACTTTAACACGTTTGAAGCGGCCGATATGAAAAACATCTTCCTTAATTTGTAAAGCGAGTTCGCGAGTAGGAGCAATGATCAGTGCTTGGGGTTTGTTTTGATCAAAATCAATATTATCGCAGATCGGAATCGCAAATGCTGCCGTTTTACCGCTTCCCGTCTGTGATTGAATTACAACGTCATTTCCTTCAATCATGGATTCAATAAGGACTGATTGCACTTCCGTTGGTTGTTGATATCCGAGCAGTTCTATAGAACGTTGGATTTGCTCACTTAATCCAAAGCTTTCAAAGGTTAATTTCATACGGTTTCTCATACTTTCTTCATTTACTCACGTATTATATCACACCTTGTCAATCTGAGGTTTTTACTGACTTACAAACATTCAAATGTATGTTATGATAATCGAAAGAGAAATCTCTTACCGAAAGCGAGTTTATATGAATAACGAAATATTGAATCAAGTGCATGCAAATCTTCAAAAGAAAAATGTCCCCATTAAAAAAATAGAACAAGAGTGGAGCAAACTTAAATATGTAGTGCTTGAGAAAAGCCCTAATCTATACAACGAAATCCGTCAGTTGTTAACCGTGAAAGTCGGGTATTCCAGAGATGAGTTTTTACGATTGATTGAACTCGCACTTACTATAGAAGAGAACACAGGAAATGCCGTCAATGCACTGCAACATGTCTGGGGTTATTTTAAAAAGTTGGCAAGCGACGATGAAAAAGCGAGTTTTGAAAAAAAACTCCAGGATTATTCGTCCGGGAGTGAGTCTTTATCTGAGCTAAAATCTTATTTACAAGTCTTATCTGTTAAATACGATCGGAAATATCTGTTAAAATCGTACTATTTTCAATCGAAATAAGCACTTCATTATGCTTTAGAAAACCAGGAATAAACGGTGGATTGTACCGTGCCAACCAGACAACTGATCCTGGGATCAAATGATTGGCAGACATCCATTCCGTGAGTTCTTTTTTCTTTTTTGCTAGTAGGGTCGGACAGACCGTTCCGGAAAAACGAATGGAGGCAAAAACCATATTCTCCTTCTTTATCATCGAAAGCCGTTGACTCTTCGGTTTAGGCAGACTTTCAAACGGTATTTCCGAAGGCATCACAAACGCCATCGTCATCGAATCTTGATCCAACTCGTTAATGACCGGAGTTGTCATCGATATCTTACGGTTTTGATCGTTAGATCCGCTGATGTAATCAAAGGCTTCATTGAATCCGCTGTATCCGCGAAAATCGCTCTCCTTACTCATGGCTAAAGAAATTTCATCATACACCCGGACTTCAAAATCCTTTTCTTTTTTAATTAATTTAAACTTTGCGCTTTCAATAGCCATTTATATACCTTCTTTCTTTTAAACAAAGGGCATCGTCTGATGCCCTTTGTCAAATTACGATTGTTTTGCTAAGCGTTTTTTCGAACTTACAACAACCAAACCTAAGCCAGCCATCAAAGCGATCAATGCGAAGCTAAGTGCGTTATTGTCAGCTGTATTCGGCAATCCGCCTTCTGTTTCTTGTGCTACATACGTGAAATCTGCAGGAATGAGTACTTTATCGATAACGTGGATAACCCCGTTGCCAGCTTCAAGATCAGCAACTGTAACCATTGCGCCGTTAACTTTAACGCCGCCGTCCAAATCGAAGGTTACGGATTCGCCATTCAATGTCGGAGCCATTAAACCATCACTTAAATCTGTGCTCATAACTTTTCCGGAAACAACGTGGAACAGCAATACTTTAGCTAAATCCGGTTGTGCCAGTAATTCTTCTGCGGTAATACCTAATGCTTCAAGCAAATCTTCAAAGGCTGCGTTGGTCGGTGCGAATACTGTAAACGGACCATCACCTAACAATGCATCAACCAAATCGGCTTTTTGCAATGCAGCTACTAGAATTGAGAAATTAGGGTTGTTGAGTGCGATGTCTACAACGGTCGGGTATAATACGAAGTCGGCTGGTACTAACACTTTGTCAATTACATGGACAACGCCATTGCCGGCTTCTAAGTCAGCAGCAGTTACGTTTGCATTATTGATCATGACGCCACCATCCAAATCAACAGTAATCGTTTCACCATTGACAGTTGCCGGTGTCATACCATCGGTTAAATCTGTGCTCAATACTTTACCAGCAACTACATGGTACGTAAGGATCTCAGAAAGTTGAGGGTGATTTAATAAGTATTCAGCGCTAACGCCTAAGTCAGCTAATAGAGCGGCAAATGCGGCATCCGTCGGAGCAAATACTGTGAACGGGCCAGCACCTTGCAATGTGCTTACTAAATTTGCTTTTGTCAATGCGGCTACCAATGTTGAGAAGCCGGTATTGTTTACAGCGATGTCTACAACGGTCGGATACAGTTCAAAATCGGAAGGAATTAATACTTTGTCGATAATGTGGATAACACCGTTGGAAGCTTCGATGTCAGCGGTTGTTACATTGGAGCTGTTAACTTTAACGCCACCATCCAAATCGATCGTGATCGTTTCGCCATTGACGGTTGCCGGTGTCATGCCATCGGTCAAGTCTGTGCTCATTACTTTACCAGCTACTACATGGTACGTAAGAATTTCAGAAAGTTGAGGATGACTTAATAAGTACTCAGCACTTACACCCAAATCAGCAAGTAAAGCTGCGAATGCTGCATCGGTCGGTGCAAATACTGTGAAAGGTCCAGTACCTTTAAGTGTTTCTACAAGTTCTGCTTCTTGCAAAGCGGTTACTAAAATACTGAAGTCTTCATTACCTGAAGCGATTTCTACAATGTCTTGTTCTACTGCGAGTACATTTATGCCTGCAAATAGGAAGAGAGCTAAGATTAGGCTAATAATCTTCTTCATAATTTCCTCCTGGGTCACTGCTGTGACTAAGTTGTATACAATATATCATGCTTATTTATTGTTTACAATAGTATTGCATACAATTTATTAAATATTTTTACCTTTTTTAACAAATTTAATGCTTTTTCACTAAAAAACTGCCTTTCGGCAGTCAATCAATCAAAAATTCTTCTTCTAACAGGCCATAAACAAGCAAATCATGGAATTCTCCGTCATGTCCCAAAAACTTTTTTCGCTTATTCCCCTCCAGTTTCATGCCACACTTAAGCATAACCTTGCCGGAAGCCGGATTTTCAATCAGATGTGATGCTTCAATGCGATGAAAACCTGCCTCAACAAATAAATATGTCAACATAACTTTCAGTGCTTCACTTGCAATGCCCTGGTTCCAATATTGGGCGGAAAGACAATAGCCAAAGACACCGCACCTGTGCCGGGTGTCAACACTGACCAAATCGATGGTTCCAATCACTTTTCCAATCGACTTTAATTCAATTACCCAACGGTAAACATGGGGTTCGTCTTGATCCTTTAGCCACAATGCAATAATTTGACGGGTATCCTCAATACTTCGATGCGCACCCCACGTTAAATATTTCGTAACTTGTGGATCACTCGCCCACTGCTCAAACATATCGCGATCATCTTCGATGCGGATTTTCCTTAATAACAGCCGCTCCGTCGAAAGTTCCATAGTTCCTATGTGATTCACCTACTGACCTCCTTCAAACAGTCTTTTTATATTCAGATCATATGGAGGATATACAATCCCCTTCTCCGTGATGATTGCCGTAATCAAATCCGCATCCGTGACATCAAATGCCGGATTGTAAGTTTTAACTCCCGATGGAGCCATCGGCTTCTGATACCATGTCGTCGTGATTTCTTCGCCTTTGCGCAATTCAATTTCAATATCATCACCACAACTTCTCGAAATATCAAGGGTGGACATCGGCGCACACACATAAAACGGGATGCCGTAACGCTTTGCTAAAATAGCCACTCCCGAAGTACCGATTTTATTGGCCGTATCACCGTTGGCCGCAACCCGATCACAACCGACCAACACCGCATCGATTAGACCTTTCTTCATAACAATGGAAGCCATATTATCACAAATCAACGTAACATCGATGCCCGCTTCGTGTAATTCCCACGCAGTCAAACGGGCACCTTGTAAAAGCGGCCGGGTCTCATCCGCATATACCCGAAAGTCATACCCCCGTTTGTGCCCCAAATACATCGGCGCAAGCGCAGTGCCGTATTTGGCAGTTGCCAGTGTTCCGGCGTTGCAATGGGTAAGCAAACCCATTTTTGGTTTTAGTAACGTCAAGGCATGCTCCCCAATAGAGTAGCACACCGCTTCATCTTCACTTCGGATATTTTCAGATTCAATCCTCAATAAATCGATGATCTCCACCACTGATTTTTCCTTATGATCGAATAGACAACGTTCCATCCGATTCAATGCCCAAAACAAATTCACTGCGGTTGGACGTGATGATGCCAAATAGTCTTTGGTTCGTTTAAAATTAGCCATAAACTCTTCAGATTTTAAATCTTCTTGCTTCTTAGCATCCAGATACAAACCATAGGCCGCTGCGATACCAATCGCCGGAGCCCCACGGACTTCCAACCCGGTGATAGCCTTGAAAATTTCTTCCTTCGTATGATAGTGATGATAAATCAGTTCATTGGGCAACTTGCTTTGATCCAATATGATCAGTTCACTGTTATCATCATCCAAACGAACTGACACAAAATCAAGTACATCATTCATCGTTTTCCCTCGCAAATTTAGACATAGCTGCTTGCATGGTAATCAAATAGTCCTCACCACACGTAAATTTATCTCGCTTAAGAATAAAATCAATAGCTCCACTCAGACAGATCCGCTCTGCCCGCACGCGAACATTACCACCTAACGAAGTAATATCCTTCACATGAGCCAATCCGATGATCCTGCGACAAAGTTCCAAACCGGTCACACCGGCCGTATCACGCAAGACCGTAGCTAAATAGTACTCTTTGAATCCCGGTGTTTTAGCGCTGAATTCCGAAACATGGCGATCCCATGCAAGACTGAACTTCTCAATAAACAGATCAAGCGTTTCGACGATAGTATCTTCCAACCATTGTTTGTGCTCACCCTGCTGATGAGCATCACTGTGAACCCACGCAAAGATCAAGTTCGCCATGACATTTCCAACGTCATAGCCAATCGGACCGAAAAATGCAAACTCCGGATCGATGACTTTGGTCGAATCTTCTTTGACAAAGATGGAACCGGTATGTAAATCGCCATGCACCAAGGCTTGCGCATGATTCATAAACTCAAATTTGAGTTTGGCTGTTTCCAACCGTAACTCAACCGAATTGTAAATATGTTCGCTGACCCAATCTTTATTACGTTCAAAAACATCATTTCGATGCTTATAATCACTGAACGGTTCGGTATACACCAAATCTTCCGTAATTTCGCACAACTCGGGATTAATGAAATTTTTAACCAAATCCTTCTTAACCTTATGTTCTAATACGACATCTGTCGTTAATAATAACGTATTGACCATAAAGTCCGAGATGTCTTGGGCAAAACGCGGAAAAGTCTTAAATTCCATCAACGCTTTTCGCATGATCTGATGATCCGACAAATCGTCCATGACGGTACAGTTCATCATGGAGTCATAGCCGTATACCTTCGGTACCAATCCGGGTGCTAATTTATCTTCAAGTTTTAATATTTCATACTCAATTCGATTGCGATCGGGAGACAGTTTAAATTCATCCGATATCCGAGCGACCGGACCGGATTGTTTGATAATGATTGAATGACCCGAAATCTCATCTACGACTCTGAAAATGTAGTTCAGATTTCCATCGCCGATTTCCTTGCACGTTAAATGAAACTCATCACCAAAAAGATATCCTAACTTCTCACTGGCATACATTGCGGCCTCTTCTTCATTCATCGTAAAATACGTTGTAAATTTCATAATTTCCCCTCACTCTTCAACGTTGACATTGAACCGAAATCACTCAAGTTTGACTCCGTTTCTGCTCCCTTTGGCATCGTGGCTTGAATCAAATCCATATTCTCACGCATCCGTGAGAGTCGATCCACCTGAGACTGACTTAACACATTGACCTTACCCATCACAAAGTTCGCGATCATCGTCATATGGGCCACATGCTCTAATGATTCCATGCGAAAGTAAGCTTCCGTCAAATCTCTTCCCCATGTCAACGCGCCATGATTGGCCAGCAACACAGCCGTATGTGTCTTACAAAAAGCTGCTATCGAATCAGCAACTTCACCGGTCCCCGGTGTGGCATAGGGGGCTATCGGTATCACTCCGAGATTAACCACCGCTTCGGGTGATGTCGGTTGATCCAATTGGATACCCGCAATCGCAAAGGATGTTGAAATCGGCGGATGCGCATGGACAATTCCAAACACTTCTTCGTTTTCATTAAATACACGCAGATGCATCTTAATTTCTGAAGAAGGTCTTAACCCTTCAGAAATCAAACTTCCATCCAAGCTCATTTTGACTAGCATATCTTCATTCATATAGCCCTTTGAGACATTGGTTGGGGTTGCGATGATTGTGCCATCCGTTAATCGAACTGAAATATTTCCATCGTTGGCCGCGACATAATTGCGCAAATACAAGCGGCGACCGACTTCGCAAATCCACGTCCGCGCGGCTTTCTCTTCTTGATTCATGATTGCCCTCCTTCAAGTGTGTCTTTCGTTATTAATACAACTCCCAAAATCATCAAAACCAGCGCTGCATAGAAATTGAGTTGCGGAACATCATTGAAAATCAAGATCGATATACCGGCACCCAGAAATGGTGCCAATGCGTAAAACGAACTGGTCTTCGCCGCACCTAAACTGCGTTGTGCAAATATGTAAAACATGATGCTTAGTCCGTAGGTGACAAATCCGAGTAACATGGAAAGCAAAATCAAAGTTACGTCAAAGATAATCTGATTAATAAAATAAGCAAGTAAGATGGAACTTAATCCCGAGAATATACCTTTGATAGCGGTAATTTTAATCGGCGAATTATCCGATAAGTTGCGGGTAAAATTGTTTTCTAAACCCCACACCATGGTTGCCAATATAATTAAAACGGATCCGAATGAGAAACTTAAACTTGACTGAAGATTTTCAACAGACAGAAGAATACTGGCAATGGTGATGATGATGATCGCATATCTCAGTCGAATACTGATTTTCTCTTTAAAGATAAAAAACGCAAAGACGGATGTAGCAACGATTTCGAAATTATTCAACAGCGCTGCATTCTCCGCTACGCTCAAACGCAATCCATACAAAAGCAAAATCGGTGCTAGGATATCCAACAGAATCATACCTATCACATATGGATACTGCTTTTTCGCAAACGGCAGACTTTCCTTAGTAAACATACACATAATCAACATTCCGATGCCCGCCCCGAAGTAAAGTAAACCAGCCAAAAACACCGGTTCAACAACGACGAGTGTCATCTTTAGAAAAGGTGTGCTTAAGGCATAAAGCAGTGCTGCCAGTGCAGCTGATAAAATCGGTAGATATTTCTTCATAATTTCTCGATTCATTTATTTAAATATCAGAGTTAAACTCTTACAATCAATTTTAACACATTTTTATCCATCAAAGACAACTGTATCGGTTAAAGAATATTGTAAAATTTCCTCCACAGTGCTACACTTACTTCAATATTTTAAGGGGGTTTTATGGGTATCAAAGAGGTTAAATCTTATTTCGAATCCTACGGTATCACTGACAAAGTGCTGGAGTTTGAGATTTCCAGCGCAACGGTACTGTTGGCGGCGCAGGCATTGAATACCGAACCCAAACGCATTGCCAAGACGTTGTCCTTTGCATACAACGAATCTGCACTTCTGTTAGTAACAGCAGGTGACAGTAAAGTCGACAACGCCAAATTTAAACAGCAGTTTGGCTTGAAAGCACGAATGCTCTCCTTGGAAGAAGCGCTACGTTTTACCGGACATCCGGTGGGGGGTGTCTGTCCCTTCGCCCTCAAAGAGCCCCTGACCGTTGCTTTGGACATTTCTATGAAGCGCTTTGAAACAGTGTTTCCGGCCTGTGGAAGTGCATATTCCGCAATCGAACTTACATCGGCAGAACTCGAAAAATACGCACAGACGACCTTATGGGTGGATGTGTGTAAAGATTGGATGTAAAAGGTCACTTGCGTGACCTTTTCAGACTGATGACAAGTGCACCTTTTAACAGGGTGCACTTTTTAATACTTCAAAAATAAACAGCGTTGATGACGCTGTAGGTGTGAACGGATGAAATTCTTGAGGTTTGAGTAAGAAAAACAAGACTGTTGATGGAGCAG
>JAUYTU010000024.1 GCA_030694975.1 Erysipelotrichaceae bacterium | reverse complement strand
GGGCGGCAAGGCGACCCCATGCGGGGGCGGCTACGCCGCGACTTGCCCCACGCCGCTCGCTCGTGCAGCTCCTCGATTTTGGGCGACGGTCGAAGATGTCGCGCCTCCGGCGGGGGCTCGGGTCATAGATATTGTTGGGGTGGCGTACCGACCCGCTTCTGTGGCGCGAGTTACTCTTCCACAGGGCTTGTGAGCGCTGACGGTCAGCGGAGTACCTACGCGCTTGCGCCCAGTTCTGGACGGCTAGCCAACTCGTACGTAACTTTAATTAAACAGCTGAAGTCGATCACTTTTCCCTGGGCTCGCTCTCCGTTTTGTGCTATATCTGTACTTCCCAAAACGCACAAAAACACAAGGAGAAATATGGACGGAATCTTCATCTGCACAGCGCTGCTCATCGCCATCGTGCTCCTGCGTCAGCGTGGGCAGGAGTCGGACGCGTTAGCTTACGCGCCGGTTCGCGTGGCCCCGGACGACACCGCCACCGCTGCTGTCATCTGCGGCAGCGGCCTCATGACGCATGAGGGCTCGCTCCTCTTCAGCGACGACGACTGGCCGACAAACAGCGCGACGGACGACAGCACCATATCCTTCGGCTACGAGTCGGATACGAGCCGATGGACTGACCCGACGTATGCGTACGAGCTGGATAATATCTATCACGGTACGCTCGTTGACCCGACGTACCATGACGACAGCTTCACCAACTCATCCACCTTTGACGACTCGTTCTCATCGAGTAGCTTCGATGACAGTTGTTCAAGTAGCAGCTTCGACGATTCCTTCTCATCTAGCAGCTTCGACGACTAGCTGACAGAGACTCTTGCCGTACCGAGACGGCACAGCAAAAGGGGGCCTTGCGGCCCCCTTATCATTTGATGATCCATGATTCGGAATCCTGCCTTGACCGACCTAGTCTCCTTTGCCCGGACGCATTTCCTCGTCCCGTCTGCCCTTCGCTTACAGCTCGGTAGCCAACCGATACCTGCCACGGATTGTTTGTCCGTGGTCGGGCGCAGACGTTGCCTTTGCAGGGGGTTACTATGAGACCTCTGTGTCCTGCACGCCGAATCGGCG